>JAJRWX010000092.1 GCA_024276605.1 Planctomycetota bacterium | reverse complement strand
ATGGGCAAGGCTTTTTTTGCCCGTGGTGGCCACCGGAGCTACACGGGTAAGTCCCGATGTATCCCGACGTATAGTCGGGATACATCGGGACTTACCCATGCCACCCGACGCATAACTTGGCCATTGTAACGGACTTACGAGGTATCCATCGTCCAGTAATACTGCAATTAAAAATTCGCGGTAAGATGCACTTACGGATAATAGGGCGATTGGGTGCCATCATTGAACCGCCGATACAGGATCATACACAAGCGAATCTATTTACTATAATCTGACGGTACACAATATGCTGGAGTAAAGGTATCTGTTTGGGCGGTATTTTAGTGAGACTCAGTCTCAACTATTGACAGGGTGGCATTGATCGTTCAATCTATGGGTTGGCTCTGGGCTTGGATGTGAGGAGACGGTTATGGTCAGTCGAGAAGTTCGAAATCTGCGACATCTTCAGGCGGGTGATTCAGCTTTTGTTGCTGCCATTAGCAATCAGCGAGCAGGAGCGAAACGTTTGGCAGACTTGGGGTTCGTAGGTGGTGCTGAGCTTACTATGGTTCGTTGCGGTAAGCCATGTATCGTGCGCATCGATGACCGGCTGGTCGGCTTAGGGCTTGGTCATCAGGAAGTGATCCTACTTTCGGCAAATGGTGGAAGCTGATCGTCAGGGACCATGAGTTCGACTCTCCTTTTTTTTGAGATATTAATAGGGCTTTATTATTATCTTGCTTTTGCTTGTTACGAATGCGCAGGGCATTGGCACTAACGAGCTGATTTGCACGCATGGCTACCTTCATTAAGCAACACCAGGCTAGTCGCGAGAAGCTGGTCGCCCTGGCCGGTAATCCCAACACAGGCAAGACCACACTTTTTAATGCCTTGACAGGTTTTCGTTGTCGAGTTGGCAACTATCCTGGTGTCACCGTAGAAACACATACGGGACAAATTCGAAACCAACATGGCGCAACACATCTCACGTTGCTCGATTTACCCGGAACGTATAGTTTAGCTGCACACTCTGCTGATGAAGCGATTGTGTTGGATGCGCTATTGGGCGATCTGTCCGACAAGCGTGTGCCCGATGTGATTGTCATTGTCGTTGACGCGACTAACCCACGTGCCAATCTGTTTCTCGTTTCCCAAATTCTGGAATTGAAACGACCGACCGTTATCGCATTGAATATGGTGGACTTAGCCGAAAAGTCTCGCATTCATGTTGATGTGGACAAGTTGTCCGTCATGCTAGGTTGCCCGGTAGTTCCCGTGGTGGCTACCAAGCAGATTGGACTAGAGACACTTTGTCGTGCTATCGATGAGTCGGAGAAAGCGCCCAGTGTAACCGTTGATCTGGATTGGCCTTCTTCGTTGTTGCAAGCAGTGGAAGCCTTGAGTGTGGGTGTGTCACAAGCGGTTAATGGTAAAGATCGTTATTCGCTCAATACTGAGTTTCTTCAAACATTACTATGCGATGGCGGCTATCACGAACGGCGATGGTCGGATCGGTGCGGCGAGGATTTTCGATCGTTACTCGACACACAGCGAAGCGTGATTACGCAACAGGGTGAACCGCTGGCTGCAATAGAAGGCCGGGTACGCTATGCGTGGATTGATCGTGTCATTGACGAAGCGGTCAGTCGAGGCCAAAGAGGACAATCGATCTCGGCGAAAGCTGATCGAATGCTTACCCATCGCGTAATGGGACTGGCCATTTTGATGTTATTGATGGGCGCGTGCTTTCAATCCATTTATGCGTGGTCCACGCCGATTATGGATGCGGTTGACTACGCGATAGCTGCTGTTGGTGAGATGGTGGCTTGGTGGTTGCCCGCCGGTCCACTTCAAAGTCTCATGGTTGATGGCGCCATTGCCGGTGTGGGCGCGGTGCTTGTATTTCTACCGCAAATTATCATTTTGTTTTTGTTCTTAGCGGTGATGGAAGATTGTGGATATATGGCCAGGGCAGCGTTTCTGCTCGATCGATGGATGGGGTTTATTGGATTAGGTGGTAAATCATTTATTCCACTGTTGTCGTCGTTTGCTTGTACTGTGCCTGGTATTCTTGCCACGCGCACCATATCTGATCGTCGCGCTCGTATTATCACGATGCTCATTGCACCATTGATGAGTTGTTCGGCCCGCTTACCTGTGTACATGCTGTTTATTGGTGCCTTTGTTCCCGACACGCAATTGCTCGGCGGGGTGATAGGTGTGCAGGCACTGGTATTGCTGGGGATGTATATGGTAGGGACGGTAGTGGCTATTGCTATGGCGTTACTATTAAAGCGGACGATTCTTACGGGCGATCCTCAACCTTTTTTGATGGAGATGCCCCCTTATCGCTGGCCCAAGGTGCGTACTGTTTTTCATCGAGCCTATGAACAAGCACGAGAATTTTGTGTTTCCGCCGGGACGATTATTTTTGCTGTCACCATAGTTATTTGGGCGTTGGGTTATTATCCACACGCTCAGTCAATTGCCACTGCCCATGATGCGCAAAGACAAGCAGTTACGGTCGAGCTTGAAGATGCGATGTCGCAATTGGCGCAGTCGAGCGATGTGACAGGCAGTGATAAAGCAAATCGTTTGGATGAACTCAATCAGCAGATGAAAGTGCAACTGTCTCGCATAGACCAAGATCAGGCGGGTGAGTATCTTCGGCAGAGTATCCTCGGGCGCATGGGGCATTGGATTGAACCGATGGTTGCACCGCTTGGCTGGGATTGGAAGATGGGGACGGCTGTCATCGCCGCGTTTCCTGCGCGAGAGGTGATGATTGCCACGATGGGTACGATTTATAACCTAGGTGAAAACGAAGATGAGCGGTCGGTCGGTTTGCGAGAAAAATTACGCATGTCGCAACATCCTGATGGTAAACCGATCTATAATCTCCCAGTGGCGTTATCGATCATGGTGTTTTTTGCACTCTGTTGTCAGTGCGGCGGTACTTTGGCGGCCATTAAACGCGAAACACAATCGTGGCGTTGGCCGGTGTTTACTTTTGCTTACATGACCTCGCTAGCGTATATAGGGGCATGGTTGACCTATGTGATGGCGTCTCGTTGGCTCGTATAAGGAATCGCTGATGAACACGTAGGTCGGGCTATTGCCCGACTCTTAGTGAACCCAATGATGTACTTGCTTTTATGTGGATAAACGCTGATGAGCGGTCAGGATTGGATAGCTTTAGTACTAGCGGGTATCGCACTGTTTTTTGCCGTGCGATGGATACGTAAATCACTAGGTGCCGAGGCCGGGTGCGGTTGCAGCTCGGGCAAACCATGTCGCACTTCACAGGCAAAACCCGACAGTGATAACAGGGCTTCCATTAAACCGTTAGTGCCATTAACGACCTCACAGGTCGACAAATCAGACGATGGTCCAGACGATTAGAGCAAGCTCTTTTATTGCGTAACGGTCAATACTCATCATTTCCCGGAAGATGGCTTCAAACAAGTGATAAGCTAAAAACGAAGGATGCTAAAAACATTGAAACCTGCGTCATTTATATGTGCTGGTTCAATGATGAAAATAGTGCGTTGTGCTTAGAAACACCGTGCGGGCTGAAGCTCTAGACCTGCTAGATGCTCGACGATGGTTCAATCCCTTGCGACGACCGTCGTCAATTGTTATGTTGCTACGTAGTATTGAAAAAATTACTAGATAGTGACTCACCATAAGCAACGCCTAATCTGGAGGACTTTACCGTGTTATTTACCCGTCGAAATACTTGTGCGTTTATGCTCGTTCTTTTCTTCGGTTCTCTAACATCCATTGGCCTGGCAGATCGAACGCATAAAATTGAGGCTGAGGATTATTTTTCGCTAGGTGTCATGACAGGATGTCAACTTTCACCGAATGGTAAATATCTGGTATACAGCGAAACGCGATGGGAGCCACCGGCGGAAAAACGCAATATGGATCTCTGGCAGGTTGAAGTAGCGACGAAGAAAGTCAAACGGCTGACCTTTGATCGTGCGGCGGATTCGTCACCCAAGTGGAGCGCTGATGGGAAATTTATCTACTTCACCAGCAGTCGAAAACGCGGCGACGAAACTGATCCTCCCTACAACGGCAAGAAGCAGGTGTGGCGCATAGCCGTGGATGGCGGAGAGCTGTTTCCGGTGACGCGCGTCGATGATGGCATCGTACAGTTCGTTCTTTCTGATGATGGACAATCGCTTTATTACACTACGTCTGTTGAAGTGGTAGAGGACGAGTGGAACGATCTTCGTACAAAGTTCAAATCATTAAAATATGCACATGGGGTGGATGATTTCTCTCAACTTTGGAAGCTTGATTTGGTTCAATGGCGCAGTGAGAAACTCGTTGATGAGCATCGATACATTACTTCATTCGATGTGACGACTGATGAGCGACGCATTGCCATGCTCACCACGCCGGACAATACGCTATTAACCAATGAGGGTTGGTCTCAGATTGACGTGTACGATATGGCGACCAAGAAGGTGACAAACGTCACGCCCGATGGCTGGCGTGATGACCACCCCGTACCTCATGGCTGGTTGGATGCCGTAACCTTTTCTGCGGATGGCGATGCGCTGGCCTTTACCGTGTCCTATGACGGCTATTCGCCGCAGATTTATTTGCTGGAGTGGCGAGATGATCGGCCCAACATACAAAAACTTGATCACCCCGCTGATGTAACAGTGATCGGCGGTACTACACATTTTCGTGGTGAGACGCGCGAACTTTGTTTTCTCGGTGACATCAAAGCCACGAAGCGTCTATATTGCATGTTGACCATGCAAGGGGGTGTACAAGTTGCAGCAGTACCTCGCACACCGGTAGACGCGGTCGTTGGCGCCTACAGTTATGCGAAAACCGGTAATCAGTTAGCTGTGGTGCTGTCAACCACGACGCACCCTCCGGATGCGTTTATCGTCAATTCGCCGGGCAGTGTGGATCGCTTGACGAACATCAACCCTCAGGTGGATACCTGGATTATACCACAAATCAAGCGATATCATTGGAAGGGAGCAGGCGGTGATGAAGTGGAAGGGATTCTCGAACTACCTGCGGACTATCAGCCAGGCAAGCCCCTGCCAACGGTGGTTGAAATCCACGGGGGGCCGACATCCGCTACACATCACGAATTACGCTTTTGGATCTATGGCCGAACCTTACTAGCCTCTAAAGGATATGCCGTGCTCAGTCCCAACTATCGTGGATCTACAGGTTATGGTGACAAGTTCTTGACAGATTTGATCGGTCGAGAAAATGATATCGAAGTTAAAGATATTCTTGCCGGGGTTGACCAATTGGTGGCTGATGGGATAGCTGATCCTGATCGACTTGGCGTGATGGGCTGGAGCAACGGCGGGTATCTCACTAATTGTTTGATTACAACGACGGATCGATTCAAAGCAGCTAGCAGTGGGGCGGGGGTGTTGGACCAAATTATTCAGTGGGGCACAGAGGATACCCCCGGGCATGTGATTAACTTCATGCAAGGTCAGCCGTGGACCAAGCCCGGTGCGTATCATAAAGGATCACCGATATATAATCTGGGCCAAGTGAAAACCCCCACGCTCATTCATGTGGGCGAAAATGATCCGCGTGTACCGCCGGCCCATAGTCGAACGTTGTATCGAGCGCTAAAACATTATCTCAACGTGCCTACGGAATTGGTCGTGTATCCGGATGAGGGTCATGGATTAACCACCTATACGCATCGCAAAGCCAAAATGAAATGGTACCTCGGCTGGTTCGATAAATACCTATTGGGTAAAACGGATGATAGTGCGGACGCGACTAAGAAAGAGCATGAGGGGGCTTAATGTTATGTTGGCACTGCAGCTCATTCGCTAAGTAGTGCTTCAATGCGCTGTTTGAAAGAGGATCGCAAAGCTTCATAGGTCTGACCGGTAGCCGGGCCGGTGAAGCCGGTGTGTACGTAACGAATCATGCCCTTGCGGTCTACGAAAATAGCCGTCGGATAGGAGCGTATTTTATCAATCATCGGTACTTGCTTAGATGCGGTCGCTTTATCGGAGATTCCGGCAATTAGTATGGTGTATCTTGCGCCGTGTTTTTTTGCGAATCGGCGCACCTGTCGAACGTCTCGTGTGAAATCACCGGTTAGCTCAAACGCTAGACCGACAATTTGCAGCCCACGATCTCGATACATGTTGTCCAACTCAACCATCAGTTGTGAGGCGTCGTGACAGTTGGGGCACCAGCTACCAAATATTTCGAGTAGCATCACCTTGCCCGCGAAAGCTTCGTCGCCTAGTGATACGATATTACCGTGAAGATCACGATAAGAAAGTGCCTTCAGGTCGACTCCTTCTATAGCTTTAGTTTGTCTAAAGTCATCCGGTAGCTTGGTTTGTTCGTCGCGCTTGGCGGTCCACGTTTCATGCCATACATCTCGTGACCAGAAATCACCTTGTAGCGTGCCATCTTCCTGCCACACAGCGTGAAACAAAAAAGCATGTGCGCCATCAAAAACGGAAAGTCGAAGGTGTGATCCGTTGAAATCACCTTCGAGAAAACGGTGATCGCCGGTGGTTGTCATCACCGTGCCAGTGACCGCGCCACTGGGTTGTTGTTTGAATAGTGCGATAGCCGGGTCGTTGCTCTTGGAAAAATGTACCAGCCAACGACCGGTCACATTTCGGTCTGGAACTACGTTTTTCGCACTGTCGTTAATATGTAAAAACCGATTCCCCTGGCCGGCGGTCGCATAAAAGGGTAAAGTCGAAACGTTCTTATCCCGACCTTGCTTTCGCCAGGCGCCGCTTAAAGATTTACCATCAGATGCAATCTTGGCGATGATGGTAGAATCGTAATGATCAAAACTAAGCGTTAGCTTGTTACCACTTACCGTCACTGTAGGGATGTCGATACGTTCCCGACCGTTATGAATGACCACCCGCCATGTGTCGCCAACATGCAATAGGTCCATGATAAATGGAAGCTGTCCGCCGGGACTATCAAGCCAAGCACGCCACATGCCAGCCTGTAACGGTGGCATGTGATTTGCCTGTGTCGCTATCGCAGCTACCCATATCAATGAACTAAGCGTTACATGCATGTCAGTAATCGTATTCGTTAGTTGGCGGTATTGACTAACTCCGGCAACATGGTTTTTCGGGCATAACGCCAGCCCACCATAGACAATAAACCGGCTATGGCAGCTTGTACGAGAATGCCGGGTAAGAGCTTGAGGCCCATGTCCGCCCAAACTGCGGCGATCGTACCTGCCGGTGAGCAGGCGAATAACCAGGACATTTGAGGCTCATCTTGAAAGTTGTTTGCGTACCCCGCACGCAATAAATCAAAACCCATGGGCGCACACCAGAGCATCAAGAACACAAATACGGTGCCATACTTTGGCTTCTTTGCCTTGGCATAGACCATGATCAACCAGCCCCTAATCGATAGCATGGCTGTCAAACATGCAACCAGACAAAAATCCCACGCGTACAGGGCGGCGGAAAGTGTGAGCTTACCATCAACGACTAGCCAATTTTTCCATAAAGATAACCCGCAGGCCGCCATGATCATACATATCGCTATAGTGATCAGTATGGCGACAAGACCATGCGGTACGCGGTCTCCCCAACCGCGTGGTGCTGCGCCGCGACGGACGGCCATCCCGCAGGCGACCGCGCCGTTCATGATGAATGCGCCAATCAATAAAGCCCCGATCATCGTGGCAATCCATTGGCCTAGAACTATGTTTGGCTCATGTGCCCAACGCATGGTACTCTTCGTCACATAGTCGTAAACGAGGATTCCAATGGTTGCCAAGGTTAGCCAGGACACCATAAACGCTAAACCACGTACAGCATTCAAAGCAGGTAAGTCAGGACGTCTATATTTAGCCGATGCGGCTAATAACCAGAATATAGCAAAGAAGATATTAACTGCGCCGACAACGATGGCAGCTGCAGGACCGACAGGTTGGCTGCCTGTCATAATCAAACCGGACAGCAAGACGGAATAAGCGCCGCACAGTAGTCCCGCGCCGGGAAAGAGAGTCATCGGTATCGCCAGTAGGCTAACACCAACCAGCAAGGGAGAGGGGGAAATTGGTTTAGCCAACCTCATACCGGAGAACACGACCATCGTCCAAATGGTGATTGCGCCGGAAAAAAGAAGTAGATTACCCAAAAGCCAAACGGGCAGCGAACCATCTGCTAGAACGGTCATGACGCTCCCAAAAGCCAAGTTCACGAGTAATAGGGCCATAATTTGCTGGGTCGACCCAAACGTGTATCCAAGCGAGACACTTACATTGGTCATAGGTGTTAAGCGATGAGATTCCATCATCTTGGATTCATAGTCTCTCAACATGGCGCGATATACGGCATTAGCCCCACCAAGAATAGCGAATAGCGATTGTACCGCCGTAATGACATAAATGGCAGATGAAGAAACGTCCGCGATAGACTGCGAACGCCGCAACCGCAACATGACGAGAAAACCGACGACTAAGGCACTGGCATAGAGTATACTCATACCCAAAACTCGGGAATGCTTGCCGAGCAAGTGATACTGAACGCTAATCATGGCTACGGGTAATTGAAATCGTTCGCTCATCAGTCTACCTGTTGCAAGCCAGCCTTTAGATATGCCTGTTCAAGCGTGGTCTTGACCATACCGAACGCGCATACTGGTATGCGTTGTTGCGTGATCAGTTGTAGCAGTTCCGCTGCATGTTCATCCCCTGCATGATAGTCAAGCGTATATGTTCGGCCATCCACAATCACGTTAGTGACACCCTCGATCGATTCAAGTGTTGCCGTGTGCGATGAGGGATTGTCGAGTGTTGTAAGACTGTACGTGCGTCGATGCTCCTCTTCGTGGTGCATGGCGCTGGTTTCCGACCAGCGAAGAATACTGCCATGTTCAATGATCGCGACGTGGGTGGCGACCTCCTCTAGGTCGGAAAGAATGTGTGATGAAACGATCATCGCACACCCCTGATTACATAACATCATCAGCACGTTGCGAAGTTGGATACGCCCAGCCGGGTCCAATCCGGCCAACGGTTCATCCAGCAGGAGTACATGTGGTTGGGGCAAAAAAGTTCTCGCCAACGTGATGCGCTGGCGCATGCCGCGGGAAAGATTCTTTATTTCTGTAGTGCGTTTATCAGTTAGCCAGAGCTGTTCCAGCCAAAAGTCGAGGCGTTCGTTTGTTTCGTCCTTGTCCAATCCATAAGCTTGCCCGATGAAGCGAAGAAACTGTTCGATGGTAAGTTCTTCGTACACCGGTGGGGTATCGGGGGCAAAGCCGATGTGATGACGGACGACTTCGTGCATGCCCAGCACGGGCTTACTCATCACATATCCTGCGCCGCGCGTCGGCGCATGTAAACCCGCCAGAACCCGAAGCAATGTGGTCTTGCCCGCACCATTGGGACCGACCAATCCAAGCAATTGACCGCCGGCTAAATCAAACGATATGTCGCGTACAGCCACCGTTGGGCCGAACTCCACACGAATATGTTTAGCCTGGACAATATTGGTCATTCGCAATAACTCATGCAGTACCCTAGCACGTATTTCATCGAGAAAAGAAACCGCTCATGATGCGATATAACCTTGACCATTCCATTGGTCAATTTATATTCGCCATAGATCAATACGAGAGTCGCTTGCTGAATAATTCGATGTAACGATGGAGATATTCACGGTGCGATGACGATATCATGTAAACCATACGTACCTAAACAGACTAAGGAGATGAAATGTCTACCACAATCGTTCATGTAGAAGGGCGTGAAATTCTCGATTCTCGCGGTTTTCCCACGGTGGAAGCCACGGTCGTATTAGAGAATGGAAGCTACGGTGAAGCGGCGGTTCCGTCCGGCGCATCCACCGGGGAACACGAAGCCGTTGAATTGCGCGACGGGGATAAGTCACGTTATGGCGGCAAAGGTGTGAAAAAAGCCGTCGAGCATATCAATCTTGATCTATGCGAATGCGTGCTCGGCTTGGATGCCACGGATCAGGAGGACGTCGATCAGGCGATGATCGATTTGGACGGTACGGAAAACAAGGCCAAGTTTGGCGCCAATGCGATTTTGGCTGTATCTCTCGCTACCGCCAAAGCTGCGGCCTCATCTTGTCAATTGCCCTTGTTTCGTTATCTAGGCGGACCCAAAGCCCATGTGTTGCCCGTACCCATGATGAATATTCTCAACGGTGGCAAACATGCAGACAATAACGTCGATTTTCAAGAATTTATGATTCAACCGTGGGGGGCGGAGACCTTCCCCGAAGCCCTGCGCATAGGGGCGGAAATTTTTCATACGCTCAAAAACGTCCTCAATAAGAAAAATTATAATACGTCCGTTGGCGATGAAGGAGGTTTTGCGCCGAATCTAAAATCAAATGAAGAAGCGCTCGAACTAATTGCCGAAGCCGTCAAGACGGCGGGTTATCAACTTGGTAAGGATGTGTACATTGCGCTCGACCCGGCTTCGTCGGAGATGTTCGACAAAACGTCTGGACAGTATTGCTTTTTCAAGTCAGATCCCAATCGCAAAGTTTCCTCAGATGAGATGATCGATCACTGGATGAGCTGGTGTGAGAAATACCCGATTCGTAGCCTTGAGGATGGCCTCGCCGAAGACGACTGGGATGGTTGGGGCAAACTCAATCAGGCGCTTGGTGATAAAGTGCAGTTGGTGGGTGACGATCTATTTGTAACCAATACCAAAAGACTTGCCCGTGGCATCGAATGCGGCAGCGCTAATTCCATTTTAATCAAAGTGAATCAAATTGGCACTTTAACTGAAACATTCGCCGCGATTGACTTAGCCATGCGTAACGGATGGACGGCGGTCATTAGTCATCGTAGTGGTGAAACGGAGGATACGACGATTGCAGACATCGCCGTAGCCACCAACGCCGGGCAAATCAAAACCGGCAGCTTATGTCGTAGCGATCGTATAGCTAAGTACAATCGTCTGCTACGCATCGCAGACCATCTGGGTGATGCTGCCATGTACGGCGGCCAATATTGGAATAAATCATAGATGAAGTACGCCTTTGCACCTGACCATGTCAACGAGCCATCCACTCAAGGATGGGTAGCGGCGGTGACTTTTTGGTTGCTAAGCGGGATGGGACTGACGGTGTTGGCTGCGTGTGTGCTATTGCCGGAATGGCGGACGTACGAAGATTTGCAATTAGCCAAGCAGCAAGCTCAATATCATAGTCGGCAATTGGAGCAGTCTCTTACGCATGAGCAGCGGTTATTAGATGCGATACACAGCGACCCTGCCGTCATAGGTCGCCTAGCTCGTCGGGAGTTGGGCTTTCGTGGCATCGATGACAAGACGGTATACGTGCAAAACATGGCGCCCTCTATTGAGCCGCCTGATGGTTTCATACCCAAACGAGTGGAGCCGCCGGCTATTGTATCATCTGTAACTTCCTGGCTGCCTCCGTTTGACTATGACCGTATATTTTGCGACAAGCAGACCCGCAATGTGCTCATGGTGATGTCGGTGGGATTAATCGCAACAGCGTTCTTGTTGTTTGGTAGACTGCGTGATGTGATGGGTAAGCGCTAGCTTACTCGTGATGCACGTTGACATCCCAAGCGCTTCGAGACACAAAACCAGGTCAAATCAGAAGCAACGGCTTATACTACGGCGCTGTAGTATCAACCTCGCGGATGTTACGGTACCAGACGAGACGATCATCACTTAGGCCAGTGCCGCTACGGCGGTCGAGCGTGCCGATAATGTCATTTCGACCGTCAGCATCCAGATCGACAATCAGTAAGCTGTTAATGTGCGTGTCCACATCAACCGCGTTCACGCCGACACCCGCACCAGCTGTAGGTGGAGTGGCTCCGGCCTGTGCACCATTATCAACCCCGCTAGGCGAGTCTTGGATGATCGTATTGGACGCCCACGGGTCGAAGACGCTGCCATTGGTAGTGCTATCGTACCAGAACACGGCGCCCTCAGCCGCTACCATCAGATCAAGTTGTCCATCACCGGTCACATCGCCAAGGGCAATCGCTTCGGGTGATTGGCCACTGAACTCCGTCAGTGTAAAGACCGGCCAAGGGAAGTTGAAGCGATCAGGGATCGGATCGTTCGGCGGAAACTCCGGCTCTATCGTCAACGCATTGGGACGACGGAACCATTGAACGATTTGTCCAATCGTTGATCGGACGACGACATCCTCAAATCCGTCTTGATCAATATCGCCAATGGTCAGTACGTCTGCGGCTGTATCGATTTGTCCAATAGGCCTTTCCTGCCATCCACTGGCGAAGAATCGCCAACCATCATCAGAGCCGCGAATCACCTCAGCCGTACCTCCCGCACCACCTGTGGCGTGAGGCACAAATGGATTTCTCGCCCACCGCACGTTAAGACTAATCGAGTTGGTATACGTAGCGACCACATCAAGATCGCCGTCACCGTCCACATCTAAAGCTTCAATATCTTTCACCTGCGGTGCGTCAGCCATGATCGTGATGGGTACGTTCCTCGATTGTCCGCTAGGTGGTGGGGCACCCCATAGCGCGCTGTTGTTAGCCAAACCCGGTCCGGGATTAGTCCATAGATCAACGGTGGTTGTCGGCGGTCTTTGCCCTAACGTTTCGCAGTCCCCGGGATTAAGTGCGACGATGATGTCGTCACCAGCGACGCCATCAAATTCATCCACCAGCAGGGCCGTAAAGCCGGCCCATTCAGGCTCTGTTTTGGATTGTTCAAATTCCACTTCCTGGTTGCCGGGGAATTGGTTGTGGACCCAAGGGTCTTGTACAAATGGATTGACAAGAATCATTTCTTGCCATGTATCACCATCAGGGATTTGTGATGCAACGCCGGGGCTAAACAACACGATAATTTCGCCTTCGAGATTACTAATCACACTGGGTGGATCGCCTGGAATCACAGGTGGGCAAAGTCCAACAATACCCGTAGCCTTGACCAATACGACGATGTCAAGCCAACCATCATCATTGATCTGTCCAAGTTCAACGCCGGCAACTACGGCTATGGGCGTGGTACCGGCAATCGTCACTGTTCTAAACGAAACATTGTCATTGGCATCGCGTTGTTGTAGATGTAGTTGGATTGGTTGAGATTGGTTCCACGCACTGACCAGATCAAGCAAGCCATCCTGATTGACATCGCCTGCCACAACAAACTTGGGGCCGGCGGTATCCTCTGCGGTGGGGTCTATCTGAAATGCTTCGAAGAAGCTTCGGGTTTCCTCTCCGACCGCTTCTCCATCTTCGTTGATGCCTTCGACAATGACACCACCGGTACCACCAGGTGATATTGGCGCCTCGCTGAATTGGCTATCAACGATGGGCGAACCGGTGGGGGCTGTTGATGTTGAGCCATCAGCATCACCGCCGGTAGTTTGAAGATTCGTACTACAACCAAAGATAACCGCAGAGGCAGCTATCGACGCACATATCGCTTTTACAACACGCATTTTCATGGTGATCTCACACATCGACTCTAGACCGATGGACCGGGATAACTTTCGCTACACTGAATGGATTATCGGTTGAGCGTGGCGTAGACTTGTGGCTACTCCTCCCCGGGAACGCTCGGAGGTAGTATAGCATTCACCGGGTAGATGCGGAGCGTCCGATATTCACATAACTCTCTGCTATGACGCATGGAGGTGGTGAAGTAGAGTGTACTATCGTGTCAACGTCATCAGAATCAAATCCTGTCACCGTGAGAACGCTATTATTGCGAGATGACCCCACTTTGCTCAGTCAGTGCGAAATAGACGTCTATCGGGCGTCAGGGCCGGGTGGTCAGAAACGCAATAAGACCTGCTCAGCTGTACGCCTTCGCCATCTACCTTCTAAGCTAATGGCGATTGCAGAAGAGGATCGATCCCAACATGTCAACAAACGCCACGCGATTTTTCGACTACGCTTGATGATTGCCTATCGTTACCGTCTTGCTGTGTACCTGGAAAGCGGACAAGTCGGTGAGATCATCTGCAGCTATTGCCAATCAGGCGGGGGGCTTTCGGTCAACATCAAAAATCCGGACTATCCCCTCGTCGTAGCCGAGCTTCTCGACGTGATCGATGCCGCTTCGGCGAGAATCTCTGAAGCCGCATCTGCGCTGGGCTTGACGACCTCAGGTGTTATCAGCTTTCTTCGTCGAGACCACAAGCTATGGTCAACGGTGAATGACATGCGCAGCAAACATGGTGTTGCTCCGCTAAAATAGTTCTCTTCATTGCCGGCGTATGGTAGGCATGTAAGATTGTACATAATTATAAAATGAGACGCCCAAGAGGTATGAATAAAAAACATGATGCCTAACGATCTGCATCGAGCATCCGATCCGACAACAGTGAACTGCGGCGTATTAACCGTCAGCGATACACGTACCAAGAGTACCGACCGTAGTGGACGATGGGCGTGTGAGCGACTAACCCAAGCTAGCCATAAAGTTCTACACTACGAGATTGTACGCGATGAACCTGATGAGGTGGCCTCCCTCGTTCGTCAGTGGAGCGCAGATACTTCCTGTCAGGCAGTCATCACGATAGGCGGGACAGGGCTTGCCCCGCGTGATACGACGGTCGAGGCCGTCTCATACTTGTTGGATAAGCGGATCGATGGGTTCGGCGAATTGTTTCGTATGCTCAGCTTTCAACAAATCGGCGCCGCGGCCATGTTATCCCGCGCCGTGGCTGGATCGATGGCCACCACAGCAATCTTTTGCCTACCGGGATCGACAAAAGCCGTCGAGCTGGGCATCGAAAAATTAATCATCCCCCAGCTAACGCACATCGTCGGTCTTCTTGACATCAATCCCTGAAGCCATTGGCACTACCGGTGGGTGGCCCAGGTCCTGTTTTTTGGACCTGGGGGAGTCGATGATATACGCTCAACGTCATGCCCACTCACATACGCAGACATGACGAATCTGTAGAATCTTACTTTCGCGTGGGTGCCCCATCCTTTGGGAGTACCCAAAGGATGGGGGACACTCCAAATCAGAGCCGCACGGCGCAAGCCTGCGGACTAGCGCACGTCAACAAGTTCACTTGCGTTAACGAAGTCATTCGCGCTAACCTGCCATCGTGTCACCAGGCTTGCGCCAGGTGCTCTGACCATACGCATCACACGACTAGACACCGCAACCCAAAGAAGAATCCAGGCCCGAAGGGATATCCGAAGACACGGGTCGCTCGCGCTCGCCGCTCGGATTGGTCTGAAGAAACCGGGTTTATCGAACATTACGGTTTACTAGAGCTTGCGCTAGAAAATAAATGGCATGAAGCGTCGTTGTTTTGAAATACATCCAGCGTGGTGTACGTCCTCTGCAAATGACCGATCCAATCTTCGCGTTCCGTCCCCCAATTGTGCGTAAAGACGAACCATACGCGATGCTGCTGCTGTATCCATTGATCGAATCGTTGACAGAATATCTCGAATTGGTCTCGATCAGCGCGTGGTTGCACCAATACGGGAACGCTATCGTCGTCCCAATAATAGGCAAATGCGTCGTCCACGGGATAGTAAATGAAAAGCGCATCTTGGGGTTGCCTGTGCGTTTCAATGTACTCAAATACCGGGCGCACATGTTCATAGGTGACGGGTGTGGACAGTGAAGCTTTGGCTGCTCTGGCCGGGGCAATCAGCAAACAGCCGCCAATTAAGATGAACGTCACCGGTGAGGCACCCAACTTCCTGATGATCTCGCTCAAACCTACACCAATCACCACTGCGGTGAGAGGTACGAAAAAAGTCATCATCCTGAATTCACCAAACGGATATTTCTTCAAAACACCAGCCAGCATGGCAATCGAGACGAGCAACACCAGGAAAATCGTCAAGGGACGCTTTCTCATCCATATGTACCACAGCCCAGCCGTTAGGGCTAATAGGTTGAGCATACCGATAGCTGTGCCCAGCGGTGCCCACGTGTGTGTCACACCGAGAGTGTATCTGAGTAAACCGTAGCAGCTATCGAAGATCCACCAGGCCAGTTGTGATGGTGTATAACTGCTTGGCCATGCTTTCTCTTCAGAGGCGAAATAGTAGTCGCGCGTCACTGTCACGTAGTTATTGCCCAGTAACCAGATATACCACGCCATACCCGCCATCAAAAGCAGGATCGATGCGATCACTAGTGGTCTCATGTTATGGCTTGATTCCGTCTTTCTACGAAACCACTGCCAAACAATAATGGGCCACCATGCGCCCAGAATAAATACCCCACTAAACGTGAACCACATGCACACGATCGTCACGATGGTATATATTTTCAAATTGCGTGTGTTGGGCTTGTCGAATAATCTCCAGGCAGTCCACACCATGACCACTACCGTGAGTGCTTCAAGTCCGAACACTTTCATCTGACGTGCTTGTTCTATGAGTACGGGGTGTCCTGCCGCGAATATGGCAGCGATCATAGCCGCACGTACACTGAATAATCGCCGCGTGAAACCATAAACGAGAGCCACGGAAAAAATACCTGCCAGCGCGCCAGGTAGACGCAATAACCATTCCCCTCGACCAAACGTGTGTTGCAATAGCCATAGCATGGCGTATTGCAGGGGAGGAAATCGACGCATTTGTTCAGGAACGCTGTGATATGACCAGTTGGCCCGCCAGGCCTCCGCATGATAAAGGCTACTAAATCCCAAGTCGTCTAAGCGAAACCATGCTGCTAGCGCGAGCGTAGCGGCAATGGCCACGCGTTCCCAAGGCCATACACGCTCATTGGAGGATGTAGACGTCAGCGCAGCAGCTACGTGGCTATTGGATGGATTCCGTAATGGAGATGGCGCAGGGCAAGCGCTTACTTGTGACATAGCTCTTTTATCGGAACACAAAGCCGACGATTAATGTCTTTTTCGTATTATCGACCATGATGAAATGTCGATCTCGGTGTCGTTTCTTAGGGGTGCTATAGAACTGTCCGATAGTATCCACAGTGAATTGCCCGAAAACGAAGGAGCAATCGGTATGGTACGTCCCGGCGAAATAGAGCATGGCCAAGTGATCGCTGAGAAGGCAGAGACCGTCTGGAACTGGGCTTCGCCGGCAGGGCGTCAGCGTGCCGTGCGCCGCGCACAACTTATCATCAAAGCGGCACACCTTACGTCCGATATGCGCGTTCTTGAAATAGGATGTGGAACAGGTCTATTCACACGGGAGTTCGCAGCCGTCGGATGTGATGTCGATGCCATCGATGTCTCACCGGATTTACTGGCCCATACCGAATCGAAGCACATTCCTGGTAGCGTAACATTTCGTATCGATGATGCAGAAGCGCTTTCTTATGAAGACGAGACGTTCGATGCCGTTGTGGGTTCGAGCATCTTGCATCATCTCGATGTACCTACGGCATTGGCTCAAATGTATCGTGTGCTCAAACCAGGTGGGCGCATGGCTTTTGCTGAACCGAATATGATGAATCCGCAAATCGCCATGCAGCGAAAAATTCCTATACTGCGACGATTGGCCGGGGAAAGCCCGGAAGAGACGGCCTTCGTGCGTTGGAAACTGATGGAGAAAATCGTCGATACTAGCTTCGATTCAGTTTCCATTGAACCATTTGATTTTCTTCATCCTTTTACACCAAGGCCTTTGATTGGCTTGGTAAAGATTTTTGGTGCTACGGCTGAGCGTTTGCCACTCATGCGTGAGATTGCCGGTTCGCTACTCATATGCGCACGTAAACCTATTTCCGTAAGGCAAGTAGTTGATGAAGCGATCTGCGACTTGATAGTAAGCCGTTAAGTCTATTATTGAAGCACGGTCGTGCGACGCTTTGTAGCGGGGAATATGTCACGCACGGAAGCTGAGACAGGAGGATAGGCTATGCCTTGTTCCCACAGTCGATCGATGGATTTTATACGCACGCGCCACCAACGATTAATTTCACCCGGCGTAGCAAACCAAGCTTGCTCATCTGAAGCCATGTAGGCCATGAGTTGTCGATAGGCTTCAACCATATATGGCTTGGTGCTAGGGGCCGGCTCAGTATGTGTTAGTACATTGGCTATACCACCGCGCTGCTTAATACGAGCCAATTTTTCTTTCTGAACCGATAGTATAGTGTTACAATCACGGATACCCATTAAATCGAATTGCCAATCTTCCGGCACGGTAGTTGGAATTTCCAGCAGATTTGTACCACGTATGAAAAAAGGATAGCACGTCCCACATCCCTCATTCGCCGGTGAAGGGCGACACACGCCCTCGATAGCGTCGTGCATACTCATGTCATAGGCCAATACCCCGTCAAGTGCACGAAATAATCGTAGCGATCGTAAATAAGCGGGGGAACGAAACCCATCTGTTTGATAACATGAAATAAGTTCTTTGACCTCTGCCACGCGCCGTGCCATGACGATGGGTGATGCAAACGCGAGTCGATGATCATGCGCCGTCCCATGAAATCCTATCTCATGACCATATGCATGTAAGTCATCAAGAGCCAATCGACCAGGCTTTATATTTCTCGTAACCACCATCCAGGCTGTTCGCATGCCCATCTCGTCGTCGATGGTACGAAATTGATTTAAGTATTTGGGTTTTATAAAACAATCGACAGTGTCGAGATCGTGACTGGCTGTGCAGGCATACTGTTTGCCATCCGGCCAACAAGGTGTCGCTTTTGTATCACTGCGTAGTTCGACGATATGACGAATCAATCCTCGCCACAAATCCACGGTAGCCAACCCTTTTCCGATTGATCCATTAGAATGGCTTAGACGGCGAAGCGTATGCATCCCGTGAAAGGCTAAATCTCGCATGCGACGGGGCAAATGATGGGGATTGATGCCCAGGCGGACGTATAACGGCGCTGTGTGCCTGAGGTGTTCCTCATTGAGCACGAAACGAATAGTACGATCAACGTCGAACCAAAAGTGGTAATCATTATCGCTGGTTCGTGTGATGATTGGGTATCGGCAGTGATTGGACATCTCAAGCCACGCCAGTGGTTGTCCCTCCGGTTGGATGGACGGATCAATGTACAACCACGATTGTCGAGCTTGACATGGTCCGTGCGCTTCCGGGCAAATCAACTCGGATACATCCCGTGCAAAGCGCAATGTTCCGTAATGCGGATAGGACGTAGACAGGTTTTCGCTGTTGATGACGCAACCCGGTCCTACCATGTCGTGATGCGTGATTCGGGAAAAGCCCCAGAACCGAAAAACCGGTTCTAGCGCTTTTATATTCTCATTTGAACGCGTATCCATCTGCGTTGTCTGCTCCCTAACCACATCGAACATGAGTCTAACTGTCGTTGATGCGGTGACCGCTCATGACGGTTAGTGACAACCGCTACAACGGATGATATGAGTGTCAGAGACCGCAGCGCCGAGTAACGTCTGCTCTATCGGACGCAAACCAGCGTTACTTTATCGGCGCATTTTCCGGTGTGGTGGTTGCGTATTTGTCCGAATAAGTGAATACAGTCGACCTGCTACATGACCGATAACAGCTTATATGACTGTCCAATCTTTGATTGCCAATGCCTCTCATGCTACATCTAGCGTTGAAGATAAGGTCTACGATTCGCTCGGCATGTTAGCCGAGTTGTACGAATATAATCACTGGACCTACAGCCGGATGCGCACATTTATAGGGGCTAGCGTATGTGATATAGGTTGTGGAACAGGCAACTTTATCAGATTTCTGCTCGATCGTTCAAGAGTGGTTGGCTTAGAGCCTTACGGACCTAGTTACGATGCCGCATCTGCGCGATTTCGTGACCACGCCAATATAGGTTTCGTCCATGATTGCCTGACGAATTGCCCGAACGATCGACTTCCCGCCGAATCGTTCGATAGTGTCGTTTGTATGAGATTATTAGATAGCCTGGAAGATGATGTCGCATCGCTTTCATCTATGCGTCAGTTATGTAGACCTAACGGTAATGTCATCATCGTTGCATCTGCACATATGAGTGCCTACGGTAAGTTGGATAGTTCCGTTGGCCATCTTAGACGCTACAATAAGCGTTCGCTCAGTCGTGCCTTTACGTCTGCCCAACTTCGAGTCGTTCACTCATCCTACATCAACATGCCGGGTTACTTTGGTTGGTTCTTTGCCAGTCGTATATTGAAACGACAGCTAGTGCCATCCGGGCCGGCTAACCTGCTTAACCGCCTCGCGCCTTATCTCGATGCCTTCGAGCGTTTTATTCCACCACCTTTTGGTCAATCGATCCTGATGGTCGGTAAGCCTACTAGCGTCTGATCATGTGATGGGTAGTATGGGTAAACTATCGGAGTAAGCAATTTCTTACCCCGATAGCTTACCCGTGTCTTTCGAAACGCCAAGTACATGGGCAATCAAGTTTGCCTGCCCACCAGCCACCGGCACCGGAGACAGTGTAGTACAACTTGCTCCGGGTCACAGCGGAACCGCATCATACATGTTGGGCAACCTTTCATGCTTAGGCATGCGCAATCGTGATGTGCATATTTCGTAGGCTAAGTTTATGGGTAGGGCTACAAATATACTCAACAGACCGGAGACGGGTACTATATATCGCGGTAACGTACCACCATAAAATGACGTGACGACTGTATGATACGCGAGTATGCAACCTAGTGATAAATACAGCCAGCGGTCGCTACCTAACAGCGAAATCACGCCGCCGAGCAGAGCTAAAGCCATCATTTCCTCATAAGGCGTATCCAATAAACCCAAAAGTGGATCCCCAAGCTCTATTCTTGTGCGATACCATGTACAAAACGATGCCCATAACCGTGTAATAGCGGTAACCTTCGATGGTTGCACGGGGAAATATGCATGCATGGTATCATAGCCAACACGCGACGTGACGGATTCCGTGTAGGAGTCACTAGCAAACAAAATGGCTTTTTTGGCAAGCTTTCCATTTTGTCCGGGGATGCCTTCAGGGAGGAATCGGTAGAGGTTGTCAGGCATGAAGTAAGTACGGTAGGCATAAAGCGGCGTTCTGGCGATCGCACGGATGGGCGATGCAATCATCATCTGTCGACCCACTTCACCTACGGCATACGCAGCATTACTAAGGGATGTGTTGTAAGTGTATTGATATGCACTCACGGCCATATAATAATCCGGCACAACGTTATCTTTGCTAATATATCCATCTTGTTTTGCATTTTCGATCGCTAGCTGTATTGGCGGGTAGCCGGGAAAACCGGAAGGGTCTACACCATCATGAACCACCGCCCGAAGATAATAGGCCATGTTGCCAGCGTAAGATAACTCGAATCTACCATAAAGCGCTGCCTTGTAGCACATCCACGGTCCGACAATCATCATGGCAGGTAAGACGGCAATAGCCAGCCTGAATGCAGGTCTTTGCGTTTGTCGTTTGGATCGTGAGATACGATTTGATGGCGCGTTTACATCTGATTGAAGTAGCGGAATGGAATAGTAACTACGCAGGCCTGCGACACCGACACAAACCAAGATTAAACCCTGACCACTGGGACGGATCAAGGTAGCCAATCCTGCAGCGATGGATGCCAGGATGATGCATTGGCATGAACCGCGTGTCATGTGACGTGTACAATAATATACGCATACCATGACCATCAACGCATACGGCGTTTCTGTTAGTACGGCATTGGCGTAAACGCCGAAGTGAAATCCTCCGGCTGCGATGAGACCGGCTATGAGTGCGAAGCTCCGCGACGGTTTGAGTTCATAGGCAATCAAACAAGTGAGAAGTACACTGCCTACAACCATGATATGTTGCAGACAAGGCAGCGCAATGGCACTGGCGTTTCCAAATAGCTTAAATACTATGGCTAAAAACAAGGGGTAAGCGGGTGTTCGGAACTGGAAGTATTCTTGACGAAAATCGAAATGCTTAACAATTCCTTCGGCTAATGAAATGTATCCGGCTGAATCGGGCGTCACAATAAGATCGGAGGCAAAAAATACGATAGCCTGCATCAATAAACTGACGGCACCCACGATCAACAAAATGGAGCCAAGTGATGCAGTCGAAGGCCTAGAACCCAGCCAATCTAACATGCCCGCTCCCTGAGTCGGAGGCTTCAGCTCACGTTGTCTTTCGAATTTGTTAGGTGTATCGATGTGAGCGACATCATTTGGCTGTTTCATATCTAGTCGTAGCTCCATCGAAGTGGAGATATTCTTTACCACACAACGCGCAATGTTTGCGCACCCGGTTACGTTTCCACACAAAGACTACAGGTTTTTCGGGCCTTGCATGGAGGGGCTTGACATCTATTCTGGAAGGAATTGTGGGATCATGCATACGGCCTTGAAAAAAAGCCCACCAGTGCATGATGACTGGTGGGCTTGTATTTTCATCCGCCAATATAATATACGTACGGACGTGCTATTTGGCGTCTTTCACTTCGAATTCCGCGTCGATCACGTTGTCATCCGTAGCGGTAGAAGAGGCATCCGGGGCGGGTGTCTGGCCCTCAGAAGCCGCCGCAGCTTGTTGCTGTTTCGCAGCTTCTTCATAAATGATCTTTCCGATAGTTTGAGCCTCATGCATGAGCGATTCTTGTGCCTTTTTGATAGCCTCTGTGTCATCTCCTTTTAAGGCTTCGCGGAGATTATTGATCGCAGCCTCGACTTTGCCTCGCTCATCCGCTGGGATTTTCTCGCCATGTTCTTTAAGTTGTTGTTCAATCTGATAGGCGGAGTTATCCGCCTCGTTACGAACTTTCACGGATTCAGCTTTTTTCAGATCGTCCGCGGCATGGCTTTCAGCCTCTTTTTTCATCTGCTCGATTTCACTATCGCTAAGTCCGCCACCGCCTTCGATGCGAATGGATTGTTCCTTGCTAGTGGCTTTATCTTTCGCTGACACGCTAATGATACCGTTACGGTCAATATCGAAGTTGACTTCAATTTGCGGCAATCCTCGCGGCGCTGGTGCGATGCCGGTAAGGTTGAACCTACCCAGCGTTCGGTTATCACTGGCCATGGGGCGGTTGCCTTGCAACACATGAATGGTCACTTCGGTTTGATTATCCGCTGCCGTAGAAAACACCTCAGCCTTGGATGTTGGAATGGTCGTATTCGCTTCGATAAGCGGCGTCATCACGCCCCCCATCGTTTCCACGCCAAGCGTCAAGGGCGTAATGTCCAGAAGGACGATGTCATCACGCTCGCCGGCAAGGACGGAGCCTTGGACGGCGGCACCAATGGCCACGACTTCATCCGGATTGACACCTTTATTGGGTTCACGGCCAAATATCTCTTTGCATAATGCCTGAACTGCAGGCATACGTGACGAACCACCCACCAGCACGACATCATCAATGTCTTTAGCGGTCATATTAGCGCCCTCAAGCACTTCCATGACAGGTTTACGACACCGTTCGGTCAGCGATTTGGTTAACTGCTCGAGTTGACTTCGCGACATCGTGACTTGCAGGTGCTTCGGTCCGCTGTCGGTGGCTGTGATGTACGGTAGATTGATGGTCGTCTCAAGAACGGTAGACAACTCACACTTTGCTTTTTCTGCCGCTTCCTTAAGTCGCTGAAGGGCCATCGGATCTTCGCGTAGATCAATGCCTTCCTGCTTCTTGAATTCGCCGGCGAGGTAGTTAATGAGCTCTTCGTCATAGTCGTCGCCACCGAGGTGGCCATCACCACTGCTGCTTTTAACCTCAAAGGTGCCGATTTCAGGGTCAATTTCAAGGATGGATATGTCGAATGTACCACCACCAAGGTCGAATACCGCGATGGTTTGTTCTTTGTTTTTGTCCAACCCATAGGCCAGGGCAGCAGCCGTAGGTTCGTTGATGATGCGCTCAACGGTAAGGCCGGCGATTTCACCGGCATCTTTGGTGGCCTTTCGCTGGGCGTCGTTGAAATAGGCAGGCACTGTAATCACAGCCCGGGTAACTGTCTCACCCAGGTAATCCTCCGCGGTTTTCTTGAGGTCTTGTAAGACCATGGCACTGATTTCCGGAGGGGAATATTTTTTACCGCGAATCTCAACTTTGACTAATTCTTGGGCACCACCAACGATTTTGTAGGGGACTATTTTCTCTTCCTGACTGACTTCATTATGACGTCGTCCCATAAATCGCTTGATAGAATGTACGGTGTTTTCCGGATTGGTGACCTGTTGATGGCGTGCCACTTGACCCACCAGTCGCTCTCCTTTATCCGTGATGGCTACCACGGAGGGCGTTAGACGAGCACCCTGAGCATTAGTAAGCACTTTAGTGGTATCACCTTCGGTCACAGCGACAACCGAATTAGTCGTTCCCAGGTCTATTCCAATGACTTTTGACATTAGTTTCTCCTTGCATATTTATTCACACGGCCTCACCGTGCATATTGCGTTGTTGTTACTTGATTGCAGGCTCTATGCCAAATCGACGTTTCGTTAGAATAATCTTAAGTCATTGATAATAAAATGGTTATGAGCTTTCTATTTTGCGGTATCATGCGTGCGATGACTGCCATCTGCCAAGGTGACAGGCGGGTTATCTGCGAAAATGGCACCCTCAGCTTGTGCTAACGCAAAAAAAAGCTTTCCGTCATGAGAAGAGCGGATACACTGTGCATCATGATGTTAGAACCGTTTGAGACAGCTGCTTCTCACGACATCCCCACCGTACGACAGCAGTCGGTTTTTATCGAAAACCGGGTGGGGCAGATTTTTCGGCTCACTAAGCTGTTTGACCAGACTGACGTCCGCATATTGGCGGTTTCGGTGGTCTATTCTGTAGATTGTGCCATCTGTCGTATGGTGCTTGACAAGCCGGATGTGGCATATGATGTCATGCGTGATTCCGGTTTTCAGATCAGTGAGACTGAGCTTCTAGCGGTTAGTATACCGCATGGCAAACGGGGGCTGCTCGAGACTTGGGCAGCGTTGCTGGGTGCGGAAATTAGTATTCACTACACCTATGCACTGCTTGTGAGGCCGCGCGGGTGTGCAGCCATTGTGGTGTTGCCGGATAGCCTGGAGCAAGCTGTGGAAGTGTTGCGGAGCCGGAATTTCGAAGTGCTCAGTCAAGCGGATCTATTAGAGCCTTAGACGGATGCTATTGATATGATGGCTTTCTAGTGTCGCATTTCGTACAGTCCACCATCATATGAACCAACGGCTCGCTCACGGTTAATAAAACTGCTATCCTGTAAGGTTTGAATGAGTTTATCTTATACCCAATTACGAATGAAAAGTGAGAAAAATTTATGGGCGACATGGACTTTCTAGTCATCGTATCACGATGGTTGCACATCGGGGCTGTCATCGTGGCGATTGGTGGCGCAGCGTTTCTTCGATTCGTGTTAACGCCGGCAGCTACTGAAACACTGTCAGCGGGGGACCATGATCGCTTGCGCGAGGCCGTACGGTCTCGCTGGTCGAAGTTTGTATTTGGTTGTATAGGGCTGTTGCTTCTAACCGGCGGTTTGAATTTTATGGTGTTGGTTCTGCCGGCGAAAATGGAACCGATGCCCTATCACGCCATTTTCGGCGTCAAATTTATGGCTGCGCTTGGTGTGTTTTTCATCGCCAGCGGCTTAGCGGGGAAGTCTCAAGCGTTTGTAGCCATGAGAGACAAATCACGATCTTGGCTCAACATATTACTGTTTCTAGCAGCGGTTATAGTTTTATTATCCGGTGTTCTCGTTCAAGTACGTACTTCGGACCATGCTGAAAAATCGATTATCGTTCAGAAGCCTCATACGCCGTAACAACGCAGGCTTTAGTGCTTTTTTTATTTGATTCGTAGATACAATGGCATTCGGCAGTGCTGATCGTTCATGAATTCATAAGAAGTGGTATATGGTCAAGCGGATGGGCAGGTGAAGCGAGCTGTTGTTCAACGCGTGACCATCTATCCGCTTCGCATACCCCTGCGTAGTAATGTAGAGCACGCCGCAGCCCAACGAAACCATGCGGACCCTGTTGTTGTATGTGTTGAGTGTCAAAACGGTGCAATTGGTTATGGCGAATCCGTTGCCCGACCTTATGTGACCGGCGAAACGGCAGAGACCGTGGTCGAAGCCATTGAGCAAGTCTTCACACCGGCACTGCTAGACTTTCATCCTGAGAGTTTTCCGGAGGCGCTCACTTTTATAGACGGGCTTACTTTTCATGATGACCACGGGCACAGGATTACAAGTGCGCGCGGGGCCGTGGAACTGGCCTTGCTCGATGCCATGATGCAATGTTTCCATCGCAGCGTGGAAGACGTGGTGCAGTGGATGGGCATACCTGGTTTTGGAACGCCGGGAAGCTTGGATGATACGCGCTTTAGCGGCGTATTAGCCACGTCGAATCTTGATAGACTTACTAAACAATTACGTAAGATGTACTGGGGCGGCTTGCGATGCTTCAAATTAAAGGTTGGATTTCCCGACGACGAAGAGCGGCTGGAGAAAGTGGTTCATTATTTGCGCCGACCGCTGGCCAGGGGGCGTGTACGATTGCGGGTGGATGCCAATGGTCACTGGGGAGAGAACGAAATCGACAAAGCCCTCGATTGGTTGACCAAGTATCCCATTGAGGCGGTGGAGCAGCCGGTGGGTCACGGCCAAGAGTTGTTGCTTGTTCCCAAAAAAACCAGACTCCCTTTACCGATTGTACACGATGAATCACTGGTGGACTTAGAAGATGCCAAGCGACTGGTAGCACTTGGTGTAGCCGATCATTTCAATATCCGTATTAGTAAGTGTGGCGGTCTTATGCCTTCACTGCGCCTGGCTTCGTATGCCCGGCGAGAAGGCGTGGGCATTCAACTAGGGTGCATGGTGGGGGAGACCAGCCTTTTGTCAGCCGCAGGTCTTAGTTTTCTAGGTTGCTGCCCGGATGTTACGTGGGCGGAAGGATGCTTTGGTAATCGATTATTACAGGAAGACATCGTCTCAACATCGCTAACTTTTGGCTTTGGGGGACGGCCACCTCGGCAAGGTGCACAAATGACCGAACTCACACCACTGGCCTCACGTCTCAAGCAATATTGTCAGGACGATCAGATGGTTGTCATTCCCCTGTAACAAAGCGTCGCTTCAAGCGGCTGGTGTAGCATTGGTGCTTGTCAAAGCCATGTATGCGGTTGAATCATCCCCTTGTTACGCTAATGTATGGCGGTTGATTATGTTATCTCGCAGAGTGAGGTCAGAAAAAATGTTCAGGTTTAATGGTAAACAGTCCTATGCGATGACGATGGTGGTCATCACAGCCGCGTTGTATACATGTTCGTCATTATCATGGGCACAGTCAGAAGACGAACCGACGGAAGAGCAGTTGATTGCGCGGATAGCGAAATTATCATCACCGCAAGCGACGGCAGCAGACAATACGGGTGACTTCTTTTCGCGTCATCAGCAAGCCATTGCTGCGGTGGATGAATTATTGCAAAAATATCCCAACAGTAGTGCGAGAACAACGGCCTTAGTGACGAAACTCAAACTGCTTGCGGATTTATCACGATTTACGCCGGACGCGTTGCGGCGGCTTCTTGAATTGACGGAGAAGATTTCCAAAAATAAACCGGAGCCGGTACTCGATGCGGAGAATCGTTGGTACGCCATTCAAGCTTTTGTGTATGGCGCTCGCGCGGAAGGCATGCCTGGAAAGAAGCGGCTTAGTGGTGCCATGGAGCGTTATCGTGCTTATATCGAAGATTTTCCGACATCCAACAAGCGTCCGATTGCCTATGCGAGCCTGATTAAGAATCTGGTATTAGCTGAGCGTCTTGAGGAGGCGACGAAAATTCTGAAGCGTTTTGTGAAGGACTATCCTGAAGATACGAATACGTTGATTGCGCAGGAGGAATTACTTCGTCCTAAGCTACTCGGTAAGCCGTTCGACGTCATTTATACATCGCGCGATGGTCGGCGTATCTCCACGAAGGATGACTACAAAGGTAAAGTCTTGGTCATAGAATATTGGTCTGGGCACCACAAGAAATCGACTGTTTTTTGGTCTGATCTTATGTACTTGCTAACCAAACATAGCCGACAGGGGCTTGATATACTAGGTGTATCGATTGATAATGATCCGGAACTCATGAAGCGCGTGTTTCGACGAGACATGACACCCTGGCCTAACTGCATCGATCAGAAGATCGTCAATGTTGGTGGCGGCAAGAGTTTGGACATCTATGCCGTGCCTTGCATTATCGTGTTAGACCGAGACGGCAATGTGTATGACATCAATCACGGGGTTGAACTTGAAGATGTCGTGAAGCAATTGTTGAATCAATAGCTGGTCGGTGTCAGGGCATAATGAATACGGCTACCCTACCCGCCGGCTGAATCAGTTTGATCATCCACGTATGCGCTGCCGTACGGAAAGCTTCGTGCGCGCGACTTTGACGATTTTGTGAGTCATCCTCCTTCCTCCGACAGGAGGGGTGTGAGGTCGCGTGCGCCGTGAAGAATGCGAACGATTTCGATTCGGTCGTCAGTGGGGCGGTAGAAGACCAGCCATTTCTCGAAACCGCGGATGCGCCAGGAGCGCAAGTCTTTGAGTTTGGGGTTGAGATACTTTCGAACCCGGCCAAGGCCCGGGATAGTAAGCAGTTGTTGGATGGTCTCCTCAATAGCGGCAAGGAAGCGTCTAGCGGATTCGGGATTTTCCTGACTCAGATATTCAGCGGTGTCATCCATGTCCGCCTGTGCCTTCGGGCGTATCAGGATGTGTGTGGTCACTTGGCCTTCCTGGCTTTACTGGGTTTGTTTAGCCGTTTTTCAAGCTCCTTCCGCCGGTTCTCCCAGAACTCCGGCGTGACCGGTATCGGCTCACCACTATCAAGGCCATCCAGTAGCGCCGCTTCGAGCCGCTCCTGGGCGGCTTGTTTCTGGGCATGGCGAATCAGCTCGCGAACATATTCGCTGGCGGTGCTATAGCCGCCGTTGGCAATTTGTTCATCTACGAAAGCCTTCAACGCGTCGGGTAATGAGATATTCATCGTGGTCATGGTCGCGCACACCTCCTGATGAGAGTATAGCATATTTGGCAAGGTTTGGCAAATATTTTCATGACCGATCCCAAGGGCTGAGGCCATAACAGTATCGTCGACGAACCATGTCAGAGCGTCGGCGCAAGCCTGGAAACGTACTGCCATTGGGACGCAAGTGGCTATGTTGAGACATCTGGTCCGCAAGCTGGCGCCATGCGGCTCTGACTTGAGACCTACAGGTCCAGGAGGATACGCAGGCGATCTTCAACTTGCTCCATAGTATCCACACCTACGGCACCCACGCGATGGACTAAGCGAACGCGCGAAATACACCGCGGCTGATCGCATTGAATACAGCTATGGTATTTCAGCCCTCCCTCCGGTGGGAATACCTCGATGTGCATGGGAATGTGACGATACGTGCTTGTGATGGGAACGATGACGACCAAGGCGATGGGGGCGTGGTTGAATCGGTCCACCGATACCACCAGGGCCGGGCGACGTTTGCCTTGCTCTAAGCCGGGGTTGTTGCCGAGATCGACAAGCCACACCTCACCTCTGGAAGGTAAGGTCATAACTAGTCATCCTCCAGCCCGTCACCCAGGGTCACATCCCAATCGGACTGTTCGGCTTTCAGGGCTGACGCGGCTTCGGCATCCTGAAGAAGGCGCGTATAAGCCTCGGTAGTCTCATCGAGGATCATCTGCCGGCGATAGGCTTCGATAGCCTCTTCGGCTACCCCTTGCATGGAGCTACCCTTCTCCTCGGCCATCACCCTAAGCGTATCGCGTGTCTCAGTCGTAACCCGGAGCATCGCTTTATCGCTTGTTTTTCTCGATTTTGCCATTCCTAAACGCCTCTATTCTGTTCCTTCAGAACTACCGACACCACTTATAGTATACAAAGGTGTATACTATTTTGCAAGCGAATAAGTCTACAGTTCTGCCATCTTTTTCGCTTACATAGTTCGAGTGCGGTGTCACAGCTTATTTATCGGGTTCATCGAGGGTGGCACGGGTAAACGCCGCAATCAGCTTCCATATGGCTTCGACAGCCCGATCCGCGGCGTATGTCCATGCCGCCCACGCACCGCTTATCGGGCGTTCGATGAAACAACTCATGGTGAGCACGCGTTTGCGGTTCAGTCGCCCGTGAAGACGTTTGGAATGTCGCGGAAACCACTCAGGACGCGGATGATTTCGATCCCGTCTTGCATCGGACGATAAAAGATGACGTAATTCCCAACGGGGAAGCTACGAAGTGATTCGCCGAGTTCATCTCTGGTGCGACCGATGCCGGGCTGTGTGGTCAGCGTCTGGAACTTGCCTACAAGTTGGTCAATGAAGTGGTCGGCAGCGCTGAGGTTGTCCGAAGCGATGTAGAGCCAGATGTCATCCAGGTCTGAACGAGCCTGGCGGGAAATGCGATATCGGCTCATGCCCGTGGTTTATTCCTTGCGACGAGGCGTTTGCGCCCCTTGGCTTTAACGTCGGTCGCAAGGGTGTTGAGCGACTGGTCGTCATACTCGCTCACTTCACCCCGTTCAAACTGGTCGAGTCCGACGCTGATTTCCTTGCGAAGCATTCCCAGTTTCATCTTGCGCATCTCGTCTCGCTCTTCAAGAAGCCGCAGGGCCTCACGAATCACCTCGCTGGCCGAGTTGTACAGTCCGGTGGCGACTTTTTGCTGGACGAGTTCCTCAAGCGTCGGGGTTAAAGAGACGTTCATGGCATCGATTCTCCATTCGCTAAAAGTATACCGTGAATAACAGAGATTGTCAAACATTGCTATTAGAAAGGTATCGTCCGATAAACTCACTCTCTGGGCAAGCCCGGCAATGACAGATGTGCGTCGGGACTAACCTATGAAACCCGACTTCTTAGCTGTGACAAATCATTCGTGTTATGGTCTTGACGGGGATGGAGAACAAGAGGCTTCGTTGAGGTCTGCGGCTGCCTGCCAACTGGCTGTCGCTCGATCTATGAGGCCCATGTCCTGTAATGATAGGGCTACATTGGCGATATAGTCTTCGTTTTCTGGCTCAGCTTCGATAGCAAGTTCGAACTTCTCAATCGCTTGAGCGAATTGCCGTCGATCAGCGAAGATCAATCCGAGCTGATAATGAAGGTCCACCGCTTGTGGATCAACATCCAGCGCCTGCTGGAAGACTTCGATGGCCTCATCATCTTCACCCATTTCGCGAAGTGCCATACCAAGTTTGGTCAATGCTTTCAGATAATGGGGGTTGATCTGCACGGCTTGGCGATAGGCTTTGATAGCGGCGGGCAAATCACCGCGATGTTGTAGAAGTTGTGCCACGCGATAATGCAAATCGGCATAGTTGGGACGTCGTTGTAGCGTCTGTTGAATTTTAGCAATTTGCTGGTCCAACATATTGTCCACTGTCGAGGAGCCGGCACTTGTACCTCCTTGGGCGATGGCGCCGGGTGATATATACTTGTTCATTTGCTGGGCCGCGATGCATTCCAATTGCAATCTAGCCGTTTCACTGAATAAGAGGGTACTATTAGGCTCTATCTCAGCCGCCAGATCAAAGCTCGCAGCCGCATCTTGCGTCTTGCCCAATGCCTGTTGCGATACGCCAAGGCCGACATAAGCGGTCACGAAGCGATCGTTTAGGTCTACCGCCCGGCTATAGGATCGGACCGATTCGATAAACCTGCCTGCTTGCAGTTGTCCCCGTCCCGTCTTAATCGCAGCTTCGAGGTACTCCGGATTATTCGCTGCGGCGTGCTCATAGGCTCGTAGCGATTCCTCATGACGACCGACCATTTTGTATAGATCGCCCAAGCGAATCTGTTGTTCGGCGCTGTTGGGATATTGACCGAGTACATCTTCGAGCATCTCGATCGCCTCATGGTGTCGACCGGCATCGGTGAATGCGCTGATGCAATCTTGTTGGGCATCCCAATTGTCGGGATCAAGTGCGAGGGCTTGCTCAAATTTTTCGATGGCATCCTCATGGCGTTCTGCCCGGATATATAGATTAGCCAGCGTGATGGCGGATTCAATGTCTCCCGGTAAGCACCAGCAAATGTGCTCGTAATGGGTGATAGCCATATCTACGTTGTCGAGTTTGAGATATATGGCGGCCAGTCGTTCATGGGCATTGCGTAATTCCGGCGTGATGTCGATCGCGTTTTCATAAGCGGCGATGGCGCGTTCGATCTGAGCTGCTTTTTCATAGCAAAATCCCAAGCCGAACCAGGCCACGGCGTGGTCGTCATGTCGAGCGACGACATCTTCCAATAGTTCGATAGCGTCACCGGGCATCTCGAGTTCATCGCATGCGCAAGCTAATCCGATACGAGCGGTCAAGTTGTGGGGTTGATCTTCGAGAATGCCTGAAAAGAGTTCGTAGGCTAATGGATAGTCGGACTGGAGCAGGCGCGTGACGGCTAATTGCGTGGAGTCGTCTAAAGTCGATGAAGCGGGGGCGCTACCATCACTCATCGGTGCAACCGCTCCGTCTTGCAGGTCTTCATCGAAGACTGCAGAGAGTTCGCTGATTAAGCCGCGACCCAATATCTCTAATAAAAATGACATACTATTCGCCGCGAATGATTACGTAGTTAATGAAGTCAATGCCTGTTGGGCTTCGACTAAATTGTCGTTGATGGCCAGCGCACGCTCATAAGCAGATTTTGCGCGATCTAAGTGTCCACCATCTCGATATAAATGACCGAGTAGCACATGTACGTCGGCGTAGTCTGCACCAAGCGCGATGGCTTGCTCCAAGCGAGAAGTGGCGTCATCGTTTCGGTTGGTAGCATGATAAAGATTGGCTAGGCTAATCAGAGCCTTGGTGTCGGATTGGTCGAGCACAACGGCGCGTTCCGCTTCGTCAATGGCTTCGTGTTCACGGCCAAGACGCTTAAGTACTTGGCTGCAATGGTAGTGAAGTTCGGCGTGCTCCGGCTGGCGTTCTAATGCGATTTGTATGGTGCCAAGAAGCATGGAAAAAATGTTCGTATCTATCTGATCGAGAGGTATGGATAGGAAGGCGTTGATAAAGTCCGGTTCCTGCTCGATGATGTGCGATAGCTGTTTTATGCCCACTTCGTCGGCGAGATGATCCTCGTCCGGCATTTGAGCATGTACGGCTAGTGTGTATCCTTGCTGCTCCACAGCGCGGGCGGATTGGGTAAGAAGCAAGCCGATGTGTGCGTCATACGGACGGATGGATTGGGCGTATCGTAAATACTTCACGGCTTCGATCGGCGCCCGTCGTACACCACAGCACATGGCTAGGCTCACGTAAGCGTCGGCGTAGTCCCGTTGGATGGTTATGGCCTGCGTGAAGCGTAGTTCTGCTTCCTCAATCCGATCCCTCACCGTGAGCAAGGTACCCAGTTGATAATGAAGCGTTGCATTTTCGCGGTCACAGCGGATAGCTTCTCTGAGTGACAGTATAGCTTCGTCTTGACTGCCGCCGGCCCATAGCGCCAGCGCCAGTCTTATCTGAGCCTGGGTATCCGTTTCGTCATGGGCCACCATGTCGGCGAAGTACTGAGTTGCGTCGCGCGGTTGCCCGCGTCCAATAAGACAGGCTGCGAGGAAAGCCGGTAGCGATCGGTCAGCACACCCTTGTGCCGCTGCGCTGCTAAACGCGGCTTGGGCTTCCTCGTATTGACCACCGTTGAGCATGCAGATACCCCGGCGAACATCTCTCAACGCCTCGTAATGGGTGCGTAGCAATTCAACGAGGCGTTGGCTACGCTGCTTAGTGGTTGGTACTGAACTTTCTTGCGTGCATATCGGGGTGTTCATTAGACAAACCTCAACGGAAAACGTGCCGGCATATGCGGGTCGGCTGGTATATCGGAAAATGGGGTAAGGGCCGTTACCTATGAGGGTTTCGGATCGAAGGATGTGTGGATTTATCTATGCTGGAAACGTTCGTAATATGGGACGGATGTTGCATGGCAGTTTGTGCGACCTTGAGTGCGGTGGTATGGGCAGTGTCGAGTGGCATGGGCATGCGTCGCGGCAAAAGTGTCGTGGATTCAGGAGAGTCGTCTGTAGCGACGTTTGCCCGTGCTTTTCCTCAGTTACGCTCGCTGCCCTGTAGGATGGACAGTACGCGTCAACGGGCATAGTCTCGTAATTTCGTGGAACCAAGGGTGAGGGCGCGGTGTGTTACTTCACGGAATTGTAGATAAAGCGTCACAGTCTAACAGTGCCGTAGCCGTAGAGGATGCGTCGCGTCAGCTTACATATGGGCAGGTGATCCGGCTCGCTATGGTCATGCGTCGGATCATTCGTCGCCTGACCGATTGTGACCGCGTGGGCATTCTCCTCCCCGCATCCAGCATGTTTCCCGCCGTTTTCCTAGGTGTGCTTTGGGCTAAGAGAAAAGCGGTTCCGCTCAATTTCTTGCTGGCCGACGAGGAGCTGGCCGGTATTGTCAAAGATGCAGAACTGGACTTGGTGATTAGCGCGCGGCACTTTAGCGATTTGTTGTCTAAGCTACCGGTCCGCGCGGCCTATCTAGAAAACCTTCCACTAAAACGGGGTATGCTATGGGCAAGCGTCATGCCGAAGCCGGTACTGCCGGACGTTTCGCCCGATGATACCGCGTTGATCCTATACACTTCCGGCACGACCGGTCAGCCTAAAGGGGTAGAGCTAACGCATGAGAACTTGGCTTCAAACTGTCAGGACACCATCACCGCGCTGAACATCGATCCGAACCAGCGTTTTCTTAATGTGCTACCGCCTTTCCATGTTTTTGGATTAACCGCTAATGTGCTGCTACCCATGTACATGGGGGCTTATGTGTATGCGGTGCCGCGGTTCAACCCGGCGGCTGTCGCGCGTACGATTGCCAAGCAGCGTATCACGGTCATGATGGCTATTCCGAGCATGTACGCCGCGCTACTACGGACGAAATCCACAAACGCTGATACCTTCGCTTCGGTCCGCATCGCCGTCAGTGGTGGCGAGCCTTTATCCGATACCGTGCGCATAGCCTTTCAGGATCGATACAACATTACCCTGCGTGAAGGATATGGTCTGACGGAAACATCGCCGGTAGTCAGTCTATGCACCCAAACCCATTACCGTGAGCATACTGTGGGCCTAGCCATACCCCATACGAAAATTCAAATCGTAGGAGAAGATGGTCAGCTTTGCCCACGCGGCGAGGATGGGGAGATTCAAGTGCAAGGCTTGGGTGTGATGAAAGGCTATTACAAACGACCGGAAGAAACAGCCGAAGTCATTACCAAGGATGGGTGGTACTGTACCGGCGATGTCGGACAGCTCGATGCGGACGGTTATCTTACGATCACAGGCCGTGTGAAGGATATGATGATTGTGGGTGGAGAAAACGTATTCCCACGCGAAATTGAGCATGTGCTGGAGTCGCACGAGTCGGTCATGCAAGCCGCAGTCATAGGTTGCCCGGACGACGTGCGGGGCGAAGTACCTATAGCGTTTGTTATACTGTCTCCCCATGCGTGTGTTGACGAAAGTGCCTTGAAAATTCACGCCAAGCAAAAGCTGGCGGGCTACAAAACCCCACGTCGCGTCATCATCAGTGACAAATTGCCCACCGGCCCGACAGGGAAAATACTCAAGCGAAAACTCGCCTCATTGTTATAACCCTAATCAACCAGCCGGATCATCGTGTTGACTCAAGAAATGAAGTCTTAGTGTTGCTTATTGAGAAATCAGGGCAATTGGGGGGACTGTTACAGCCAGAGTCTAAATTCCGTAAGCGCACTTTGTGCAGATCGCCGATACTGGATTAATCAAAGCGTCCCGATGTACAGCGGAATCGGGATGCGGGAACGGGCGCAGGGAAACCGTTTCCTGACGGGCACGGCTCGGATTTCGCCAACCCGTCCCTTCAGTTATGATGGAACATCAAGAATGAGAATGTCAGCTGAGCACGATCATGCCTATGCCAAGCCCATGTCCTGATCAAGCCACGATTGCCGCCCATGCGCATGACCGACTTGGCAGTGCGCATCGTGTGGGTATGGACAAACACTTATCGTGTTGTCGAGGTTGCCTGCAAAAGTATTTCGAGTTAGGGCGCAATTCCATGCAGCCGCAGATCAAAAATTGTCGCATTGTCAAAGAGATTGGCCGTGGGCGTTTCGGTGTGGTGTACAAAGCATGGTGGATGAAGGATCAGCCTCGGGTTGTGGCGCTGAAAGTCTTGAGTTTATCGGGTAACATGGAGCGTGACCGATTTGAACGCGAGATTCGCGTCCTCGAGCGGATTGAATCTCCTTGGGTCGTCAAGTGTCTTGAATCCGGCACTGTAAACGACACGCAATATTTTGTGATGGATTATATCGACGGTACGCACCTCGATGAATATCTTATTGAACGATGTGACAGTTTAGTTGATAAACTAACCGTTTTTCAGCGCGTATGTCAGGCGGTGGGGGATGCCCATCGCGTGGGTGTCGTACACCGAGACCTCAAACCGCGCAACATCATCATCGATGAAGCCGGCTATCCGCATATTTTGGATTTTGGCATTTGTAGCGTATCTGCCACGGACTGGAGTAGCTCCGCACGCCACACGATTACCCATCTCGGCGATGTGCTCGGCACGCTCAAGTATATGTCCCCTGAGCAGGCGTGGGGTGGTGTCAGTGGCTCAGCTGATAAGCGCAGCGATATATGGTCGTTGGGTGTGATGCTCTTTGAGATTGTCACTGACGGTGATTATCCGTATCCACTGGCCGCGACGCAGGATAAATCGCCGCAAGAAGCCTTGCTTGATCGTATTCGCACACAGTTGCCTCGTAAGCCTGAGTTGAACGATATCCACCGTGGTCGAGATTTACAGACGCTTATCGAGCGATGTTTGACATGGGAACGGTCATCACGGCTGAGTTGCGTGCAAGCACTGGCTGATGATCTTATGGCTTATTGTCAGGACAGGCGTATTCGTACTAAGCCATTATCCATACGCTACCGCTTGCGTCGACTCGCTATTGGTGCGGCGACGAAATCACGATGGGGGTTTGCGGCGGTGTTTGTGGCTTGTGTCGGTCTGGCTATATGGGCGTCAACGCAACTGTTTGATGTACGCTGGCAAGTCGAAGGGACGGCTTATCTGGGATCCAGTATGCCGGCGGCGGGCACGGGTGCATCAGCCAACGTGCAAGATAGCGTGGCCATTGTTGGCGTTTCCGATCAGACGGTTGAAGCCGTTACGGCGTACGCCCGGGCGCAGGGTATCGAAGGTGTGACGGGTGACCTACGTAGTTGGCGCGGTCTGCATGGGCGATTGATGGAGAGATTCGTGTTAGCCCGGCCCAGTTCGGTGGTTTGGGATTACTATTTTCGTTCCGACCAACCCGGGGACAAAGCACTAGCCCAAGCTGTTATGCGATTGGACGAAGCCGGTATTCCTGTCGTACTGGCTGCCAAAAACTACGATAAAACGGGTCACCCTGAGTTAAGTTCCACCTTATTGAGCATGTTAGGTTCCAAGCTTCGACATGGTGCTATTGTCTCGCGGGATATGGTCAAACGTGAGGGTGAGTTCGTCCTAGCTGTATCTCGAAAAGACGGTGTATCCATACCGGCGCTTTCACTGGCGGCCTTGTCCTCAATCCTCCATCCAGACGCGGTGCTCGATCTAGACGTACGCCCAACGAGCCGAAAGCTATCACTATTATACCAAACCGGGCCGGATACTTATCTTCGAGAACGCGACATGATCGACGCGACCAAGTCATGGGAGAGTCAGGTTGTTGGCCCTAGCGTTCAAGTAGGGGATTGGCTATATGGCTTGGCCAGTCCACTACATTCACCCAAGTCTTGGGCGTCTCGCACGTTACCCTATGAGAAGTTGCTTACTGCTGATGATGCCGATGTGGCACGAATGGTTGCCGGTAAACTCGTGCTCATTGGAGATTGTAGGCAACCGCGTTTGGGATTTGCTTCAGACAGACATCGAGCGAGGTATGGCCAGCAGGTGGTTGAAAGCGTGCCAGGTGTGTTTTTACAAGCTGACGTGATGACATCACTGTTGAACAGAAAATACTATCGTACGGCATTCCTGCCTGTGGTCACAATTTTGCCTCTTGTGTTATTGATGGCTACCGTGGGATGTTTGATGCCTATGCGTTTTGCCCGTTTGCAGATGTTTGATAAGGATGTCTGGCGCCACCGGGTTCACTTCGCGGTTTTCATCGGAGCCTGTGGATGTTTTGCATGGTTTGTGCTTAGCGAACATTCGACTGGCGTGTATGGTGGCATGGCTGGTTTTTCGTTGCTCATGCCAATGTCGGGTTCAATGTGGGTCGAGTTTGTTCGCAATCGTCATCGGATACTCGACCGTAAGCGACACTCAGTGCAAGACCTAGGTTCGGTACTCAACGATACGCTTACCATCCAGCCGAAGAAAACGAAAGACTGCTTAATGCCGCAATGACAGCGATAGCCATCGTCGGCAGCACGCGACCGACCCAACGCAAGATTAGCGTTTCTTCAACAGACAGCGGGTAATTCATGCGAATTCCTTCCTGTTTCCATCACCGCTGAGTAATGTCATTGTTTGTACAGCGACCGCAGGATTTACCCGCGGCTCGCTACACAACAATAAAGCTTACTCTAGCCTTCCATTCCTAAAGAAATTAGTGGGATAAATCCTTCAAGCATGTTGATGATCCATTGAATAATTTTCATGGCCCATTCCTCCAAGGAGACAAAGTCTATATGACCGTCTATGTTTGCGCGATGATATGGTCGAAACGTTATGGCCTCATCGCGATTGGAATCGGCGCTATTGCGTCCATCGTATGTCGGAAAGCGGAACGGGCGGGTTGAGATAAATAATCATAACCTCTTGTAAAGACAGGAGTTGTGCAACTGCACAATGCGATTGCGCTCTGTCAACCACATTTGCATGGTCTACTTTGGAAGGATAACGAACGTGGTATCTTGTTATCGACTCCCCCACATAGCTTATACGTCAATGGAGCGAACGGTAATCGGAGTCCCAAAAAAATGGTTTACGTTTTTGTGGTTCGTTTCCGATTTCGTTCATCGTTTTGGCATCAAAGACACGTCCATTGATGACAGTTAGTGAAATGGATTCCGATTGGCGGATGTCTTCCAGCGGATTGCCGTCGATAATGATAAAGTCTGCGAGTTTGCCTTTTTCCAAGGAACCGATATCAAGATCGAGGCCAACGTAACGTGCGCCGTCAATCGTAGCTGCGCGAATGGCTTGAAGTTCCGTCATGCCGCCCTGTACGAATGACCAAAGCTCCCAATGCGCCGCCAGTCCGGCCATCTGCCCGTGTGCACCAAGTTGAACATGACCACCGGCATCGACGAGCGTTTTGCAATATGCGGCGATACGGATGTGATTGTACTCTTCCTCGGGTGCTGTAAAGCGCCGGCGTGCGCGTGGGTCAATTACAAACCGAGGCACAAAGCTAAGTAGTCGCTCATTGGCCCATACCTTGGTGTATCGATACCAATAATTTTCACCCCAGATGCCGCCATATCCCACAACGATAGTAGGCGTATAGCCGGTCTGCGATGCTGACCATAATTGGGTTACGTCTTGGTACGCGCGCTCGACCGGAATAGCGTGCTCAATGCCGGTATGGCCATCTACGATCATGGTCATATTATGTTGGAACAGCGAACCACCTTCCGGCACGACCATCATATCAATTTCACGGGCAGCCGTGATCACTTGTTGGCGTTGATCGCGCCGGGGTTGGTTATAGCTTTTCACGCTAATAGCCCCAACCGCTTTCATTCTACGTAAATGCGACTGCGCATCATCAAGACTGTTGACGACTGCTTTGAATGAAGATTTTGCCCCGTAAAGAATGGTGCCGGTAGAGAAAATTCTCGGGCCACGAATCAGCCCTGCTTTGACTAGCTCTGATGCAGCGAAAATTGTGTTTGTATCGTTGGAAGGGTCATGGATCGTGGTGGTGCCAAAAGCCAGAGAGGCGTAGGACATCCAATTCTGCTGCGGAATGATACCAGCCGTGCCTTGCGCCCCATGTGCATGCACATCGACAATACCCGGCATAACGGTCTTGCCGTTGATGTCGATGGTCAAAGCATTGTTGGGAACCGTGATTTGTGTACGTGGCCCGACGACTGTAATGCGATTTTGATCAATGACAATCACACCATCTTCAATGATCTTGTCCCCGTCCATCGTAATGATTCGACCACCGACAAAGGCGATTGAGCCTTGCGGTGCATCGTGTTTGAACGAAAAGGATATATTGACTCCGGTTTCCGGTGGATCAGGAAGTTCGTCCGGCGCGTCGCCAATAAAACTAAACGCTTCACTCAAATTACGGGAAAATAGTTCCTGCCCCAATATCCAATGAAGCTGGGTACTATCCCCAGACCAATGAAGAAACTGTCCTGCGTCGCGCGAGACTTTCGTGATGGGTATGGCTCTGCTTTTTGGGCCAATGTCAATTTCTCGTCCGGTATATACGAATGGTGTGATGTAAGCGTTAAATCGTTCAGTAAACGCTAGCCACTGACCATTGGGAGAAATGCGAAACTCGGTAGCATTTTCAGAACTATAATGCGTATGTTCGTCGCTACCGTCCAGGTCCAGGCTAATTAACAATCGTTTTGTTTTATCTTCCTTTCGTTCGAAACGTGTCAGAAATAGACGATCATGATCCGTCCCGAATTGTGGCGATGAGCCTTTTTTGCATACCAGATGAGATTTATTGTTACGCAGATCGATGACGTAGACACCTTGGTCCTGTGACCAAGTTGGACTTCGCAGATAACCACCACCTATACGGCGATAGACAATCCGGCTGCCATCCGGCGAAAAAACAGGCTCTACATAATGGCCGGGCTTTGGCGAGACGATACGTCCTTCACCGCCGTTGGCATCCACAACCCGCACACTTCCTAAATCTGAATCGCTGAAGGTAGTGTATACAATATGCTTACCGTCGCGTGAAAATGATGGATAAAACTCAAAATGATTGTGCTGTTTTGTCAGTCGCGTGGGCTTACCATCAGGCAATGATTTGCGATATAAATGACCCAGCGCCTGATATACCACAGCCTTACCTGTCGGAGATACTGATGCCCATCGTAATAGTTTGACGTCGAATGATTCTGGAGCGACCTCAACAGCCACGCGCAAGGCCTTGGCCACTTGACGATGGTCTTTTATTAAAAACGGAATTTCGCTTACTTTTTTCGAGGTGATGTCAATGCGATGAATCTTCCCGCTTGCCCAGAAGACCATGGACTTACTATCCGGTGTCCAGGCAAAGGCCGGGTAAACGCCGTGTATCGCCCACGTCTCCTGCATATCGCGTTCGAGCTTGTCATAGAGTGGTAATTCCTGACCTGAAGCTAGGTCTTTGAGAAATAGGACACTTGCATTACGTACGCGCCTGACAAAAGCTAACCATTGTCCATCCGGTGATGGTGTTGGCCGAATGGATCCGCCGGGTCCGGTGACAAAATCTTCAATGTCACCGGTTTTGCGATCCAAGCGTTTGATCACATAGATTTGCTTGTTGGGGTCTTTGTTATACTCAAATTGTTTGCCCGGTGTTGTGTCTTGACTGAAATACAGGTATTGCCCATCCGGCGAAAAAGCCGGCTCACCGACATCCTTCTGATCGTTGGGCTTTTTTGTCATCTGCAGGCCTTTGCCGCCGGTGTGGTGGTATAGCCACATCTCCCCGGAACCGATAGATCGTCGCGACGTGAAGTGTTTTCTAGCGGCGATGTACTGCCCGTCCGGCGTCCAAGTAGGGCTGTTTAGCAGTTTGAAATCTTCGTCGGTGACAGCTACGGGGTCGCTGCCATCACGATGGATGATCCAAATATTGTCTCCACCGCCTCGGTCTGAAGTGAAGACCACGCGCTGACCATCCGGGCTGAATGTGGGTTGCATGTCCCAGGATATGCCGGCTGTCAAGGACTTGGCCTGCCCGCCTTCGATCGGCAATGTGTACAAATCGCCAAGCATATCGAAAACAATTTCCTTCCCATCCGGGCTGACATCGAGACTCATCCACGTGCCTTCATCCGTGATGATAGCCACGTCATCCCAAGGCCCGGGTGGATGATCCACATCCCATTTTTCCTTCTCCTCTTCGTCTTTGGATTCATCGTCCGATGATTCCGCAGTGTCATCATGTTGCATGACTGTGGGTAAAGATGACATCCAACTGTCGTTCAACACCGAATGTTGGTTCCACCCCTGCGATTGTCCCGGTCCACAACAATGTTGAGCCATGGCAGGGGAAGTGTATGGCGAGAGAACAAACAAGAGGATTACGGCTATTGGGTAGATGATGCCTCTGGAGAAATCGTTATGTATCATGCGTTTATTACCCATCCGGTTGATCGCTGGTAAAACGGTAAATGCTTTGGTTAGTTCGTTGATCCCATTTGTTAAGTTAGCGGGATATGCATGGTTCGTCCAATAGCGCCGTTCTTTTGTTTCTCCTCCGAATTGGCTGCAAGGATGGGTCTTCCGATGAAGCGTTGGATGTCATCCATCAGGCACAACAGTGTGGAATTGGCCCGTTACGCCGTCCGTAGAGGATAAGGCGAGCCTTAATAGTCATGTCTTGCACCCATGAGGTGAACACGATAACTTACCCCAAGTTGTAACGGGCTCTGATGGCACCGAACCGTGAAGGTTTGAGTTACTCGTGGTGGATCGTATCCGTGGCTTACTATATGATAGTGGGTACGGCTAACACGGTTGTTTACGAGTTATATCCCGTTGATTCGAAAGTAATACTCATTCAAGGAGTATGGCCATGATCGACTTTGGCGAATTTGTCGTGTTCTACATCATAGGATATTTTCTTCTACTAGGATTTTTTCTGGGGTAATGATCCAATGAGCACATGATTCCCAATGATTCGTTGAGTGTGCGTGATTTCAAGTAAACCGGATGAGGAGGGATTCGAACCCCCGAGACGGTTGCCCGCCTAACGGTTTTCAAGACCGTCGCCTTCAGCCACTCGGCCACTCATCCTAATAGTATTTGACCTAAACCATTGCCTCTGTCATGCTGTTATTTCGCAAAAAAAGATAACAACACTAATAAAATCATACATCGCCCGACTACGTGAATTCAAAAAAACGAAATCCATATCGTCGTTGGTTTGTCTGCCCATGAATCATCTAGGCGTCATTATTCTATCGAAAAAAATGGATAACGCGAACACTGGGCCAAGGCTTTCCAAAAATATCAATCCCTTACAATAATCCAACGGAACTTACGATCACGGTTGATAGCCTGCCGGGGTTTAGACAATACGTGTGCCAAGGGCATAAATGAGGTGTAATGGATAGCTCTTAGCCTTTATGAAAAAAGTACCCCAAAGCATCATCTTTCGTTCTATTGGTTTTGATGCTGGTCACCACAGGAACATCTGCTATGATCCCGCAGATACGTACCGTTCCACTTTGAGTCGAGCCAGTATTAAGGAAACGAATATGGATCCGGAATTCGAACATGCAATGGTTCTCGTTCGTCACTACTGGCGTGTATATCGCAAACGGATCATAGCGGCCATAGTTGTGCTGGTCGCGATCTGGGCTTCAGGTTCCATGCTGTACAAGGTTGAAGCGGACAGCCGGGGCGTCGTCTTGCGACTTGGTCGGTTCCTTGCGAACACGCCGCCAGGCTTACATTTCAAGATGCCCTGGCCCATCGACATGGTGTACACCGTCCCGGTGGAAAAGGTTCAGTCACTGGAGTTCGGCTATCGCACAGCCGTGGCCGGACGACGTACGGAGTTCGCACCGACAACGACCGAGCACGAGACGATGGCTCGGATGCTCACGGCTGACCTGAACCTAGCACATGTCGAATGGGTAGTACAATATCGCATCCAAAAGCCGCAGGACTACCTGTTCAAGATCGGTGGTGAACAGTGGAGCGATCCGGCTAGGGACGCCCAGGACTTGATCCGCGACGTGTCAGAGGCGGTTATGCGGCAGATCATCGGCGACGCAAGCGTGGACTCCGTCATCACAATCGGGCGCGAGAAGATCGCCGCTGAGGCGAAAATGGAAATTCAGCGTATGTTAGATGGTTTTGAGGCCGGTATCGGGATCGTGGCGGTTAAGCTCCAATCGGCTACGCCACCTGACCCCGTGAAGGACGCTTTTGACGCAGTCAACCGGGCCAAGCAGGGCAAGGAGCGGGTTGTTAACGAAGCCAAGGGCGAGCGCAACCGCCTGATTCCCGCGACGCGCGGGCAACGGGATCGAATGATTGCCGAGGCCGAGGGGTATGCGTTGAGGGAGCAGAAGCAGGCCGAGGGCCGGGCCAACGCTTTTTTAGCCAGGCTAGCGGAATATGAGAAAGCCCCTGAAGTGACAAAGACACGCCTCTATCTGGAGGCTATGGAAGCCATTCTGATGCAGGTGGACGACAAGATCGTGATCGACGAGTCGATCAAGGGTTTGCTCCCACTGCTGAATCTTGGAGGTGGCGAGACGGCATCGAGCACCGCCGGATCTCGTCGGACTGGAGGTGGACGATGAGAATCGCACGTGCCGCAACCATACTGATCACGGTATCCCTGGGCATCCTGACGTTTACATCAATATATGTTGTCCAGGAAGGTCAACAGGCGGTCATCACCGAGTTTGGAAAGCCTGTCAAGGCGGTGACGGAGGCTGGTCATTATTGGCGAATCCCCTTTGTGCAGGAGATCAACCGTATGGAGAAACGGCTCTTGCCGTGGGACGGTGCTCCGCAGAACATGCCAACCAAGGACAAACGACGTATTTATATCGACGTATGGGCTCGTTGGCGAATCGTTGACCCGCTGCAATTCTACAAGGCCGTGGGCACCGTCAGTAACGCCCAACACAGATTGGACGAGGTTGTCGATTCCGCCGTTCGCGGCGTGATTGCCAAGAACAACCTAATCGACGCAGTGCGCACCACTGACAATCCGCTCGAATATGAAAGCCAAGAGCTGGCACGGGACTGGTCCGCGCGGCGCGAACGGGTAACCACAGGTCGCCAGCAGATCGAAAAAGAGATCCAACGGATCGCCAGCCATGATCTCGGTGACACCTACGGCATAGAGCTGGCCGCTGTACATATCAAGCGGATCAACTACATCCAATCAGTTAGAGAGAAGGTCTACGAGCGGATGAGATCGGAGCGCATGCGGATCGCGAGCCTGTACGAGTCTGAAGCCCAGGAGGAGAAGAACAAGATTCTGGGGCAGACACGTAAGGAATTGGACGCGATCGAAGGAGAAATGGAGCAACGCTCAACTGAGATTCGTGGTCAGGCGGACGCCAAGGTAATCGAGATCACAGCCAGGGCATTTGGTAAGTCTCCCGATTTCTATCAATTCCTTCGGACGCTGGAGGCATACAAGAAAACACTTACGCGGGGAACCAGGCTGGTACTCACGACGGACAATGAGTTCCTGCAATTGCTTCATCGGGCTGACGAAAATTCTACGAAATAGGCATTATGGATTAAATCCACCGGCGTCGCAGTATTACCCATGTTGTCGGCGGATATTGCTGAGTCCATATCGTACGCCTCACGGGACGCAACTCGTCATGTGCTACTCGTATGTCCGTCCGGCATCGACAATGGCGCCGGTGTGCTCAGTCTGAGTAGGACACGGGCAAAAACCTTGCACATGCCAGCCTCGATAAACCCGAAAATATAAGCCGTTACAAAGAACTAGGCCTCTAAGGGAGATGTTGTTCTTACCAACCACGATTTAGCATAAGATGGCCATCCATGATTGGTAAGAAGATATTCAATCTCAATCAACTTGCCTGGCCCATACGTTGGCCGACGAAATGGTTGATCTTCGCCCTGGCGACATTGGCTGTTTGTTTTCCATCACCGGCCATGTTCGTTCGACATATCCAGCATTGGCGTAATCCCAATGCGCTGATCGAACCGGATGCACTATCGCTCATACCGATGAAAAAAATGCTCGAAACGCAACTCCAGGGAGTTACAAACAAGGGCCTTATAATGATGACTGTAGAGCGGTTGGTATACGAACAAGTCCCCTACGACTGGGATTGGAACACATGGGGCACTGCTGATTATTTACCCACAGTGACGGAGGTCATCGATATGGGGCGTGAGGATTGTGACGGTCGGGCCGTCGTCGCAGCTTCGCTGCTCAAACATTTGGGATATGACGCGAAAATTGTAACGGATTTTTCTCACGTCTGGGTGAAGACCAAATCGGGGGAGTTAATGGGGCCTGGCGATCAAAGTGCGATCGAGGCTACGGGCGATGGTTTGAAGATCAATTGGTTGGGTTTAATCTATTTGACCAGCGCCGTTTCCTATGGTGTAGCTGTGTTCCCGTTGGCCAGAGAGATGATTCTTATTGTGGTCTTATGGTCGCTATTTCGACATCATCGCAAGGGTTTTTTATACGATGTGATTGCCTTAGGGATGCTAGTTGGCGCATTATTTTTATTTCGCCAAGGAGGACAAAACTACCGCGAGCCGGTCCTTGGACTGCAATGGGCGGGTCTGGCAGCCTTTTTTGTGGCCGTAAGCGTTATGGTTGTTCGTAGTATGCATTGGAAAGTGTCAGACAAATAAGCGGTGATGTAAGTACTTGTGCGTCCTACATAGTGTTACTTCCCAGGTACGATGAAAGATGTACGCTTATAGTGAAGATATTGTGTTGTTGATTGAGAATATGTGGAATAGTCATGGTGAGTAGATGCACCTGGAAATCCTGCGAATCTGCGAGAGGAAAACAGTTATGATGCGAGCGACATATAAATATTTGGTCATTCTTTTGGCTGCAGCCTTGATCGCGCCGGTGTCAACCTACGGTCAGTTTGACGCGCTCAAGCGGTTGACCAAGAAATCGTCTGCACCTCCGGCACAGAAAATAGCCTACTTTAAGATTCCTGCAGAAATCGTGGAAACACCGTCACACATGCCACCGTTGTTTGGTGGTGCTGCACCTACCTCGATGAAATCACTATTGTCCCGGCTAAAAAAGGCGAGACAGGATCCAAAAATTCGCGCGATCGTTATTGATGTGCAATCAGCCGGTCTTGGTGCTGCACAGGTGGAAGAATTACATGCCACGTTGCAGCGTTTTAAGGCTGTCGATAAAGAGGTTTTTGTTCACGCGGATCAATTAACCAATTGGACATACGCGTTGTCCACGGCTGCATCCCACGTCAGCCTTGTCCCGACGGGTGACATTTGGCTTATAGGTTTGTATGGCGAATCGCCTTTTATCCGGGGGGCATTAGATAAACTGGGTATTGTTCCCGTTATCGAACAATGTGGCGATTTCAAATCGGCCGGCGAATTCCTGATGCGCAAAGGTCCATCCGAGCCGGCGGAGAAAATGTACAACTGGCTATTTGACGGTTTATACGATGGGTTGGTGGAGTTGATTGCCACTGGTCGGGGGATGAAAAACGAAAAGGTACGTACGCTTATTGATAACGGACCCTACTCAGCCGAGGAAGCTTTACAAGCTGGATTGATCGATGTCATCCAACATCGACAGGATTTTATCGCTGATTTGCAATCTAGATTTGGCGAGGATGTAGATGTAGTCACCGACTACGGCGACGAGGACGAAATGGGTATTCCCGACGACAATTTCTTCGCCATGTTTGAGTACATGATGAATTTAATGAATCCCACGCCAAAGGTATACACCGAGCCTAGTGTGGCCATTGTGTATGTCGAAGGCACTATTCAAACCGGTAGGGGTCAAAAATCGATCTTTGGTTCATCTGAAGGCGCTTATAGTACACCCATTCGTAAAGCTTTAGATAAAGCAGCGGCTGATGATTCCGTCAAAGCCGTGGTTTTGCGCGTGGATTCTCCCGGCGGTTCCGCATTGGCTTCGGAAATTATTCTTGATGCCACGAAACGGGTGGCTGCGAAAAAACCGCTGATCGTTTCTATGGGCAATGTCGCCGGTAGCGGCGGTTATTATGTATCTTGCGGCAGCGAGATGGTTTTTGCAGATCGCAATACCATCACGGCTTCGATCGGCGTCATCGGTGGCAAATTGGTAACCAAGAAGGCGTGGGAATCGATCGGTGTAAACTGGTATCCGCATAAGCGTGGAGCCATGGCTGGTATGTTAAGTACGGCCACACCATTTAATGAAAAAGAGCGAGCCAAGATACGGCACTATATGACAACCGTGTATGACACATTCAAAGGTCATGTCGTTGCAGCACGGGGCGATCGTTTGACTAAACCTATCGAGGAATTAGCTGGAGGTCGTGTATTCACCGGCGTACAGGCACTCGAACGAGGACTTGTGGACAAAATCGGTGGTCTTAGTGACGCCGTCAAGTACGCCGCGAACCGAGCCAAGCTTGGGGACTATGACATCCGCGTGATTCCTGAACCGCCTAGTTTGTTTGATGCTTTATTGGGTAAGGATGGCGATGATGAATTGATCGGTATCATGCCAAACAAGACGTCTGTGGTATCATGGCCTATATTTAAGGCAGCCATTCCCATGCTGGCTACACTCGATCCAAATCGAGTACGTACGCTGTTGCAAGCGTTCACACGCATTGAACTTATTCACCAAGAGCGTGTTATTATGATGATGCCAATCGATATATGGATGAAATAATCAACTTTTACCGGACATATTCTGGGTGGCTATCAACGCATAGCGTGACAGGTATTTGCCGCCTGGAATAACGCTGATTTTTAGGGGAGCGCGAATAATGGCTATTGTTCGTCTGGCATAGGGATTCCCGAATCCAGCAATGCTGTAGCGCGTATACCGGCGGAGCTTCGCGGAGCGATCATGCTCGCTTGCATGAGATGATCCATCGTTCGATCCCGATCACCCAGTCCCCAGTATGAAATACCAATGTGCAAGTGCGCATCAACACTGTTCGCATCGAGAGCGAGGGCCTTGGATAGCACATCCAAGGCTAAGCTTGGTTGTTGTATAGCGTTGTAGGACCGCCCCATGGCAATGTAAGCTTCGAGATGCTGTGGGTTTCTTTGCGTTGCATCCTGAAAAGCGAGTATGGATTCTTCAAATCTTTTCGCACTACGAAGAGCTACACCGCCGTAATAGGCGGGATTTGCATCAAGAAGGTTGGCTTGACTCGCCTTGGCGAAAGTTTTCGCTGCGACATCAAATTGATTGAGTTTTAATTGCGTGACACCTAACGTGATCAAATAAATATAAGCATCCTGCAACAAACTAGGCATGACCCGAAGTTCATGTAGGGCCTTTTCATATTGTTCATCGTCAAGGTAACGCCACATTTTTTCCAGTTTGTTTGCACCATCAGCCCCAAAGGCACCGTTCGCGGCGCTGGCCAAACGCCGGCCGCGCTCATTGATATTGTTGGACAGGTATTGTGCGATAATTGTTACAGGGCAAATGGTTGTAGCATTGGGCGAACTGCGTCGAAAAGACCGTGAGACGGTGTTGCTAATCCCCGTTAGTTGTCCATTTTTGTCTACAACAGGTCCACCCATGGCCTTGCCGCCAAGTAAGACGTCGAATTCGTACATGCCGATTTTACCGGAGGTTTGCCAAAGAGAAGATACTTTTCCGGATAGCAGGTTGGCCTTTTTATCTTTCCAAGATTTCAGGGCAAATAACTCTGTCCCAGCTGAAGGGGGGACGCCGTCAGATAATCTGATAGCCGGCATATGTTGACTACGTATGCGTAATAAGGCTAAATCCAAATTGACATCCCTGGCTTGGATAGAATCAACGAAATAAGTTGTGCCGTCAGACACAGAAGCCGTAGCCAGATAGGCATCCTTAACGAAGAGGGAGGTGGTAATGATGAGTCCGTCTTCGGAAATGATAAGACCAAGACTTTCGTCCATGATAGCTAATGATTCATCACGCGTGGTTATACGAACCACCGAATTGATTACCTTGGCCATGGGGTGTAGTTGAATAGTTGAAGTCTTAGATGACGTTTGGGCAGAAACGGTTTCTGGAAGAATAATGAATAGAGCAAGCATTAAAATTACAGCCAAGCGCGATTGGCGAAGAAGTGTGGTACCGGCGATCATTGTTTGTCTCCTCATCGAAAGCAACCATTCAAACGTGTATATGATGTCGGTTTCGGTTTCCCATGTAAAGTGTCGCCTGTAGAAGCAGCGTGGGGCTTGGCCGCTAACCTCGAGCATATACTGTAACGCTGTTGTCACAGCCGCTGAGATAACATACGTCAGAAATGCCAACGAACGCTACGATCTCGAGGTTGTCCCTAGTGTTTTGTCACAGCTATGAATTCGGGTGGCATGGGTAAGTCCCGATGTATCCCGATATTACGTTGGGATACATCGGGACTTACCCGTGTAGTTCCAGAGGCCGACACGGGCAAAAAAAACTTGCTCATGCCACCCTGGATGAACCCGAACATTAAGCTGTGACACAGCACTAGTTAAGATCAACCAGCACCTGTCTGATGATGAACAAGGACAATGCCCGGAGATCAACTCTGACTCTGGCCCGGATTCAGTAGAAGTGTGCTAGATACCAAACTGGTTGGCGCTTGTGGTTGCGTCCGATTAGCGGAGGAGGTGAGGATGATAGCTACAATAATTTTGATCAGTTTTTTATTCGCAAATGGCGAATATGGTAGCCAATACTCGTCGTGGAGAGATGCATGGCTAGCCGGGCTTATTCGTCATGCATACTGTAAATGAAGGATAAAATGACAGTTTAGGTATGCCTTAGGACGCGAATCTGCAGCCCCAGGACGCTAAATTTGGCACAGAGCCTTCGTCATGCAAGCTCACGCCTGCCTTGACGAGACATTTATGGTGACTTTATGATCGTGGTACAGCTGCACCGGGGGCGATTTTCGCTTGGGGACCGGTAGTGTGTATCCCGTGCCTAAGGATCATGGAGTAGAGTAGATGAACCGTTGTTGTAAATCGAACGATGTTCAGTATGCGTTATGCCTGACTTTGGCAGGGGCCATGATTACAGTGCTCGTGTCTTGTGTGGGGGCGCCCACGCCAACACCTGTTGTCGGACCGGGCCTGAGCGGAAACGACCCGCCCACGCTTCAAATCACTCAGCCGACGGCTGATGTTACGACCGACCAGGGTGCGAATTTTTTGATTCAGTGGGTAGACAGCGATCCCGATGACAATGCCCTGATCAGCTTCGCAATGGTGAACACGGAAACAAACGAAGTGATTGTGCTAGTTGAAGGTGTGGACGAAAATGATTCTATCGGTCCGGACTCTTTTACCGTGCGTACCTCGTTAATCCCTGTGGGCACATACAATCTTCGTGGTACGATTAACGACGGTGTCAACACGATTGTTACGATTTTTTCTGAAACGACTGCTGCTAATATTACGCAGCGTACGGTGATCCGTATCGTCGAGCCGGGTCGTGGTCAACAAACCGTACCGCCGGTGGTCACGGTTACCGATCCTGCTTTTAATCAAAGTGTAGCCCAGGATGATATACTTCGGGTATCCGTTCAGCCGTCCGATTTTGGCCCTATAGCGGCGTTACCTTTCGATCCAGATAGTGCCATCACGTTGTTTGTTCTACTCGATCTTGATCTGGACCCTGACAACGACGATCCATCTAATCCCGATCCCAACCAGATTATCGTGCTCACATCTCGAACAGTGGAGGCCGGTAGTTTTGAACCGATCGATTTCGATATTCCCATTGATCTCACGATGATCCCACCGCGAACGGATGGCGAACCATACTTTATTCGTGTCACCGCCGACGACCTGACCAATCCCCGTGTACATCAATACGCCGTGGGTACCATCAGCGTGGCCCAGTTGGCTGCCGGGGTGGTTGATTTGTTTGATATTGGCCGAGCCATTTCCGGTGTGCGGTTTTATGGTTTCAATCCGGGCGCTCAACTAGGCTCAAGCATGTCGACATTAACTGATTTTGATGCTGACGGTGTAGACGACTTTATTCTCGCCGCCCAGTTTGGTAATCCTAGAAGTTTCGGGCAAATTGGTGAGGCGTATGTGATCTATGGACAAAACCGAACGAGATTTGGTGGTTCGATCGGTGTTAACTCCACGGGTGAATCATTCAGCGGCGTAATTCTTGAAGCACCACCGGTGCGAATTACTGAAATTCCAGGTGCTGATGCCAGAACGGATGGCATATCGTCTGTGAGTTACATGACCGATCTTTCCGGAGATAATCGACCTGAGATACTTATCGGCTTGCAACATACGCACGGCGCTTTTGATCCCATGGACTATGATCCGTCGGATGAAGACATAGCTTCCGAAGATCAAGATGACACCGTTGAGGTGACTTTGCGTCAGGGGGAATCGAGTATTACAGTCAATGATGATGATCCCATTATCAATCCGGGCTATCGGGGTGTCCTCGATGTGACGATCAGTACCGATTCTCCGTCCAGCGCGCTGGGGGCCGATTCAAGTCTTTCTTGGGTAGACGACGGGGCTGGTAGGCAACAATGGTCAATGATAAAATTTAGGGATGTTCTTGCAGAGCTTCCTGATGGTCCGGCGGATATCGACATCAGCTCCGTATCTGCGACGGTTGACTTGCGTGTT
>JAJRWX010000091.1 GCA_024276605.1 Planctomycetota bacterium | reverse complement strand
TGTCACAGCTAAGAATTCGGGTGGCATGGGTAAGTCCCGATGTATCCCGACGTAAAGTCGGGATACATCGGGACTTACCCGTGTAGTTCCGGAGGCCGACACGGGCAAAAAAAACGTTGCCCATGCCACCCTGAATGAACCCGAAAAATAAGCTGTGACACAGCACTAGTTGGCCGTCCATGTTTCAAGAGACTCGTTGTGTTGTACGCCGGTTGGGGTTGGCCATGTATTAAGAACTAAGACCACGACCATGCCCGCCGTTCTTGGCTTCACAAGACCTGTCATGATGGTCCTCCTTTGACCTGAGATACTCCATTTACGCCGACTTCGCTTATCAGTCTAACGCATGAGGTCTCCGGGTCCAAGCAGGTAGCGAAAATTCCGGCGTGAATCCGTCTGCTCGATCGAAGAAGCCGGTCGATTTTGTCTGTGATAACTTTAATCTTAGTGTGACCAAAGGCCAGACGTGCATAGGTGTGCCAAGTTATCCGAGAATTGTATAGAGTGATGTAACGATTAATCCACCGTTAGTTCATTTGTCAGCCAAGTGTCACAGCCATGCACTCATTTATGCTGCAATCCTATCTTGAGAATTCCTCAAACCTAAGAAAAAGTTGTATAATCCAAGTATTTTCATTGCATTGTAGATGCCATTTTTTTATCATGGGGCTGTACGCTATAAGGCACCTGGATTTCAAGCATCAAGATGTAACCAACCCCGATCGCTGATAGGGTTGGTTCGCGGGTGACATACCAAACCTCATAGGAGGACACGGCCATGAATAGGGTAGGCTGGTTTATTGTGGTAGTGTCGGTGGTCATAAATGCCTCCCCGTTGTTGGCATCCGATCTTTTTCATGCTCTGTCGAATACCCAGAACGAAGCCGTTTCACTGACGAGCACGTCGTCTGAACCTACCTCAGCCTATGCGCAGTCAAACCGTGATCCCACGATCATGCGGTATAGGTCAGTACGCATTGCTATTGACGCGCTCGATGCCATCGATGATAGAGCGGGGTCTGACCTGAGCTTCAATCTGTTCGATGATGTTAAGCTATCCGGCACCGTCACAAACCGCGTAGCCAAAGGAACGGATACGCGAATTATTAGTGGTCGGATACGCGGACATCGAGATAGCTCGTTCACGCTGGTATGGAAGAAGGGAGTGCTCATCGGAAACATTCGCGCACCTGGTCTCGGCACTTATCAGATTCGATATCTGGCCAACGGTGTTCATGAGATACGCAAGATTGACGAGACCCAGTTTCCTCCGTGTGGCACCGACGATACCGATCAGGTCAAAGCAATCGCGGCCGCACCGGCACGTCAAAACGCAGGCGGTTGTGATGATGATGGTTCGGTTATTGATATGCTGGTCGTTTACACCGAAGAGGCGCGACTTGGTGAAGGCGGTACGGCTGCGATTGAAGCGTTAATTGCCCTATCGGAGGCGGAAACCAATCAAGCCTATGCCAACAGCCTAATCACAAACACACAGATCAATGTGGTATTGACCTACGAAGTGGACTACATCGAGTCCGGTAGTTCCGGCACGGATCGAGCCGCGTTGACTGATCCGTCTGATGGGTTCATGGACGAAATTCATGATCTTCGTATGGAATACGCTGCTGACGTGGTTGCCATGATTGTCAATAGTTTTGAGGTCTGCGGACGGGCATCCTTTTCCATTTCAGCTGGCAACGTACCTCATCCTGAGATCGCCTTTAACGTAGTTCAGGCGTCATGCTCAGCTGGCAATTATACCTTCGGGCATGAATTAGCCCATAATCAGGGCTGTCGCCACAACCGAGAACGCGACCCCTCGGACGGCGGTGCGTTTTTATACTCGCACGGTTACCGCGAACCGGTCGGGATTTTTCGCACCGTCATGGCAGGTTCCGAGACCGACGTGCCACGGATTCAATACTTTTCAAATCCCAATGTTTTATTCAATGGTGAGCCGACCGGCTTGCCGCAGGGCGATCCGGCGTCGGCGGATAATGCGTTGACCATTGAGAATACGTCGTTCAATGTCGCCAATTTTCGCCGCTCAAACGATTGTAACCAAAACGGTATTTGCGACGACATAGAAATCGCTACGGGGGTGGCGCAAGACTGCAACAACAACGGTTTACCGGATGATTGTGAAGACGATTGTAATGGCAATGGTTTGGCTGACGATTGCGATATTGCCAATGGCATCAGCGTAGACTGCACCGGCAATGGCATTCCGGATGAGTGTGAGTCCGATTGCAATATCAACGGCATGGCTGATAGTTGTGATATTATGGCGGGCGGTAGTCAAGACACTAACGCCAACGGCGTCCCGGACGAATGCGAACCACCCGTACTTTACGTTGACCAAAACGCCACCGGCCTGGGCTTGGGGATCAACTGGACGGATGCGTTTACCGATCTTCATGAAGCGCTCACCGTGGCGGCTAATTCCATTGGCTTGGTAGAGGAAATTTGGGTGGCCAAGGGTATTTATACACCGGCCCCACCTGGAGGTGATCGGCTTATAAGCTATGAATTGCCCCCCGATGTTGGTGTCTACGGTGGGTTTTCCGGCACGGAAACGATTCGAAACCAACGCAATTCGGAAGTCAATATCACGGTACTCAGTGGTGATCTAAACGGCGACGATGGTCCGGGCTTTGCTAACGCCATGGAAAACGCCCGTACTGTGGTCACCAGCTTCGCGAAAGAGAGCGGTGCATCTACGATATTGGATGGCTTCGTTATCTCGGGAGCTAATGCCATCGGCGCCGCCTCATTTTCGAATTTTAATGGTGGCGGTATGAACATTTGGAACGGTGGACCAACGGTGTCGAATTGCCTGTTCACTTCTAACCAAGCGTATAGTGGGGGTGGGATATTCATTAACAACGGATCTAATGCCGTGGTTTCGCGCTGCCGCTTTGTGGGAAACAGTTCCGTCAACCTAGGCGCTGGGATTGCGGTCAATGGTGCGAGTACACCCGAGATTCGAGACTGTGTCTTCCTCGATAATCTTGGTCAATCCGGAGGCGCGGGTTTGGTGGTTACATCCTACAGCGACGCTAGTGTGTCACATTGCACATTTGTGGACAATATGGTCAGCGGCGGATTTGGCGGTGGTATCTTATTAGCTATAGCAGGTGGGAGAATTGATCTTGATGGTTGTATTCTTTGGAGTACAACACCCACAAACGAACCTGCCATCATAGCTAACGGCGACGGTGCTTTGGTCGCTGTGCAGCATAGTGTGATTTTCGAAGGGGCCGGTGGCATCGCTGCTATAGACGGCGGGGCTGTCACGCTAGGCGCTGGAAATATTGAGGACGACCCTCTGCTAGCACAGGATCGAGTTCACCTGCTACCGGGTTCACCTTGCGTTGACCGAGGGAGTCTTGACCGTAATGCCGCAGAGTTGGATATTGATGGTGAATCTCGCGTGCGCAATTGCATCGCAGACATGGGCGCCGACGAAAGTGATTTTTTCAGTGATTGCAACACCAACGGCCAGCCCGATGCATGTGATATTATCAACGGCACATCAGAGGATGTGAATCAAACTAACGTGCCTGATGAGTGTGATCTTCAACTAATCGTCGATGCTACCAATTGCCCGAATGTGGGTAACGGGACCGCTGAGAATCCCTTCTGCGATATTCAAACTGCCATCGATAGTGTGGACCCGAACGACAGTACTGGGGCGATTATCAAAGTAGCTGACGGTATCTACACTGGTGACGGTAATCGCAACCTTCGGTTTGGTGGTCGATCGATCATACTAATTAGCGATAACGGCCCTGGGCAGTGTATTCTGGATGCTGAAGGCGCAACCGGTGTCTTCTCCATTGATGCCAATGATGTTCGATTCATTCTCATTGAGGGGTTAACAATAACAGGCGGCAACGCGCTTTACGGCGGTGGTATTTTTATCGATCAAGCAAGCGTCATCGTGCGTAATTGTATTATTGAAGGAAACACAGCTAGCAGCGGTGGAGGGTTATATAGTCAACATGCGACTCTTCGCCTTGAAGACAGTTTCATCTTACAAAACAAGGCAAACGGCTATGGGACAGCCCAAGGAGGCGGACTTTGGTTTGATGGCGGCTCGACTGCTGTGATTAACTGCCTCATAGATTCCAACACCGCTGTGACTCAATTTTCCGGAGGAGGCTTTGGCGGTGGTATGTATGTGAGGGATGAAACACATCTTATCGAAAACTCTACGATTTCCCGAAATGTAGCGGGCGGACCCGGTAGCAATAACCCAACTGACCGACTGGGTGGTGGTTTGTATCTTGACGTAACACTCTCAGTATTCTCGAACGTGCGCATAAACAACTGCGTGATCCGAGAAAATATCGCACGTCGCGGAGGCGGCATGTATTCTCGAGTGGCCATAGCCTTAATAGATGACTCTACGATTGAGGATAACCTGGCTCAGTTTGATGACTTCATAACCGAGGGCGGTGGTGTAAGCATGGTCAACGGTAGTCTTCTTTTCCGAAACTGTACGATACGTCGTAACCGCAGTGTGAACGGTGCAGGCGGTGGGTTTAGTTGCGTAAACGGTGCACTGGCTCTGTCGCAATGCCAAGTGACTGCCAATGAAGCATCCACTGTGGGTGGCGCGGTCTACAATAATAGTAATCTTGTGGGGTCTGTTCCACCACTTGATCTTGCCGGGTGTACGCTGGTTGGCAACGTGAGCGGCGGGGAAGGTGCGGGTGTTTATTTGCGAGTAGCCTCCTTCGATGCTAATCAGGCTTTTAATCTTTTCAATACCATCATTTGGGATAATACCGGTACGGCTGCATCCCCTGAAGATAATCAACTCTTCTACTGGTGTAATGGCAACTGCCAAAACACTATTCTCCACAATTGTATTGAGGGATGGACCGGCGCATGGGGTGGCGTAGGCAACATCGGTGACGATCCAAATTTTGTGAATGCTGCCGGTTTGGATAACGTGATCGGTACGGATGATGATGACTTGCATGTGCATGGCGGTTCACCGGTGATCGACTCAGGAGACAATGCCTCTGTGCCCAACGGATTGGTTAACGACTTCGAAGGAAACCCAAGATTCGCCGACGATCCTAGTGTCGTCGATACGGGTAGTGGTAGTGCACCTATTGTGGACATGGGCATCTACGAGGGCGGTATCGATTGTAACGGTAATGGCGTACCTGACCCGGAGGATATAGCCAATGGCACCAGTCAAGACTGCACCGGCAATGGCATGCCTGACGAATGCGAACCGGATTGCAATACAAACGGCTCGGCTGACTCCTGCGACATCGCCGACGGCACCGATACCGACTGCGACGGGAGCGGCGTGCCGGATGAGTGTGAGCTGGTCGGGAATGATTGCAATAGCAACAACGTGCATGACACCTGCGAATTATTCGGTAACGATTGCAATAATAGTGGCATTCCGGACGAATGCGAACTGGTGGGTAACGATTGTAATTTTAACGGTGTACCTGATGAGTGCGAGTTGATGGGCAACGATTGCACCAGCAACGGTATACCTGATGAATGCGAGATCACCGATTGCCTTCCCGGCGATCCCACTTGCCAGGACTGCAACAACAATGGTATCCCCGATGCTTGCGACATTGCAGACTGCATAGCTGAGGATGTCACGTGTCAGGATTGTGACAGCAATGGTGTTCCTGATGAGTGCGATATCGCCAATGGTGTGCCTGACCTAAATGGTAATGGCATACCGGATCGATGTAGTTTTCCACCAAGTCTCCTGGCCGGTGAGGTTGGTTTTACCAAGGACCGTTATCTTTCGTTTGATCCCAGTACGAACGTGGGAGAGGTGACAGCCTTGCGTGTAACGCGGGTGGGTTCATTTACACCTTGGTATGTGAGTTGCTCGTTGCAGGACTCCGGCGTGGATGGCAAGTTTAGCGAATTAGTCCAAGCTGCGGGGTTCTGCGAGTGGACGGATGCGGTCATCCACGTTCGTGGATGCGACATTGTGCCGGGCAATGAGTATTTGATAGAAGCCACTGTGGATGGTGTCACCTTCTCGTCACCACTGTCAATATTTACAACAGCACCACAGGATAGTGCTAACCGGCAGTTTGGTGATGCAGTAGGTAGCTTAGTGGCCGGGGCATGGACGGCGCCTGATGGGCTTGTCACGGTTAATGATATTACTTCGGTGGTGCAGAAATTCCAGCTTAACCCAACGGCACCGCATCTATCGCGCGTGGACAACGACGGCAAAGTGCCCAACGGCATTGTGGCAAGTAATGACATCCTCCGTGCGGTACTTGGTTTTGCAGGCGGTGATTTTGGATATGGTGTAACGAATTGCACAACCGGAACATGCGTGCCGAGTTGTCCGTGATATGCATCTTTCGCTGTCGACTTAGCAACGAAATGCCATGGTTGTGTTGCTGCTTCAATGGCCCTGTGAAGAACTGCGCAGGCTGCGTTGTAAGTCTGCGAGGTTTTGTCGTGCTTGTTGGTGGTTCGGGTCTAATATCAGTGCTTGTTGATAATGATCAATCGCTAGCTTGGTTTCTCCGAGCATTTGTTTCGCCAGGCCTAAATTGCTATGAACACCGGCCATGTTCTCATCCAATGACAACGCTTTTTCGTATATGGGAATAGCCTCTTGCGCTAGACCCTGAGCAAGCAACGAGCTACCCAGGTTTTCATATACATGAGCGTCAGATTTAGTTCCTTCAAGCGCTAGTCGAAAATGTCTAGCCGCTTGGGCAAATCGCCCGGAGGATGCCAATGCGTTACCATAACTATAATTTGCCTTCGTGAATGCTGGGCTAATCTCCAGCGCTTTTTCAAACTGACGCATAGCGGCGTCGAATCGTCCCATTTTCAGTAATGCGTTCCCCAGGCTATCGTAGGTGTATGCATATTCCGGATAAATGTTTATCACTTGACGAAAATGATCGATGGCTTCATCTGTACGATTTTGGTTGGCTAACTCTTTACCGAGGTTAAAGTGTGCCAACCAACATGTCGGATTTTTCTCGATCGTATCACGCCAGAGCGTCTCTCGATCAGCATATACCAGTCCTTGATGCCATGTTAATGACGCCATGACGGTAAGCAATACCAAGCCTACTCCACGTCCAAACGTTTGAAGTCGTTTTTTCATGGATGCCATTACAGTGGTCGTGCCGCAAACAAATAAAACCATCATGGCTACACTTGGCAGATATTGGAAATGATCCGCAACAAATGAAAATCGCATCGGGTATACATCGAAAAATCCCAGTGCGGGTACTAACATCCCCGAAAATATCAGAACACAAACCAACGGGCCTCGGGTGATTTGATGACGTAAAAACCATAGAGTGAGCATGCAAACGGCTATGCCCATAGGGAATAGATATTGCCACCATACGCTGGAATCAATTTGCCAACGGGGGTAAATAAACGTTAATGACGTCGGCCACAAGATAGTACTGACATAAAAGACCAAGGCGCGACCGGCTATCAGCACGCGATCAACGATCGACAAATCCCAAGTGACACCTTAAGCCCCGACGTGGGTCTTTTCCAACCATGCGGTGAGCAGGCCCATGGTCAATCCGACAACAAAAAACGGTAACAGCTTGACCACATCTTTTATGGATAGGCGACCATGTTTCCACCACACGATGAGTAATATCACCGCCGGTAATGAACATGTGACCGTTTTACTGAAAAGGGCACATATAAACAGTATCAAGCTGGATGCGTATAAAATGTACTTCCGTCGATTTGAGATTGACGCACTACCCAAAGCCATGTGCGCATAACTGAGCAGTGAGGCGAAAAAGAAAAAACCCGAGAGTGTGTTTTTACGTTCGGTGATCCAGGCTACGGATTCGACACATACGGGATGAATGGCGAACATCACGCCCACTAACCAGGCGCCGGGTAAACCGAGAAATAATACCAACCGCCACAATAGTATGCAGCTAAGCGCATGCAAAGCGATATTAACCAGATGATAGCCCATGGGATTCAATCCCCAAAGGTGGTATTCAAGCCAATACGATGTATGAACCAACGGATAATACTGTGGGTTGGCATCGAGTTGGAACCAGATTTGCGTAAGACCCGCAGTTGTGTGTAGCGTTTGGTTATTCTCAACGTACGCATCATCATCCCAGATGAACCCACCGTGTAGTGCCGGCCAATAGACCGCTAGCGTCAGTGCCAAGATCAGTACACATTTTCCCAGCGTGACTAAGGTAGAAGATGATTTCTTAGTACTAGCTATTGGAGAATCTTCGATGCGTTCTTTTTGTCTATGTTGACCAGCTTTTTTTCTCCTACGAGCAGCCATTTCCCATCCTTTTAATCAATGGCATCAAAGGGTCAGCGACGCACTCATTATGATTTACCGCCTACCTGCTAGTGCTTTGTCATTCTCGCGAATGCGGTAATCCAGCAGCCGTTTATCATGCCTGCAGTATGACATTGTGTGTCCTCGCCAACGTGGCAGCGACGGTTTTTCCCAAAATGTTGACATCCATAACCACACTTGTACGTGTAGCCACTATACCGGATTCCACGAACATTCTCTATCCTTTCGAAAAGTATCCGTGCGTTGGTCATGGTCATTCACGATTTCCTGAGTCTACATGTTATAGCATTTACCTGTACGATATGGTCATCGAATAAGGCTACGCAACCGCTTCAAGTTTACCCTGTCCATATCAGTGCCTCGACCGTCTTTACCCTTAGCTGTCTCAAGGATGAAGGGGATGTGGGTGAATCGTGGATCGTTCAGGAAATGGGCGAAGCCGCTTTTGCCGATTTTTCCTTTGCCTATGTGTTCGTGTCGGTCCACTCTACTGCCGAGTTCTCGTTTGGAATCGTTGGTGTGAACGCAATGTATGTTGCGAAGCCCGAAAGCACTATCCATGTTTTCGATCATGGCTTCATAGTCTTCTTTATTGCGAAAGTCGTACCCTGCCGTGAATAAGTGGCAGGTATCCAGGCAAACGCCTAATCGCTCGGGGCTTTGGGTACGACCAATAATATCTGAGATATGCTCGAAGCGGTACCCGATAGCCGTACCTTGCCCTGCGGTGGTTTCCAGTAGGATCAGCGATTTGTAACCAAGTGTCTCCTCAATGACACTGTTGAGTGACTGGGCTATGCACGCGATCCCATCCTTGATGTTGCTATCCATATAAGCGCCCGGGTGAAAGATCAGGCCGTTCACACCGAGCGCCTCGCAGCGCCGTAATTCGTCAATCATGGCAGTGACACTTCTTTGTCTCTTATCTTTTTCCGGAGAAGCCAAGTTTAGCAGATAACTGGCATGAGCCACGACCGGAGAAAGACCGGTTCGTTGTTGGGTTGATCGGAATGTAGCGATTTGGTCGTCAGTAAGTGGCGGTGCTTGCCATTGTCTTTGGTTTTTGACGAATATCTGCAGACATTGGCAGCCAACCTCGACGCCGGCTAAGAAAGCGTTTTCCAAACCGCCGGCTATTGACATGTGAGCGCCTAGCTTGGGAATACCTGTTTTTGAGGCTGTTGAGGGGGGTATGGGATGGGGCACGATTGTAACCTTTGTCATAGAAACAGGTTAACGCGGATAGGCTGGTGGTCTAGTTTTGTTATGAGAATCATGAAAAAACACCTTTTCAGGTGCTTGACGGGGGGGAGCGGGTTGCGTAGATTATGTGGCTCCTCGTAATTCGGTGCTTTCGGGCGTCGAGGGGGTAGTTCTTTGAAAAGTGAAGAGGTGAATGAACATCGGATGTGTATGTAGGTGCCGTGCCTATAGTATTATACGGCACTCAGGGACACATTCGATTGTAAGGGTCTTGAGAAATCAAGCCACCGAATTCCGTATGTTCATTTTTCCGTCAGAGACATTTTGTTTCTGATTGGGAAAAAATGGAAGGAATCTCAAAAATAGCGCTGGTAAGTCGACTTGGCACAGATGTGAGTTTTTGGGTGTTGGCGTTTGCGATGTAGTTTTTCGCGGGCGGGTGACAGCCTCTCATGATTGTGGTCAAGTTATTAAGAGTGCGTGGTGGATGCCTAGGCGTCGAGAGGCGATGAAGGACGTGGTTGGCTGCGATATGCCCCGGGGAGTTGTCAAACAAGCTATGATCCGGGGATTTCCGAATCGGGAAACCGGGTGTCACTGGGCAACCAGATGGCATCATCTGCGGGTGAATGTATAGCCCGTATGAGGCTAACCCAGGGAACTGAAACATCTAAGTACCTGGAGGAATAGAAATCAACCGAGACTCCGTTAGTAGCGGCGAGCGAAAACGGACTAGCCCAAACCATGGTGCTTGCACCGTGGGGTTGCGGGCCCTCGAGGAGTTACAAATGCGTCGTTAGCGGAATGGTCTGGAAAGGCCAAGCATAGAAGGTGACACTCCTGTATGCGAAAACGATAGCACTCCGTTGAGAGGAGTCCCAGAGTAGCGTAGAGCTCGTGGAACTCTGCGTGAAGCCGGGGGGACCACCCTCCAAGGCTAAGTACTACTCGACGACCGATAGTGTACAAGTAGGGTGACTGAATGGTGAAAAGAACCCCTTTAAGGGGAGTTAAAAGAACCTGAAACCACGTACTTACAAGCTGTGGGAGCACGATTTGAGTTTACTCAGCGTGTGACCGCGTGCCTTTTGCATAATGATCCGGCGAGTTACGGTCTGTAGCAAGGTTAATCCGTTACGCGGAGGAGCCGAAGCGAAAGCGAGTCTGAATAGGGCGTTTTAGTTGCAGGCTGTAGACCCGAAACCAGGTGATCTACCCATGGCCAGGTTGAAGCGACTGTAAAAGGTCGCGGAGGACCGAACGGGTTAACGTTGAAAAGTTATCCGATGAGCTGTGGGGAGGAGTAAAAGTCTAATCAAACCTGGAGATATCTGGTTCTCCC
>JAJRWX010000090.1 GCA_024276605.1 Planctomycetota bacterium | reverse complement strand
TTACCTCCCGCAACGTATCGCGTTCTTCATCACTCAATCGAACCACGTACTTCTTCTGCATCGGGAAACCTCCTTGTCTTCCGAAACGTCAAAAACAAGAAGATAGGATAACCCCTATTCTTAGCTGTGACAAACCACTAGCCTGGTGGAACGACCTCTCTTCAGCGCAGATGTTCCTCTATGGTCGATTGGTCGTATCGCCCAGCGACATGGGCCATGCCCTGCTCAATCTTGAACGCGACCTGGGCATCGACCTATCATTTACGGACGAATCCGCCGAATTGAAACGAGCTATGCACAAGGCCACGATAGAACCACCCGACCCCACCATCTGGCAACCAGCTACTTACGCTCTGGCCCTGGAAGTCATGGGCTTCGATCCGTCGGAGTTTTTGGAGGTTGGGAAGGGGCAATCCGTCATGGTCGATTGTCGAATGGGCAAAAGTATAGAGACCTTGGAAGCATCGATGAAATCCGCTCCAACACCGCTAAAAGCTATTCTTCTAGCCTCACAGGCAAGCTGCGGAACGGGGTGTAACTGTACCACTCTCAATGAATGTCGAATCGCACGATGCGCCGGTAGCGATTGCATTTCCACACTCACTGATGACCGATGCTGTATAGACGGCAACCCCTGTTGTAATGACCCCGATCCGTGTTGTGATACTAATGACCCTTGTTGCGGTAATTCGGACCGATGCTGTAATAGTGACAACCCATGCTGTAATAGTCCTGATCCTTGTTGTAACGTTAACGATCCCTGCTGCGGTAATCCTGATCCCTGTTGTAATGCTGACAATCCCTGTTGTAACGATCCTGATCCGTGTTGCGGTGATCCTGACCCCTGTTGCGGTAATCCTGATCCATGTTGCCCTGTTACCGATCCCTGTGATCCTGAATGTGGTGATCCTTGCCTTTGCCTCAATTGTGACGACGGAGACCCTTGTACCAGTGACTCATGCGACAATGGCGCCTGTGTCTACACGCCTGTTTGTTCGCCGAGTGAGCTTTGTTGCGAAGGTAATTGTTGCGCCGCTCCGGTGTCAACCTCCTGCTGCGGTTCACCCGGACCCGTATGTTGTGGAGATACCTGCTGCTTGGGCGTATGTATGAGCAACGGACAGTGCTGTTCGGGGAAAATATGCTTTTTGCCCGGCGGCGGAGAAGTCTGTTGCGACGAGTGTGACTCTTGCTCATCTTCAGGTTGCTGTTCGGGGGCTGTATGCCCGGACGGTTCGTGTTGCGGGGATGGTAATGCCTGCACGCTGGATGTGTGCGAGTGTGCCGATTCCGAGTGTACAACATACACCTGCGCGCATCCACCAACATGCGACGATGGCAATCCATGCACCAACGACGTGTGTAGCTTGGATCAATGTAACGCAACGACATGTAGCTATCCCCCCGGACCTGAATGCACCGCCTGCCCCTCAGGTCGGTGCCAGAATGGCATTTGCGTTCCGGATCCCTGCAGTGTTACCTTGAAGGAGATTTCCTTCAATGGTGATCATACTATGTATGAGGAGACCGCGCCGTGCAAAATCACAAATCCTAGCCAGTGCTGGGGCGCAGGCGCCGCTCTCACGGCTCCCGACTGGAAAAGCACGAATAACCCTGACAATCCGTTAGCTTACACGCGAGGCACGTCAATGACGATGATTGTGAGATTGGATGCAACCGGCGGGGCATCAGGCACGGCTACATTGCGCGTGGTTGGCCCGGAGGGTTTGTCAGGGGAGGGAACATTTAGCGTACCTTGCCAAGCCACGGAGGAGCGGTTTGTGACAATTACCACGACGGCGCTTCCCAATGTGGTCAAGGCATATACACCAGCGGGGCTAACTTGGTCCGTGAAATGCCCTGGAGATTCGACGTTTCGTCCAATTGGGTCAACGTCACATCGAATATACGTCACCTATGGCACGCCGTCGGGAAGTTCACCGACTAACCGTCGGATGAACTTCGTGTGCAATGCCGCTGCACAGGCTGGTACGGTGTTAGAGGTTATCGATGGGGTAGACCCAGGAGGGTTCGGGATTCATGAAAATTTGAACGCTGATCCGCCGCAGGATAGTTGCCCACAAGGAAACAAAGACTGTGTCGACAACTGGCGCTTAATGTCTAGCTGGCCGTACAGGGGTGAGTGCGACGAGCAGGCGCGGTTCATGAATTTGGTCATTCAAATAATCGGTGCGGGCAATGGATCCGTATACGAGACATATGCATCCACGGATTCACAGGTCACCAGCATTGAAACCACAACCGCTCTAGCACTGGGGATCACTGTTGATCTTGACGGTGACGGTATAGCTGGTGAAGCAAACGAAATACTTGAGCTGATCTTCGATTTCGACCCAGATCCCACGCGTCCACGAAATTGGAACCTCTTTGAAGGTAGCATTTCCGCAGCCGGTCGTTTCTATGCCGTGTGGCCAAGCTTTTCGGCAGACTCACAAGTTGAACTACTCTGCACAGTTATAAGTGGTCTAGGAGCAAAGCAACGATGGGTGTATCGGATTGTAGACCCAGTCACCGGTGCGTGGGATGTGACTTACGAACATCCTGGCGACGTGTCTGCGCCAAGTTGTTCCCCATAACGAAAGGAAGAAGGCAATGAAAGGTGAGCATCGATTAGACGAATACGCTCGGCTATCGCAAGCAGCTCGCGCCGGGATCCTAGTTCTTGTATATAGCGCTCCATTGTTTCCCGATCAGGTGTTCGCGCAAGACCAGCATGTAAAAGATTCGAGTATCCGCTTGAAGCGCGCTAGCGCCACCACGCAGTCCTGTGCGCCCACAAAGGCTGACTTGGATCCTGATGTGTTTAGGCGACCCTGCTTCAACCAGGCGCTTAGTAAATCCCGTCAGGCCTTTGGAATGCATGCGGGGTTCACCAGGATGGGGCTGTATTCGATTGAGTTGCCTCGTAATCAAATCCCTGGTGCTAATATCCGAGTGTTCCGGGTTTTGTTGGAGTCCGTACTACAGCCACCATATCTTCCGCATTCGTGGGAAGAAATCGACTTATGGGCCCAGGTCGCCTGTCCAGAAAGGACGATCACTGAAGTGAGGGTGCCGGGAGGCGCTCCGACTGTCATCGGTATGAAACGGGACTGTAGCCTCGAGGTGAAAGATCTCAAAGAGGGGGAGGTGGCGATCCTGGGTGAGTGGAGGATAGGCAGCATCGATGTGTTACCGCGTACGTTGTATCGGAAGAAGACCTCTAGGAATGCCGTCGTTCGTCTGCGTCTGCGTGGAGATGAGCGGTTGCAGATACGTCCGCGTCCGCCGGACTTTGGCCCAGGCGGTGACCGAATGAACAACAAGTGGGATTTCTTCAATCGTGATGCCTTTTACACACTACTTGTTAGCGTATTTTGTATTCCATTCGATTCTCGCGACGATTTTTCCGTTATTGGATACGACACCGTGTATGAAGGTGTTCGAGTGTTCCACGGAAAGATTCGTTCACGTGATCGGATGACTCAGTTCCGAGCAAACAAGTCGTCAGTGCCAGCTCACTGGTGGGATGAGATGCGCCTGTTCGTCACCGATTCCGATCCGCAATACTTCTGCGTTCAGATCGCTCTTAGTGAAAGCGACCTGTCGGGAAGAAAAAGGGGCATCACTGATGATTGACCATCGGTTCGCCGGGTGAGCTTAGAATATAGAATATAGAATATAGAATAATAAATAATAGGGACAGTCACCCATATAATTGACAAAATCGAAGGTAAGGGTAGAATCCGCCTATGCCTCGAGTCGCACGAATTGTCATTCCGGGTGTACCGCACCATATCACACAGCGCGGCAACAACCGTCAGGACGTATTTTTTGTGG
>JAJRWX010000089.1 GCA_024276605.1 Planctomycetota bacterium | reverse complement strand
ATTGAGGCACGTCGTACCCACACCCTGCGGATTACCACCCAAATCGAGACAGCAAAGTGCATCCATATCAGCACAAATCAAAGGGCCGCCTCCAGCATCACTTAGACAACATGCTTCAAAGGCGCCAGTAGGATCACAGGCTGACCCTGCGGGCTGGACTGTTCCGCCATTGGCCTTACAGCAGCGTGGATCAAGATCAACACAACGATCGCCGAAGCAACATGGCTCCGGTGTCTGGCAAGGACCACCAAACCAAGTACCCGTACAATTAGCCTGTAAGGTCTGTGAACAGATACCGGTGATTGGATCACAGCAAGCACCGGGGTTACTCGCACACTCACAAGTCAGATCATCGATTGGCCCTGTAAGTATTTGCGCTACTGCCCCGGTCGATACGCCGCCAATATGAATCAAGCACGGTTCGTTGGCGTTGGGACAATTATTCTCACACGACACATCAAAGAATGGTGTGCCAGGAACCGGGATAGCTGTGACTGGACCACAGACTCCACCTGCACACGAACAGGTATTAGCCTGCAGCACAAACCCGGTGGCGTCCTGCACGATACTAATCGACGTCGCTAAACAATTATCAAGCGTCGTAGGATTGGTCGTCTGGCAGTCATTAGCCTGCAAGAGCTTGCACAGCTTATTCGCTGGAGGCATGGGGCATACCAACGGTGGATTATCACATCCGTTGATATTGAGGCACGTCGTACCCACACCTTGCGGATTACCACCCAAATCATTGCAACAAAGCGCATCCATATCCTGGCATGTTACATTGCCAACGGCATCGGTGAGGCAACATGCCTCAAAGGCACCGTTAGGATCACACGAGGTACCGGCTGGCTGCACGGTTCCACCATTCGCCTTGCAACATCGTGGATCCAGATCAACACAACGATCACCAAAGCAACAAGGCTCCAGTGTCTGACAAGGACCACCAAACCAAGTACCCGTACAATCCGCCTGTAAGGTCTGTGAACAGTTACCAGTGATTGGATCACAACAAGCACCGGGATTACCAGCACACTCACAGGTTAATTCACCAGTCACAGGCCCCTGGAAATTCACGATAATGGACCCTTGCGACACACCATCGAGGTGAACGTAACATGGCTGCGTTGTATCCATGCACATTTCCTCGCAAGACACTTGCGTCGTTGTCGTTCCAGCAACAGGTATCACCGTCACTGGTCCACACGTAGCATCAGTCGGCGCACATGCACACGCTGTAGCAATGGTTGTTGTACCGCCCACGCCATTCGAGACAATTTGAATTGAAGTGGGTAGACATTTATCCGTCGTCGCTGGATCATTTGTCTGACAATCCGTAGCTTGGAGATCAAAACACAATTTTTCATTTGCCGGCATCGGGCATACCAACGGTGGATTATTACATCCATTGATATTGAGGCACGTCGTACCTACACCCTGTGGATTACCTCCCAAATCAGTGCAACAAAGCGCATCCATATCCTGGCAAGTTGATACACCGGCAGCATCCGTGAGACAGCATGCCTCAAAGGCGCCATTAGGATCACAAGCTGTACCTGCCGGCTGAACCGTTCCGCCATTGGCTTTACAACAACGTGGGTCCAGATCAACACAACGATCGCCGAAGCAACAAGGTTCCGGCGTCTGACAAGGACCGCCAAACCAAGTGCCCGTACAATCAGCTTGCAATGTTTGCGAACAGATACCAGTGATTGCATCACAACAGGCACCTGGATTCGGTGCACATTCACAGGTTATATCGCTGACCGGGCCAGTAAAGATGTGCGACGATACCCCCTGAGATACACCTGCAACATGGACGAAGCATGGTTCATTTCCGGGTGGATTCGGACATTGATTCTTGCACGACACCTCGATAAAGGTCGTACCTAGTACAGGTGTAGCAGTGACCGGACCACAAGTATCACCTACACAAGAACATGTGTTGGCTTGAATGACTAAACCAGTTGCATCTTGCACGATACTGACCGAAGTCGCTCGACAATCATCAGGTGTCGCTGGATCATTCGTCTGACACTCAGCCGCTTGTAGATTCTCACACAATTTATCCGTGGCAGGCATCGGGCATACCAATGGCGGATTATCACATCCGTTGATATTAACGCACGTCGTACCCAATCCTTGCGGATTACCACCCTGATCGAGGCAACATAGCGGATCCATATCCACACAAGTCGTCACGCCAAGCGCATCGGTAAGACAACATGCTTCAAAGGCGCCAGTAGGATCACACGCGGTGCCAGCTGGCTGCACGGTTCCACCGTTGGCGACACAACATCGTGGATCAAGATCAACGCAACGATCGCCAAAGCAACATGGCTCCGGCGTCTGGCAAGGACCGCCAAACCAAGTGCCTGTACAATCCGACTGCAACGTTTGTGAACAGATTCCTGTGGCTGAGTCACAACACGCACCCGGGTTACTCGCACACTCACAGGTTAGATCATCTATTGGACCTGTAAGTATTTGCGTGACAGCCCCGGTTGATACACCGCCAATATGAATCAAGCATGGTTCGTTGGCGTTGGGACAATTATTCTCACAAGAGACATCGAAGAACGGTGTACCAGGAACAGGAATAGCTGTGACCGGACCACAAACTCCGCCTAGACACGCACAAGTATTGGCCTGTAGGACAAAACCGGTGGCATCTTGAACGATACTGACCGAGGTCGCTTGGCAATCATCAAGCGTTGTTGGATCATTCGTGGGGCAATCGGTAGCCTGCAATAGCTTGCACAGCTTATTCCCAGGAGGCAACGGGCAAAACAACGGCGGATTATCGCATCCGTTGATATTAAGGCACGTCGTACCCACACCTTGCGGATTACCACCCAGATCATTGCAACAAAGCGCATCCATATCTTGGCATGTTACATTGCCAACGGCATCGGTGAGACAACATGCCTCAAAGGCACCAGTAGGATCACAGGCAGTGCCAGCTGGCTGCACTGTACCACCGTTGGCAACACAGCAGCGTGGATCCAGATCAACACAACGATCGCCGAAGCAACAAGGCTCCGGCGTCTGGCAAGGACCACCAAACCAAGTACCAGGACAATCCGCTTGCAACATCTGAGTGCAGACGCCCGTGATGGGATCACAACAAGCCCCGGGATTACCGGTACACTCACAAGTGATTATTTCCTTGACAGGTCCAGAGTGTACTACCGAAGACACACCTTGCGAAATCCCGTTGTAGTGGATGTAGCAAGGCTCCGCGGAGTTTGTACAAGGGCCTAAGCATCTGAAACTCATCAAACCACCCGGCAACTGCGTTGTCAACACAGGTCCACAACTCTCGCCGGGAACAAAACATCCGCACGTGTCAGGTTCAGCTAGTGGCACGAGTTGACCATTCAATGGCACAAGCGTAACGGCAGTAGGTAAACAGTCAGCATTGGTCAGTGGATCAGAACTAACACAATTAATAGCCTGTTGATCTGCACAGACCTGTGTAGCAGGCACCGGGCAAAATACCGGTGGTATACAAGCATCATCAATACCATCATTATTCGCATCACAGACCGAGCCGAAACCCTGTGGATTGCCACCGAGGTCCATGCAGCACAACGGATCCATTTCCTGGCAGAAGACCCCACCAACAGCATCAGGTAGACAACAAGCCTGTGGAGGTTGGCAGTCTTGTGGATGCCAAGTGCCCTGACAACAGCCCTCAAATTGAAGTGAACATACGCCACTAGCATCACAACAAGCACCTAGCGGACCACAGTCCGTACCTCCCAGAAATAATCCGGTACAAACAGCCGGCTCAACGATGCTACAAGTACCATCCTGTTCACAGCAGGAGCCGGGCACTGCAACAGCCATAGAACCTGCAAACCCCATACTAGCGAAAACAGATAACAGAACGACCACACGCCGACTACGTATAGCACCACGACTACACCCGCCGCTGCGCAACTTTGTTCGTAACATAAACATCTCTATCTCCTCAGTGTGTAGGAAACACTCGGAAGAATTGTCGATTCTCATCGACGTCCAATCACTCGCATAACGAATCTGCGATGAATACTAGCACCATATTGCTCTTAATTTATTGGAGGACGCAGGCAGCTTAGGACAATGCAAATGAAAACGGCTCGGCCTAACTACATGAATGGTTTCCTTCGCCTTACTTCGGAAAAACCGAGAGTAAGACGCAGCAAACACCAGCGCACACGCAGCACCTTGCGCAGCGCTAAACCCTCCAACCTCCCCTCGAATAACAATCGCTATAGGAAGCGTAAACAGACCGAATGGCACGGAAACGCCAACCTGCAAACCATAACATCGCAAGCCTGGGGAGATTTAATTGTGACAAATCCGGCCATTACAGAACATCAATGTACCAAACTGGCGAGCCAAATACAACTAAATAATCCCAATCGACCTAACAAGGTTTAGTTGTAAATGCCGCCGTAAGGTCCAATAACTTACTTGTTTATTTCACCCATAATCCACCAACACTTGATTCATGCAAAGCCGCACTTACTGTCCTGCACCGGCCATTATTAATAAACGCCCATAGGTCAAGTGGGCTTCATCAAAAACACCTTCGATGATCCGAAATCAACCTTGAAAACCTCGTAGGCTTCGTAAACTATTAGCGCTATTTAAGAAATGTTTGACACGGTTAATCAAAAAAAACCGATAAAATCAGTTTACTACCATTTGCAGGCACAATCCGTACGCACCCCATAGCGGCGAAAGGTAATTCTGATCTACCTTGCTGTTGAATGTGTTCAACGCGGTGTCCGCTGTCAGCTTGCAGAATAGGAACAGCCTCCCCCCCTTGGTATCCAAGAAGTGCCGCTAGCGCCATCGCCCCTAACGCCCCAAAGCAATGGCCAGTCCAACAGCTAATGTCAATCTCACCCTTTGCGCTCGCAGGGACCGAAGAAACCACGACGTTTTCAGCGACATGGCCGCTAAGTTTTTTTTTCACGTTGTTACACTCATCCGGTCGTATGAAACGCCCATAGACGCGTGCATTTCGTTGTCGAGCATGCTTGGCGGATTCAAGGACGAAGAAGCATGCGCCTTCGGCATGTTGGTGAACGCTACTCCCAAATGCTGCTAACAATGGCTGAGAGATCGAATCAGCACCACCGGCCAACACTATATCCACCACCCCGCTATGGATGAATGAGACAGCTTCACAAACGGCATCAAGACCCGAAGCACTTCCGTTAGCCAGTGTTTCGTTGGGGCCATCGATCTTAAATTGCCGGGTCAGCGCTCCGGCTTGATAATTCCCCACCGTCTGCGGAAAGTGGATAGGACTAACAAATCGGGCGGATTGTTTGCGTACATCATTGGCAAAAGTGATCATGCCGGCCTGCCCGGCCAGGGCAGTGCCGAGAACCAAACCGGTTCTTTTCCCGGCTATATCCGCTAATTCGATACCTGCATCTGCACATGCGAGCACCAAAGCTGAGGCTGCGAGCCAGGAAGTTCGATCCGATCGAATCTCCTTGCTGACGCCTTCAAACTCTACGAACGCCGATTCGGGAATGCTAACTAAGGAATCCCCTTCACGAGACTGCGATGCAACTTGCTTCAACCCAACTAGTACCTCAGCCACATGACCCGACACCGAAGGAGTCACCCAGCCAACACCCGTAATCACCACGCTGTCAGGGAATGTATTGTTTACCATCTTGTCTCTTTCGCACTCAACGTACCTAACATGGCTAGCATGTCGAGCCATCGGTTCGGATCATCACATATATTGAGATACGCGCCACACAGCCTCTGCCTTTGCACGGATAGACGCGGGGTCTATCTATTTTGACGATACCTACGCGAAACACACCGATACGGAACCCATCAGTTTATCTTACCAAAACCTTAGCTGATGAAAATTTGTGATGAAACGACTGGAGTTTCCCCGTGAAAAATCGTATGCTGTCCACCTCAGATATGATTAAGGACCGGGCTCATATCAGGAAAAAGGAGAACACATCATGTTCGCAAGAATAGTCAACACCTGTTTGGGTGGCCTCATCGTCATGGCCACCTGCGTAGGATGCGGCGAGAAAAATATCGATCTATCAACCATGCATCGTCCTGACCGGGCGGCAGCCTTGGATGCCTACGATGTATTTGTAGGTGATTGGACATGGGAAGCTCAGATGCTCAACGCTACCGACGACGACAAATCCTGGACGGGTACCGCTTCCTGGTCATGGACGCTGGATAAACGTTGCTTGGTGGGGAAAATGTCTGCCAAGAGCAAATCCACCAGCTTCTCTTCCGAAGGCATTTGGAGCTGGCATCCTACTAAAAAGAAATATATCTGGTGGATGTTTAACGACTGGGGCTATCCGCAACAAGGTCGAGCTACTTTCAATGAGAACTGTAACTGCTGGGTCATGGACTACAAAAGCGTTGGCCTGGATGGCACTAACAGTTATGGCAGATACATCGTCACCATCAAAGACAACGACACCCTCAACTGGAACATGACCGAATGGGCGGACCCGTTTCACGCCTATACGAAAATGGAACTAAAGGGAGTCTATAAACGACGGTAGATCGGATGTATTCGGAGCCGATCCACCAACCGATTGACCGTCCTTTTAAGGATGGGCTGGCGAATAGGGTGCCATTATCGTGTCCCCCACGTCTGAAGACATGGGCCACCAGATTGCTATCCCCGCTTAAAGTGGAGGATGATTACTCACCCGGGCTAGCAAACACTAAGGCCGCATCATGGCCGGTGAAGCCTGTTGAAAGTTTGAGGACGGTATCGACGCGCTGCTTACTAAGCTCCGTAACCAATGGCAGCGTCAATGGCATGACAGGCACGTCGACAAATGGTGCCGGCGGAACGCACTGATGCTTAACGGCTAATAGCGTACAGATCGTGTCTATGATACCGCTCGCTGCGAGCATATGGCCGACAACGGGCTTAAAAACCGTCACGACGGGTTGCTTCACTGATCCCGAGTCACCGAAAGCAAAAGCCATAGCCTGCGCCTCATAGCAATCCGACAACAATGTAGCTGCGCCGTGAGGGACGACCAAATCCACATCTTCGGGATCACACCCGGCGCGATCGAGCGCTTCGCCAGACAGTTTAGCCAATCGATCGCTTCGCACATCGGGAATGGTTTGCTTCCAACTTTGCTGTGCAAATGAGCCTCCTAGATATTTCGCGTAGACGCTTGCTCCACGGTCGCGGGCGTGCTTTTCGGATTCGAGAACGATCGCAGCACCCCCTTCCCCCACATAAAAGCCTGACGGTGTTAGATCGAAAGGTATCATCTCACCTGCCGTCGCGTATAGACCTAGACGCCGAAACCATTCCAGCCGCACGGCTGTGTCGAACGCCTCACCACCCACGACAATCATCACATCCGCCCGGTTCTCACGAATGGCAAGCGCAGCCAAGTCAATAGCATACGCGCCGGACGAACAAGCGTTATGAACACTCGATGACATACCATGCAAACCAAGCGCTTTACCCAATAAATGGACGTACAAAAACGGCTGCATGTTGTAGAAAGATGGTGCCAACGCATCATAAACGGAAGGTGGCTTCCCGCCGGGTGGAGGCGGTCCGCCGGCTAGAAGTGATGTCATCATGCCAAAGAGTTTCGCCACGGTGTACTCTACACCCGGAGCTTCAAACGCCTGGATCACCCCAATGCGATTATCTTGTCGATCATAGGTGATACCGGCATCTGCCAAAGCCATCTCAGCGGCCAACATGGCATAGGCCAAGTCTCGATACGGACCACAGTCCATATCCGAGGCTTGGGCTATATAAGGTTGCACAGCCGGGAAGTTTTCCACCGCAGGCATCGACGCAATCGGAATCGTCACTTCGCAGCCAACATCCACCGGCACCACGCGGTCACAGACGCCGGACCGCGCTGCGCATAGCGATTCCCACAGCGCATCAACACCAACGCCTACGGATGTAACCGGCCCTAATCCAGTGATAACTACCTGATGATCCATAAGTTGACAGTTATGTCCTAAGTTCCTGTGCCTTCATGGTTCGTCATCGGACGAAACAAGAGAATGGTCATGCTATAACGATTAACAGTCAAGTATAGCAAGGAAGCATTCGAAAACCTACGTGAAAAAAAACTACGGAACGCTACAGGTAAATAGAGCTTGCTCTAGCAGAGAAAGCCTATGCTGCCGAGAGGACGACGCTACTATTGTAACCACCGAACCCGGCTGAGTTATTGACGACATGCTGAACAGACTGTGAGCGAGGTTTGGCCATAACGGGGTCCAGATTGCCGACATCGAGCGGGTTGGACAGATACCAAGTCGGAATTAACATCTGGCGTTCTAGTGAGAGTACGCAAACTGCGGCTTCAATAGCAGCCGCGGCCCCCATAGTGTGTCCGGTTAAGGATTTGATTGAGCTAAAACTCACCCCGACCGGGAAGCAATGCTGCATAACCTTCGCCTCAATCGCATCGTTTTGCGGTGTGCCCGTACCATGAGCACAAACATAGCCTATATCACTAGAGTTGAGTTGTGCATCGTGTAACGCCTCTATGGTAGCGCGAGTTAGGCCATCCCCTTCGGGATGCGGACGTGTCGGGTGATAACTTTCAGCCGTAACCGCCCCACCGGAAACCCTAGCGCGAACACGTGCGCCGCGCCTGCGGGCATGTTCACTGCTTTCGACAACAAACAAACCCGCCCCTTCACCAACGAACAAGCCATCGCGCTTTTCATCAAAGGGTCGGCAACAGGTTTCTGCCATCACACGAAGGCGCATGAACCCAATAAAAGCGAGGCGACTAAAACCGTCCGCCCCACCGGCTAAGACCATATCGCATGACCCTGATAAAATTTTTCGCCGCGCAGATGCCAACGACATATTGCCCGCTGCACAAGCGCCAAACAAATCATATGCACTACCCGTAGCCCCCACAGCCTCGGCTACGCTACGCGATATAACACCGGGCCTGCCTAGGCTAATCTGCTGCAAATGATCGTGACTTAACCATTGCTCATCCGGATCGTCCAAAGAGTTTTCTATAAATACTGTTTCGCCCATCGTCGTTCCAACGCAAACATCTACCCGGCTAGCCGCTATGGATTCGGCGTCGAGATTCGCATCACGCAGCGCCTGCTGCGCAGCTAACACGGCAAGCCGGCTGGCGCGACCGGGTGGTTGTGATAGGGGCAAATCCTCTTTGACCTGACAGGCGAGGGTACGCGTTAGCTCTGACGTATCAAAAGAGGTGACTTCCGCAGCCCCGGTCTGACCATTGGTTAACGCCTCCCAGAATGCCGTTTCACCGACACCGATTGGCGTAACCACACCCATGCCCGTAATCACTACGTCGTCAGCCAAGCTTGTCACGCTCCTAAAATACCAGGGCAGTTTTGTAGAAGGGAGATGTCTACGCAGCAGCTACACGCTCGCGCATCATGTCGAAAATATCATTGAGGCAATTCACCCGTAGAATGACGTCTTCAGGCAATTCTTTGCGAATAATACCTTCGATGGTCGCGATCATATGCACCGAATCAAGTGAATCAATGCCAATTTCCGACAAAGGCTTATTGAAATCGATTGCTTCGATCGGCGTTTGAATCGCCTCAGAAATCCAATCCAACAGTTCCGCTCTAGCGGCTTCGTATATGCTCATCCTTCGCTACTCCTTCCGTGACAAGCGCCGCACTACGACTCATTGTCGCGCGGACCTGACGCACTCCGGCCATGGGATAGTCAATATGTTGTATCATCCACGCTGTAACGGTTTCCCGCCAGCGCCGATATTTTTCGTCCTCATCGTCTGCCCGAATCTCTAATTCAACCCGATCACATTCTCGAATCGCAGCGCCTACCGCATCTCGAACCGGCCTATCTACGTTCTCCATATACTGCTCGAATGCATTAACACCATTAAGAGACCTCGCCTTAAGCGCAAAACACATACCCAGGTGAAAATGCGGCTGCCACGGACTGGGCAACATCGTAGCCAAGTCCTGGGCTACGTGTAGTTGATCCGTATGCACAAACGTTGCCGCTAAACCCAATCCTGCAGCTACGTCTCTTGCCACATCGCCAAGCCTGGCTGTATGGGCCATCATCTCATCGACACGTTGCATGAAACGAAAATAGAACGCCCGACCGACACCCTGATAAGCTGCGCGACGCGCATATCCCGGTAATTCATCCAACCGGGTTAATACCTGCTCGTCATCCGGATAATCAAAAAAGGCTAACTTAAAGCCATAACCGTCAAAACAAAGGTATCTGTGCAGCGGATCCAATCGATCCGCTATCGAAACAACTCTGCACGGATCGTGATCACGCATCCCCGACCAAAAGCCCAGCCCTACATAATATAGATAGCGGAATTCGGGCTTGGCTTTGACACAGAATTGCTCAAAATGTTGGGGACTGAAGAAAAAAAGCCGACGGAGCGTGTAGCCCATAGCCACCCCTTCCTCGGCGAATGGTTGAAAAAGCGGTGTCATCGAGTCGCACGTATCACTAACCCTTTGGGTTGATGGTGACGCAATCATCATATTGAAACCGCGGGCAAAGTGCGCCAGGATGGTATCCACACGCTGAATGCGGTCTGGTGAATAAATTTTTAACCCCAGCTTATGACAAGTCATGCGCTGTGGGCGAATACCAAAAAGACTAAACGCAACCCGCCACCACCCGGTATAGCCAACTACCACTACACCGACTGCCGAGGCAACCAGAATGACAACCAACAATCCATTCATATACAATAGCTATGGCCCAAAGTAATTCTACACCGACGCAAACATGACAAACCGCTTCATTGTAACACTTCTCTCCGGTTAATCCTAGACAAAACTTGCCTTGATATGACACGAAATCCAAACCAACGCCGAATAAGCAGATGAATTTGAGAGAATACAGCCCTTCTACCTACTATCTGCCCGATAATAAAGTGTGACCAATCACCTGCGGCACCCTGGCTGCCCATTCAGCCTTGATAGGTCGAGCACTGCCCGACAACTATGCCCATGATGATCCATCGTCGGGCAGTGCCCGACCTACATACTGATATTGCCCCTCCCGGTGGCCTGACGTAGCATTTCCTAACAACCGTGATTACTCGGTCAACATATATTCCTCAAAGACTCGGCTAACGATTTGAAAACACTTTCCTCTCAGTGCATTCGTCATCCGGCAAGGGTGCTTCTGTTAGCAATGCTAGTAACACTTGGCGTCGCGCCGGGCGTACTCAGGCTACGCATCCGTACTGATGGACACGCGCTCATCCCGCCTGATAGCGAAGCGATCCGTGTGGATCAATCGATACGTGAGGAGTTTCTACACAAAGACCCAGTGGTCGTCTTTATTACCGCCCAGGGTTCAGAGGGTATCTTCAATGCGCATACACTGGCCTTGGTACAGCGGTTGACGGATCAATTTAGTACCCTGCCCGAATTCGATGACATCGACATATTCAGCCTGGCCACCGAACACGGGCACCGCGTCATTCCGGGAACGCTTACCTTTCGGCGTTTTCTCGATCCGTTACCGCGAACGGAAAAACAGTTAGGCATCTTGCGTGACGATCTACGCGCTATTAAGCGGTATCACGGTACGCTGGTTTCGTTGGATGAACGGAGTACGGCTATCTTCGTCGGCGTCGCCTCTGTGACGGATCGAGTCGCACAGTTTCAACGCATTCGCAAAATCATTGAGGCAGAAGGAGATATTCCGGAGAACATCGAGCTTATCGGCGCACCGGTAGCTGAGGCTTCATTGGGAACTCATCTGCTGGAAGACCTTGGTGTACCACCCGCCTGGCTAGGACAATCAACCCGTAGCCGGCAGATCGAACCCGGTTACAAACTACCTCAATCTTTCGATGAACTTCGCTATCAAATCGCCGCGCATCTGGGTCTGGTACCGTTGGCCATGGGTTTGATATGTCTCGTATTTGTGGTTTGTTTTCGCAGTCTCGTCGCCGCTTTACTTCCGATGATGGAAGTCGGGGCCTCGTTAGTGTTCGTCTTCGGGATGATGGGCTATTGTGACGTGCCGATCTATCTGACGATAGCCGTACTGCCTGTCATACTTACAGCCGTCGGCGTCGCAGACGAAATTCATATCTTCACGCGCTATCGACAATTATTACAATCTAAACCCACCGCGCCCTATCGATCGCTCATTGAAGAAACCATGCAGGAGATGCGTTCGCCCATTATCAAAACTTCTTTGACTACCATGATCGGTTTTCTATCGTTCGCCTTATCCCCCATTCGCCCCGTACAAGCATTCGGTATTTTTACGGCTATGGGTGTGCTGTTCTGTATGATCTGGTCGCTCACAGTTATCCCAGCCTTGCTATCGCTGATCGATGGGAAACGCCTGATACCGCGCAACACACCCTCAACAGATTCATCACAAACGCAAGATGCGTCATCATGCTCATCTTTAGTTGGACTCATCAAGCGAAAACGACGGCTGATCTTCGTCGTGTGCCTGCTACTCATACTTATCAGCGGGGACGGGGCACGACGCGTAGTTATTCAAGATAGTTGGATCGACGGTTTTTCCGAGTCGAGTCCATTCTACCAAGCCTCCACACATTTCAACGAACAATTTCTCGGCATGCACATACTACTGCTAAGCGTGGAAGGGGTAGCGAAAACGCAAGAGGGCATAATCAATGGCGACCTTATCGATAAGCGGGCCATTCACTTTCCATTAGATACCCTTACAGATGCCGACATGTTGACTGGTTGCCGCATTCGTATCCAGCGCTTGCGTTCGACGGGCGCTCGAGCTTCCATACGCGATAAGTGGGAATCGTGGATCGACTCTATTGAAACTACCGAAGACGCTTACGTCGTCACGCCAATGAAAAAACACGGATCACCTCTTTATCGCATGCGCCTCGATAAAAATGAAACCATGCATTACGCCATAGCCTGCGAGCCGTTTAAGGATCCTCGCGTACTCTCACTTGCAGACGATCTGGAGACATATCTCAGTGAACAAACAGCGTACGCCGTTGGCGGCACGGTGGGTATCGCGGACCTGCTCAAGACGACAAACTTGATGAGCCAAGGTTTGCGCGAAGAGGCACGCATCATCCCCGATAGTGCGGATCGCGTGGATTGGTTGTGGCGACAATACAAACGCATTCGCGGGCAAGAGCGGCGACGACAAATCGTATCCGATAAATTTGACAAGGCCCTGATCCCCATATTTCTAAAAGACGCGAACTTCGTAGCCACTGAAAAACTCATCGAGAAAATTAGGGCCTACGAAACCGAGCATCTTGCTCCGGCAGGGTTACATATCTCATTAGGCGGCGACGTCGCGGTGAGTCAATCACTAATCGGTGCGATTGTATCCACTCAACTACGATCTCTTTTAATTTCGCTTGTCGGCATCGGATTATTCACCTCGATCTTACACCGATCGCTGCTTTGGGGACTGCTTACCGTCCTGCCTTGCGCATTAGCTATCCTACTCAACTTCGCCGTGATGGGCTGGTCCGGGATGCCGCTCGGCGTAGCCACATCCATGTTTGCCGGTATGACGCTGGGCATTGGTGTAGATTTTTCCATCCACCTACTAGAACGCTACCGGCGACAACGAGCGCTAGGCCGATCACATACCGTTGCACTAACAAACACCATGTCCGTCGCAGGGCCAGCTATCGTCATTGATGCACTCGGCATCGGCCTGGGCTTCGGCGTATTGGTCTTATCACAAGTACCAGCCAACGCCCGCCTAGGCGCGCTGGTAGCCATAAGCGTCATAGGGTGCCTGGCATTTTCGCTCGTCTTGCTGCCGAGTCTGTTAACGATGCTATTCGGAAAGCACGATCATGATCACATCGATCACAACAACGAGCCACGTGCTTCAGTCCGCGCGGGTTAGTGATCCATACATTTTAATCCCAATTCTGTATTGGATGGCCCATGTCCTGTTTTTTGGACATGGGGGAGTCGATGATAGACGGAAAGCGTCAAGACCACGGCACTTATTTGACATGACGAAATTGTTGAGCATCCCGATAGACATGGGAATTCGTGAGCATGATTGATCATCGCTTACGGCGGGCAATAGCCCACCCTACAATTTCTGAGCGATCTCCTGCTGATGGTGATTCACTTTCCTTCATGATGAGATGCGCCTGCGTTCATCGTCTCCCCCACTTTGAAACGACATCGGCCACCAAGTCCACTGAGATAGTCGAATCAGAGCCGCACGGCGCAAGCCTGCGGACCAACACGTGCCAACAGAACCACCGTCGTCAACATGTCTCCAGGCTTGTCCCGATGTACATCGGAACCGAACTAGCTTCGGGGTACATCGGGAGTGCTCCGACAAGCCCGTCACGCGATCACACATCGCAACAGGTAGAAAGGTCGAGGCGTGATAGTTACGGCAGGTCAACCTTTCGCCAATTGGGATTGGCGAAAGAACGACCTGCCCTACCTAGTTTCGTGGAGTACCCGAAGGATACGTCTCCCATCCGCTGATCGCAAATCATCGGCTCCCCCATGTCCAAAAAGAAGGACATGGGCCACTCAGTCATTGTATCCTAATCGTAGTGTCAAGATTTTGGCACGATAACAATCGGTGGGTGAAACCCGCCCTACAGGGCTTTCGTAGTATAGAAATGCTCGGCTGGCTCATAGATGCTGATATAGACTCCGCAAGCCTCTTCGCCGCGAATAATGAAGTCGAAAATAAGATACAAAACCTGCCAAAATTGTACGTGTCATCTAGGATATTATTATCGAGCATTCCCAGGTCTGTAGAGCTACACTTAGGTTTGCTCGCCAACATGAACGCGGCACGTATTGCCATTGCCACCGTACGGTTTCGTCTTGTTGATGGCCGATCCCCTGAAAACCTTAGCGAATTCGTACCAGCGTGTACACAAGATATTCCTGATGATCCCTTCGACAATCGAATAGACCAATCCTACATGTGGCCCTACCTGAACAGCGGCTCTCCGCAGTGTTTTTTGATACTACTTCTCGATCGCCGGCTTTTGGTTATGATGGACCCACGTTTTTTATCAAGCAACACCCTAACCCCGATTGGGAGGTATTCAAAATGAAAAGTCACATCGCAGCCATCGTACTTTTGGTAGCCATCACCCTTAGCTCGTTCGGCTGCGCTATTTCCAATGAAGGTCGATACTTGTCCAATATCCAGCAACTGACTAACCAGGACATGGGACTACTCAACGCCGGAGAGGCTTACTTTTCGCCCGATGCCAAAACGATTATTTTCCAAGGCATGCCTATGGGCCAATCTGAATATCAGATTTACACGCTCGATCTACAAACAAAAAAGCTTTCTATGGTCAGTACAGGCAAAGGTGCCTGCACTTGCGCTTTTTTTCATCCTAACGGAAAAAAAATCATCTTCGCTTCCAGCCACCTCGACCCAAACTTGGATCTACCTAAACCAAGTGACGTTAGACAAGGATACAAATGGGACTTTAACAAGCACATGGATGTCTTTGAAGCTGATCCTACCGGCGATAACCTCCAACGCCTAACACGTGCACCAGGCTACGACGCTGAATGCGCCTATTCGCCGGATGGCCGACAAATCGTTTTCACTTCGCAACGTGATGGTGATCTGGAGCTATATATCATGGATGCCGACGGCGCAAACCAACGACGACTCACCTTTACACCAGGGTATGACGGAGGACCATTTTTCTCACCCGATGGCCAACACATTCTGTATCGCGCCGATCACCGCGACGATGGGCTTATGAATCTGCAACTTCGCATCGTCAATGCCGATGGTACCAACGATCGGGCCATCACCGACAACCCCGTATTTAACTGGTGTCCATACTGGTACCCCACGGGTAAGAGCTTTATATTTACTCAAGCAAATCACCAAGCGTATAGGCAAGGCAAAATAGCAAATTACGACCTTTACATGACAACACCCCAAGGTGAAACCTTTGTTCGCATCACAGACGACCCGGAATTCGACGGACTACCTGTCTTTAGTCCGGATGGATCGAAACTTCTCTGGGGATCAAAACGCGGTGGCCTGGAAAAAACGCAAATCTTTATCGCAGACTTTACGCTACCTCTGGAATTTGCTGAAATGAACTGATTCAAACGGGAAGCCAAACATAGTACGGCCATGGGCATACAAGATTGAAAACGCCTTGGTGCGCGGTGTCAGGCAAGACAATCTCACTGGTTAGCATTGATCCTGTGAAGTGGTTGCACCATCGCGTATGAACGCTACCGTTGATGAAGGCACGATCTAACCGCCACGTGGTTTGATCTTGCGCCCGATGGGTGCCAGTGGATCCCGCGGCGCACGGCGCAGTGTACGACGACAACGCGAACGCGGGCAGCGTAGTTCCTGCTCGCTCTTGACCCATCCCCGAGAGGGTAGCCGCCAACGCGTCACTCGCAATTGATCCTCATCCTCGGCGTCATAGCCTAGCAGGATTTCCATCCGCCCATGAACTTCGCAGCTATACAATGTAACCACATAGCTGCGTTTGCTACATCGAGGACAGGATCGCTGCGTCCGTTGTCCGGTCGCTTGGAAGGAATGACCCGATTCGCAGAGCCAATCTATCGTAACTTGTTCAAATGTCCTCGGCGAGGCCGTAACGATTGGTTCGCCCTTCCAGAACACCCATGAAAAATACAGCACGAATGCGACGATGCAAATAGTAGCCATAGTGATTCCAGCAACACGATAGCTGGAACTTGGCTGGACAATACGCACAGTTCGGCGGGCGGTAACGATATGCTTTTCCCGGTGAGATGAAACCAATTACTCGATATTCAAATCGCCTGTCCACCAAAATAGTTGATCTTTAGCGAACGAATAGTGATAAACCCGTTTTTCGTACCCCAGATTACACAACGTACATCCGCCATTCGCACCGGCTTCATAACGCCAGCGAATAGGCTCACGCACGATACGATCAGTCCGTGCCTCACGAACACCACCACCAAGTGTAAGCATATTGATGCCTTTTTCGTGTCGCGTGGTAACCCACGGTGTCGTACTACTGGAACTCAACAGATCATACCCATCGTCCCAAGGCATTAAGCCACTGTTACGATTAGGACCAAAAATACTCGAGCCTTTCTTACTCCTCCTGCGAGAAGTAGGCTTTGCCTTCTGACCGGGAACATCCGGACCCATGTCAGCTACTAGAATGGTATCCAGCGGGCGTGTCGGGTGGTGTTGGTCTACCCGAGCCAACTTGCCGCTCGCAGCCTGCATAATAAAACTGTTTATCCCAAAACTGGAAAAGTCCGAGACTGACGGATCTGTGTGATCCAATCCCGATCGATTAATGCGATAACGAAACGGATCCTCCGGACAAGTCAACGCCCTTGGGTCTTCCATGTAGGTTGGGAACAACTTAAGAAACCAAACCTCACTAGTATCAGCATCGCGCGAGGCCGTGGCGGAAACTTCATCCACAATAGGTCGGACAGGCAACCAACCATTATTCTCTATGCGATACATCGTCAGGCTTTGGCCGGTGCTTCGAAGGTTCTGTTTGCACAACGTACTACGTGCAATAGATAATGATCTCTTCAAAGATGGAAGAAGTAACGTAGCCATCGTCGAGATGACCCCGATTACAATCAGCATCTCAATAAGACTCGACGCTCGCCTTCGACAAACAGAAGCACGTATTGGTGACATCACTTGACATCCCTCCCAATGATTCTCCACAACCAACATCCCGGAGTTTACACGGAATCAGACAACAACGCAATGTTTTTTACGGACGACAACCCAAATCCCATCGTCACACCGACACTTCACAGGACAAAGAACCTCATAATAAACCAACATATACATCGGCTGCACTTGCACTTTTATGCTCTTATAGCTACTAAACTAATACAGGAACGCCGCTGACGTGTCCCTAGCACTGTTTTTTGTGCATCTGCACAATACGGAGACTTGGATATGCTATCACTACAGAACATGGTAAGCACACAACTGCTGCCGTATGTGAATAAACCTGGACAATATATCGGGCGTGAAATAAATCAGCTCGTCGCCGAAGGCGATTGGAAGAAATCCGACGTTCGCGTAGCGATCGCTTTCCTGATGCTTACACCATCGGCATGAGCCATCTCGGCTGTCAGATTCTATATTGGCTTATCAACCACACGCCTAATTGCTGCGCGGAGCGCGTCTTCTGTCCTTGGTTAGACGCCGAAAAAAGAATGCGCCAAAAACGCATCCCCCTATTCACCTGGGACACGCGCCAACCCGTAGCCACCGCAGACATCCTCGCCATATCCCTACAATACGAAATGACTTTCACTTCCGTACTCCAACTACTCGACTTAGCTAACATCCCTTTACGCGCCTCACAACGAGATGACTGCCACCCGCTTGTCATCGGTGGCGGACCACAAGCAGACAACCCCGAACCCGTCGCCGAATTCTTCGATCTGATCGTACTGGGTGACGGTGAAGAATCCATGGCCGCGATTCTTACCGCTTATCAAGAAATGAAAGCAGCCGGCGTGCGTCGCCGCGATATGATCCTCGAAATGGCTAGACGATTCGAGTGGATCTACGCACCGTCGCTTTACAAGGTTACTTACCAGGACGACGGCACCATCGCATCCATCCAACCCAGCGATACCACTATCCCATCAACCATTCATCGATGTAAAACCCACGACTTTGAAAATGCTCCCTTTCCGCTCAACCCTATCGTCCCTTTCGTAGACGCCGTACACGATCGTTTCGCAGTCGAGATTATGCGCGGCTGCCCACAACGATGCCGCTTCTGTCATGCGGGCTATACCAAAAGGCCACTCGGTCTACGCAGCGTAGACCAAATTCTCAGCATGGCTGAGCAAATGTACCTATCGACCGGCATGAGCGAATTAGGCTTACTTTCGCTGTCCACCGCGGACTATCCCGACCTGCGTGAACTCATGGAACGTGCCAACGAGCAGTTCACCCCGCGCCGCGTAAATATCTCCGTACCATCACTTCGCGTCGACGCTATGCTGCAAAACATCCCCTACATGGCCAACGCCGTACGCAAGGGCGGACTAACCATGGCCGTCGAAGCCGCTAATGACGACCTACGTGCAGCCATAAGAAAACTCGTCACCGACGGCAACCTCATCGACGGTGTAAAAGAAGCCTACGCCGCCGGTTGGCGACGCGTCAAACTTTACTTCATGTGCGGCTTCCCCGGCGAGCGCCCAGAAGACATTGAAGAAATCGTCCATCTATCCAAACGTGTCAGCGATGCCAGACGCGAGGTGAAAGGCGGACCGGCAGACGTCACCGCATCAGTCGGCTGGCTAGTACCCAAGCCCTACACCCCCTTCCAATGGGCCGCCCAACCTAGAGCAGACTACTTCCACGAAGCCCGCCGCCGCATGAGCGAAACACTCAGAAACACCCCAGCCAAAAAAGGCAAACGCGGCGTCCGCATTAAAACGCACGCCGTGGAGCGTTCCATACTCGAAGCCGTCTTCGCCCGAGGCGACCGCCGCTTATCCGCTTGTATCATGCGTGCCTACGAACTTGGCGCCCGCTTCGATGGCTGGGACGAATGTTTCGACCATCGCATCTGGGACAAAGCCTTCGACGACACCAACATCGACCCAGCATTCTACGCCCACCGCGAACGCAGCGAACAAGAAATCTTCCCCTGGTCACACCTACAAGGCGGCGCCCCCACCGATTACCTGCAACGACAATACAACGACGTCTTCACCCACATAGGCGTAAACAAACCCGCAGCCGGTATCCTTCAAACCGCATGAGCAGTACCTGGTAGTACAACTGTTGTACAAGCTAGTGATTTGTCACAGCTAAGAATTCGGGTGGCATGGGTAAGTCCCGATGTATCCCGACGTAAAGTCGGGATACATCGGGACTTACCCGTGTAGTTCCGGAGGCCGACACGGGCAAAAAAAACGTTGCCCATGCCACCCT
>JAJRWX010000088.1 GCA_024276605.1 Planctomycetota bacterium | reverse complement strand
TTCTGCACCAACTGTCATAGCGGCGTAGACCATCCCATCATTCACACGACAGGCGCCGCTTGGGAGCCGACTTGCTTGCAATGTCACGAATTGCATGATCCGGCCAACGCCAACCTGTTCCTGGTGAACAACATCGTCCGCAACGAGACGCTGGCGGTGGACAAGCCGGTGGTGTTCTCGGCACTGACCGGACCGAACAGCTTCGATGACGGTGACCCGACGGTTAACGACGGTATCTGCCAGGTTTGCCATACGGCCACCAACTTCCATCTACAAGATGGTACGGGAACGCCACACAACAATGGCGAGAACTGCACGACGTGCCACCCGCACGGCAGTGGATTCCTGCCGACGGCGGCTCCGAGCTGCATCACATGTCATAGTAACCCGCAGGATAATGGTGATGGGATTCCGCTGGGCGGTCGTCAGCCGGTCGTTAACGCAGACGGTAGCGGCGGTCACCATCTAGCCGGTGCGATCATGACGGATACGGACTGCACGACTTGTCACGAAATGACGCAACACCAGTTGGGTACCGTGCGTCTATGGACCGATCCCAACAACCCCGTGACACCATTACCGTTAACCGGTAATCCGGCGGAAGTGGAGACATTCTGCACCAACTGTCATAGCGGCGTAGACCATCCCATCATTCACACGACAGGCGCCGCTTGGGAGCCGACTTGCTTGCAATGTCACGAATTACATGACCCGGCCAACGCCAACCTGTTCCTGGTGAACAACGTCGTGCGTAACGAGACGTTGGCAATAGACAAGCCTGTGGTGTTCTCGGCACTGACCGGACCGAACAGCTTCGATGACGGTGACCCGGCAGTTAATGATGGCATTTGTCAGGTTTGCCACACGGCTACAACTTACCACTTGCAAGACGGATCTGGTATCGCTCACAACGATGCCGCTGATTGCACGACCTGTCACCCACACAAGGACGGATTCCTGCCTACGAACGCCTCGTGTCAGGATTGCCATCAGGTGGCGCAAGGACCGCGTCGTCCTGTGATTGGGGAGTTCGCGTTGGCGAGCCATCACTTGCAGAGCGTGCTTGACGACGCTGATTGTGTGGTATGTCACGATATGAGTCAGCACCAACAGGGTCAGGTACGACTCAAGAACGTCGACGACCCGACGAACCCGGCAGCTGTCGTAGCGCTGGCGGGTGATCCGAAGACCAGTTCGGTCGAAGCGGCGAAGTTGGATGTATTCTGTATGGCATGTCATGACACGGATGCAGCGGGCGGGGCAACGCCATTCACGGACGGAATGACGCCAGCACCGATCGATGGCACGGCGTGGACACTGTCGTCGCATCGGATGACGCCGATGAGCTGCTACGGCGACGGGGAGACGTTTGGTTGTCATAGTTCCGGTCACGGTTCAGCCAAGCAGAAGATGCTGGCTCCGGCGGATGCCTCACAGACGCCGATCGCCGGTGACGCGCTACGCGAGGAAGAAGGCATGTGCTATACGTGCCACGATGCTGACGGTCCGGCTGGGACTGATGTCATGGCCGCGTTCAATCTCTCGACGCATCATAATGTGAGTTCGTTGGAGCAGACCGATGGATCGAAGGTGGAGTGTACGCACTGTCATAACCCGCATATAGCCAGCGCGACAAATCTGCTAGCCGATCCTGACGCGGGTAGTCTTACCGCGTGGGCCGGTACCAAGGCCGACTTCTGCGTGGTTTGTCACGACGGTGCACCGCCGGCAGGTGTAACGTTCCCGGCAACTTCTGCGGGAACGGGGTACAACAAGTCGACGTTTGCGGGTTCGACACACGCGACGCAACTTGGTCCAGCTAGCTGTACGCACTGTCACGATCAGCACGGCTCGCAATATGTTTCGATTCTACGGCGTAATTATGTCATGGCTGACAACAACCCATGGACCGCAGGAGACGGTGATTATGCGGCCTGCTGGCTGTGCCACAATGAGGACGAAACAGTTATACAGACAAACGCATTCGACGGTCGTCACAGGAAGCATGTCCAGAGCACGGACGCACCTTGTATCATCTGTCACGATGTGCATGGGGGTGCTGACGCGAACGAGCCGGGGCTGATCAATTTCAATTTCTCAGCAAACAACGGCTATGACATTCAGTTTGTCAACAACAACGATGCCAGCACATCGTTCTACCTCAACGGAGCCGGGACTCAAGGAAACTGTCTCCTGACGTGCCACGGCAAGAACCACTTGCCAAAGAATTACAATCGTGCGCCGAACCCGATCGTGGATTGTAGCGTCTGCCACGTCACACCACCGTAGGGTCACACGGACGATCATCATGTATCCTACCGACGGGTCTCCGCCAGGAGGCCCGTCGCAGGATCGTTAAGTTACTTCTCAAGTTTTTAGCGTATGCCTGGGCACATACACATCATCTCCCAACCGGCCAATACGCCGAGGCAACGGACCTTGGGGACTTCGCCCGATACCCCGGCGTCCACCAGTTCGACAAGCGGAACGCTGATCTTATTTTTTCCGAATTCTTCAAGCAAAGCGACTGCAAGCACCTTATGGAGATCCGCTGGAACCAAACTGCTTTTGTTTACAACTTCGTTCATCTCATGCGACAAGAATGACGGTCTTCGTGGTGGATACAACTCCCACTCGGCGTTTCCCCCAACGTGACCGATATCGATCAACACCTGGCGAACGCGGCGGCCTAGCTGTCCACTCATATCCATCAGAGTTAGATGCCTGGCGCCGCGCCGTTCTTCCCATAAACTCTTCGTTTTTCGCGACAACTATCCGCGAACGAAACACACCCGACATCATAGTTAAAAAAAATACATCACATACGGAAGATATCTCTAACATCGTGCATCCAATCATTATGGCCATCAAGGGTATCAAGTGGTCACGTTAAGGAGCCTACAATTTATGAAACGATCACGACTGTTACCCGATTTTGTTTTCTTGGACGATCGGGGATCGCCGCACTCATTGCGCGACATTCTCGGTGATTTCACCGTGCTTACCTTGACACATTGCGATAAGACCACACATGGACCGGCCACCGAGTTGCTCATGACGATGGTGGCCAAAAATCACGGCGTAAACCGCTTGGACGTCCGTGGTATCGACGTCCACTGGTCGGATGCTCGTTGCGCGCAGCACGATGCTTGTCATCTCGTGGACGTGCAGACGCATACCATTACGCTATGTGATGCGACCGGCGCAATCCGGCACTTGTACGGCGTTGGACACGAGGGATATTTCTTTGTCATAGGATCCGATGGCCGCGTGATTGACTCTGCACCGACGAACGACGCCGCTCGACTTGCGCGTCAGCTTAGTCTCGACGTGGCTCTTTGTACCGATGGCATGGCCAAATCGCAATCTAAGGAGCTGAGTGCTAGACACGCGGGGAGTTAGGGACCGACTGCCTAACGAGAAACGCCAAGCACACACTCCACTTGCGACAACGATCGGGCTTTGCCTCCGGCAAAAAACCGCGGGCTTCTGGGGAGAATCCGACATCCGCCGGCATCCAAAGGATTGGAAATCGAGCAAGCGTTTGTTATCGGCTCCCCGGAAGCCGGCTTTTCCGGTCACGGCCCCTGTTTGTTCGAACCATGTGAATCAGTCCCAACCGCCGAACATCATTGAGGATTGATGTGACACGCCTGACAACTTCTATTGTTACCGGCATCCGATTATCCCATTGTGCATCATCCACCCGTTCCGCACCAACAAAACTAAACAACATACAAAAGTTGACGATTATGCCCGGAAGAAACGCGGGGGGAGGAGCATCTAAACAAATGGTTTGATGATACGGCGACTACCTTAACGGAGGTAATTCACATGATACAACGACGACGACTTCTTCCGGACTTTTTAATCTCAAACGGGGATGGCCACGAACAACCGTTTCATGAGCTGCTGGCTGACTTTAACATCCTGGCGATTAGGCGTGGGCCTGAACCATCGCACGGCCCGGCCACCGAGCTTCTTCGGAGCCTGCTAGCAGAGCATCGCCGCGTCGGAGATAAAACGATTTGCGGGTTCGATATTCGTTCGCCGGATCATCTTTGCGATATATGCGACGGACCACACATCGTGTTCCAGGGTCGTGATCTCGTAACCATCTGTGACAACGGCAGCTTGATTTATCGGCTATTCGGAGTTGTCGGAGAGGACAAGTTCTTCGTTATACGGTCTGATCGACAAGTCATTGACGCTGGCTCCATCCAGGAGATTGACAGGTTGAGCATACAATTAGGCTTGGATTCAACTTCCTCACAGCATCGCATCGCACGGGCACCGCCCATGTCGGAACATGCGAACCGAAGAATCGCCTAGGCGAACTAACTTGGGTTCTCACGGTACTGGAAGTACTTGATAGCCAATACAGAACGTAGAACGACCGAGACGAGATTACCGGCTTGCGTGAAGTCGGACGGCTCGGTCGAGGAGTCAAGACGGGAGCGCAAGCGAAGCGGTCGGATGCAGCCTCAGCCTAACGAGAGTGCGCGTCCTATCCACCGATCGCTTGCGCTCTTTTTCTAACAGTCAGCCAGAATGAGATTCCGCTCATTCGACAGCTCAACAACCACAAGACTGACTCCACTGATTACTTCAGTGTCACAGCTTATGATTCGGGTTCAACGAGGGTAGCAAGGCTATTCTGCTCGTAGTGCCTCCGGAACAACACAGACAAGCCTCGATATACTTCGCGAATCGCTTTATGACTACGGTTGTGCGACTCGGATACTTACACCACTACATTCCGGGTGGATCAAAATTAGGCGGTGATCATGTCCACCTGACGACCACTTAAATCTGACCCTCTCGTGTGGGATAACTGACGTTCTCGGTTATCAGGGGTGGTTATAGCCGGGTCGAGACGCTATCTGACCACGGTAAGAACACTAGTTGGCCCTTGTTTCTTGGCAGGATATGGCGTATCGCTCTGGCAGTTAGGGTCCGGAGCGACCATACTGACGAAAAGGTTTTCTGCAAACCGGAAGAAAAGTGGATCCCACCGCATCTAACCTAATATAATCGACCGTAGCTGAAACCTCGACTCATCGTGAGCCGGGTGGCACGGTCGGCGGTTCGGGCTGGGCCGCAGGCTCCGAAGATCGGCTTCCGCCTCGTGCGGTCCAAACTCACTCAGGAGAAATCAAAGATGAAGAGTATTGTGAAGGCGATGATGTTGTCGTGCGCGGTGGCCTTTGGATTGGGCATCAACCCCTCGTTTGGACAGCATGACCACAGTAAACACGAGCATGGGGCGCAAGAACACGGTGAGGAGAGCGGCCACTCGCATGAGCGTGCTGAGGGGCATGGTGGCGTGGTCACTATGTCAAAAGAATTTCATGTCGAGACCGTATTCATGCCGGACCAGGTTCGTCTATACCTATACGACAGCGCGCAGAATCCGATCCATGTTAAGCATTGGAAAAAGGGTCTCGTGGAGGCGACAGGTACCGTGGATTTCCGCGACCGACAACGTGGGACGACCACGTTGAACTTCGTACACGGCATGCCAAACGGATATGTCTGCCCCATGCACACCGACCAAATAGCCGATCAACCCGGCAAGTGTACTAAGTGCGGCATGAATCTTGTCAAGCAGGATGTGCCCAAAGATACGCTCTGGGTGTGCCCGATGCATCCCGATAAGAATGGCAAAGCAGCGGGCAAGTGCGACAAATGTGGTATGAAATACATGCCGCAGGACTTTCTTGTAGCCACAGCGGAGCTGATGGGTTTGAAAGCAGGCGGCGCGAGATTCACCATCAACATGAAGAACCTCCCTGGTAAGGGTGAGCAGACGCTCCGGTTTACGGAGAAGTACGCCCCCGGCAAGATGCACATGGAGCATGGAAAGAGTGGACGCAAGCACGGCGGTCACGGCCACAGCGATCACGATCATTGATGACAGGAACGACTACAGTCGCTTGACCCAACTCGTATTGTTCGGGCATTCAACTTTAAGGCCTGCGTTTTACCGGCGCATGGCAAAGATTGGGGACCGTATCTGATGATAAAGTCGGAACCGTCCAGAAGGACATTCCTTGCGCGCGTGGTGGTGGCTTTGAACGCCCTGGTTGCGATGGTCATGGCCACGCCCGCAGTCGGATACTTGTTGTCGCCGCTACTAAAACGACGATCCAACCAATGGGTCGCGATCGGTAAGGCCTCAAAGTTTGTGGCCGGAATCCCGCAACGGATGACATTCGAGTACGACGATGAAGCTGGCTATTCCGTGGAACGGACGCGCCGGGTCGCTTTCGTGGGACACAGTGAGAATGAGCTTATCGTCCTGTCACCCGTGTGCACCCACATGGGCTGCAACGTCGCCTTCAATGGTACTACAAGCCTGTTCGAGTGTCCGTGCCACGGAGGCAAGTACGACATGTCCGGTCGCGTAGTGGATGGGCCGCCGCCGGAGCCGCTACGCAGATTTCAAACGCGTGTCCGTGATGGAAACCTGGAGATACAGATCACGTGAGCCACGAGCCTAACTCGACCACCGACACGGCTGTAGGCAAGGCCTCGATCCGGCCATGGTTGCGGCTTCCACATACCATACGTGATCTGTTCGACGAGCGGCTGCCCAAAGGAGTTGGTTGGCCGCATGTATTCGGCTCGACGCTGCTCGCCCTGATTGCGCTTCAGATAGTTACGGGCGTTCTCCTGTCCTTGAATTACGCAGCTTCAACGACGACGGCATGGGAAAGCGTTCGTTACATTCAGGATCGTGTGGTTTTCGGCGCACTCATCCGCGGCGTACATCATTGGGCGGCTTCGGCATCCATTGTTGTAGCTGCTCTGCATCTCGGCAGAGTGTTCCTGTTCGCTGCTTACCGATCACCGAGGCGATGGACCTGGGTTGCCGGCGTACTGCTGCTGTTTGTACTCCTTGGATTTGGCTTGACGGGGTATCTGCTCCCGTGGGATTTGAAGGCCTATTTCGGCACGAAAGTGGCTACCGAGATCCCCGGATCGCTGCCAGTCGTTGGTCCGTACCTCCTGCAGATCATCCGCGGTAGTGCGGATGTCGGTCCCTTTACGCTCACGCGTTTCTACTCTGCTCATGTTATTCTCCTGCCTGCGGCGTTAGCCATACTGTTGATCGTTCATCTCTACCTCGTAAGACGTCACGGTATCACACCGCCATGGACCCGGACTGGCGCAGCGGGCCAACCCGCGTATTCATTCTTCCCGTATCAGGCCATGAAAGATACCGTAGCCATTCTCGTCGCGTTAGTAATCGTGTGTGTGATGGCCGTCTGGATCGGCGCACCGTTGGAGGCCAAAGCTGATCCGACCAATTCGACATATGTACCGCGTCCGGATTGGTACTTCCTTGGTCTTCAGCACTTGCTTCGCATCTTTCAAGGAAAATGGCAGATCCTGGGCACGGCAGTCATCCCGGGCCTCTCCGCCGTGTTGCTTCTTACCTGGCCGTGGTTGGATCGCAATAACGAACGTCGGCTTCGATCACGACCCGTCGCCCTGATGCTCGGGGTAGTTTGTGCGATCACAGTACTAGGGATGACTTTCGCGGGCTTCGCAGCCGTCCAAGAAGAAGAAGGTCGGATGGCCGATTTACAAACGGTGCCATTCTCACCCACGAAAGAGTCGGCAGAGGTCGTTTCGGAAAGTTCTGACGACTTGGTTCGCAATGGTGAACGGCTCTACGTCACAATGAGGTGTGACGCTTGTCACGGGCCGGAACGGAATGAAATAATCCCCGGCTTACCCCCGGACCTGAGCTATGCTGGTAGTAAACTCCAAGAAGATTGGATGCGGGATTATCTCGTAGCACCACATCCGATTCGCTATCAGGCCGACGGTGTCCGCCCGCTACTAAGAATGCCGGACTTTCGCCTGTCAAACGGAGAAGCACGTGCGCTGGCGTCGTATCTAGCCACACAGACGGATGTAGATCGTTTTGTGCCCGTTCCTACCGAGCCAAAAGGGACACCCGAGCAAATCGCTGAAGGAAAGCGGCTGTTCGCCAATTATCAGTGCTTGGGATGTCATGTGGTCGAGTCGGAGGGTAACCGCATCGGACCAGATCTGACCCACGTGGGTACGCGACTCAAGACCGCATACCTGGACGCGTTTCTTCGTGAGCCGGAAGCGGTGATACCCGGAACCTCAATGAAGAACTTCGAATTGTGGGATGAAGAACGGGCAGCGCTTGTCGCGTTCCTTCAATCCCAGGAATGATCAAACATAGGTGGTTATGTCCGGCCACCTTGGATTTGACGTGGAAAGCGAACTGTTTTTGCGTTTCGCTGGGCGTTCGCTTGCACCATTCATTCACAGGTGGGCAACCCAGCCTCCAGCGAGTACGCTGAACTGAGCTGACAAACTGTAACCGCATAATCCGGAAAACTAAATCTGCAACTGATGCAGAAAACATAACAGGTCCAAATGGACGATGGACTAACATGAGTACGTGGTAGGACAGTTGGAAGCAGGTTGGTTGCTAGCAAAAGGCCAGCCGTAAAGGCATAGGGTTTGCGACGCGCTAACACCTTCATTGAGTGAGCGCGAAGCCCCGCCATACAAACACAGGAGAAAAATGATGAAACACGTTTCAACCATCACGCGCGCGCTTCTTCTTGGGAGCTTCGTCGTTCTTGCTCAACCGCAGACGGCGTGGTCGGGGGACGATGGGAAGCAGAAAAATAATCAGGCTCACGCATCTTCGACGGCTCCTAAGTCGTTGAATCAAGAGTTGGCGGCGTTGCGCGCCAAGGTTGCGAAGTTGGAAGCTGCACTGAAAGAAAATCACCAAGGCAAAGCCACACCGAAAAAAGAAGGGATGATGGCTAAGGGCAGCATGAAGGGGATGTCCGGCATGGGGGGAATGAAGCGCGGCAAGAAGATGGGCATGATGTCGGGCAAAAAAATGGGGAAGGGTAAGATGTCCGCCAAGGGCAAAAAGATGAGGAAAGGCATGATGGGAGGCAAGGGCATGGGGATGATGGGCCGCATGCCCAAGAGAGCAAGCATGGCCATGCCATCAGCACTGCCCGGCTTTCCCGGTGCGTCACACATTTATCACATCGGCTCAACAGGTTTCTTCCTCGATCACGGTGAACACATCACGCTCTCCCAGACACAACAAACGAAACTCAATCAATACAAGGAACAAACCCTCCTAAAGCAGGCTACATTAACCCGACAGATCGAAGAGGCCGAGCAGGAACTATGGATACTCACCGGCTCCGATAAGCCCAATGCAACCAAGATCGATGCCCAAGTTCGGAAGATCGCCAAGCTGCAGGGAGATCAACGGATTGCTTTCATTCGTGCGATCGGCGATGCAGCCAAAGTGCTAACAGACGAGCAGCGAAAAAAACTCGTTGGCCAACACGGAGAAGAGCAGAGCGCGAGCGGGAAAGGTAGCCCTACATCGACTATAACCAATTCGGATCAGTAACGAATACGAGACAAAATCCATGAAAGTGATATTATTCAGATACTGCTCGTCTCACTTCTTGTCTGCCCGTGATGGAAGCCGCGTATACCGTCGCCAAGTGAAGACAGTTCGAGGGTATCTTGGACCAATGGCCCACTCCACCGGCATGGTTGTTCTGCTGACGCTATGTATTGGACTGGTTTGGCTTCCCCATATGGCCTTCGGACAAGTATCTCCCCAAGACCACAAGAAACACCATCCAGGCCAAGCTCCGGATGCCAACTCCCCGTCGCAGTCCAACATTTCCGTCCAGAAGAATGGTGGAAGCAAAGGTATGGGCGGTGGCATGATGGGGGGCGGTATGGGGAAGGGGAAGGGCAAAGGCATGGGCGGTGGTATGGGGAAGGGTATGGGTGGCGGCATGGGCAAACGGTCCAAAGCGCCGGAAGAGCTTTATCCGGAATTGATGACGCTTCCCAATATGACACCCCAGAGACGTGCCGAGCTTGAGAAGAAAGCTCACAAGCGCATGGTCGAGGGTGCCGCCCTCTTGTCGCAAGGCGTTGGCGAACTTGCCAGGGTCGCGCCGAGCGATGATTTTCGTGCGATGGAGCAGGCCACCACCACAGTACGCAAAGGATTGTCCCAGTTTGAGACGGGCCTGGCAGCCCACCGAGCCATAGCCGAGGGGAAAGCACCCCGCAATATCGCACTTGAGTGGTTCCAACGCGATCTCAATCTACTGCCGCTGGCCAATGACGAACCCGGATTTCGATTCTTCGGCATGACCGCCTTTCACACTAGCATCATGGTCCTACTGGCCGTCTTCGTGGCTTCCGCGATCTGGATGTATTTTTTCAAAATGCGCCGGGCTGCCGCACTGCTGGAAAGACTCACAACCATGGACGCGCCAGCCGCTGCGCCTGCGATGCCAGCCGTGGCAGCCCCCCCAAAGCCCAATCCGAAAGTAGCACCTTCCAGTCCTACCGCATCGCCTGCGAAAAAAACGCCGGCGGCTGCCACGGGCGATTGTTGCGACGAATCAGCCGAGGACTGCGCAACCGAGGATGAGGCGTCAGGCCGCCCCGACATTTCGCAGGGGTTGCTACGTGTCGTCAAGAAAAAGCTGTGCCGTCTGAGAGTCGCCCGCATTTATCAGGAAACGGCGGACGTCAAGACATTCCGACTCGTCGCATGCCACGGAGGTTCCATTCCGTTCAGCTATTATCCCGGCCAGTTCCTCACCGTCACCATGCCCATCGGTGAGAAACCGATTCGGCGAAGCTACACGATATCATCTTCTCCGACGCAGGGATATTACTGCGAGATCACCGTCAAGCGCGAAGAACAAGGTGATGGATCACGCTATCTTCACGACACGGTCAAGGAGGGGGACACACTTGAGATTCAGGCCCCCAGTGGAAAATTTATCTTCACCGGCCAAGAAGCGGAGAGTGTTGTGCTCATTTCGGGCGGTGTGGGTATCACGCCGATGATGAGCATCACACGCGCCCTGACTGATATGGGATGGCCCGGCGACATCTACTTCGTCGCAGCCTGTCGAGACCCCGAACATTTCATCTTTGAATCCGAACTCCAGCGACTTAAAGAGCGGCACCCAAACCTGCACTTGGTCATCGCCATGAGCCGGATTCAAGAGGAGGTCGACGGCTATCATCGCGGACGATTGACCAAGGAACTGCTTTCCAAAGAGGTGCCGGATATCGCCTCGAAATGGATTCACCTTTGTGGGGCGCCGAGCATGATGGAAGGCACGAAGAAAATACTAGCCGAAATGGGCGTACCTTCGGATAAAATCCACACCGAGAACTTCGGCTCGCAACAGAAACCCAAAGCCAGAACGGCACAGCGAGAAGAGGCGAGTACCGCTACAACGGAAAAGACGGCTGCCACCGCTACCTTTCAGACCTCCGGCAAATCTACACCATTTTTGCCCGACGAGACGATCCTCGAAGCAGCCGAGAGAGTCGACGTCGATATCGAAAACTCGTGCCGGGTTGGGATGTGCGGCGTGTGTACGGTAAAATTGCTTACCGGCAAAGTGACGATGGACGTCGAAGACGGCCTTGAACCTGACGCCAAAGAAGCCGGCATCATACTCGCATGTCAAGCCAAGCCAACGGGCGATGTGACGGTGGAGGCGTGATCCGATGAAAGAGCGGGAACGCGTCCTAGCCACCGGTCTGACGATCCTGATGCTGATCGTATGGCTCGGATTCCTCGTTCACCGTTCGCCGCGCTTCGCCGGTAGCTTGTGGGGCGGCGTGTTTGGCATAAGCGGCGGACTGCTCATGCTGGTGCCGTTGGCCTACCTGGTCGTGAAGCGCATTAAGCGGTTGAAGAAATGGGTGACCAAATACGTCTCAATGCGGACGCTGCTGGCATGGCATGTTTACGCCGGCATCATCGGTCCAATCCTGGTGCTACTGCATACCGGGCACAAATTTGAAAGCCCGATGGGTATCGTGTTGACCATGATGACACTCATCGTCGTGGTTAGTGGCTTTGTTGGTCTCTACGTGATGAAACAGTTTTCCACGGAGATTCGTCAGAAGAAAGTGATATTGACAGGTCTTCAAAAAGCCTATGAGCAAGCCGCATCTCAACTGGCCAATGATCCCCAACAAGCCCAAATACTGCGACCGTTTACCGGGCTGATGGGGCGTATCGCCACGAGCTTTTTTGTTCGTGACGTTGCCACGGAGACGGTTGACGCATCGGCCACGACCATGACCAACCCGGCTACCGTGCTCCGCTTGTCGGAATCGATCGCCGACCTGGAATATGCGATCAAGATGCACGAGACGTTCAAGAAGTGGTTCGGCAAATGGCTGAAGTTCCACATCATCATCTCCTGCATCCTGTACGTGCTGATGGTCCTACACGTTTGGGCGGCTATCCACTTCGGGCTGAGATGGTTTCCGGCGTCCAGCACGTCCTATTACGATCGTCCCGCTATGTACGCCAACACCTCCCCCTCGCGCTTTTCCCCGCTCAACGATCAAGACCAAACCATCGAATCTGCGGCTGCGGTGGATGATTTTTCACGGTATTTCGGACAGATGTTCAAGCGACACTGGCGGTCGCCGGTCGTCATTCACGGTATACCGACCACAGTGTTCGATTATGCCGGACTCGCCAGTGAGGTTGGTCAACCGGAGTCGGACTTCGAGCAGTCATTGGCCGCACTGAAACGAGTTGACCCGGATCAGCTTGAGGGCGGCGATCGAGAAAAGGCCTTCTGGATTAACGTCTATAATCTCGGGGCTATGAAACTAGTGGCAGAAAATTATCCGGTCACCTCAATCACCGATGCCAAAATCAGTACCGGCAACCCGTGGGGTATCCCGGGTATTCAAGTCGGTCAATCACAATACGCATTGCGTCAAATCGAAAAAGAAATCCTACTCAAGAAGTTTGATGATCCGCGCATTGTATTTGCCGTGAGCTGTGCAGCCGTTAGCTGCCCCGACCGTACCAGCGATATATTCACCAGTGAACGGATCGACGAACAACTAGACGAAATGATTCGAAAACTCCTGGCTAATCCGAAGAAAGGATTGGTCATCGATCGAGAACGCAAGACTATCACGATATCGTGGATATGGAGCGCCGATCGAAACCTGTTCGGCGACGGCAGTGATGACGCCCTATTGGCATACGTGCAACGTTATGTGCCTGAAGAAATTCAACAATGGATAGATGGGGCGCGCAGTAGAATCAAGATAGCATACTTTGAACACGATTGGGGCTTGAACGATATCGCCCTGGCGGATGGGGACAACTAATGGGGCGTACCCGGAAAAAAACCAACACCAAGAAGATATGGTCTACCAGCCGCATTCTGCTGATGGCAAGCCCGATCGGTTTCGCTTTTGTCTGGATGTTGACACCTTCCGAATCCGCCTTCAAACAACCGGTCACATGGCAACGAATGACAAATCCCGGCCTGCTTTCCGCTGCGCATGCCTCGCTCGAAGACAATTGTGCCGCGTGTCACACATCGGTTAGCGGCGTCGAACCTGAGAATTGCATCAGTTGTCATGCGAACAACGTGTCACTACTTCAAAGTCAACCGACCGCGTTTCATGCCAACGTCGCTACCTGCAAGGCATGTCATCTTGAACATCGGGGGCGCGGACATCGACCCACCTTGATGGACCACACCACATTGTCTCGCCTTGGTTTGCGACAACTAAACGACGGTGATCGGTTTGGTGAGCGTGAACAGGTTCGGCAGCAATTGCAGATATGGATGGCACACGCCGGAGAAGAATCGCTTCCTCATCCGCGCGTTACGCGCGACGAGTTGATCCTCAACTGCGTCACCTGCCACGGTAACGAGGATCCTCATGTCGCTTATTTCGGCGACGGCTGTGCCAACTGCCACGCCACCAACGCCTGGAACATACCGGAATACATTCACCCACCTTCCAGTTCGACGGACTGCGCGCAATGCCATAAGGCACCACCCAGTCATTTCATGCCCATGTTCATGTCGATGTGTGCGAAGATGCTTGGCAAGAAACCGGATAGCGTCAAACAATGCTACGTATGCCACGAAATCTCGGCTTGGAACGACATGAAAGACGCGCCATGGCACAAGAAAACCATGAGCCATATTCCATCGCGTTGACGTGTCGTGTGTCGTAAATCGAGCGTTAAACATCGTATTTGAAGTGTGAAATGCGTAGTTTGAGCCAATCTACATTGACAATCGTGACGAATATGAGTACTGATGACATCGGAAGACATAGGAGATTCCGATCACGGCTTCAGTGTGCAAGCCAAAAGATTGCAGTGTTCACCCATTCCGAGTGTGACTTCATCGTGAGGGTGCTGATCATGCTCAACGCCGGAACACTCGTTTACACACGACAGTAATCGGTTCGCGTAGAGGCGCAAGCAAGAATAGGAAGATGATGCTCACGACTTGGGTAGGGTGTGCCGAAAGATAAAGAAGTGAAGTTCACCAAGTACTTTGAGGAAATGCAGCGGCGGCCTGACCGGGCGATGATACGGATGCAGTGGATTCAACAGGTTGTTGAAAACCCGGAGAAAGAAGCTGTTCAGCAGGACGGTCGTATTCGCCGTTGGGCGCGTGTTGAGGAGATGAAGGGACGGTATCTTCGTGTGGTACTACTGCCGGACGGGCAGACCGTGCACAACGCCTTCTTTGATCGGAGTTTTAAGCCATGAAAATAAAATACTTCCAAGACACGGACACGCTGTATATTGAGTTCCGAGCGGCAAAGATTACCGAGACGAAAGACCTGGATGAAAACACGCTCCTTGAACTAGATAAGGACGGTAATATCTGTTCAATTACTGTTGAGCACGCAAAGGATAGGGCAGATATTCCGCACTTCTCGTTTGAACAAGTAGCAGCCTGACAACCGCATCAGGTTGACGGATCATACGCGGTAGTTCTCATCCCGAGTGCTACGTCGGATTCATACAATCGTACCTTGAAAAAACGAAATGCATCCGTATGCGAAAGGGGTCGTTAATCCTCTGCGCCTAAGGAGTTGCCGCTGCAAGATCGTAACCTCTATGTGGTAGACTTGATCAAGCTCGACATCGACGAGAGTTGATCCTCAACTGCGTTACCTGCCAACCAACGCCTGGAATAGACCGGAATATCTACACGCCCCGTAGCACAAGAAAACGATGAGCCGTATTCCTTCATGGTGACGACGGAACGCCTCTTCCGCTGTATTACTCATGGTCATCTCCACCGGCATCAGTGTCGATTTGCAGCGTCCCCACCTTCGATCTGCGTCATTGGAGGTATCGCTTTGACGACGATATTGACGATGTTCGTTATATCGTTGCCTTACGATGTGTTTAGCAACAAGGAAACGAAGTATCCTCTCGTATGAGGGTAGTCATAGCCTTCGAAACACGTGTAGTTTTAGGATCAAAATCGTGAAACAAGCACAAAGCGAATCGCAGACCATCGACCTCCTTGTGGCAGGCTTGGACTGCCCCGATGAGATCAAAGAACTGACTCGCGCCTTCAAAGGAAAGACTGGTATTCTCAACCTGTCGTTTAACCTGATGCGCGGCGCCATGACGGTCAGCTTCGATTCATCTATCACTGATTCCGAGCACATCATATCGATCGTGCAGACCACCGGTATGGAGGCAACCCCGGCATCCGATCGGGGCACCCCACTCAATAACCAAGACGGTGGTGAGCGAAAAGCGTTCAAGCTGACCATTGTGGCAGGCATAGCCACGGCGGTTGGTCTGGCATTGACATGGGTGCCCGCTACGGCCTTTCATCATACGACCTGGCCATCCGCCATTGCCTATTCAGGTGCCATTTCTGTGGCATGGTGGCTGATTGCCCCCAAAGCATGGACAGCCGCACGACACATGCGCCTTGATATGAACGTACTCATGACCATCGCCGTCGCCGGCGCGATCGGTCTTGGCGAATGGTTCGAGGGTGCGACGGTGGCCTTTCTCTTCATGCTCTCCAATTGGCTGGAAAGCTGGAGCGTAGGCCGCGCCCGCAGAGCCATCCAATCACTGATGGAATTATCCCCCCTCACCGCGCGCTTGCAACATGCCGATGGGACCGAGACTGACATCGACACCGACGCGGTTGAAGTCGGGAGTCGAGTTGTCGTCAAACCAGGCGAAAAGTTTCCGCTCGACGGGCACGTTGTGGAGGGAAGTACGTCGGCTAACCAGGCCCCTATCACCGGAGAGTCCGTCCCGGTGAGCAAGGCTATCGGTGACGAAGTATTCGCCGGTACGATCAATCAGAAAGGCGCCGTCGTTGTTGAGGTGAGCAAACCGGCCTCAGATACGGTGTTAGCCGGGGTGATCCGTTTGGTGGAACAGGCGCAGGGCCGGAGTTCTCCATCGGAACGATTCATCGATCGATTCGCTCTATACTATACGCCGGCTGTCATTGTTGGTGCGATCCTGGTGTGCGTCCTTCCTCCCCTCGTGTTAGGAGGCGACTGGGGCACCTGGTTGTACCGATCGCTCGTCTTGCTGGTTATCGCGTGCCCGTGCGCGCTGGTCATATCAACGCCGGTCACGATAGTAAGCGGACTCACGTCTGCTGCGCGCAGGGGCGTGCTCATCAAAGGCGGTGAGTATCTGGAGACGATCGGTAAGGCCGACGTCGTGGCACTGGACAAAACCGGCACGCTAACCCGAGGCCACCCGATCGTGGAGAAGGTCATACCGATCAACAGCACGTCCGTTTCTCGCCTGCTTGAACTAGCCTCCGCTGTTGAGCAACGTAGCGAACATTGGATTGCCCAAGCGATCGTCGCCTATGCGCAGGATCAGGGCGTTACACCTCCACCATGTGACAACTACACAGCCATATCCGGTAAGGGGGCGAAAGCGCAAGTCGAAGGGAAGACTTATCTGATCGGCAACCATCGTTTTCTTGAAGAAGAAAAAAAGTGTACGGATGAAGTCCACCAGGCCATGCTTGAGCACGAAGATTGTCACCATACCGTGGTCGCCTTGAGTTCAGATGATCAGCCGTTGGGTGTGTTTCTTCTAGCGGATTCCCCACGCGAGGAGGCACGCGAAAGCGTCGAGGCATTACAGGCATGCGGTGTCTCGACCATCGTGATGCTAACCGGTGACAATGAAGGCACGGCCAAGGCTGTGGCACAGGCGTGCGGCGTGACCGAATACCAAGCCGAATTGCTACCCGCCGACAAGGTCCAAGCCATCGAGGATTATAAGGCGCGAGGGAAGCGCGTCGTCATGGTCGGAGACGGGATCAACGATGCCCCGGCGCTGGCAGCCGCGCACATCGGCATCGCCATGGGTGGCGGTGGTACGGACGCATCATTAGAGACAGCCGACATCGGCCTGATGACGGACGACCTGCGAAAACTACCCTGGCTGATTGGGCATAGTCGCCGTACGCGCGGCATCATCACACAGAACATCACCTTGTCCCTGGCGGTCAAAGCCCTCTTCGCAGCGCTAGCCGTTGTAGGCCTGGCCAACCTCTGGATGGCCATCGCAGCCGACACAGGCGCATCGCTCGTGGTGACATTCAACGGATTACGATTGCTAAGAAGCGGTGACAAAAACAATTCTCCAGGTCACCAATCTTGTTAGTGATCCGTTGACGACGCGTAAAGCGCTCCTGGTGTATTAGGTCTATTCGATTGTCTATTCGGCGGACATACACCACATCCCCAAACACACCAAGCCGCAATCATTGAATTGGGTAGCCCCCGAATTCTCCACGTATGACAAGATTTATCTCATTGATGTTTAGGCCATGAAAGTCCAACTGATATAAGCATGTTTGTCATTGGTTATTATTCTTCGCGGAGAAGTCTGTCCGTCACGGACTCCTCAGTAGCTAAGGGTTTAGCAGCAGGTTGAGGCTCCTTCTTTTTTGTCTTGCGGCTTGAAGAAGCACTCTTGCGGTAGAATTTGCTGACCCTTGCACGAGCAAGACCTGCTTCCTCACCATCTAGGATTTCACGCTTGAGAACCTCAGTTCTCACTAGATGTTCTACTTCATCTATATCAATCCTGATTCCGTCTGCTAGTTTCTTGAGTTCTCTTCGAACTACAGACATGACTGGTTCAGACAATATCAAGCTACCAACTACGTAACGATTTACACTCTGTACTCTCTCATAGAAATCCTCACGTGCATTTTTGCCAAGTGCTTCCTTCGTTAGAAGGAAAAGAAACTCCTGATCTTTTTGCGTTCGGGGATTAAGATCAAGAAAATCGAATGTACAAACAAGATCATAGTTTATAGGTTGTTCAAATTTGATGCGGTAAATTCGCCATTCGATTGCATTCGTAAGGACAACCCATTGCACGCCGTGATTAGCCCCGTAATCACAAGCTTGTTTCATGTGATTTTCTTTGAGCGAAATTCCAACAGCTTTTGCTTCGATCAAAAACTGTACTTTGTCATCCACTTTAAGAGCAAGATCGCAATACGTGCCACGAATTGCGACTTCACTAGTCACTTCAATATACTTGTCAAAACCAAATACATCACTGAATATATCAGTCAGTACAGCTACTGTATCAGACTCGTTCACATCTCGATTCTTTGCAATTGTTAGTACTTTTTGAAATCGCGTTACCTGCTTTACAAACCGATCTACTATTTTTTTTGGTATACTAGCCACGTATATTGTCTCCCTTCATCTGCTTTCTTAGTTCAGAAACTTCCTTAGTCAACTTGCTAATCTCATGTAGGATGTCAGCGTCTCGTCGTTCATCTTCAATCTGATCTTCTTCCAGAAAAAAGGAAGCCACAGATGCTGTAAATGTTCCAAATAGTGCAACACCTGCCGTCATAAGTAAAGCTGTAATGATACGACCTTCAGTCGATGAAGGATAATAATCTCCATACTCACCAGAGATAAGTGTGAACAGACACCACCAGAAAGCGTCCTCTGGAGCCATTGTTGGTTCCACGATGACGATAGCCAGTGCAGAGAATAGTAGGAGAATAAATGATCCAAATACCACCGCAGCAAAAGTGTTTCGTGCACGATGGATGAAAAGAATAGTTAAGATGTTTTTGGCCGCTCGCGCGCCGCGAAGTACACGGATGATTCTCACAATACGTGCCAATCGGGCAACGCGAAACGCCGGAATTAAAGGGATAGAGGAAACTAGATCAAGCCAACCCCATTTCAAATATGCACGCCGTGGTTTGGTATGGATGAGCTGCCAAATAAAATCTCCGAAGAAAACGAGACATATAATATTGTCAGTGGTTCCAAGTGCCTTTGTTTCTTTACCAGTGGTTTCTAAAAAAGTTTGGACAGCAAGCAGGGCGAGGGAGGCAATACTCAGCAGCAGCATAAAATACTGCCAGACTCCGAGTGTTTGTTCTCCTTTTCCTACTAAGGTGCTACTTGGCTGACTCACGTGCATACCCTCGTATCAAGTTGCATCATATCAAGGAACATTTATATACCATCTCTCGACACCTGTCTGCGCGTCCTGCATCGACCAAACAGTTGGTAGTGAAACGATTGAAGCTTTCTTCATAGGCAACCCCCAATCAGTCCGACGCAAGTGGCACCATCCCTACAATCTCACCCTTGTGAATGGCCGTAACAATTGTGATAATTGTCGCAGTCGGCACAACCGTCTTACATCGCAAGCCGTTGGCAATGTGATTGGTTAATTGGAGCGATTTTCAGCAGCAAAGTTGGATCCGCTTGAATCAAATTAGTGTAATCGGGAAACATACACCCCATCTCCAAACGCACCAAGCCGCAATCATTAAAATGTGTGCATCCTGAATTACGCGCTCTCAAAGCCGGTGTGGGCGAGATTTATGCCCGCGTCAATGGCTTTTAGGTTGTCTTCTCGATACTTACCGCGGATGCCTGCCTCGGCGATGGCACGGAAACGATTTTCATCAAGCCACTGACCGCGCACGATTGCGTAGCTCAATAGCGCTAGTGCAGCTGAGGGTTTACCGACGAGCTTTTCGGCGGTTTTGCAGTTGATTCGTTCGATTTGCGCGGGCGTATCCGGAAGATTCAGGGAGGTCTCTGCCAACACGAGCGCATGAGGCGAAAGCCTTTCCCATAACTTGACGCGGCGGACGCCGTCCTCGGTGAGCACCAGCAGTAGCTCCGGATTATCCACGCCGGTATAGAAAATCGGCTTGTCTGAGAGAATGAGATTCGAAACCGAGTGCCCTCGGCTAACGGTAATGGGGAAATCGTCCGACTGGGCGGCGTGTAATCCGCCTGCTACCGCGAGTTTACCGATGACGCCGACGGCTGAGAGAATGCGCTGACCGGCTGACCCGGCGACGCAGAACTCCGTGCGGCGCGGCCATGACAAAGTGATCGGGGCGCGGTTATTCGATGGCTCAGTCGTCTTGGATATGGCGCTGCGCGATGCCGGTTCGGCGGGATGTGGCGGTCGCGGTCGGTTGTAAAGTTCTCCTAACGGTAGCTCCATCGAGTCAGACAACTCCGACAGTGTCTTGCGGTTGAGTGGGTTACGCTCCGTATAATATGCGACGCAGAGTTCCCACGTGTCGAGCAATGAAAACCCGGGCGTACGAATAGCCGTCTCCAAGCGCTGGGGTAGGTCTTTGTCGAACGCGGTGAAGCGGCCCACGTAAGATGCACCGTTGGCGCCGACAGTTTGGCACACGTCGAACGGATAGTCGGTCGCACCGTTTGGGGTGGTGGGGGTCTGAGCGCACACCGGTGTCGTAGCCGAATGCTGACCGCCGGTCATGCCGAAGTTGAAGTTGTTACACACAATGACGGTAATGTCGGCGCCGCGCCGCGCGCTATGCACCAGATGGGCAGTGCCGATGCCACACCCGCCATCGCCGATGAGCACGACGACGGTTAAATCCGGTCGGGCACGTTTGATGCCTTCCGCGTAGGTGATCGATCGGCCATGCAAGCCGTGAAACGTGTGGCTATCGAGATACCGATCTGAGATGCCAATGCAACCGATGTCGGAGACGATGCAAACGTCCGTCGGCGTAAGCTTCATCCGGTCTAATGCTGCACTTAGGTGCTCTAAGACCATACCGTGCGAGCATCCGGGACAAAACGCCATGTCGTTTTTCTTGACGGCTAATGTAGTCATGTCGACGACCTTTCGTTTGATGCCCCACCGCGATGGTTTGCCATCATGGCGTCGACGATGCGTTGTGGCTTGATCAGTCCACCGTCGATCCGCTGAATCGACAACACCTCAATGCCGGGAAGGATTTTACGAATTTCTTCAACGTACAACCCCAGGTTTAACTCCGGCACAATGACGCGCTGAATCGATGACGTCGCCGCCCGGCGAAGGGCATCGCCGGGAACGGGCCATAGGCTATAGAGCGTAAGATGACTTACGGCGGCGCCAAGATCGCGCGCTTGTGTGACAGCTTCGCGCACGGCACCGTCCGCGAGTCCGTAAGAAACGATAAGCGTATCGGCGGAGTCGTCGAGGTCTTCGTCTACAAGTTCAAGGGAGTGCTGAACCCCGAGGATTTTGGTGTTGAGGCGCCGAAGCTTGGCATCGATTTTTACGCGGTCGATAGTGAGCCCACCGTCTTCGTCATGGACCGATCCGGTGAACCGCACGCGCTGCGATCCGCCGATGGGGGCGAAGTCGGGAACGCCGCCCGGTTGATCCACATGATAAGGTTGAAATGCCGTGTCCGATGCCGCGGCATGTCGCTCCACAAGTTTGGAAAGCTTCACTGCTTCCAAGTCAACCGTTTGTCGCGTGAGTGCAATAGCCTTGGAGGATAATAGGATCACCGGCGTGCGTAAGCGCTCAGCGATATTGAACGCTTCATAAGTCAGGCGGTAAGCGGTCGTCGCATCGGTCGCGGCTAAGACGGGAATGGGATAGCTGCCGGAGGTCACGTGCCGCGCGAACATGACATCGCCGTCGCCGGTCGCCGTCGCTCCGCCGGTTGCCGGTCCCATCCGCTGACAATCCACAATCACCAGCGGCGCCTCGCCCATCTGCGCCAGCCCGATGTTTTCACTGTACAGGCTGATACCGGGGCCGGATGTAGCTGTCATAGCCTTGGCGCCGGCCATCGCGGCACCGATACACTGACCGATGGCAGCTATCTCGTCTTCGGTCTGCACGACTACTCCTGTGCCCTGGGCAAAAGCACCCATCACCTCCGTAAGAATGGAACTCGCCGGTGTGATCGGGTAACCAGCTACGAAGTTACAGCCCGCGCGTATCGCGCCCCGCACAATCGCTTGATTCCCTGAGATAAATTCGCGCACGTCGATCCGCCCCTTTTAAGTGTCCGTCCATGTCCTACACGTATCGACGTTAGTTGGTCGATGCGACCTTCTTGGTCAAGTCGATGATCGCTGCCGGTGCATTGAGCTTGATGATTTTCTGCGGTCCCACAATCTTGGCGATGTCTTCCTTTGATTTGCCCGCATCTTCGGCATAGTGTCTAGCCTCGTCTTGGGAAATTTCCTTCAGTTCCAGCGTACCTTCGACGATAGCGCGTCGCCCCTTGGCCTCCATAGGCACCAAGTGACCATCAATCGGGCAGGTGAATTTGACGAAGAGCGTCTCGCTTGCCGATGGGCCGGTCAGGCGAATCCAACAACCTCTCTTAGCACAGACCGAGTCCACCTTACCACAGACACGCATGAACTTACCAGCGAACTTCGCCTTGTCGGCAAGAACCTCACTCATACATACGGGTTGGCCACTGGTCAGCTTCATCTTCTGGCCGAAAGCAGTCCATTTACTCGTATCCCCACACCCACCTTTACTACATGGTTTTTTGCAACCTGCTAACGAGGGGCCACAGTTCTTGTTCGCACATCCCGTGAGCACAAAAGCCAATGAAAACGCGAGCGCGATCATTTTGATTGAACGAATCATGTTGTTTACCTTTCAAAAATAATCTGATGCGACATTTCCTAATGTCAATTATCGAGTCGCCATCTTACCCACACGTACTCCCCACTTCAAGAGAAACAAGAAGAGGCTTTGTGCTAACGTACGCGGCTGTCGCCAGTCGTACGATTGTATGGAGGGCAACGCTCAGGCATCATAACAGAGGCATGGATGGATCGAAGGTGGCTATTGGGAATCCCTTGAGTGGTATGGTCCAGTTTTGAAGACACGGGTCGCTTGCGCTCGCCGCTGGGATTGGCCGTCTTGCTTGCGCAAACGAACATCCAGCTCATGGCCGGGCAATGGCCGTAGATCGGTGAACTACAACCTTGGGGTAATTGAGGCCGATAAAAGTAATAATTTACGGGCCGGACACGCAAAATACGTATCGCCAACAGCTTAATTTGCGTATATAATCATGACGCGTGGGGGGAGTGTTCGCTATTGATGTCGCTGGGATGTGAAGATTATATCCATCCGTGACATGATCATCCTCCATTACGCGGTTATATTGCTATTTGGACTTTAGTGATTCACGAGCCTTCGCAGAGGGGATGCCTTGAATTATACCTGTATGTATTATTTGCGCAACTATCGTACCGTAGCGTTCGCACTAGCCGCTATTTGTGTCACACACGCTGCTGTAGCCAAACAACCAGCCAAGCTTCCCATACCCAACCGAACGTACTCGCTTGACTTGCGCTCGGGGCATATCGATACAAATATGCGCGTGGGCGTTCGTGACATAGATTTGACACTCGCTCAGCAGGGTATCCGATTTGTCATCCAACTGGATGCCCCCATCACCAAATCCACTCGACAGGCACTACAACACGCCGGCGTGGATATAGGAGCCTATCTACCCAAACATGCGTATGTGGTGAAGCTCGATCATGTAGACGCGGCGAAATTGGCTGCGATGGGTGCAGTCCGGTGGATCGCCCCTTATCAACCCCAATGGAAAATGGATGCCCAACTAGGTCAACGCGTTTTTTCCACACCGCATCGCCTCGAACTAAATAGGGCAGGCCTGATGCAAGTTGTCATTACACTTTTTGACGGCGAACCCCTTGCCAATGTCTTACCTACCATGCGAAGGATGGGGTTGAATGTGTTGACTTCGTCGACCGTCGGCAGGCAGGGGGTCATCGACGCGACCATAGAACCGGCAGCCATAGCACGCATAGCCTCTATAGCTGGTGTGCAATACATCGAAGAAGCACCGGAAGGTATTCTACGAAACGACACCAACGAATGGATCGCACAGAGCAATCTACCAAACGTAACCCCTATATGGGATGCCGGTCTTACCGGTGCGGGGCAAATCGCCGGATTAATAGATGGTACCATAGAAGAAACTCACTGCGCTTTCGACGATACACCTCCCATCGGACCATTACACCGAAAAATTATTGCCTTTAGAAACCCAGGCTCACCTGACATCCACGGGACACACGTAGCCGGTACACTGGCAGGCGATAGCCCGCCGATCGGCGTAGCGAATCAATACGATGGATTGGCCTACGAAGCAAAAATCAGTTTTTCCGATGCGGATCATGTGTTTTTTAACCCCAGCACCTTATACACCAGGCTGTCCGACGCCCACAGCGACGGAGCACGCGTGCACAGTAATAGTTGGGGGGATGACAGCACCACATCCTACACAACGTGGGCACGACAAATCGATCAGTTTTCATACGATTTTGAAGAGAGCTTAGTGATATTCGCAGCTACAAACCTTGCCTCGCTTAAATCACCGGAAAACGCCAAGAACGTACTCGCTGTCGGCGGCACTTTTGACACGCCATCGCAGAACCAACATTGTACCGGCGGTATCGGACCAACCTCAGATGGACGACGCAAACCTGAAATTTTCGCACCGGGGTGCGGTACGTTATCAGCTAGCTCTTTCTCGTCTTGCAACATAACTACTTTGTCCGGTACGTCGATGGCCTGCCCGGTCATTGCCGGGGCCGGTGTTCTGGCACGTCAGTATTACGTCGAAGGTTACTACCCGACCGGCATCCCCGAAAACAACCCATTGATTCCATCCGGTGCATTAATCAAAGCGACGCTTATTAACGGTGCCGTTGATATGACAGGTGTAGCTGGCTACCCTAATAATCAGGAGGGATGGGGACGTTTACTACTTGATAACAGTTTATTTTTGCCTGGTGATACCGCTGTGTTGGACGTGGTGGATGTGCGCAATGCGAACGGCCTTTTGACCGGAGAGCAATACACGCACGTCGCAACAGTTCTTGGAAATATTGATCCGCTGCGTATCACCCTGGTATGGACTGAGCCACCGGCATCAATCGACGCCGCCAACCCGGTCATAAACAACCTCGACTTGGAGATCATCGCACCCGATGGAACTTCATTTAGAGGGAATGTAATGGCTAATGGTGAGTCGCTAACAGGTGGAAGCTTTGACACAAAAAATAACGTGGAACGTGCGATCTTCAACACACCCGATATAGGTCTATATACTATTTTAATACACGGCACGGAGGTTAACCAGGGAACGCAGGGGTTTGCACTGGTCATCAATGGCAACATCACGGGGGATTGCAACGGCAACGGTATCAATGACCAGACCGATGTAGCCAACGGCACCAGCCTCGATTGCAACGGGAATCTGATCCCGGACGAGTGCGAGCCTGACTGTGATGGCAACACTATCCCCGACGAGTGCGACCAGATGAACTGCCTACCAAGTGACACTTTCTGTCAAGACTGCAATAGCAATAGTACCATCGACATCTGCGATATAACTTCAGGCAACAACGGAGACTGCAACAGCAACGGCATACCAGATGTGTGTGATTTATCGACCGGCGTATTGCTTGACACCAACGGTGACAATTTCCCCGACGAGTGCTGCCTGCCTACGTCACCACCCGATGCGAACGCCGGCCTGGTAACCATGAACCGCTACATCTCCTTCCTCACCGGCAACACCGGCTTGGATGTAGCCTTTCAAATAACCATCGACCAAAGCACCACCATACCTGGCGCTGTCGGAATCACTAAGTGGGTAGGCCCGCCTGATCCGATCACCGGCGTATCGCGACTACAATGTACGCCGGAAATTCGCAATTGGTCTGTCAATAGCGATGTTATCATAGTAGGTGATGATGCCATCGCCCCATCAACATCTTATATGGTTCGAGCCATGGGTATTGGGTGTGATCCAGTGGTGCCATCGACATTCTCCAACCCCACCACGGTCACAACCACCAACGTTTGGGGGGACAGTGTATCATCCTTCAATGGGGTTACTTGGAGCGCCCCCGACGAAATCATCAACACCAATGACATTCAGGCCATCGTGTCAGCCTTTCGTCAGGATTCATTCGCACCGGAATTATTACGGGTAGACCTTTATGGCCAAGTACCCAATACCATCATTACCGCATCTGATATTTTGTCGGCTGTGAACGCTTTTCAACTTCTCGGCTACCCTTTTGCGGAACCGCAACCCTGCCCACAACTTCGTTACTCGCGGAACTCGATCCCAACCCAATAACGCATATCCCGCTAACGCTGAGACGAATCTTTAAGGGCTGATCGCATATATATACCCATAGCGCTAAGAAAGGTAGATATACTCGATCGGTAGCTAAAGCGATCTACCACAACCTCACGAAATGATGTAGTAAATTGAGCACGGGCATCAGCGTCAGCGATAAATCGATCAGCTACCTGAGAAAATGAGTCCGGTGAGTCAAAAACAATCTCACGAAACCGAGGGAACACTTCATCGGGATAAGCCACTTCGCTCCGATGAAGCAGTGTCGATAATGGTACGGGAACCTTAGGTAGCGCGCCACCCGGCAAATCAAAGTACGCCTCCAACCATTGGCGTAGCGTGGCATCCTGTGTGCCGTATAACTTCTCCGTGGAATCGATACCAAGCGTACGTATACATTCACACAAACTGCGTAACGTCCCTCCTTTCAAATCATGCGGCGCTAATCTTGCCAGAAAGAACCCCCCCGCTGCCAGGCCGTCCAATGCACGCTGGTGAATAAATCCTGCGGGCATGAGCTGTAAGTTGATTTTGGATGCACGATAAATGCACAACAACTCTCGACCGTTTTCCGCAGGCCCAGCCGCAAACGGAGCGAGCGTAGGATGAACATCCCAACCACGACCGTAGATGCGAAAGTCACGGTTGTGCTTTCGCGCCCATGACGCTGCCCAATCAAGTGCTTCGTGTCGATAGATGCGGTCCCGCAAGCGCCACAAATACCAACTCAACAATCGTTGCTGCAAGGCGGCATCACAAATGGTAATTCCGCTGTTACGCTGCGCCTGCGCCAAAATCTCATACGGTGCTTCACTGTGCATGGGCGGATAGGTTGCCAAGATATCCGGCGCACATTCATAGATACCATCCAACAATGAGCGCACCGCCCGGTCTTCATATTGACGACGCTCTTCATCGTGAAACTGCTGCGGCGTCTGCGAAGCATGACTCACATACGACAGATCGCACGTATATTTTTTCGTTTCATCCTCACGCAACGGTCGACCATGAAACTGATCCGGACAAGTCGGCACACGGGCATTGAGAAACTGCAGCGGATTACAACCGGCACTAACCCAACGATCTTTGGAATAGCCTACCAGAAAATCATGCTTGGCTACGCGACGCATGTTCTCATCGGTGAACACATGAGGCAATTGATCCTGATCCCAGGTGAGCACGGGTAAGCCACGGGGAACAATGCCGGCAAACTCCGGTCGGATATGATCCAAACTCAAAAACACGTCCGGAGAAAATTCACGAATCGCCTGATGATAAGTCAACGGTCCGATGGTCTCATGATTGGATTGTTCCTGAAGCAGCAGGCAACGATGCCCTAAACTTTCTATCGCACGCTGCGTATCGCGCATGGAATACTGTAAAAATGTCGTATGCACACTAACCCCGGCCAAGATGCGCAACGGCTCACCGTCACCACACAAGGCTTGCTCAAACCGCTTCGACCAATAGGCGAGGTCACACGTATCATAGCGAGCATTAAGATCAGCCAACGAGTCTCTTACCGCTTGTTCACGGTCCGAGACAACCTCTTGGGTAATCTCCAACACGGTAGGATGAAGTCGTGGCCGAAACTGGCTTAGGGTATACACCTGACTGGGCAGGGGTAGGTTATGATTGCTCTCCCACAATTCGCGCAGCGCTTCATGACCATTGGCTCCGGTAAACATAAACACGCGGGGATCAGCTAACATCTTACTCATGTCCTGCATATGAAAAACCAGTGCCAACAGCGCGGCGTCCGGCTCAACGACATATAGCGGACAGCTATAACCAAGAAAGGTATCCACCGTTTTGTCGTATACTCGGCCCAAAAAATGACCAAGGTCCAAACCGTCAAACAAATAAGGTCCGGGACAAAACGTGCCAATATCTTCGGGCAAACTCTGGGCATCGCTGACGAGTTGGTGATGACCGAAAAATGGAATCCAAGCCCAGCTGGTATCATCCATACGCATGCGAACATGATCTGCGCCGTGACGATCTCGATACCACTGAAAATCGTTTTGACGTTCACACCATCCATCGACGATCTCACTTACATCAATGCCGCGCTCACGCCACACAGCTAAATTGTGCTCAAACATATCTCGCCGCTGCGACCAGGGAACCTGACTATCAGGCAGATTCGTAAGCGTCCCGGCTATTTCATCCAATTCAGCCTGCGCATCCGTCCCTGACGCTGCATTCAACGCCATCAGCTCACGCGCAGGACCGATCAATCCTAGATTAAGATATTCACGAATGGCTAACAGCGCGATTTGAGCGTCTTCGGGGCTGGCGCTTAGATAACCGGTTGCCAGGGAAAGGAACTGATAGTTGTCACCGCGCTGAAGCAGTTTCAACAATGTATCGTGATCGGTAGTATAACTGGTTAGCGTCACCGCTTACTCTATGCACGTTAGACAACACCCAAGAGCAATAAGTAATCATCTCGTCACGCGACGGCGCTCCCGGCATATTCCTTATCGGGGATGCACTATGCGAAACTTGCCTGCAGGCGACCTCAATCCGAAATGATGATCGTGTGGGTTACATGGATTCCGATGCGTTTCGAGGTTTATACCACTCATCTTGATGTGATGTGACTACACACCGGGTTCTTTATTCGTTCGAACTAGCATTTTTGTTCTCTCGTTCAAGCTAGCCGGTCCACCCCACCCGACCTCGGTATCGACGATAACCCCCTTGGCATTAATCCAAAATCCGGTCGGAGCCATGGTGACGCGGTAAGCCTCCGCTACGCTGCTACCTTGCGTCAAGACGCGTTGCTTGAGCTTTTCCTTTTTTACATATCGCTTAAGTAACGACGTCGGCTCATCCCAGAAATTAACAGCTAGTACAACAAGCCCGTCCTTTGAATAGGCATCAACCAGTTTACTCAGGTGAGGAGCCTCCTCACGACAAGGCCCTCAGCCATGCCCCCAAAACGTCAGAAACACCGGCTTACCTCGAAACGAACTCAATCGTACTTTCTTACCATCGAGTGCATTTAGCTCGAAGTCCGGCGCGGCTTGGCCAACCATCTGCTGCTGTAGCCGTTGTTCCGGCATCTGACATCCCGCCGCCATGAAGAGCGCGACACCGAGTAATCCAAATATGCTACGTGTCATAGGAATTCACCCCTTTTTTTCACTTACCGTACCCATACACGCGAACCGTCCGACAAACTCATCGCCGATCACACGGAGCGGTTTAGAATAGGCCTGTCATACTTCCGGTACGAACGGTACTCCGAGAATTAGATCCGACGGCCTGAGCTACGGACACTCAATCAAAACCGTCCCGATCCCTTATTGTACATCGGAACCGAAACGCTCTACAAAAAGCTCGGAGACAATTCCACCATCCTAACGTGTAACATACCCCATGCCCCGGCCTATTGGAACCTATAATTTATGACCCTGGCAATTGACAGAATCAGCCCTTTTGTGTTACAAAATCGGTCTGCATGGAAGCGTCGAGCCGACAGAGGCTATAGTGGTACTCGGGCTGCGGACGTCGAATCTTAATGAGGTCAACATGCCCACAGCGGAAGTAGACGCGGAAGTGGATCAACCTGCCCCTAGTGGTGCGGCTCGTCGAGTTACGGCGCTAAACCGCAATGACAAAGCTTTTCACGTCGTCCTGGCTCAGCAGTTCGAGCGAGATGCCATCGAACAACTGTGCACGCTGGCGGATATGATTCGTGAGATAGCCACGACCCGGCAGGGGACGCAGTTTCTTATCACCCTACTGAGTCACCGACGGGCTATGCTCTATTTCATTCAGCCCTCGACGCGTACTTTTCTATCGTTTACAGCCGCCTGCCAGGTACTTGGCATGCCCTTTAACGATGTGCGTGATCGTTCGACATCATCTGAAGTGAAAGGCGAGTCTGAGGACGACACCATTCGCGTGCTTAGTCAATACTTCGATCTTATCATCATGCGACATCCCGGCGAAGGGTTTGCAGAACACGTCGCACACATGCTCAACGATATGCCTCGCACGATTCCGGTCATCAACGGCGGATCGGGAAAAGATCAACACCCGACGCAAGCGCTGCTCGATATATACACCCTGTCCAGATCGTTCGCACAGCAAACAGCCAAGGTTGAACGCCGTTTCAAAGATAATGTTTTCGACGGAAAAACCATTGCTTTTGTGGGCGACCTCAAGCGTGGCCGAACCGTTCGCTCACTTAGCTATCTGCTTTGTAAGTACTCGGGTGTAAAACTCAAGTTCATCTCCCCGCCTAGTTTGCAAATTTCAGATGACATTCTCGAATACTTAAATCGTAACGATACACAGTATGAGTTAGCTAATGATCTGCGTACCCATATAGGGGAACTGGATGCCGTATATATGACGCGCTTACAGGATGAATGGGATACGGACACGGAGAAGTCTTCCATCGATTACGACAAGTTTTCACTCACGGCTGACATGACCGGCATGTTCAAAAAAGACTTAGCCATCCTCCATCCCCTACCCCGGCGGGAAGAGCTGGACCAAAAGTTGGATGCCACCCCCTATGCCAAATACTGGGACCAGGTGCGCAACGGCATGTGGATGCGGGCCGCACTAATCGCCTCCATCTTCAACGTAGACATAGCCATCCGCGACCATTACCACGCTTATCATACGTATTGATAGACGAGTATGAAGGTGTCCAGGCTGATTCCCATTGCCTGTAATAGAAAGCTCACCCAACTAATCTGTGAGCCGTAAGCCCGGTGCCTTAGAATCCACACACAGGCCATGAAAGCTCTATATGATGGCTGTATATTTGGTGTTATGAAGACATGGGTCACCGGCGCTCGCTACGCAATTTTGGCTCGAAGTGTTCACAAGACCTGTACAAGGTATCTACCTTGCAAGACATTTCGGCATGTTAGTGATAGACGGACACCCCCGGGGTAAGTCTCCGCGCGAACCATGATGGCCTAGCCAGTCCGGTAATGATGGACACTATGGTCGGTGAATGGCGGTAGGGAGCCGGGATGGCCCAAAGACAGGTATGATCTAGCAGGATTACCCGATCGATACAGCGCGTGATCACATGATCGGTCCTGCAGAAATGGTTTCTATGGCATTGAATGCTCTTGGCGATACGGCGCGTCGCCGATGAACCGAAGGATCAATGGTTGACGAATCATCCTCGGTCAAGCCAAGCCGATTTCTCCTAAAATCAGGGGTTGGCTTATACGTGAGAAGGCCTCGAAACTTCGGGCATATTCATTGATCTTTTTGGCAGCCTGTGGACGCGTGATGACGGCGGAAAAAACTATCTGAAAAAACCTTATTTTTCCTTGGCAACTGGGTTGTTTTCAGCCGTATAGTTTAATAGACTACCTGACCTTTTGCTTATTGGGTGAGTTGGCGATGAGCCTGCGTGAAAATCTAGTTTCAGAAACGATTGCCTGCCTGGGTACCAAAGCCCCTATTGATATTGATCCTCGCGCCAGTGTCGCTGAGGCTATCTCTTTACTCCAAGATCATAATATAGGTTGCGTCGTGGTCACTGAAAATCAGCGACCGATTGGCATATTCACGGAACGGGATGTGCTACGCAGGGTTCTAGCAAAACAGGTGTCACCGCAAATACCCGTAGCCGACGTGATGACATCACCGGCGACAGTGGTGGCTTGCGATGCAACCATTGGTGACGTCATCCGTACGTTCGTGGATGGCGGATTTCGACATATTCCGGTGGTCGATACCGCCGGCATTTTGATAACGGTTATTTCCGTCAAAAGAATCGTTGAATATGTTGTAGAACATTTTCCGGCGGCAGTATTCAATCTGCCTCCGGAACCGGGTCGACTTCAAGTGAACCGGGAAGGGGCGTAAAAGTTTTGCTCGATAAGCGACCGTTGCGTCGCACGGGCGGGGAGTGTCGTAAAGTTATGGTCGTTTCGACCCAAACGAAGAATGCCGGTCAAAGGCAGGTTAAGGTTGTCGGGCTTGAATCCACAATCGTACGTTTTTGCGGCGATTCGGGCGACGGAATGCAGCTCGCGGGGACCCAGCTAACCAATACATCCGCCATTTTTGGTAACGATGTCAGCACGCTACCTGATTTTCCTTCTGAAATTAGAGCGCCGGTTGGCACCCTCGCCGGTGTCAGTGGTTTTCAATTGGCATTTGGTAGCAAGAAATTGCGCACACCCGGCGACCAGGTCGATGTGCTGGTAGCCATGAATCCCGCCGCGTTAAAAACCAATATAGAAGACCTCAATGCCGACGGCACATTGATCGTCAACGAGGATGCCTTCACGGGGGGAAATCTTGCTAAGGCGGGATACGAAAACAACCCGCTTGAGACTGGTGAACTTGATAAATACCACGTGTTCCGAATTCCGATTGACAAGCTCAATACGGAGGCGTGCAAAGATTCGGGCCTGACAGGTCGAACCGTTGGTCGATGCAAAAACTTCTTCGCGTTAGGCGTGGTCTATTGGTTGTATGGGCGACCGATGGAACCAACCCTCGATTGGATTAGTGCCAAGTTCGGCACTAAGCCAGCCGTAGCGGAAGCTAACACCAAAACCCTCAAAGCTGGATATTACTACGGCGAAACGACCGAAATTTTCACGGTCCAATACACTGTCGCACCAGCCAAGATTGAGGCAGGTCGCTACCGTAAGCTCACCGGCAACGAGGCGATGGCCCTTGGTCTTATTGCCGCGGCCAAGCTGGCTAATAAATCGCTCTTTTACGGCACTTATCCCATCACACCAGCCAGCGATATTCTCCACGAATTAGCCCGCCATAAAAATTATGATGTGCGCACCTTTCAAGCGGAGGACGAGATTGCAGCCATGGCATCCGTCGTCGGCGCGGCCTTTGCTGGTGCTTTTGCCGCTACAGGTACCAGCGGTCCAGGATTAGCATTAAAAAGTGAAGCTATCGGTTTGGGTATCATGACAGAGCTTCCAATGGTGATCATTAATGTGCAGCGCGGTGGGCCTAGCACGGGATTGCCTACGAAAACCGAACAAGCGGATTTAGGGCAAGCTATCTGGGGACGCAATGGGGAAGCGCCGATGTGCGTACTCGCACCCCAAAGCCCGGGTGATTGTTTTGATATCGCCATCGAAGCTTTTCGCATCGCAGTGGATTACATGACCCCCGTTATGGTGCTTAGCGACGGCTATCTGGCCAACGGCGCTGAGCCTTGGAAGATACCTGATGTATCATCGTTGCCAAAGCTTACTGCCACGCACCCGCAGGCAGGAAACGATTTTCATCCTTATCAACGAGATGCGAAACTTGCCCGTCCCTGGGCCATACCTGGGACCACCGGCTTGCAGCATCGTATCGGCGGATTGGAGAAATCGGACATCATCGGCGACGTCTGCTACGATCCGAAAAACCACGAGCATATGATTCGCACCCGTCGCGAAAAAATTGATAAAATTGCAGAGTCCATTCCACCTCTAGAGGTATTCGGCGAAACCACAGGCGAGTTACTACTGTTAGGTTGGGGCGGCACCTACGGCGCGATCACGGCAGCCGTGGAAAATGCCCAGGCTAAGGGGTTGTCCGTCTCCAGTGCCCACTTACGGCATTTGGACCCTATGCCGAAAAATACCGGCGAAGTGCTCAGCCGGTTCAAGAAAGTACTCATCCCTGAACTAAACATGGGGCAGCTACTCATGCTTATTCGTGCTCATTTCCTTGTTGACGCGATCGGCTTCAACAAGATTCAGGGGAAACCGTTTATGATTTGTGAGATCGAAAACAAGATCGAAGAGATATTGGGGAATAAGCCTCGTTAGGAAAGTGTTGATTTATGTGTGCTGATACTGCCACTGTTCAGTTGAAGGCGAAAGATTTCGGAAGCGATCAGGACGTTCGTTGGTGCCCGGGGTGTGGGGACTATGCGATACTCTCCCAGGTCAAAAAGGTTCTTTCGACATTGGGTGTTTCCCGAGAAAATACCGTTTTTGTTTCCGGTATCGGTTGTTCCAGCCGATTCCCCTATTACATGAATACCTACGGCTTCCACTCCATCCACGGTCGTGCCCCGGCGGTAGCCACCGGCGTGAAGGTGGCCAATCCCGAGTTGGATGTTTGGGTAGTCACCGGGGATGGCGACGCTTTGAGCATCGGCGGCAACCATTTCCTCCATGCCATACGGCGTAACCTGAACATCAATATCCTTCTGTTTAACAACCGCATCTATGGTTTAACCAAAGGGCAATATTCCCCCACTTCACCATTTGGCAAGAGAACCAAATCATCGCCCTTTGGTTCGGTGGACTATCCACTGTATCCGCTATCCGTAGCCATTGGTGCCGAAGCTACTTTTGTAGCACGAACCATCGATGTCAACGTCAAGCATTTAGCTTACGTTCTCGAACGCGCTGCAAGACATAAGGGTATCTCGTTCGTAGAGATCTACCAGAATTGCAACATCTTTAACGACGGCTCTTTCCTGTATGCGACCGGCAAAGACACCAAAAACGACACCACGCTATACCTCGAAGACAACAAACCACTGGTGTTTGGCGGGGACACGAAAAAGGGTATCCGCCTGAACGGTATGAATCCTGAAATTGTCGAGTTGGGCGGCGATGTCACGGAAGACGACTTGTTGTTCCACGATGAAAAACTCGCCGAGCCGAGCTTGGCCTATCTGTTATCACGTATGCACCACCCTGAATTCCCTGAGCCGATGGGTGTTTTTCGTTGTGTCGAAAGGCCGACCTATGAGGGCATGTTGGTTCAACAAATCGATGATGCCAAAAAAAGTGATGCAGACGCCTCGCTAGAGCGCCTGTTCAACGGCGGCGATACATGGGACGTCAAATGAACGACTGTTTTTCTTGAGTTCCAACCGCAGGGTCGTACAGGGTTTTTGATGGAACTGACAAGCGTCGAATGGGACGCTAATCGAGGATCTAAGCTATGCAATGTCCGTTCTGCAATTGCGATAATATTGATGGCGTAGACGCCTGTATTCGCTGCAAAGTAGATCTATCCGATTTCACCGGTTCTGAAGCAGAGTCGGACATCGAACGCGCTCTTCTCAAGAACCATCTCGAATCCATCTCAACCAAAGATTATATCGAAGCACCGATGGATTGGACGGTTGGCGATACCATCCGTCGTTGGAATGAGGGTGGCCACCACTGCGCTGTCGTGGTTGACAATGGTGTAGTCGTGGGCATTTTCACTGAGCGAGACGCCCTGCGCAAGCTCGCCGGACAATGGGACAAACTATGCCACGACGACATCGGACAGCACATGACGAGCAACCCCGTTACGCTTAGCTGCGATGACCCGATCGCCCTCGCACTCAACCACATGATGGTCGGCGGTTATCGACATATCCCGGTCATGCGAAATGAAAAACTTTGCGGTATTGTATCAGTACGTGATATTCTCTCCTATCTTGCCCTTCGTTTCGACGATGTGCTCACCTAGCGCAAGCGCTATGCCACTGTAGCTTCCCGTAGTACGTGATTCACGGAGGTTCTCGGTGTATCCACGCTACCTTTGACTGTTAGACGCTATAGTTATTTATCGTGCGATCTTCGCTTTTCGTATGGCAAGCGTACCTGACACCCCTCAAAGCGCACCATGGACTTGGGATGCAGAAAAAATTGGTGAGTGGGTGGCATAGACAAACGCCGCTGAATCGGGCTGTCGAATGTCCAATGGATGCTGCTCGCGGCGTTTGCCCGTGCAGACGTAACCGAGGAAAAGCACGGGCAAGCGTCGCGCCATGCGGGGTCCGTGACACTTTCGGCAACTTCAGCGTCGTACCTGAATACAGCCCGAAAGGCTGACCGATAGTAGCCGTGGGCAAGTCCGCCGCAGGCGGACGCCGCCCACGGTAAGGCCACCACCCGTACCATTCGACCCTGCAGGGGTCGCAGAAACGCCACGTCACACACTCCCGACAGAATAGACGACCCTTTCAGGGTCGAGCGTCTTGGTGTTGGAGCAATCCGGTGGCGGCGTCCGCCTGAGGCGGACTTGCCACCGGCTATTTCAGCGCAGGCCTTCAGCCTGCAACAACTGCCGCCGATTCCGTCATACACCCCTCCATACGCCTCTTTTCCTCCGCAATCCCTTTCAACGCGATGCTTGTCCATACCACTGTACGCAAGCCCGCCTAATCTGTCTTGCACTTCTGAATACCCGCATGCGCAGGTATGACGGTGAATGGGATGGAAAGTAAGCTGCACATGTCCGAAAAAAAACGCCGGGATACGGAATCATTCCGCACCCGGCGCTAATATCCGGAATTGAAAGGGTTGTGTGTGCCCTTCTTTTTAACTAATGCAAATGCCGTCTGCGACGACGTATCACCGTCACGGTGCCCGCAAGACCAAACAACACCAAAGTAGCCGGCTCAGGTACGACGGTAAATGTCAAAGCGCCACCATCTAAGCCATTGTTGTTTAAGGTCCGCGTGAGTAAATCACCGGAAGTAAATCCTGTCGTAATCACACCGCCAACCGCACTATTGTTGGGATCACCCAATAGTACATTGAGATCATAGGATCCCTGAGTGACGGGTAACTGCACATCAAAGGTAGCCAGCAGTACGCCGGAACCACCAGCGGTAGGATCAGGAATCTCCCACTGGACGCTCTGGTTCTCACTGGTCAACAGGAAGACAGCCTGAGGCAATGGTGTGTTATCCGAAACGGCCCATAAGCCGCCATTACCCGCCGAAGCGGTCTCAGAGAAGTCCCACTGAAAGTTACTCACATTGAGCGCAGCATTGGTATTTGTAAAGTCAAGTTGGGCGTATCTTATAAACGACGAAGCATCCGAAGGCGGCTCCGAAACACGCACCTCAACACTGAGGTTTTCACCGCCGGTAAACGGCGGCATATTGCCGGCGGTTGCCAGCAGCGAGCCGGAGTTGACCACAAAATCTAGCTGAACACCAGCCGTGGCCTGTGCGACGGACGCCGTCGCCATTAACAAGGTTATAAGTCCTAATTTCGCCATAATCTTTTCCCCAGTATCAGTTTCCATCCTGGAACCAAACTCCTTATCACGACGCGCTACCCCTAAGGACAAACGCTCGTCGGTAGCCCATTGGCCACCACTGACCACGCATTCGCTCATACGCAGTCGAAGGGAAACTAACCACTAACTAGGCCTTGCGACGACGACGCATCACAGCCACCAATCCACCAACACCCAACAAAGCAAGCGTAGCCGGCTCAGGAACGACGTTTAGCGCAAAACCGTTGATACCATCAATTGGTTCATCAACAAAAGTTCCGAGGAATGAAGGATTGCCACTTCCTGACGTATTCCCAACACTGATGTCAACAACACCTTCCGCGTATCCGACAGGGATGTCCAAATCGAACGACAGGACCGAGCCAGTACCGAAATTGCCGGTGCCTAAGAAGTTTGAGAACTTAGCATCCACATCACTTCCAGGCAGCCCAAAAGTGTCGTCTGCAAGCGTGACCGGTAAATCGGTAAGCTGCGGAACGCTAGTGTCATCCCCACCATCTGTGATGTAGGGGGAACCGAAAGCAAAGTTAGTCAGAATAAGACCGCCACGTGAGAAAGTCACTGCAAATTCATTCGCAATATGAACGCTGTTACCAGTTAGAACAACATCCAAGCTAATGCTGTCGCCAGGTCGCACGTCAGCCGTGCTGCTGCCACCGGGGCCTTCTACTGAAACCACATAGCCAGCCTGTGCCTGATTTGCAAACGCAAACACAGCGCCAAGAACCAACAAACCACTTAATCTCATCATCTTTCCCATTGCAATAACCCTTTCACGAAAATACACGCCCTTTATCCGGAGAGCTTTTATCCTTTTCAATCCCTAAAAATCACTATATTCAGTCGAACGTAGCCGACTGAGCACCTAAACACTTATTTCCATAGCCTACGGACACAGTCCCGTTGGCTGAGTAATCGAATCACGGGCCACACGGACCAAACCAAGGTCACCGTTACTGACCGTATTGTCGTTGTTAATATCAGCACGAATCTCGAACATACCCGTAGCACCGTTTGGATCCACCACTTGCATACCAGCAGGTCGAGCGAGAATAATATCTCGAGCGCTACGCACAAAACCCAAGTCGCCGTTGTTGACGGTAATGGGCGTTGGGTTGGCATCACCGAAGATGGCCCATGCCGTGCGGGTTTCGTCAGCGATAGGCTGCCCACCAGCGACACAATCAATGCCGGACACGGTGATGTCATACTTGACCGGAATCTCACCAATTTGCGGGTTGTTACCGGGAAGCGATGGGATAAACGACAGTACGGCTTCGTTGGGATTCGCTCCAGCAACCACCGTCATGGAGATACCCGATGTATCCTGTGCAGCACCGTTGGCGTCACACCCGATAGCTGAAACCGTCGCACTACTGACATCAACGTCCACGTCGTACACGACGACGATCTTGTTGATACCGGTAGAACGTGGTTCTGAATAATCACTCACCGCAGGCATATCCTGGCCATACTCAGCCCCACCACAAGCAGGATTGAACGTACATCCCGGACCATGCTGTCCGATGGACGTCCACGACTGCGGAATGGGTTGCGTGCAGGCGGGAGGCACGGCGACATCAAACACAATGGAACCACCTGTCAACTCGCCGTTAATCGCTCGCCAGATGGTGACAGGCGTGGTGTCGTCAGTAGACCCCGATGATAGACCAAAACCATAGACCAGCGTGGCTGCATTTCCCGGGGCCATACATGTTTCGTCGGCTGAGGCGCAGGTTCCTTGACCCGTGCCCGTACACATGGAACTGGACGACAAACCTGGCCGTGATCGATTAACACATACTTTGGATTCGTTACTGTTAAGTACGTCCAGCGTATACATACCAGCCGTTGCAGGCATAGTCACCGTCAATGTGCCCACCGTCACGGCTGTGGGTGTTGCGCCGCCGACCATGTTGTGTTGCAATGACAAATTAGACGCCAGTATGGGATTGGGCTGCGTCAAATCGCTCGCTGAAATATAGGCGAACGCAATACCAGCCGGGCCGCTCGTAAGCGATGAGTCCACGTAATAGCAACTGCTGTTAGTACCGGATAAACACCCGCTAAGACCGCTCAAGTCAAACGCGGCGGTCACACCCAGTGCCGGATCGGTGTCATCGAGATTGAGTTGCAGTTGGCGAAGTAAATGATCCGTGCCTGCGGCATCCTGCAAGATGTTGATGGCTACCGAGACGACTTCGTCGACGTCGTACGTGGCCTTGTTCGGCGTGGGCACCAATTGGACCGTGGCCCCTGCATGTACAACGGACGCAAAGCTAAGTACTGCTGTTAGCGCGATACCTCGTGCAAACATACCCCTGTACCTCCTCGTAATCCCTAAAACGTTCAGCGATAGAGCATTGTCAGATAGACCGACCAAAAAACTTCTGGACGCCCCCTCGGTTGCTTACGCCACCACGCTAACCACACTCCATACATGTGTGTGACTAACCCCTATGACACTCTTCGTTGTGATGCCCCGAGGCCAAAGCCCCCCACCAACTCAACACGCTATAAAAGCCAAGCCAAGCCGGTACATCACAACACGTCTATTAAATCGGAGAGGAGGTGAATAGTCAAGCTTTAACCCATCTTTTCCTTCATTTTTTACCCCAGACTTAAGTAAAATTTTGGGTACGTGGTGCGATAACGATGCTTCATCGGGTGATGTCGCAACATTCAGCCAATTATCGAAGATTGGTGGTTATCAAGAGGATTTTTATCGGATGTTTATCGAGAATATTCCGACCTCTACAGGCGTCCGTATGACATGATTGTATAAAAAAAATCAGCAAAAATACTATGGGACTTTGGGATGATAGCACAGAATCGACCGAATCGAACCGAGCGGCGAGCACTGGCGACCCGTGTCTTCAACATGCTATACACGCACCGAATCACCCGGAACATTCACCGCGCGGGTGGGGATCCGAAGACACCGAGTGCAAGACAGTTTAGGCGGGCTTGAGTTGGGTGGCATGGACAAGCGTCGCGTTGAAGGGATCACGGATGAAAAAGGCGTATGGAGCGACGCTTGCCCGTGCTTTTCATCGGTTGCGCCTGCACGGGCAAACGCCGCGAGCAGCATCCTTTGGACATTCGATAGCCCGATTCCGCGGCGTTAGTCCATGCCACCCATCCGCCAATTTTGTCTTGCACCCGAAGACACCGGGCGCTCGCGCTTTCGGCTCGGATTAGATGTATGGCACCCGACGGTGGTGAGAACGCATGCCAGCCAGGCCGAGAAGTATTAACCAAGTGGTGGTGATCATACCCACGCCGCAGAATCCACCGACCCGTGGGCCGGAATTAGCATTACCGGAATCGACATCCGCATTATCACCGATGCCGTCGCCATCACTATCGACGGATTCCAAACGGTCCAATGGAAAGGCATCCTGACTATCAAGCACGCCATCACCATCATCATCGGGGTCAGCCTCGTTACCAATGCCGTCGCCGTCAGTATCTAGCGATTCATTGGGGTTGTTGGGGAAGGCGTCGCCGACATCCCCTACACCATCGCCATCCGTATCACTAACCTCAGCCGGGTTAAGCGGGAATACATCGTTTACATCCAGTGTACCGTCGTTATCGTCGTCGGTATCCGCTACATTGCCCACCCCATCACCGTCCGTATCTACGGTTTCCGTCGGATCATTGGGAAAGGCATCGATGTTGTCCGTCACCCCGTCACCATCGGTGTCCGTGGTAACTACCGTCCCTGTATCGCCGGTGCCACCTGTACCGTTGGTGCCGCCAGTAACATCGGTGCCACCAGTACTTCCTGTGTCACCGGTGCCACCAGTACTGCCGCCTGTTCCAACCGTGAGGATGAATGTACCGCCGGATGTGGGGACCGTCGTCGTAAACCCTTCCCCGAAAGCCCTGCCGAAAGGGTCTATGTCGATTGCGCTATCGGGGAAATCAGCCGGGACAGTCAAGTCGATCCGTACTAGTGTGCCCACGCGGAACTGCCCAATGGAAAGGAAATTGGTGAACTGAATGTCGATGGCAGAGTTGGCGTCCCCGGCTGTATCACGAGCGATGGTCACGGGTAAAGCAGCTATGTCGGGCATGCTACGGTCGTCGCCGTTAGCTGCCCCTGTGATGAATGATCCAAACCACTCGTAGGCCGTGTATTGCAAACCGGCCTGCGAAAAGTTAATGACGAAATCGTTGGAAATGTGCGTCGAATCACCGGTGAGCACGACATTTATGCTGATCGTGTCACCGGGGGCAACCATGGCTGAAGTACTATTATCTGCGGCGTTTTCGAGGGAAATGGTGTATTCCGCTCTCGTCACGGACACGACCGTCAACATCACGACAACCAGAGTCAGGTGTGGAAGCAATCCCTTGCTTTTCATGGCTTGTCCTTGCAGGTTCGCGCTTGCGCGCTGATTGAAAACCGGCGTCCCTACCCTCATGTCGGCAAGGACGCCGGATTTACTCTATGACTACTTAACTCGAAACAGCGTGTTCCTTTTCCGCCCAGTTTTTGAAAAATGTTTTGGAACTATCAACACCCGCTTTAATAGTATCCGCACCCGGGCGCCAGTTTGCCGGGCATACTTCGCCGTTTTCTTCGAAAAACTTCAAGGCATCGACCATACGCAAGGCCTCATCTACGCTACGACCAAGCGGTAAGTCGTTGATGAGCATATGCCGAACGTTGCCTTCTTTATCCATCAGAAACAGGCCGCGGAAGGCTACGCCTTTCTCCTCACAAAGCACACCAAAAGATCGGCTGATGTTGTGCGTGAGGTCGGAAATCATGGGGAAGGCAATATCGCCTAATCCGCCTTCTGCGCGAGGCGTATTCTGCCAGGCAAGGTGGGTGAATTGGCTATCAACCGATACGCCCAGGATAGCCGCCCCGCGCTCTTTGAACGCACTCACACTGTCATTAAAGGCCACGATTTCCGTCGGACAAACAAACGTAAAATCCAACGGCCAAAAGAAGAGTACGACGTATTGGCCACGATAATCCGAGAGACTCACTTGCTTAAACTGCTTGTCGACAACGGCCATGGCTGAAAAATCCGGGGCCGCGTTTCCGATACTAATGTCCATGATGTCCTTTCTCTAGCGCTGGTATGAGCGCTTCCTAAAACCCTTGCTATGACCATGTGCCATGTTTCTACACATTTTACGACTATAAAACCCCGACATCCGAACAAGCTGAAGCCTGCTCTTCGGATGAGGCGTATAGCCGCACCATGTGTGAATCACCGCACTAAATTCCAAAAAGCCCAGTCCTGGTGGATTAGCCTCACCATCAATGCTGTGGACTTAGGTTTGTACCGCAGGCATCTTGCCTGCTCAGTCCGCGATCATAAAGCAGGCTAGAAGCCTGCGCTACAATCCACCGCATTAAGTCAACAGCATTGAGCTTCACCATAAGCCCCATTGGCTGAATACCGGCTTTACAGAGATAGGATATGCGCGTTACGGCTAACTGAAAATAGACAAACATCCTCAATCTTGTGCGTCACCCGCCATAACGACATTATTGATCAGCCAAGATGATGCTTGGACTTACGAGGCCGGTTGAGTTAACGCTGTTCGGAAATGGGTCAGCAGGAATATTTCAGGGGGGGATTGTGGGTAGGATTGACCCCAAAAATCGGAGCAAATGGCATATTTCACAGCTTGCAGCATACTGTCGTATCCGGGTTTTTCGGAAAGACCGTATGGACGGTTACGGCACGCATTAAACGAGAATGCGCTCAAGAAAATGCAGGTCTACAGTCGAAATTAACCAGTGTAAGTGTGGGTTTTTCTGGTGGTCTGGTGAGTTTTTTTCACCAAATGGACCATGACAGGCTGGGGCTGGTTGGTTATGATCCCCGGCAATAAGGTGGTTCGGCCGAGATTGAGGACTGAGTACATCGTTAGGAGATAATTTCATGCAACGGATCAAGCGGACGATTATGGTCGCTCTGGTATTGCCGGTTCTTTATGTTGGTAGCTGTTTTCCATTTTCGGATACAGTCTTTCGTGCTATGCGCGATGCCACTATTGATGGGACCGCCCAATTCATTCAAGGTGAGACGTTCGATTTTTTGAGTACCAACGTGGGTTTGGGCGACGGTTAAGATTCTTCGTCATTGTTGAAACCAAAAGCGACTTTGGATGATATATCCTTGGTCGCTTTTTTTGCGCCTTAGCGTCATCTGACGAGTTGGCATCGACGGTGCTGCGATCATCCGGTTGTGCTTTACACCGACATAGCCATGGTTATCGGATAAGTGTCATAGAAATGGCATATTCTCCATGCACCTCATATAGCATCGTAACACCGCGCAAGCTAAAGCATCAGGCTCGATAGCGTTAGAAAACTTTTTTAGCGCCTAGCAGAATCCATGTTCACTGGGGTGAGAAGTTCGTCACGACGATCATCGATGGCAGAGACCATACTCGAGGGCTTCATCCCACGGAGGATAAACGTTAGTTCCTGATGATCCTCGGCTAGGAGCTTCCAGTCGTCGGCCTTGAGAAGTTCGTGCGCGATGGGGTCGGTTTTTTCGACGACAGCGGCTTGCACCGACCAACGCGCAAAGACCTCTTGCCAATGGTGACCGGCTCGGGCACGCTCAGCTTGGCGTAACAGCTTATCCCCGTATAAGTCTGCGCGAGAGTCCACAAAGATTTGTAGCGTGCCCGGCTTGGTCCAGAGTACATATGGGCCTGTATTATAAGTGGTAAATACACGCAGCGGCTTTTCCATATTGGCCAGCGCACGAGCGCCGATGATCGGTTCAGCCTGGGTGTAGCGCGACCATATATCGTTGGGATAGCGCCATAAACTGACCAGTAACACAACGACGAAACACGCGGGAACAAGCATCGCACGCCGCGGTTGTGTAAAGGTCACGACACGAGAATCGGTGCGTGCACTAAGAGCCGAAGCAAAAAGTGGAACGCTTCCTATGCAAGCGAGCGGTATATGTCGTGTCGCCGTACCAGCCAGTAGGATTAACGCACCACACACACTAAGATCAGCCCAACTGACTTTGGACTTATAGCGTGATAGTACGACGAGGACGGCGCCAATGAGCATGAAAAAGTAAACATCCGGTACCGCGAGGGGCCAGGCATGGGGTGGTTGCCACTCTACGACGGATGATTTTAGAAAATCTAATCCCATCGTCAGGCGGACATACTCGTAGTGCGAGATGGCATGTGGGGTGATGAGTATCAGTATAGATGATATCAACAGCGCAATGACAAGAGGCTTTAACTCCGGTTTCGGGGAAGGAGATTTTTGACTGACATAGTCCAATAGTCGTCCGAAAATCACCACCGATAACACAATCAATCCCATCACGCATCCACCGTGCATTTGTGCCCACGTCAGAAATAAAAGGGGCAACATCCAGACGATTCGCCATGATGGTCTAGCCTGGTGCCTGGCTAATAGTGCCAACATTACGGCAGTGAGTAGTAACGAAATGACTTGCGGTCTGACGCCACGGGTATTACCCGAAGCGATGGCCAGGAAAAAGCACACACCCAGCGCCGTCACGGGGGATACGGATCGACGTGAGAGTAAATAAAAGCACAGGATCAGCGTAGCCATAAAACACAGGCCCATGATCGCTTCCGTGCTGCGAGGGCCGAGATGATGCCAGCTGAGGGCCGCCAGCACGTCAAACAGCCACGAATGAGGCATCCAGAACTCGCCGCCACGTGTGAAGCTGAAGGGGTCGGTCTGTGGGACGTGCCCGTGCGTTAGGATGTATTCTCCACTGGCCAGGTGGAACCAGAGATCGGGATCCTGCGGTAGTGGCATAAAACCAATAGCGAACCCTGCCACGATCATGATGATGACGGCTGCAAAATATTCGTTTTTATGCTCAGACATCATGCCCTTAGCAGTTAGCGTAAGATTGTGGCATGACTTTGGCATGGTTTTTGTCACTTATCAACTTTGGATTTAGCGCAGCTCGTCTCGCGGGCCGAATCCTAACTTGTTGCGAGAGATGATCTCGAAACAGCGATCCACAATTGACGTAAAATCTATTAACAACTCAGGATGTATCGTCGTTAGTTGTATAGGTTCTAAGCCTAATAGACAGGGAAATTTGGGTCAGGTGGGCATATCGCCTCATGCTCGTGGTGCGTCCAATGATCCAAGTTAGATGAGCTAGTTACAACAGCCAATAAGGACCGATAATGTGAAACGGCGTCTGGACTACGCCATTATTTTCGATGATGCTTTACAATGCGTCTTGGTCGACACCGGATTTCGCTGTTGACCTAAACAACAACACGCCACACAGGCGTGAGAAACTTTATTATAAAAGGAAATAGCATGACATTTTCGTGGCTATCAATCATCAGCATTTTTGCTTGCACTTTGTTGATTGTGGGTTATGTCAGTCGCCGTCATCGTAAGATTCATATTCCGTTGATGGTCTCTGCTTTTACGATCGATATGGGCTTGCTGCTCTACATCGAGCTGACGCGACATGCGATTGAGCAGGCCGTGGAATCGCCGGGTGGTTTGTTGATCTTTCATATCATCATCAGTGTGGGTGTCGTGGTGTTGTATATTGGTCAAGTTGTTTCCGGTATGAAAAAGCGTAAAGGTCAGCCAAGCCCTTGGCATGGAAAAGCCGGACTACCTCTGGTCATCCTTCGCGTTGGCAACCTCATTACCAGTTTTTTGGTTACCGCCGGCTCAACGACGTCCTCTTTGAGTTAACGGAAAGAACCGGACTTATCAGCTGTCTTGACAACAACTTATGTGGCGTTTCCAATGGCTGGCACTTATGGGCTGTGGTGCAATCGGTAGCACGTCTGACTCTGGATCAGAAGGTTCCAAGTTCGAGTCTTGGCAGCCCAGTTGAAAAACGCGGTTTTTCAAGTAGATTGGTAAAGCCTTGTGGTAAAGTGATGACGGAAAACGAGTAAATTAAGGCCATCTCATAGCCTCAACTTTCGATAGGTTTGAGGCTTTTTTTACAGGCACACCCAAAACCTGAAGATATAACATTTCAGTGGCTGGTGAGACCACATAGCGAGGTCGTTTGAACCATGAATGCCATCAACCCAACCAGCGTCGGCCTTACCTCACGCGACCATCTATGGACTGCGATTATCACACTTGTATCTATCGTTGTTCTTTCACCGGGGCTTTTCTGGGGGTTGCCCTTTGGTGTTAGCATCATGGGCGCCAGCCGTGTTCTCGATGGGGACGTGCCCTACCGTGACTTCTGGACCATGTACGCGCCTGGACAGTTTTATTTCACGGCTGGATTGTTTTGGCTGTTTGGACGACACGTCTTGGTGCAGGGCATTGCCGCTGTCGTGCTGCATGGTCTGGTAGCTGGGATGTTATTTCGACTTGTGCGACGGCTGGAGGTGCCGCGCCTTGTAGCTATCCTGGTTGCCAGCGTGTTCGTCGGCAGCTTGTGGTCGACATCGCCGGAATTGACTTCTTATAACCCCATCTTGCTACTTATCCTGATCGCTCTCGAACGTGTCGTCGCGTACTTACAGCATAAGAATCGGCGATGTCTGTTGATGGCTGGCGCCATGCTGGGCCTGGCTGCATGGTTCAAACATGATGTGGCTGCGTATGTCACTCTTTCGGTCGTGGTAGCACTTTTTGTGATGTGGTTGACAACGCGCAAGCTCACATCCAAATCTGATAGATACTCACTCCTAGCGATGCTTGATCTAGTCGCTGCGAGTTTGACGGTTGCCCTGCCCGTTATGATGTTTCTTGCGTGGAGCGCCCCGACAGACGCCTGGCACAATCTGATAGTGTTTCCGGCTACCGACTTTCGAGGGGTACGGCGCGAAGCGTATCCGAGCATTGTGCCGAACTGGGCGGTCTTTCAGTCGTGGGTCGTTGATCTGAGCAACGTGTACAAACTCCGCGATGGGCTGGGACATCTAAGGAGTTGGATTCTCTGTCAGATGCCGCAGCTTGTTTTCATCGTCGGCTTGTGCGTGATGTTGATGACGAGTCGCAGGGTGGCGCATAAGACACGTGCGGTGGTGGCTATATGGCTCGTGTTTCTCTTTCTGTTCTGGTCGGCTGCCCATGTGCAACAGAATACACACCTCTATTCGATGGCTATAGCCTCTTTGTGTTTGGGGGCGATGGCCTGGCACGCGAGTGACGGAATGCGCACCAAGCGTCGCATGGTTCGCGCCGGGTTGATCGCCTGTTTAGGCGTGTACACGATCGGCTTGATGATTACGCCGGTGATGCAATTGGCACAAGTGATTAAAAACTGGCCGGACAGCCAACAACTGGCGATTGCCGGTGCCCGTGGCATTCGCGTATCCGGCGATGATTACAATGCGTATCAATCCATCGTTGATTTTATCCACAACAATGTTGCCCCGGACGAACGAATCTACGTTGGCTTGGCGCGTCATGATGCCACGGTGATTGGCAACATGCGATTCTACTATCTGTCGAGGCGGCGTAACGCATGTCGATATGACGAACTGCATCCGGGTGTGACCGATCGACTCGACGTGCAGCGTGAGATGATTGATGCCATTGAATCACATCAGGTGCGCTGTGTGGTACTGTGGAACTTTGGATGGAACAAGCACAAGCTCGACACCATCAGAGACCGCAACGCGGCGGCTGTGAAAGGTGCCGGTGCTGATCTATTGGATCGATTCATTACAGCGACATTCGATTCGGTCGCACAGTACGGGCAATATACACTCATGTGGCGGAAGGGCATGTCTTATCGTCTCGATGAAATGTAATCGCGCGTTACGCTGGGACGCACATGGTCGCGCTGCGCTTGACCATGCCACCCATTTATGTCATGGGTGTCGGAGTTCCTGTGCAACATGGATGATGGATTATGAGAAGTTCGGGAGGTCATACTATCGTATGGGATCGGGGATGCCGACCTGCTCGAAACCTCTTGCGCGTAATAAACAACTATCACACTTTCTACAGGCTTTTCCATCCGGCGCTGGGTCGTAACAACTGTGCGTTAGGCTATAGTCGACCTGCAAGCGCATACCCTCTCGGATAATATCGCCTTTGGTCATGTGGATGAGCGGTGCGTGAATGGTACATGATGCGCCGTCAACGCCTGCTTTTGTAGCTAACCTGGCTAATTGTTCAAACGCTGCAATGAAGTCCGGTCGGCAGTCGGGATAGCCTGAGTAGTCCACGGCGTTGACACCAATGAATATATCCATCGAGCCGATCACTTCGGCATAGGCTAAGGCGAATGACAAGAAGATAGTATTGCGTGCGGGGACATACGTGATGGGAATGCCGGGTGAAATCTGTGACACATCTTCGGATTTAGGTACGTCGATGTTGTCGGTTAAAGCAGATCCACCGAATGATCGCAAGTCTATTTTTTGAAAGATATGTTCGGCTGCGCCCAGGCTTCGCGCCACGCGCTTAGCTGCTTCATGTTCGATAGCATGCCGTTGGCCGTAGTCAAACGATAGGGCGCATAAGTCAAAGCCTTTTTCGCGGGCAATCGCTGCGACGGTGGCTGAATCTAATCCTCCGGATAGCAATACGACTGCATTTTTTCGTGTTTGAGTCATATCATCAATCTTTGCCCATTGACGTAATTGCTTTCCTCTACACGTTTTAGCATGATTTCACGAAAGCCACACTGGTCAAATCGGATTAAAGGTAATCAACCACTAGCATCGGAGCCGAGTCTTCAGGATAATACCCGATTGGTGCGTGGCGTGAATGGCGCCACGTATGACGGATGTTTGGGGGTCGCCGTCGGCAGGTAGTCGTCGGTGCGAAATAGGGCCATGATTGTTATGGAGAGATCAGATGATGAATGTACGTAAGAGTTGGTTGATTGTCGCGCTGCTGGTTGTAGCAGTCCCCGCCTGGACGGCTTATGGTGTCTGTGACAAACATGCCAGCAAGAAAGGCCAAGCTGAATCAACTGCCGCTCATCAACCTAGTGAGCAGGCGGGTCACGAGCACGCCGGACACGGACATGGCAAAGCGACACAGGCATCGCTCGGTCATCCGGCTCCGGATTTCGCACTTACCGGAACCGACGGCAAGACATACAAACTATCAGACTTGAAAGGCAAGGTTGTCGTGCTTGAATGGACAAACCATACTTGTCCGTTTGTGGTTCGCCATCAAGGCACAAAGAAAACCATGCAGAAGACGTTTGCCAAGTTCGCTGGTCAACCCGTAGCCTGGTTGGGTATCGACTCCAGCTATTATAGTGAATAAAAAATTGAAGGCGCTCGGGCTTGGATGAAAAAGAACGATATCACCTACCCGGTGTTAATGGACGCCTCCGGCATGGTTGGTCATATGTATGACGCCAAGTCTACGCCGCACATGTTCGTGATTGATCAAAAAGGTAACTTAGCCTATACCGGTGCGATTGATGATGATCCGATGGGATCAAGCGACCATCCCCGAAATTATGTAGAGGAAGCCGTGACGTCACTGCTGAAGGGATCAGCCGTGGCTGTGGCCAAGACGAAGCAGTATGGGTGCTCGGTGAAATATAAAAAGTAATGCGTACGGATGGTTTGTGATCTAAAGTCTATCGCCGTATAAACTTTTCGAGTATCACGCATTGGCCGGAGCAGCGTTTGTTGGCGCTGCCCGGCCTTTTCCTTGATGGCATGGAGTAATCATCGGGCATTCGATAACCAAACACTAGTGCTTAGTCACAGCTAAGAATTCGGGTGGCATGGGCAAGTCCCGACTCCGATGTACATCGGAGTCGGGACTTGCCCGTGTTGTTCCGGACACCGCCACGGGCAAAAAAAACCTTGCCCATGCCACCCGTGATGAACCCGAACATTAAACTGTAACACAGCACTAGGAACGGACGAAGCTTAACACGGTGAATAGCCGATCTACACGTATGGTTCTATAATGGTTTGGGTTATGTATATCGGGCGGTAAAACACGAGATGAGTCAATCAAAAGTTGCCATGGTCCGCACCTCTCCGGAGACGGTGCTGGAAGACTATCATCGGCTCATGAATCTTGCAGGGTATCAAGATACGTTGGCTAAGGACGTCGATACGGCGCTTAAAGTCAATATATCCTGGCATTTTTTCTACCCGGCTAGTTCGACCACGCCCTGGCAGCTCGATGGTGTTATCCGCGCGATGAAACGTGACGGGTATGATCCTAACCTGATCCATGCTTGCCATAATCGAACGGTGGTGATCGATGCCTATCTGGGTGAACGAGAGAATAAGCAGGTTGACGTGATTCGCGCCCATGAGCTTCGTAACGTACATCTTTATGAAGACGGCATCGAGTGGGTCAATGTGCGCGATGCGGTGGGCGAAGTAGCTGAAAAATTCCTTTGCCTCAATGAAGTTTATCCCAAGGGTTTTAATATCCCCAAACGATTCATCGGTGAGAACATCATTCACTTACCCACGGTTAAGACGCATGTCTTTACGACCATGACAGGCTCGATGAAAAATGCCTTCGGCGGCTTGCTCAACGAACATCGTCATTGGACGCATCCGGTCATTCACGAAACGCTGGTCGATTTGTTGATGATTCAGCAGAAAATCCACACGGGCGTTTTTGCGGTTATGGATGGCAGCTTCGCCGGTGATGGGCCTGGTCCTCGTTGCATGATTCCTTACGTCAAGAATGTATTGCTCGCCTCATCTGATCAGGTAGCTATTGACGCGATGGCTGCCAAACTGATGGGGTTCGATCCACTTAGCGACGTGAAGTTTATTCGCCTGGCCCACGAACTGGGTCTGGGTTGTGGTGATGTCAAAGAGATTGACGTGGTAGGTGATGCGGAAGTAGCGTCAGAGAACTGGCACTTTGACGGTCCGTTTAAGCAAATGACCTTTGCCTCCCGGATGCAGCATCTTATTTATTGGGGTTGGATGAAGGGTATGGTGGAGTGGTCGCTGAAAACGTGGTTAGCCCCTTGGGCATATATCGCCAGCGTGTTTTATCACGATTGGTTCTGGTATCCCGTGAAAGGCCGTAAACGAGTCCAAGAAGCGCTCAACAGTTCGTGGGGCAAGCTCTTTCATAACTGGGCCAGCGTAAAACCTGACGATAAAGGCTATCCCAACGTCGGACAGCAGAAACCCGGGCTAGTGCGTAGCGCGGGTAAACTGTTGTGGATGTCAGTCAAAATCATGTGGACTTGCATACTCGAAGCCCCGGAAATAGCCATGCGCAAGCGGCGCAAAGCGACGTCGAACTAGATCAATACCAGCTAGCCGCTTATCGTTTAACACCCAACGATGGTCTTATGAATCGGATACCCACGACTTTGCATAGCGTGTCAAACCATAGACACTTAATGGTAATCTTTACTATCACTGGTATTAGTCTCACACCTTTATCTTGCTCGGGTGCGCCCACCATCGGACCGGAGGAGCTGCCACTGCTTGGCGATAACAAGATTCACCTTTACGCGCAAGAAGCCTTCGAAGCCTTTCCTGCCGACGTAACACAAGCGGTAGCAGCGCGCCATGCTGAACTCGTCGCTGTGGGGATGACTCATGCCAGGCACTTATTGGACTGGGCATCGTTGGAACCCACGCCGGGCAATTACGACACCCAATCTCTCATAGATGCGTTAGACGCACGATTAGCCTCCGGCATCACGCACCAATTTTGTAATATCACTGTCCTGGATAGTTTCGGGGCTGAATCTTTACCTCCGTTTATTGCTGAATTACGCACCATGGGCGTTGCCTGGGGTGACCCGCAAATAACCGGTGCCTTTGCCAACCTGTTAGATGCCATCGTCCCTATCATGCTGCCACGTGGCGTCTATTTGCTGGGATTGTCAAACGAATCAGGGGGGTATTATGAGAATGAGCCTACACAGGCTTCGTCATTTACGAACTTCATTCAGGCCGCAATCAGCCATGTACATACGCTAGCGCCTGACCTTGCCTGCACCGTTGTGTTCGCGGGGGCCAACGATGCCAGCCTTGTCGAGCTGATGCCCTTACTGGATGTCGCATCATTCAATTCATACGCTTATTTCACTGAATCCGATCCAACATGCCAACTCGCAGGATCCCCGTTGGACCTTTTCCGAGCATCGCTATCGACATCCATTGGCGCGTTATTGGATGATCTGATTGGCGTATCCCAAGGCAAGTTGATTTGCATACAGGAATTCGGGCAGGCAACGGGATGGAACGACATGCCTCAAACGTTAGGCCCTCAAGCCGGCCTTGAAAATCAGCGGGCCGTGATTCAGGCATTGGTTGATGCGCTGGACGCACGAAGAGATAGCTTCCGCACTTTTTGCCTATGGACGCTAAACGACCATTCACAAGCTGGGATACAATATCTGGGAGACGCTTTATTGGCTGAGGGTCTACCACCATGCTTCGCCGACAATCAAATGGAAATATTCGGCCCTACTGGATTAGTACACAGCGACACAATGGCGACACCCAAACCTTCATTTGACGAATTCAAAAAGGCTATTTTATATTTCTCACAAAACCAAGCCGCACCCAATCTATCCAGCGGGGGGTTATTGGTGTTAATGCTCGGACTGCTTACGGGTGGCATTTTTGTGCTTCGACGACGTGAGCGTTAATCCCAGCCATTCGTGCCACGATAAGGCGATTATATTTTTGACATTTTTATTGTGGTGCGCTTTGGAGATGGTTCTTTCGGTGCGTTGGGGTCGGGTTGCATGAGTGTTTGAATGAGTTCGTCGACCGGTGATAGGCTTGGTTGCTGACTGACGGATACTTGTGTCGGTGTACTGGAATGCCTGAGTGCATTGGCTATTACATCGAGAATGAGCACACCAGACACACACCCAGCTATGGCGAGTAGTGGGTCTGTGATTGTCGCTACGCGGATAGGTATGAAAATCTGAACCATTTCTATGGGAATGGATAAACACACACCGAATTTAGCCACTTTGAATGCACGCCAGCTAAGACTACCACGTCGGTACCATCGCGTGCTGAGCACAAGCATTATAGCTAGCACAGTGTAGGTAGCGATTTTTTCTAGTATATCATCAGCCGCCACATCGAAGCGTGTATAAAAGTATCCCAGGAAAGGCATGAGGGGATTTGTCGAAGATGATTGGGCGAAAGCTGACCCATTTTTTTGTAGAAAAATAAACGGTATGATACCGGAGTATACGATGTACGCCATCGTAAGATACAGACCGATGCGCAGCCGGGGCCGCATACCGGTTATGGTCTGCCTGATAACAAGCAGACCGACGGATCTTCGCGTCCACCAAGTCATCATAGCCACCGTTAACCCGCCGGCGCAGCGGAAAAGTATGTCCGTGGTATCAACATGTCTGCTAATAATGGGAAACTGTATGAGACTAAGTACCACGGCCAATAGCACACAATACCAACCGGCCAGAGCCACTGAGGCGCGTACGGTAAATCCGTAGTCATTTCGCAGAAGTACGATCAATAGTTGCGCAAACACGGCGAAAGACAGCGCTTCGACAATCCAACGCCCCCATCTTTCAAGTCGTCGCCATTGGGCGAAGGCGTATGCTCGATGGTCATGACGTACCAGCGCCTGCTCAGCATCTTGGCTATCGCCGGTTACACTGGCAAAGGGTATGAGATTTACCATACCGGCCTGTCGTTTGAGAAGTCCCGGGTTGAGGGTGAATGAAAACGGCATAGTAGCAAAAAATATGAGAATGAGCATATAAGCTTTGACAGTCGTTTGGAGTCGCCAGGTATGAAGTTCTGCCATGACGGCGGCTACGAAACGCGGCAAGTATTGTTGAATGCCGGTAAATAGTACACCACCTAACGCGCATCCAATCATATTGCTAACCAAGTCAATCATGGATGAAACGCGGGCCGGGGAATAGGATTGTAGCCATTCGATGACGCCGCTGGTCACCAAACCTCCACCTAGCGCCAGTAACCACCGGATGACACAACGTCTTTGCAGACGAAAAAATCGCCAGTGTAAACAGAATCCCAATGGGACATACAAAAATATGTTGCTAAGGATATCAGGATATGTGAATTGATTGACGGCGGTGGTGAAAAATCCTCTATCTCCAGCGCCATTATCCGGACTGAGAAAATCAAACGGTAGCAAACCCGTCTGAATAATAAACAGCAGGCTTACAAGCGTGAGAATTTCCACGTAGCGGCTTGAAATAAGCGTAAAAGCCGTGGATCGTGAATGCTTCGACATGGCGCGATATGATTCCTACAGCAAGCTCTTTGATTATGTAGCGGTCTACTCGCGCGGCGGCCATACGGGCGGAAGCGTGGGGGGAAGGGGTTTCCAACCAACGGAGGCTTCCACTTCTGCCGGCTCGTCGCGCAGAATCATTTCACGAATACAAGCGTGCGCGAGATTGGCAAAACGCTCGCGTACCAATGCACGGGAATCAACTTCCCAAAGATCGGGGTTTTTCGCCTTTGGATCATTTTTCTCCAGCGGGATTGATTCGGCACGCGCATGCAGGGTAGCCAGAATTCTATTCTCCTTCGTATCGACAAAAGTACCAATCATTTCCGTTTCGTTTTGACCAATCTCATTGAAGGCATACACGAGACCTATCCGCGCATGAAGCGCTGTAATCGCACGTACAATTTGTTGCGGTGTGGTGGCGGCACCACCTAAGTCTCTTTGGGCTAACGGAAAGACTTCACTAATGGCCATCTGGTTATCGAACGTTTGATTCCACCGTAAAAACTCATTGCGGGGATCGCGTACCAGCAACGGTTGTGGCGTAGGCTCCTCGGGCGTGGGCTGCTCTATGGCCACACGCGTTACAGCAATCATAGCCGGGAACAACCCTTTCGTCGTTTGCTTGCTGAGAATGCGGTAGCTGTTCTCGTCATAAGAGATGGGATGAATGGTCAGGTCCACCCAATCGACACGTGGGTGAGGCGTCCATGGATCCTGTGTTGGTCGATGGCAACCCCCGACCATTACGACAACAATCATCGATAACAGCAGACAATGAAAGATTAGATTTCTCACGATTCCATCCCTATAGCCAACGCTGCGCTTTGTGGCGGTGACGAAGCCGGTGCATCGGTCTGTGGCACGTATATGAACCAATACTTGCGCGGGCACTTTTGTTCCACTATTATTGGATATCGGGCTATTGTGCGTGTGACTGGTCCAAAAAAAAACGCATATTTACCACTATATCGCCGAATTGTAATTATCGGGCGTTAACTATGGCAGCCACTTGCGTCGCAGCCTTCCCCGTAACTCACGTCAGTTTGGGGGGTATCCGATGGGTCTGTCGAATAGTGTGTTTTTATTGCGAGGGACTTATGTGCGCCCAGCTAGCGGCCAGTACTGGCTCGTCAACCGTTGCTTCCACTGCGTATGATCGACTTACGCAAGAACGATGTACACCAAGACGTGTGGCCTTGGGGTCTTTGTGGGAGCATGTGGTCCACCGAATCGGGGGAATGCTCACTGCCATGCCGCTGTGGATGTGGCTGGTTATCGATGCTACGACAATTTCGACCGCCTTGGCGGTCGCCTATAATATCTTCCCTCCTCCAGCGGAACTTCACACGCCTCATATTCCGCTCTGGCAAGCATGTTTGATTTTCTCCTGCATGTTGACGGCTTCGAGCATGGTGTTTGGACTGTACGAACGTGAAACAACACAAAGCCGTTCGCGCATCATGACGCGCATGTTGCTGACGTGTACCGCGCTTCCCATTGCCGCCTACGCTATCATCTATGTTCTTCTTTACGCCACGGTAAGTCGTCGCGCCACAGGTTTTTCTCTGTGTACATTTCTAGTAACAGGCACGTTGATTCGATTATGTGCCTGGTGGGCCAGGCACCGCATCAGTCGCCTGTTGTTGGTGGTCGGATCGCATAACCTGTTCAAATCATTCACCAATGCCCAAAAAGAAGGACACTTACACGAATATGAAATCGTTGGCTACGCAACGGGG
>JAJRWX010000087.1 GCA_024276605.1 Planctomycetota bacterium | reverse complement strand
GAAAGCCCTACCCTCGCCTGGTAAAGTTCGGTCGCCAGGTTGCCCCATGATCCGGGCCAACCAAACGGAACACCAGCCGGGTTTGAAGAGGCGCAAGCCATCCAGCGTACGCAAGGTATTTAGACAGCTTGTGACAGGCGCGGTTCGGTGCCGGAGAATGTGCCATATGGCTGAGTATGCTCCATCATCTTTGGATCTCGAGGATCGTTATTCCCGGCAGATGCTGTTTGAACCGATTGGTGTTGAGGGGCAGCGGAAGCTTGCCTCTGCACGGGTACTTATGATCGGTTGTGGTGCACTGGGGACGAATGTAGTCCAAACGCTGGTCCGCGCGGGGGTTGGTTATGTGCGCATTTGTGATCGTGATTATATCGAGCGCAATAACTTACAACGGCAACAACTGTTCGACGAAGATGATCTAGCGCAGAACTTCCCCAAGGCTGTTGCAGCAACCAGAAAACTACGCCTCATCAATTCGACGGTAACGATTGAGTCTGAGGTGGTGGATGTCAACCATCGTAACATTGAGCGGTTATCTGAGGGGGCGGACCTATTGCTCGATGGTACGGATAATTTTGAAGCGCGTTATCTGATGAACGACTTAGCCGTCAAAACGAATCGACCCTGGATATATGGTGCAGTCATCGGGGCGAGCGGTTTGGTGATGCCGATTGTGCCGGGCGAAACACCTTGTTTGCGATGTGTGTTTGATCATGCTCCGCCTCCGGAATTGAATCCAACGTGCGACACAGCCGGTGTCATTGGTCCAGCTGTGAATATCGTCGCTGCTTTTCAAGCCGTGGAAGCGATCAAGTTGCTATGTGGTAAGCGTGACGCGCTGAATCGTCAACTGATGAGTATCGATGCGTGGACCGGGCGAGTCGTCAATCTCAATGTCGATGCATCACAAGATGCTCAGTCATGTGCGTGCTGCGTGCTTCGTGACTTTGCCTATTTGGATGGCAGGAAGGTTAGTGTGATTGATGCGTTGTGTGGACGCAATGCCGTACAGGTGCAACCGGGAGGTAAGCGGGAGATTGATTTCACGGTTATTGCTAAAAAAGTTGAGCCGGTGGCTGACGGGAAAGTTACGCATAACGCTTATTTATTGAAGGCTTGCATCGGGGAGTATGTGCTTACGCTTTTTGCAGACGGTCGAGCCATTGTGCAAGGGACCGACGATGTAGACAAAGCGAAGACGCTATATGCGAAGTATTTCGGTGCGTGAGACTTGGGAAGTGGCATGATGTGCGAGCAAACGTGCGAAACCGCGATATCTACAGGTCAACGGTTGCTATTATCGTCAACTTTAGCTGCACAGTTAGAACAACAGGCCGTGCGAGCATATCCGTATGAATGTTGCGGTATTTTGATCGGTGTTCACCATGAAGCAGGCGTGATGGTTCGTCGGGTTGCTGCTGCGGAGAATATCGCAGTTGGTGATAGACGTCGGCAATATCAAATTGACTGGGAAACGCTGTTTGAATCGGTTCGCCGGACGCGGGATAGCCGGGAGGCCATCGTCGGGTTCTACCATTCTCATCCGGATGGGGCTTGTCAGCCATCGTCTTTAGATCACCGGAATGCTTGGATCGATTATGCATACCTTATCGTAGGGGTTTCCCGTGTCGCTGTGACTGGGATGGCCTGTTGGAGAATTCATGCACGAGGGGCACCGTTTAACTGGGAAACAGTAGATCGCGTGGGTCTCATTGACACGGCTGGATCACGTATTTAAGCTGCTATCTTAGGGTCGACATTGTGCTTGTGACATGCAGGGAGATGAATTATGGCAGATCGATTTGCTAACATTGCTCAGACCATCGGGCGTACGCCACTCGTCAAGATCAATCGCATCATTAACGCGCCGGCTGAGGTTTTTGCTAAGTTGGAGTTTTTCAATCCGCTATCCAGCGTGAAAGATCGTATCGGCAATGCGATGATCGAAGCAGCGGAGAAAGAAGGACGACTCAACAAAAACACGATGGTGGTGGAACCTACCTCGGGTAACACGGGAATCTCGCTTGCTTTTGTGTGTGCTGCTAAGGGGTATCATTTGACATTGACCATGCCCGAGAGCATGTCGATGGAGCGTCGCGCGATTCTCAAAGCATTGGGAGCCAAACTCGTTTTGACGCCTGCTGCCGAGGGGATGAAAGGAGCGATCGATAAAGCGGCACAGATTGTGAAGGAAAACAATGATGCCTTTATGCCGCAACAGTTCCAAAATCCAGCCAACCCGGAAATACATCGCCAAACCACCGCGATAGAGATTTGGGATGAAACGGATGGTAAGGCGGATGTTTTGGTATCGGGTGTTGGCACAGGTGGAACGATTACCGGTGTGGGGGAGGTATTAAAATCTCGTAAGTCGTCATTTAAGTGCGTAGCCATTGAGCCTGAATCATCACCAGTGATTGCCCAGGCGCGGGCGGGTCAAGACCTCAAACCCGGGAAGCATATGATTCAGGGTATCGGTGCGGGGTTTATTCCTGGCGTGCTCAACCTAGATATTATTGATGATGTGCAGCATGTGACCAATGAGGAGGCGTTCGAGTGGGCACGCAAGGCATCACTGCACGAAGGGATTTTGTGCGGCATTTCCTCCGGGGCGGCACTTTGCGTGGCGAATCGGGTAGCTAGTCAACCCGATAATAAGGGGAAGGTCATCGTGGCTATTTTACCTAGTGCCGGCGAGCGGTACCTATCTACGCCGTTGTTTTCGGAAAAGTAGCCGATAACTAACGCATCCTTGGTGTGTTGGGTGGGAAATGAGGGCAGTGAATGCTTGTGCCCGCCTGTGAGCAGCGTGTGGTCTACTAGATATCGGGCCAAGAAAGATAGATAGACTCCAAAAACAGGCTATTATATGATGTTATTGCGTCGGCAGATTTGATTGTCTGAATTGACCGCCCATTTGCCAATTTCTATACTCAAAACAGCTTGGCCTTTGTGGACAGAGTGCGGAGGGAATGCCTACCTCAGTCATTTGCGGGGTCTTGTTGACGGCATGAATGTGAGCTTCTTTCTTATGTAGCGATCTAAGACTTGGTCTGTGCCGAAATGGTTTTTAGTGATAACAACGCTACATATAAGCGAGGATGCTGTCTTATTTGTTGCCGGATTTCTTCCTTTTGTCACTGGCATAGCGAACTGTCATGTTTGGTGGCGTGCATGAGCGAGGGAGCCAGCGCTCAGGGCTAGGGTGGTCGTACCGACTAGCTTGATACGGTGTATAGCGGTGAGTTGAATGTCGATTGATATACCTAATTATCGCGTGTTGGAGAAACTTGGCGAGGGGGCTGAGACGAAGATATTTCGCGCGCGGTGTATGCGTACCGGTAAGGACTATGCCGTAAAAATTATCAAGGTGGTTAAGCCGGAACATAGTGGATTTGTGGATCTACTCCGTGCCGAGCATACCATTGGTAGTTCCATCGATCACCCCATCATTCGAAAAGTATATGAGTTGCGCATACTTCGACAGCGTTTGCGTGTTCGTGGCGCGATTTTGTTTATGGAATACGTGCCTGGTATTTCCATGTCGGCCAGGGAGTTTCATCGACCTTTGCCGGAGTTACTTTCACTATTCAGGATTGTGGCTGAGGGGTTGTATGAAATGCATCGGGCAGGATACGTGCATGCGGATCTCAAGCCTAACAATATCATGGTTACACCTGAGGATGAGATTAAACTGATCGATCTGGGACAAAGCTCAACCATACACGAGGCAAAGGCCAAGATTCAGGGGACGATAGATTACATGGCGCCGGAGCAGGCGCAGCGCGGCATTCTCGATGAACGGACGGATGTTTTCGGTTTGGGCGCAGCGCTTCATCGTGTATTGACTGGTAAGGCTGTGCTTACCCAGATGAACCAAAATCTCGATATTCATTCTCAGGGGCTTGTGGGCAAACGTGTGTCACAAATTAACAAACCAACGATGGAAGACCTGCCGTTAAGTATTACGCGACTTATCAACGACTGCTGTCAATCTGATCCGGCTGATCGTATTCGTGATATGCCATCTTTGATCGATCGTATCAATTTGGTTCAGACAGTGATTTCCAGGCAAGCAGCGCAGGGTGATATTATTGATGATGATCCCGACTACGACTTGGAAGAAGAACGTGAAGCGGCCCATGGCGTGTTGATTGAAGGCGCGCTTGATGACGCCGTAGCTGAAGCGCTAGACCTGGATGGTGACGATGATGGGTCTGTCGACATAGAGAGCCTGGAAGGATCGCCGGAAGAAGAGTGAAGGAATGCTCGTTCTCGGTGCGTCCGCACTTCTATTTATATTTGTTACTCCCATTGTCCGAACTTTTTAGCGTTGTAGTTTCCAATAACATTGAACGAGTCCTATATCTGGTTGCTACACAAACCAACAGATAGCTCCAATCAACCATGATGGCATCTGCCCAGTGTGTTGACGTGCGCAGTGGGTCGTCTAGCATGGAGTGTGTGTTGACGTTTTGGGAACCAACCATCCGAACGGTGTGTGAGGAAACAGTTGTCGTGGGATCACTGAGCCGACTTCTTCCTAACAGGCTAGGTTTGGTGACAAAGAACGTAGGATGTGGTTAGACATTGAATGAAGGAGATTTCCTCGATGCAGCGCTTACGAAGATGGCAACGTAGCCGGTTAGCAGCCTTGATATGTACTGGCGGCATGATGCTTCAGTTGGGTAGTTGTGATTTTGGTCAAATCACAACTACGGTCACACTGAGCGGCGAAGAACTCATCTCGACGTTGGTTCGTGGTGCAATCACCGGACCGCTTAACGAATTTATCGACGATGCGGTCAGTGAATTGTTTAGTGACGAGGGTTAGGCACACCTGCGTTTCGTATGCGTGTCCCCAACTTTTTATCGACGTGCCTGTGCATCGGCCAGTAAGATTTCCAGCTTTGCTTAGTAGGGTCCGTGTACATTTTCCGGTGCTCCCATTTAATGTTATGTTGGCGCCGTCGCGACTATATGAATAGAGTTTTGATGAATATACGACTATCGGTTATTGCCGGATTATTGACTTTTGTGGTTGTACCAGTGTCACTTGCGGACGCGGTTTACACCGTAGATGGTAGTAAACTCGTCGGTCGCATTGAGCAAATGTATAAGGGGAAGATGACGATTGATACCAAGGTCGCCGGCAAGCTAGTGATAGACATGAGTCAGATTGTAGCCATCGAGGCGGATCAATCTATCACGGTTGAGTTTGAGAGCGGTAACCGGCTGGTGGGTACGATTGTGGTTTCGCCGGATCAAGAGAGTGCTACGATGCATACCGCACTGGGCGATTTGCCCGTTGAGGCGAAGAACATGGTGAGCGCTTGGCCTGAAGGAAAAGAGAGTCCTGTTTTAGCTGAGGTTAAAGCCGAGGCGGAGAAGGTGAGGCTGGCGTCCATTCCCAAGTGGACGGCTACACTTGAGGGGGGCGGTTCGCGGACGGATGGTAATACGGACACGCTGGAAGGGCGTGGCCGACTAGATGTGGTTCGTAAAACGTCTGAAGATTTACTCAATTTCTACTTAGCCGGGAAGTATTCTGAATCGGACAAGTTGCGCATTTCCAACGAATACTATGGTGGCATTAAATATGAGAACAATATCACCGATCGACGATTTTGGTATGCGCGAATCGAACTGGAGTTTGACGAGTTTGAGGATTTGGATTTGCGTACCACAGCTGCTGCCGGTGGTGGGTATTATTGGATGAAGGATGTGCCACAGACGTTGAAGACGTTGGTGGGATTTGGCTTGCGAAACGAATCGTATAATAACGGCCAAACGACCTCGTCGGCGGTAATTGATTTTGTCGTGGATTATCGTCAAGACCTCGATGACTGGGCGCAGTTTACGCATATAACGCGTTATAGCCCGGATTTTCAAGACACGGGAGACTATCGTCTGGATTTTGACACGGCCTTGGTTTTTCCGCTAAAGAAGGAAGAGTGGAAGCTGAAACTCGGTATGAGAAACGAATATAATTCTCGCCCTCAGCCGGGTTTGGAACGACTGGATAATACGTTCTATGCCAATATCGTTATGTCGTTAATTAGTGGAAAATGATTTGGTATATGGTTCAGGAGGTTGGGGCCATTGCTTGCTATATGTTTATTAGTCTTGTCTCAAACCGTTAGTGCGCAGTTCAGCAGTCAGCTGCAGGTCTATCCGACACGATATTATGACATCTACACGGACGTGGACGAACCCATTGTTCGCGAAGCAGCGCTACGCATGACGCGTATGGCTGAAGCGTATCACGAGCGAACAAAAACTTTTGCCGGTTCTATCGTATCAAAATTACCCCTTTACATTTATCGCCACGAAACAGATTACCTGGCTGCTGGTGGTTTACAGGGTAGTTCGGGCGTTTATACCGGCAACAAATTAATGGCCTATGTGGGTGCCCGGTCACTGAATCAACTTTGGCGAGCCTTGCAACATGAAGGATTTCATCAGTTTGCGGATGTCGTCATTGGTGGTGATATGCCGGTATGGGTGGATGAGGGGCTGGCTGAATATTTTGAGCAGGCGGTATTTACTGGTGATGGGATGGTGGCTGGTCTGGTGCCAGGTGTACGACTCACCCGGATCAAAGAGAACTTCGTCAAGCACGCATTTATGGATGTGACGGATTTTATGCATGTGAGTCGAAAGGACTGGAACGATCAGCTATCACGCGTGAATTACGACCAAGCTTGGTCGCTGGTTCATTTCTTGGCACATGCCTATCAAGGAAAATATCGCGTGCGTTTTGACCAATTTATGCGCGACATCAGCCGGATGGGGGCTGACCAGGCGTGGGAGGCGAACTTCGGTTCCAATACCAAAGCTTTTGCTTCACGGTGGAATCAATATTGGATGAAACTTCCCAAGCGTCACACGGCTGATTTGTATATAGAAATTACGGTGGCTACGCTAACGAGTTTTTTGGCCAGAAGTGTCTTACAAAGTGTGTCATTTAAGGATGCAGAAGATTTTTTGGTTACCGTAAACGCACATACGTTGCCTATGGATAATGAAAATTGGCTTCCGCCAATGATGCTCGAACGAGCATTGCAACATGCTCGTACTCTTAAGCCGTGGACATTAACTTTGCATGCGCATACCGGTGGCACGCTGTCTATGCCGTTTCAATTTCAGATTATCAGTGGGGAATTTGAAATAGCTGATAATAAGATCAAATCAGTGACGATCAAGCGCACTCGGCGATAAATATCCTCGATATCAAGGTAATGACAACGCGGCGTCTAGTGTATCGACAAGGAAATCTACGTCTTTGATTGTCACGCACATCGGTGGTTTGACACGCAGTACGTTGCCGTAAACGCCTCCTCGACCTATGAGAAGTCCGGCAGTACGCGTACGCTCGAGTACTTCTATCGCTTCGGTCGTGGCTGGTTCTTTCGTGTCAGGGTTGCGGACCAGTTCCACCCCCAGAAGCAATCCACGGCCTCGCACGTCCCCGATTAACGGTTGGCGTGTTTGTAGGTCTTTGAGTCGCTGCTTGAGATGTGCACCCACTGTGGTAGCGTTTTGTTGTATACGGTCGCGATCGATGATTTCCAGGGTGGCCAGACCTTGTATCATAGCCACCGGGTTGCCGCCGAATGTATTGAAGTGGAGTTTTTGCTTAAGGCATTGGGCGATGTCCATCCTAGTGGTTACGGCGCCGAGCGGAGCACCGTTGCCGATACCTTTTGCCATAGTGACGATATCCGGAATGACATCGTCATGTTCGAAACCCCAGAAATGTGTTCCGGTACGCCCAAATCCTGTCTGTACTTCGTCAGCAATGAACAACCCACCGTGTGCGTGAACAATGTCCTGGATGATTTTGAAGTATGATTCAGGCGGGTCTACTACACCGCCTGCGCCTTGGATGGGTTCTGCAATAAACGCCGCGATTTTTCCCGATGTTTGGTAATCAATCAATTGGGCAACGTCCTGTGCGCATTTCACGTTACAAGTTGGGTACTCAAGACCTAACGGACAACGATAACAGTAGCCGGGCATGGCGTGGTGAACACCGGCTGCTTGTGGAAGTGGAAACTTCCAGGTACCCATACCTGTAAGCCCCATGGTTACCTGTGACCCACCGTGGTACCCATTTCGTAGTGAGATCACATCATGGTGTCCGGTATGCAAGCGAGCCATGAGTACGGCTACCTCGTTCGATTCGGTTCCGGAATTCGTGAAGTACGTAACCTCAAGTCCGCTGTCTGTTGGGAAATGTTCGGCTAAGAGTTTTGCAAGTCGTCCGATGTGTGGATGAAGATAAATCGTCGTCGTGTGGAAGAGTTTTCCAATCTGATTTTTCACTGCTTCGACAATGTGCGGATGGCAGTGCCCCACGGATACTGTCACGATACCACCGATACCGTCGAGGTATCTTTTCCCTGTTTCGTCCCAGAGATACTGCATGTGTCCTTCGACGATAAGTAGCGGGTCTTTGTAGAAAGTGAATATGCCTGGAGAAACGTATTGCCTGCGTTGTAAGAGGACTTCTTTCCTCGTTGGTCCATCGTAGGGTTGTGGAATATGAGCGCAATCGGGCATACTGGTTGATGATGAATTGGTAACCATCTCGCTGTCCTTTTAGCATTGATCGCTTCCATACGTCACCGGCAACGTAACGGATACGATTTTCCCTTGGACATGATAGTGGAAGGCTGAGTAGGAATCGAGCCTATCGATTGATAAGTGTGTTAGCTCTTCAATCTATAAGGCTGATGCAACTATCAGACCGCTTTATGTGGCGATAACTCGATTCATTTTTCGTCCCATATAAACGGTAGAATCTCGATACCTTGATGCTAGCGCGAAGCGAAGGTCTTAAAAGCTGGTATGTCGTTGGCGATCTATACGTGGTGGTACATGAACGTGACGTGATGGTGATATTACTCGGACGATTGACCAGCTTACCATCTCATAGGTGTATGGCGAATCGGACCATGCTCGAGAGGTCGGGTCTTAGCACCATACGCTGATTAAGCGATGGCCACAGCGGAACGATAACTCCACTGAGTTCTACATCATTGGGGATTGATATTTAGGAGGCATTCATTTGCGCGCAGGTTGGCACAAGATCAGAGCATTCTTAAACGCTGAGGAAGTCCCGCGCTAGTTCGGGCTGTCGCTCATCATCAGTTACCTTATTGGACTGGGGGCGGTAGCTTATTTAGGCATAACCAGAACGCGCGAACTTGCAGCAGAAGAGTATGAATCATCTTACCGTTACGCGGTAACTGCGCTCGTATCTCAAATACGTGCCATAGATAGTACAGCTAGTATGTGTCAACTATCCCGACAGCATGCGTTGTATGCATTTGCAGCATACATGAAGGTCGATACGCTGCGCTTGATTGATCACGAGCGAAGAATTATCGCATCGATCGATGAGGATGAAATAGGCCAAACGTTTGTTGACGATTCGCCTACTGCGAATTGGCCCAAAACCATAACTATCACGTCTGTGAAACACGAAGTGTCGGGGATACCGATATCCGTCATCCGTGCGCCGGTTCAATTGTCTATCGCAAAAATAAGTGTTATGGCGGATGTTAAGGCGCCTTCGGACGAATTCCCATCGTCCATCAAACCCGAAGATGAGACAAAAGGCATCCCTGCATCGTCTGATTTGTGGCTGGACATACGCTTGCCTATTTTCGAGCGTTCCACAACGATGCTTTCCACTTATGCGGATACAGCCATCGTAGTCCTCGTCGTGTTGGGTATTCTCTTTGTTATTTACCGAAGATTGCGCGTTCAGATGCGCAGTGTCGTGCGTCTCGGAGAACGGTTGAATCTTAACCATACGCACATTCAGGAAAACTTGGGCATGCTGCGCTTTCATGATGCGAACGATACGGTGACGCTAGCCTGGAACGAGCTAGTGGATTTGGCCCAATCATGTGCTCATGCAGCAGACAAATATAAAGCCAATGACGAATTGGCGGGGGTGTTAAAACGGTCGCATGGTGGTGCGCTGGCTGATGCGATGAACTCTATTTCAGATGGGATTATTTACATCGCGGATGTGGATCGCATTCAATATATCAACGCCAATGCGCGGCGTTTACTGGGTATTTCGTGGGACGAACATGCCGACCAATCGTTTAGGGGGCAACAATTATCCGGTATAGGTGATAAGGTCCGTGAACTTGTGTTAGAAGCGCAGACATCCGAGGGAACGTATCATTCTCGTAGCGAAATTATCAAGGATGGTCAAGCGGACGATGAGGATGGCAGTTCCTTTCGCGTATCCATACAACCCATGCGTAAATCCGCCGCTGGTAATGGCTGTGTGATTACCCTGCGCGACGTAAGTCAGCAATTGCGAACCGATCGCGCTCGCGAAGATTTTGTCACACAAGTTACGCATGAGTTGCGTACGCCGTTAACCAATATACGCGCGTATGCGGAAACATTGTCGAGCGGCATGTTTGATGACCCTAAGGTCATTACGGAATGTTATAACGTGATTACGAAAGAGACGCGACGATTATCACGTTTAATCGAAGATATTCTTAGCGTGTCGCAAATGGAAGTCGGATCGATTGCTATTAACATCAATGATGTAGATATCAAATCTTTAGTCAATGATAGTGTGCGTGATATCCGCGGATTAGCCGACGAGAAAAACATTGATTTGCAAGTTGTGGTTCCCGCCAAAATGGAGACGATCAATGCCGATCGCGACAAACTATCCGTAGTACTCAATAACCTACTGGGAAATGCAATTAAGTATACGCCGCCTGACGGGGTGATCATCGTCGCATGCCAACAGGCGGATGATTGTGTCATGATCACCGTAAAAGACAACGGGATCGGAATTGCGCCTAAAGATCACGCACGTATTTTTGAAAAGTTTCAACGAGCAGACGATCCGGATGTTCAAACGATTACCGGTACGGGTGTGGGCTTATATACCGCTCGGGAAGTTGTGCGACGCCATGGGGGAGACATTACGCTATTGAGTGAAAAAGGCAGCGGCTCAACATTTATGGTGAAACTGCCGCATCAAATGAGTCGTGCAACAGCCATGTCCGTATCGTAAGGAATTATAAAATGGCAAAAATACTACTAGCAGAAGACGAACCGCACATCATTCGGATTATGCATATGTGGCTTGTGCGGCATGGCTACGATGTCGTTGACTGTACAAATGGTGCCCAAGCGATTGCTCAACTGCGCGGAGAACCTGTTGACCTTCTTATCACGGATATGAACATGCCGGAAATAGATGGATTACAACTTGTTCGTGCCGTGCGTAACGAATTCAAGATGACGATGCCCATTATATTACTCTCGGCGCGGTGCGATCAATCGGAGTTGCTGCAGCAAGTGGCTGGTTTGAATGTGAATCTTCGTGCCAAGCCATTTACGCCATCACGACTTGTAGATGACATTATGCGACTCTTAAATGAACAACCTGCACCGGAAAAATCGGAGTGTGCGGATTGAACGGTGAGCAAGATAGTACCGTTACTACCTGTCGAGAACCGCGCGATGCTCGGGATGCGCTGGCGGTGTTGAAAACCGCCATCACGGACGGTACATCCCCGGACAGTATCGAAACGACCTTCGCTGTAGTGCAGGATGCTTTGCAAAGTGTACTTGATGAGCATGCTGGGATGGGTGAGGAATTGCTCGCGTCTTATGAGCTGCTTGGTGTTGTGTTTGAGGTTACGCGTCGATTATCCATTGCCTGTGACGAATCACAGGTGCTCGATGTATTTGCGGATGGACTTCGTCGGAGTTATGTGGGTTGTGGCGTATATGTAGGTTTGGACCAAGTGAATAATTTCGGTCGGATCTATGTGGGCGCTGAATCGATTCCGGGTTGGATTGACGAGACTGTTGAACGCGCATCCAAGGAGATGTGCGTACTCGTAGCAGATGCGCCGACCGGTAATTCTGATAACAATATAGTTCAAGTATTAGTTGGTCCGGTCGTGGCTGGTAACGATTTTGTTTGCGTGATTGTCGTAGCGCGAAGTGGAGGGGAAAACACATTTCGGGCGTGCGATATGACGATGGTGGAGGCCCTTTGTAACTATTGTGGAGATGTCATACGAAATCAAAGGCTTGTTTTGGAATTGCGGGGAATATCGGTATCGATGGTACGCGCATTGGTCAATGCTGTTGACCAAAAAGATGAATATACTTCCGGTCATTCCATTCGGGTTGGATTTTTCTCGATGATGCTGGGGCGATGCTTGAATCTGACGGATCACGAATTTCAAATGCTTCAGTGGAGTGCCTTGCTTCACGATGTAGGAAAAATTGGTATTCGTGATGAGGTTCTTAAGAAGGAGGGTAAACTAACGGATGAAGAATTTACCCACATGAAAGAGCACTCTGTTCGTAGTTATCAAGTCGTTCAAGAAATACCAAAACTAGCCGGCGCGCTTCCGGGTGTATTGCATCATCACGAAAAATACAACGGAAAGGGTTATCCTTTTGGGTTGAAGGGTGAGGATATACCACTGCAAGCTCGAATTATTCAAATCGCGGATATTTTCGATGCGCTAACATCTAACCGTTCATATCGAGCGGCATATTCCTGGCAAGAGGCGTTGGCCATACTCGAAAGCGAAGCGGGTGAGACGTGCGATCCAAAGTTGGCAGCGACGTTCATTACACTCATGCGGGATCGCCTCAGCCACGATGATCGTGATTGGTATGCGTTATTACATGAATCGGAACAGTTTTTACGGGAAACCGGTTCCATAGGTAGCCCATTGGGATAATACCTACATGATTGACTCTTTCTTGGTTTACGATCGATGTGGTCGCCGGTTTAGATGATCTATGGCATGTAGGAAGCGACATTTCCTAGGTTGATCTTGTGTGAAGTGCTATATCGTTTTGATGATTGCCCTAAGTAAGTTTGATGAATCGAGCATGGTAGGTGCCGAAAGGTAGATGGATTATACGATATGAAGATCGACTCACTGAAAATGGGAACCGTAGATGTTATCGTGCCCACTGGGCCTCTGGTAGATGACGATGCCCATCATTTTGGACACATCCTGCGCGAAAAACTCGAGGTGGCCAATCCTCGTGTCGTCGTTTCTCTACAACAAGTGCCATACCTGGACAGTATCGCATTGGAAACACTTGTTGATGTAAGCGAGGAATTAGCTGATCGTGCTGAGGAGTTGAAATTGGCACAAGTGCCACAAATTTGTCGCGAAGCATTTGAACTAACCGGGACGACGTCCCATTTTCGTTTGTTTAATGAAGTGCAAGATGCCGTAAAAAGCTTTTTGTGATTTCCGTTCGTCATGATTTAACGTTTCGGCGTGGTGCCTATGCCTACGATTAAAACATCTGCTGTGATTCGACTTGGTGAGCAGTTGATTCGTGACGGTTTGATCAGTCAGGAACAACTTAATGAGGCACTTGCGCGCCAAGAAGAAAGTGGTGGTCGCATTGGTGAGTTGCTGGTTGATGAAGGATCACTTACGGCTGGCGCGCTGGTTGATGCATTATCGCAGCGTCTACATGTCAAAGGGTGCGTACTCAGGCACGGTTTGATTGATCCTACCGTGGCGAAATGTTTACCGCGCGAGGAAGCAGAACGCATGCGTGTACTTCCGCTATTTCGAGTCAAAGATGAATTGACTGTCGCTATGGTCGATCCACAATCGTTACCTGTGCTTGATCGCATACGCAATTTAACGGGATGTCAGATTCGTGCGGTGCTCGTGATCGAAGAAAATTTGCAGGAGTATCAAAAGAAATACATGGCGGATGAGGTTAATGTTGATTCATTCCTCGCCTCTATGGACGAAAGTGAAATACATATCTCGGAACACGAAGCGATTGATGAGGGTCCGATTACCGACTTAGACCAGATAGTCGATGGAAGTCCTGTCGTCAACTTGGTTAATCTGGCTATTCTGACGGCGCTAAGAGCTGGAGCGAGTGATATACACATCGAGCCGGATCGTGATGCCACACATATTCGTATTCGTGTGGATGGGCAGTTGCGAGAAATTCTTAGACCGCCAAAGGGTATGCATGCGGCGGTTGTCTCACGTGTTAAAGTCATAGGTCATATGGACATTGCTGAAAAGCGATTACCGCAAGAGGGACGTGTCCACATTATTGCAGATGGTCGAGAGGTTGATTTGCGTGTTTCCTCCATGCCCACTGTGCTTGGGGAAAAAATCGTATTGCGTATCCTGGATAAATCTCAATTGAGTTTTAATTTGGAAGACCTTGGTCTTCTTGGTCAGGATCGTATTGCGGTTGAAGCCATGATTCGAAGCCCTTACGGCTTGATGCTTGTTACCGGGCCTACAGGAAGTGGCAAAACAACGACACTATATTCTTCACTTGATTTACTGCGCAATGAAGCCACGAACATTACGACGATCGAGGATCCTGTTGAATATCAATTGCCGCTCATCAATCAGATTCAAGTAAATGAGTCAATCGGTCTATCTTTTGTACGTGCGCTGCGATCGATTCTACGACAAGACCCTGATGTTGTTATGGTTGGTGAGATACGAGACCGGGAAACCGGGCGCATTGCCATACAGGCGGCACTTACCGGTCACCTCGTACTATCCACATTACATACCAATGATTGCCCTGGCGCGATCATGCGCTTGCTCGATATGGGCGTAGAGCCGTTTTTGATAAGCTCGTCCGTGCTGGGTTTCGTGGCGCAACGGCTGGCAAGAAAAATATGTCCATCGTGTCGTACCTCGTATTACCCAGCAGGCAATCTTCTAGAAAAGGTAGGGTGGGAACATCGCACCAATGAAGTTTTTCAAAAAGGAGAAGGTTGTCGTGAATGTAATAACAGTGGATTCCGTGGGCGTATCGGTATCTATGAAATTATGGTGATGGATACGGAACTCAAGCGCATGGTACAAGCAGAAGTGGCGGAACAGGAAATCCGCATGTACCTCAAACAGGTAGGATGGCGCACGCTTCGTGAGAAAGCGCTGGACCTGGTCGAAACTGGAAAATCAACACTGGAAGAAGTGGTTCGCGTCACACGTTCGGAAGCCATGGAGGCGGGTGATCCTACCGGCGCTGGGGTGGAGAATATTACATGATAGATGTAACACCCGGCGTTCGATCTAGTGAGCAGGGACCGCAGGTACGTTCTGATGACGCGAATGTCACTCGCAATGCTCAGATGACTGCACAGCGCGCCCCATTCAATGATGCAAGTCGTGGATTAGGCCAGGATACGACAACTCCGTTGCGAATGAAGGACGCCAAAGAAACGCGTTTACCCATTAAGACGATTTCCATTTTCACACGCCAGATGTCTATGCTCCTTCGTTCCGGCAGCTCTTTGGTACCTGCGATACGATCGATCGCCAAACAAATGAGTAATGAACAGCAGAAGAATCTACTCAGCAACATTGCCTTGGATTTGGAAGAAGGATTAACGCTGACAGAAGCGTTTAGGAAGCACCCCAGCTCCTTTGATGCGTTTTTTTGTGCCATCGTAGCTGCTGGGGAAGCTAGCGCCACGTTGCCGAAAATGTTTGATCGTTTAGCCGGCATTGTTGGAAAACGTCGTGCGATGAGAAAAAAAATCATCGGGGCGTTAGCCTATCCTACGCTGCTCATTTTTATGTGTATTCATATCATACTTGGCCTCATGCTCTTTGTGATGCCTCGTTTTGCTGAGATGTTTATACAACTGGATGTTGATGTGCCGGCCAGCACGGCAACCATGTTATCCATAGGTCAATGGGTTCGTGCGGAGTGGGCCATCTTGCTCGCAAGTGTGCTTGGCATCATGGCGGGGATCGCCTGGCTGATTTTATCTGAGAAAGGAAAACAGTGGTTGGCCGATATTCAGTTGTCCATACCCATTGTTGGAAAATTACGATCAAGCATCATTCAGGGGGGCGTGTTTAGAACCCTAGGATTGCTTCTGGAAAGTAAAGTAGGCTTGCTCGACTCGATCGCATTGATCAAAGGTTCCACGCGTAATCGCTCATTTCAACAATTGTTCTTAGATTTGGAAGAATCCGTGACAACCGGTGGGTCGATTAGCTATGCCTTGGAATCCTCCGGCCTAGTACAACCCTTTTTGTGTCAGTCGGTACGCACGGGCGAAGAATGTGGAAATCTTGACGGAGCCATGCTTTTTTCTGCGGATATGTTGGATGAGACGAATACCGAAACGATCGATGTCGTCACGCGACTTATCGAACCTATTATCCTCATTGGCATGGGTGTTGTCGTTGGTGCCGTCGCTTTGTCTCTATTCGTTCCATTGTTTGACCTTACTTCAGCTATCTAACGACGAGGATATCGGGTAACGCGCATGTTGAAAATGGTCACAAATAAAGTCGTTCGGACCAGTGCGATCGGTCTCGATCTTGGGGATAGTGCTATTCGCGTAGCCCAGGTGCAATACCGACGTGGCATCATTGAAATCATAGGTGTCGCTGGGACTGATCTACCAAGTGGTGAAGGTCATGATTCGAAGAATATGGTAGACCCCCTGTTGCTCAAGCACGCGCTGTCCAGCGTTGGATTTCGTGGGAAGAAGGTTGTCTTTGGATTATGTAGTCCGGAGGTGGAATTTCATGCGCTGGATATAGCAGCGCAAAATGGCGACGCCATGCAACAAGCCATCACCGATGAAACACTTCGCCTGACGAATAACGTGAATGAGCAGATGGAATTGAATTATTGGATGCTGCCGGATACGTTGGTGCCCGTGCCTAACATCATGAGCGTCGCAACACCGACTACGTATATTGAGCAGGTGTTACATGCGTGTGAACAGGCTGGGTACACTTGCCATAGAGTGGATGTCGCTCCGACGGCGTTGGGCCGTTTTGTGGATGTGCTCAAGGCCTGGCCTTCATCATCGGTGTGGGGTGTCTTAGATATTGGACAGCGCCAATCACGGTTAGTGGTATATGTAGACCATGTACCTGTTCTCGTGCGCAGCGTAGGTGCGGGTGTTAAGGCGTGGGTGAGCACGGTGGCTACGGCGTTGGGTGTCAGCGAAAATACCGCGCGTATACAACTGTTTGATCATGGCGTAGCGCTGTCTAATCGTGGTACTTCGTCTACCGGTGAGTCAAACGATAGCGAGTTGTCGTCGATCATCGGTAGCTACTTGCGTCGTGATCTACATGATTTAACCTCTGAAGTCGGGCGATCCTACGAATATATTTTGAGCAGTTTTCCAAAGCGTGAAGCCGGTGACCTTGTATTAGTAGGGTGTGGTGCGTGCGTACGGGGTGTTTCCGAATTCCTTGCACAAGGGCTAGGGATAGAGGCGCGATTGGCCAGCGCCTATCTGAATACACCGGGCTGTCGACTGCAATTTCGTAGCGCTAATAATCTTCCGTTAGAGATGATCGGATTGGCGGTAGGTTTAGCTATTGAGGATGAGCAATAGTATGGCTATAATCAATCTCATACCCGCACATATTCTTGCACGACAGTTGCGTCGCCATCATTTACGAAGATGGCTTGCCCCCCTGGCAACCGCCTCCATCGGCGTAGCGGTGATGTTGTGGATGACACTCAGTCAGCAAGCCGAGGCAAGTGAGCTGGAGGCACAAACTCAGCAGCTTGTAAGTCAAGTGGCGTTATCACAACAACAATTAAATCAAGCCAGAACAAAGAGTTTACAACTTCAGGAACAAAAGAGGCGGGCTGATGCATTACGTAGGAAGCGCGCGTGGTCACGTGTGCTTGCGCTCATTGGGCAAAGCTTACCCAAGTCTGCATGGCTAACATCCGTTAGCACGGATCCTACTACGCCTTCAATTGTGCGTCGGACCCAATCAGCCAGGATACAGGCGGATCAAAACCAAAAGTTAATCGAGGTGGTCACTATTGATGCAGCCAGAAAGCTCAGAATTTTGGGATACACAGCTCAGCCTGGTGAGCCTCATGAGTTGGTTGGACGATTGAAAACAAGTGGTATATTTGAATCCGTTTCATTAATCCATTCGCGTCGTCAAGATGTGTTTGATGGTTCTTATTTTCAGTTTGAGGTGTTGTGCGCATGGTGACGAGGCGTGGTAATACACAATGGTCGATTTGGGGTGTGGACCTGGCTTGTGGCGCCATGGTAGCTTTACTAGCCTGCGTCGCGATATGGCTGATAATCACTTATGTTGATCGTTCCGGACAAGAATTGACTGAGATAAGAAAGGAATTAGCGCGTACGCGACAATCTCTGGCAAGGTATCAAGTGGCCGAGTCTGCAGTTCAGGCTAAGATCAAAAAGCAGACTGCCGATTTGGCTCAGCAGGGTACGTTGCCGGATCAATTCCCCATAGGTTCATACTTTCGAGATTTAACATCCATGGCGATCAAAGCCGGCGTGACAGTTCAAAGTCAGGTGCCGATGGTCGCTACGGAATATCCCGGCTTGGTCGAGCAACGATCTCAGTTTGAAGTATCAGGATCTTTACAGTCTATTCTTACATTTTTCGAAGCTATCGAGCAGAGTTCCTATTGGGCGGATATAGGGTATTTTTCATTGGCCCAAGGTAGCAGTCGCGGTACATCTACTTTGGAGCGTCATGCGAAGTTTACAATCAGCATGTTCTCAGCGAATACGACGGACGACGATCAACCAACGGATAGCACGTCATGAATCCAAGACGAAAGCGTATGTACATCATGATCATGTTGTGTGGTGTTTTGGCATTGTGCATTGACCGTTTTATGGTGGGATACGAACCCGATACTGCAGAAGCCTTCATGACGACGTCTTCTCGTTTAGCCGAGTCGGTCTTGATGAATGATGAGAACGAAGTTAATGGTGGTATTCCTGAACTTCCATTCCCGCGCATCGTACAGGTATCCATGCCTGGGAAGTTTGTCGATTATTTTACGCCCCCGTCATTGCGCAATCAACGAACAACCGTTGGACAAAATAGTGCACCGTTAGGAACAAGGAATGGGAAACGAGAAATAATACACAAGGCTGATTATCTGACGTTTGAATCTACATACACACTTGATGCCGTACTATTAAGTCCGGAATTTCGTGTGGCTATTGTTAACGGACGTTGGGTGCAATTCGGGCAGACGATAGATGGGTGCAAGTTAGATAAATTGACGGATAATATCGCACGATTTCATTGTACTGACGGGAACGCGACACTACGTGTGATAACCATGTCTTCACTTTTACATGATTAAACCTTAGCGCGAAGGCAGACGATATTTGAGCAGGTTGGCTTATCGCCGACTTGTTTCGTAGGCTGATAGGGAGGGGCTTCGATACAAAAACGATCATCCTTCAGGTTACGTAACGAAATGGTTTCTCCGCAGAAGAGAATATAACAATGAAAAAAACGAAAAGAGTTAACGGTTTCAGTTTGGTTGAATTGGTTATCGTGGTCGTCATCATTGGCGTCATTGCGGCTGTAGCAGTTCCACGAATCAGTCGCGGTGCTAAAGGGGCCGGTGACGCGGCGTTGCGCGCCAGCCTGGCGGGGTTACGTAATGCCATTGATATGTATGCTGCTGAGCATGGCGGTGTGTTTCCCGATGGTGCGTCGCAAGCTATCATCGAAACGAAATTGATAGAGACAACCGATTTTATGGGTAATGCAGGTGTCGATTACGGCCCGTATTTGCGTTCCGGGTTTCCTCCGCTCTCGGTTGGTGAAAACAAAGGTAGCTCACTGATCATTATTACTACAGGGGTTCCCGTACCGGATGCAACTTCAGTGGGTACTGGTGAGGGATGGATTTATAGTACCGACAAAGGCTCCATCGTCGCAAATTCATTACTAGCCGATGATAACTCAATCAACTACAGCGATTATTAGTACACACGATTAGTAAACATTCTAATCAATCAACTTGTGAATTTATGCGAATGAGATGGTGTAGATTCTTATAGATCGGTAAGGTACATCGAAATAGGGCGATACGTCCGAATGGCCGCGAGGTATTGCCTTACACGGCAACCATGCGGCCTTTTTTTTGTCAACGACGTGGCAAACATGCGAGCTTCAAGACAGACATCAATTTTATTAAAACGTCAAACAAGCCCGATAGATAAATGCAGGTCACGAAGAGCGGCATTTAGTCTGGTTGAATTAGTCATTGTCGTTGTCATCATTGGTGTCATATCCGCTGTAGCCGTTCCAAGGATATCTAACGCAGCCAAAGGCGCAAAAAGTGCGGCACTCATGGCCACGTTAAACAGCGTGCGGAAAGCCATTGACGTATACTATGCTGAACACAATCAATATCCCGGGTACACGCCGGGTACAACGACGCCCAACAACACGAAATTCATCGAACAATTGTTGGATTATTCCAGCGCGACTGGGGCAACAAACCCTCTCGGAAGTTCAACCTACCTATACGGTCCGTATCTACGACCACCGTTCCCTGCGAACCCGTTCAATAACCTAAGCACAGTTACGGTCAAAGCTACCCCCGCTGTAGCGGATCCTACTAAGGGTACGGTGGGGTGGGTGGCGGTGTTGTCCAACGGAGCGTTCTATGTGTCGGCAACGACTACTACGCTAAATGATATAGGCGTTGTCAAACAGGATAGAGTAGACGCCATGTTAAAGTGACCCCCCAAGACCGCACTCATGCTCACTCGGCGCTTGAGATGAGCTATATCTGGATGCGAAATGGCGCATCAACCAATCAGCTACTGGTGTTTGGGTGACGGATCAACCTGTCAGTAGCGGCACGTTTACAATGGTCATAACAGACCCTGAAGATGATGATCTTTACATGGCTCCTTCTAATTTCGTCGTCATGACTGCCATAAGCAAATAACGGATAGCCAGTTATACCTGTTAAGATTGGAGGCAAGATGTCAACGGCTCGTTGAAGGTGGTTCTTGTTTCATAGATGACAATTGTAAATGAATATCGATCGCGCCGAATAAAAACGTCGCCGAATCAGTCATCATAACCGATCCGGCGACGCGTGTTTTCCAATCAACAAGTACGGTGTCAGCTACAAATCACCTGGGACGCCCATGTGATGATACCGTATCGTTGACAATGTATGTTTTGATCATAATGGTTATTCAAAAACTTTGATCACTTCCGATATCGTGTATGCACCGAATACGTCACCGACATCAATCGCTTGTGAGCAGGACGTATGTATCGTGACGGATCCGTTCAGGCCGTCATTGACAACAATGTTGGAAGGTAATGTAGACTCGCCAACCGCCGGATTAAACACGAGCACGCCCTTACTGCTTGTTACCTGCAAGGAAGCAATGCCGATGCATTCCGGGCAGCAATCCACTTTAGGTTCACGTTTGAATTTTAGATGGTTGCCTTTATTTAGCATAGCGATAGTTTCTTTTCCGATGTTGGCGTTAATCGCTAACTGAACAGTCATCATCGTGCCCGTTAGTGAGTCCGTCTGCGTAGCGCCTTTCGCCTTAAAACTAAACTTGCAGCCCTTGAACTTTGCTTCGACCTCGGCACCGCCTATGATGCCCTCGAATTTGTACTTGCCCTTCTCCGGTTTCCCATCCAATGCGAATGAATTAGCAGGAATCGTAAAAAATGCTGAATGACCAAAAGCATCGATGATCGAGAAAGTGACATCGTCCGTCATGAAATCATAGGGCACTGCCGGAACAAACGATCCCCGAAGCTCAACCTTATTACCACGTGGCTCTGGGGCGTCATCGTAATCCTTATCGATATCGGAAACGATATAAGGACCGAACACGTCGCCGATGGCTATGACCTGCGTACAAGAGGTGTCTACAGTGACTGCGCCGTTCACACCATCGTCCACAATGATTGAAGACGGTAACGTATCTTCTTCGACGCCGCCGGAACCCTCCTCCGCTTTGAATAGCGAAATCAGTTCCTCGGTCCCGATCATGCTGGTGAATTCGATGGATTCGATACCTCTACATGAGGTATCTTTCGTACCAATTTTAGCGCGATTAATACCAAAGCAGGAAACCAATACGTTGAATTGGCATGATTGCATCTGGCTACAGCCGTCGATCGCAGTTGCGCTCACCGATGTGGTGCCCGTCGGAAAGAACGAATCAGATGCCGGGATAGTGGATACAGTGGGATTGAGGTCACAGCTGTCAGCAGCGGACGCAATAAAACTGACTGTCGTGCCACCGAACCCACCGGATTCCGCAATATCTTCCGGGCAGGTAATCGAGGGCGACAGGGTATCTACGGTGGAAATCAACTGATCGCAGGTTATAAGTCCGCCACTTCCATCGTCGGCGGTCCAAGTTCGCGTTATGGTGGATGTACCTCCACAGGCCGGCGTTTCAACGTCACTGAAAGTAACAGCAATATTGCCGCAACCTGTCGCTACAGCTGTTCCTGTCGTGGCGGGATTGGTGTCAAGTGCTGGGCATTCAAACGTAACGTCAGTTGGGCAAGTAATGCTTGGCGCTCCACCATCGCTGACAATGACTTGGCCATAGAAACTGTCCGTAATGCCACCGCTCGTAAAATCACAATCTTTTGGGATCCATGTTGTCCCGCTACGCTGCAAAAAATAATCACCGCTACTACCGACTGTTGGTGGATCGTAACGATAAAGTGTGAGCGCTGTCCCGTCCACTCGTTGCATCGTCCAGGTAATGGAGTCGGGAACGGTAATATTAGGAACACTTACTGTGAAGATGTTGAAGCCGGCAATCGTGGGGATGGTCTGCGTACCGCTGTCGAACAACAGCGTACCCGGCGTAGGCACCGATCGGGGATCGCCGACTCCACCGCATATAAGATTGACTGCAGTTATAGGCCCGTCATTGGCATATATACGCACCACGATGTCAGCCGATCCTGCCCCTGCTGGAAAACCTAGTTGCAATCCTGTCACCACCCGGCACGCTCCATTGAGTGTCAACTGGTCCCCGCCCTCGTCCAAGCCAAGCCCATGATTGATGGCTATACGCGTTAACGTATTGTCGTACGCAATGCCCCCTTGCGCCATCGGAGCCGCACACAATATGACTAGCAACATGAGCAAAGTTATTCGATTGAGCTTCAACATGATTTATTTCCTTCTTGTCAATGTTAGCGACGCATGGCCTGCGAACAGGTGCCGCGATTCCACCAAATGAATAACAACTCGCTTCCCCAAGCCTTCATTTCCTGAATCTTTCTGTTGCGAGTTTGTCATCAAAACCATAAGAACTTAAGAATCTATTCACCCCCTTCGCGCACCTTATGTTGTCAGCGATACACATATGAAAACATGTTTTTTAAAATTATTTTGAAGCAAAAGCCCATAGTATGTGATCTTAGCACATATTGAAATCTCGACTAGTTGTGAATTTACGCATTTCCTGCCATTTGATATGCTATTAACCACGAAAAGGCTAGACAAAACATGCTTGGAGAATGAACTTCGCTAAGGCCAATTCTTATGGAACAAGTACAACTTTCCCGCGTACTGCTCTAGATTCGATGTATCGATGGGCCTGAGCCGTTTCGCTCATCGGATATGTGCGATCAACTATGGCTTTGACTTTACCATCACGTAGCAACGCAAGCCCGCGATGTAATTCATCAATACTCCCCATAAATGAACCACGAAGCTGATGCTGACGGAAAAATAGATCACGTATGTTTAACGTCGCCTTGAATCCGCCAACCAGACCAAAATTCACAAAAATACCTCCAGGACGCAGTGCCCGTAAATTCTCTTCCAATACACTTGCGCCCACATTATCGATCACGACATCCACACCCCGACCGTTCGTCCAATCGAGTAGGTTATCTGCAAAGTTGCATTCGTTGTAATTGATCACCCGTGACGCCCCGGCTGAGATCGCGGTTTCTATTTTCTCCGCAGAACCTACGGTGGTAGCTACGTCTGCGCCAAGCGCACGGGCTACCTGAACGCAGGCATTCCCACTACCCGAAGCGCCGGCTTGCACGAAAACTTTCATATCACTGCGAACCTCGCCTAATGTTTCCACCGCATGGACGGCTGTCATCAACACCAAGGGCATAGCTGCCACCTCTTCAGCAGCCAATCCCGTATCATCTTTGTAAACAAATCGAGCAGGCATGCGTACAAACTCTGCATTTCCGCCCCAGTGATGTGTGCCCGTCACTTCAAAGCTTGGTGCCAGGTTCTCCGGCTTGATGTCCCATTCTGCTGGATCAATCGGAAACCCCGGAGCTGTTATTACTGGATCATTCACATGCCAGCCTGTTACGTTTTCGCCAACTGCGGCAATCGTACCAGCTATGTCTGCTCCGAGTACGTGAGGGAAAGCGATGTCGGTAAATAAAGCCCCCATGCGTAGATATAAGTCGTAGCGATTGATACCACACGCCGCCACCTTGATGAGTACTTCCCCAATACCCGCCTCGGGTGTGACTACTTCCTCGTACCGAATCACATCCTCAGTACCAAATTCGTGTATGACTGATGCCTTCATGGCTAAATCGATTCTCCATGTCTGAGCCGCAGCTTTATCCTACGCGGATGTCCGCAGAGGTTAAAGCCCGCGGCTCTAGAAATCTCTAATGGATATGTATTACATCCTGTGACAACACGCCGTGTAACGGATGCAACAAACCTCCGCAATAATTGCAATCGCTACATTCGTCACATCTACACCAAGCCGCAATCCAGCTTAGTCTCATGTGCTTACCGGCGTCGAATGACTCTTCATTATCGGTTGTTGCCGCAGCGATATGGCATGGAGTTTGGCCTACTCACCTAGGCCACGCAGCATGCTTGAAGAACGGTATACGAGCGACTTGCGTGCTTGTGACGTGCTTTGGGGGCAAGCGAGGGGGAAAAGATGTCCGGTTGGCGACGAACGGCAACAGATGGGCCACGAATGCTACATGCGGTACGCCTCGGTACCACGTCGTCTTTGCAACCTATCATCGGTTTTGGATGGTTGGTCGCGATTATCGGATTAGTCGTTTATGGATCGTTGATCCCCTTTCGATTTCACTCAAATGTACTCTCTGCCAACAACGGTTTCGGATTGTGGCTGATTACATGGCACCCATCCACTATCGAAGATTTCATAACCAACCTGATGGTCTACGCGGTATTTGGTTTTGTGGTTTTCTTTGTGATGCGATGTCACCGACAGCCCATCGTATCGGCGTTCTTTTATACCTGTCTAATGGGTACTTTGCTAAGCGTGTTTGTTGAATCTTGTCAGTCGGCTACTGTTGCTCGGGTAGCCTCTTGGTTGGATGTTGCCAGCGACATATTAGGCACGTGTCTAGGTGCCATCGCAGCATATACCGTGGGTATTTACTCTCGCCGGTTCAATGTCCACTTTCGACATCGCCTACAATCTCACCCCTATTCCACGCTGGCCTTAGGTATCACCTTGGCATTGAGTATTTTTCATCTCTTTCCTTTTGATTTCGTTCATACCACTGACCAGATGAAAACTGTATTTCTGCGCGCCGACTGGCAAGTCATCGCCATGATTCAGCCGTCTTACTGGCTGACTGACCCGCATGTTGTGTTGGCACATTTAGAAGGGGCTGGATGGTTCGCGCTCTTAGCATATATCTTTTTCGCTGGACGCATGGAACATGCGAACGCCCGCAACCGGGCATTTATTTCTACAATTCGACACGGTTTTATTCTGGCGGTCATGATAGAATGTCTGCAACTGCTAACGCTTTCTCATGTTTTCGAGTTTGCGGATGTCATATTAAGGTGTGTGGCTACGATTGTCGGTGCGTGTTTGGCGAGGTCATTTTCGTATCCCACTTCGGAGGTGAATCGATCAGACAAGCGTGTTCCCATGATGTCTAAATCCATACTGCTAGCGCTCGTGGTCATACAAGTAGTTGCGCTGTTAATTAGTGCTTATTATAAGGGACAAACTCAACATGGGGTCTCAGGTGAAATAGCCAACGTGCCGCTACCCTTTATGTCATTGTGGCAAAGTTCGCTGCGGGTTGCATTGGGACAACTCGTGAGTACGCTTGTTTATTATGCCTGCCTGAGTTGGCCATTGGTAACACTGATGCGACGTATGAAAATCGTGGATGCCGGTCTCATATCCGGTTGTTTCATCGTATTTGTCGCATGTCGAGCCGGTATGTTCGAGCAGGGAACCAGTCTATTCGCACAAGACTTCACTACACCGATCCTTGCGATCATTGCACATATCGTAGTTTATCGAATGAATGATTATATAAGGTCATCGATGGGTTCTCTGGGATACGAAGATACGTCGAGTCTGTTGAATACGCATCATACGCCCCCTGCGCACGCCCCGATCGCCTGATTGCTCACGCTTCTCTTACTCGAAATATAATCTTTCCTATGTCGAGCCGAGGGCTTCAGCCTGCGCGGTGGATCCATGCCACTCACTCGCCAATTTATCTTGCATCCTAGAACATCACCTTACCCACGTTAGACTTTTCAGCCGCCGGGCAACCGGGTATGGTAGTAGGGCATGCAAGAATAATTATCACGAAAGGTCAACGCGAATGTCAACATCGTTTAACATGGCAGCCCCGCCGGAGGTCTATCGACTACGACGTAAAGTGTTAGCCGAAACACTTACTCACTCCCTGGTTATATTTGCCGGACGTGCGCGGGCCAGGAAATATGCCACCAACACACAACCCTTTCGAGCTTACAGCAATTATCTTTATTTCGGTGGACCACCCATCGAAGGGGCAGCGCTACTGATCGAACCGGGTAGTGACGGCTCGGTGGGTTGCACGCTGTATCGTGCACGTCCCACCTTCGACGATATCGTATGGACCGGTGCATGCGCCAGTGACGAAGCTAGTTCACAAGCATCCGGTATCGATATTCAGGCACTGGTTGATGTTGACCTATTGGCCAATACCGTCAAATCGCGCGAGGCGGTAGGGTTATGTCCTCCCTGCCCCATAACCAATCAGTGGATGCAATCCACTGGCATTCAACCCGCCGGTCCGGATGTTCAGACAGCCATTATTCAACAACGCTTGATTAAAGATGAGCATGAGTTGGTCGCCATGCGTGAAGCAGCACGTGTCGGTGTCGAAGCACATATCGCAGCCATGCATGCTTGCAAGGTTGGTCGCCGATAAGCAGACGTAGCCGCTGCTATCATGAGCGTGTTGACAGCCAACGAATGCGATCCGTCGTTTACCCCTATCGTGAGCGTGCGCGGCGAAGTTTTGCACAGCGATGTTTATTCAAACCCATTGAAAGCCGGAGACCTGTTGCTCGTGGATTCCGGCGCGGAAGCACCGACGGGATACACCTCGGACTTTACCCGCACCTTACCAGTCAGCGGCACGTATTCGTCCATCCAGCGTCATTTATATGACACCGTACTACGAGCACAAAAGCAAGCCATTGCTGCCTGCGTCCCGGGAGCACGATATCGTGACATTCACGACATGGCGGCGCGCGTGATATGCGAAGGTTTAGTCGAAGCGCAATGTCTTCGAGGCGATCCCGGTGAATTAGCGGCTCGTCGTGCCCATACGCTTTTTTTTGCCCATGGTCTTGGCCATCTCATTGGATTGGACGTGCATGATATGGAAGAATTCGGGGATCTCGCCGGATATGCGCCGGGGCGGTCAAGACGTACGCCGTTCGGCGACAAATTTTTACGACTCGATAGAGACCTTCAGCCCGGGTATGCGTTGACTATCGAACCGGGAATCTATTTTGTACCGGCCCTGTGGGATAATGATGAACTAACCGGACCGTTCCGAGACGTGGTTAACCGTTCCTGTGTCGATGCACTGTTAAGCGATAGATTCGGCGGCATCAGAATCGAAGAAACCATCGTCATCAGCGAATCGCCTGAGCCGGAAATACTCTCAGATCGTTTGCCACGCGATGCTGACGAGGTCTGCGCTTTGGTCTCCTAAAGAAGGATTATAATCCAGCGTTAGCGGCAAGAGGTGTTGGTAGGATGTATTACGTTACGCCGCTGGTATCAGCTTTTTTCCGGCCAGATAGCGCTTGGCGGATTTAACGCCTTCGTCATTGGCTGCGAATCGATGACCGGTAATGTCACTCAACGCCCGCGTGGCGAGTCGCGCTTCCGGCCCGCCTTTTGTAAGAGTTTCAGCGACCAAATTCATTCCCGCGTGATGTCCAAGCTGTCCCAGCGCACCAGCGGCTTGCAAAGCAATAGAAATATCCTGGTCGCTGAGCATCATACGAAGAGTTTCAGCTGATTCACTGATTCGTAGCTGAGTGACGCCTGCCATCGCTCGATTGCGAATGTCGGGATGGACATCTCTAAGCAGCAGGACCAGCGCTTCTCGTGTCATGCGCGTGCTGAATTCTATCAACAAATCCATAGCCTTGAATCGTACCGTCATGTCACCGGACATAGACAACGTAACCACGGTTCGTTGCGCATCAAGATCACGACGTTTTGCTGTTTTCAGTGCAGATAAGGCGGCAATGGCATTATCGCGTCGGCGCGTGGGTACATCCTTTTCTGATTTGTCATTCGTGGTTGGTTTCTTAGTGTTGGCAGTGGCTGACGATTTTTTTTCCGGTATGTTGTCGAGTCCCATCCCCTCGACATCAAATTTTTGATATGCATTATTTTCATCTACACGTGCGATAAATCGTATGCCTGTGCGATATACATTAGCTTCCATTTGTTTGCACCACGCCACGGCGCTGCGTACCCATATTTTTTGATGATTGGCGTCCATTTGCACATGAAGTATTTCACCGCGATACATGGCGTGTGCTGTTTCAATGCACACACCACCACGTGATACATCACGCACGAGTGCGCGAAAACGCTCTGGAGAACCGCCATTGCTCATTAACTGTCCTGCATAACTACAGGTAACCATCGAAGCGCCTTGAGAGATAAAGCGCGGGGGCCGCAGTGCCGTCGTAGCCGGTGCAGCCGACAACATGCGATGTTCGTGGCGGGTGGAAAGCTCTTCAGGTTCGCCACAGATTTCTATGGCGCCCTGCTCAAAATGATCTGACACGAATTGTGTACAGAGATTCGTCCAAGTATTGAGAATGTCAATATCAAATTGTGTACCCGCTTGCGTGCCGAGTACTCGATTCGCCTGATTGAGTTCTAGGGATTTTCGATAGTTACGACGACCAATGAGCGCATGAAATGAATCGACAACAGAAATCAATTTGCTTTCGGTCAGTAACTCGCTTTCCGGTACGCCAATGGGATACCCTCGGCCATCGATGCGTTCGTGGTGTTGCAGGATCATTTGGCGGATGTCGTCTGTGATTTTTGAGTTATCTCCCAAAAGACGAACCGATTCGATTGGATGTTGCTGAATGAGTTGAAGTTCTTCTCGGGTTAGGGGGGTTGCCTTGTTCAGTATTTCAACCGGAATCGCCAATTTACCAAGGTCGTGGAGCATACCTGCCGTACCTATCGCCCGGATACGCGCCTCGTCATCGGGACCGAATATTTCCGCCGCTAGTAACATGGCCAACGTCGATACCATGAACATGTGGCTAGCGGTAGATCGTTCATGACCGGCCATCTGCAACAAATACGCCCCAATCTCCGGGTCGTGTAAAACACCTTTCGATAGACTGTCCACCATATGATCTACGCGCTTCAATGAATTGGCATCGGGAGGCGCATGGATCAATTCTTTGGCGACACCCAATCCGGCGGTATTTGCGATTTGCGCTTTATCCTGACGAGCAATGTTTGGGTTCATCAATAGATCAGAAAGTTGCGATTCCAATGCGCTGGCACATCGATGAAAATCATCCAAGCGAAGATATACATCAGTCACACCGCTGTTGGTGAGTCGATCCATATTGGGCGTGGAAAGGCCTGCACCGGCGCGGCGATAAAGAACGGCATCGCCGTTTTGTGAGTTAGAAAGAAAAACTTCTACGTCATCCATGCCTTGTTCAGCCAGCGCGCGTAGTGCGGCTGTGTTGATCTTTGTGAATGATCCTGTTGCGGTTGAATTGTTTAGTTCTGTCATGCTATTCGCATCGCTCGCCATGAAGACAGTGCGGTATCCTGACCCACCGGTGCACGCACGGTGGGTGTATCTCCGTTGCAATTATCAAATATAGTGCAACTCGATTCATGTCCGATAGTCATTTTATCTTGCGCGGTCCGAAAAATTATCAATTCACTACTCGGCAGACATATGCAAAGTTAAGGATGGGCAAGTAGATGAAGCTACAACAGCGATATGTAAAGCATGATCGATTTATCGATCGTGCCTTATGCAATAAAAACGTGGAATAATCCCTATTTTTGGGTCGCTTCAGAAAAAATAAGGCTTGTACTAAGCATTACGGGACGATCGTTGCATGTCAGACGGCGCTTGATTTGTGGCCGGTAGAGGTTTGTGTCTTTCACGAATGGTCTTGATGAGTAAAAAGATGGGGCCGCTTGCACCATACCAGAGGACCATCACGACCAGCGTAGGGGCTTTATAGGAGAAAAACACAGCCAATACCGTTACACCGATAACCAATTGGCCAAATGGTTGCTTTTGCAATAAATAAGCGCGATGAAAGCGTTTGTAAGGCACGCGACTAATCATCAAAAAAGCAATACATACGGCGACAAAGGGTAATGCGTAGGCTACGTAGTGTCGCCCGGTTTCCCCCAATTGATCCTGAAACAATATCAACGAGACCAAAATGCCACCTGCCCCCGGCGAGGGCAGTCCGCGAAAGGATTTATGGTCATGATCGGACTCGGCATTTTCAACATTGAATCTGGCTAGACGAATAGCCGCGAAGGCGACATAGATGGCTGCTGAAACCCAACACGCTCGTCCAAGAAAAGTGTTGCTGATCGGTGACGGTTGTATGGCATTGCTGGCGAGTTCTTGTGTCATGAAAGCGACCATAAGGATGGCTGGTGCAACGCCGCAAGTGACAACATCAGCAAGTGAGTCGAGTTGACCGCCGAAATTTGTCGTGCTCCGTGTGGCTCGCGCCACCAGGCCGTCGAACATATCGAATACCATGCCTAAGACCACCAGACCGGCACCTACTGATAGGAACGAGGGTAGTAATCGTTCGACCATCGCGCTATGTAATGTCTGGCTGGCGCTCGGTGATACCTGAGCACCAAAGTCCTGCATTGCGCGCATGCCGAAATAGATCGCCGCAAATCCGCACAACAAATTCCCCAGCGTTATCAGTGTCGGCAGGAACGCTAAGGAACGTAACCGTTTCCGGCGACGTTCCGATCGCTTCGCTTCAGGATGCTTGATAATCCTAGTCATACGATTCCACAGTCACTTAGATACTTATGATGCTCCGTATTTTCATTCATCATTTCATCGAGCGTGAACTCGGTAGCATTCAATTTGTTTATCCACACGCTGAACAATTTATTGATTGGTAGCCACGCGCTCACTCTGAGTCGATTTTGCCCCCGTCTTTTTGTTTTCCAGATCAAGATCACCGGGCCTAGCTATTGGTTGCGTTGCCATGATTGTAAGCCCACCTTTCACAGTTTGCCCGACGGATACCAATATTTGTGTGCCTTCACGCCGTGGGATGATCAACTCGGTTCTCGATCCAAATTTGATTAGTCCGAATCTTTGTCCGATGGCCATGTGGTCATTCACTTGGGCATGACAAATAATTCGCCTGGCCACCAGACCCGCTACCTGCCTGACAATCACCGGACCAGGTAGCGGTGCTTCCGGATCAAGTACAAGCATGTTGGATTCATTGCGTTGACCGGACTCTGGATGTCTAGCGTCCAAAAACTCACCCTTTTGGTAGGCCATCGAGCGAATATGACTGTGACAAGGGCAGCGATTGATATGGACATTGAACAAACTCAGAAAAATGCCGATACGCACAGCCGGTCCACCGATATACTCGTCGTCATCAAATGCCGTGATTTCCGTAACGGTTCCATCTGCTGGTGCGCACAGGTCGCCGGGTGCATAGCTGCGTAGCCGTTTAGGATCACGAAAGAAAGCGATCACCCAAATCCATAGTACGACAAACGGTAATACCAAAGGCCAGGCGATGTACGAACATCCAAGGCTCAATGCGCCCAGCACGAGTGTAGATAATACGATCTCTCTCAAGCCTTCTCGGGCAATGGGCATCGGACGTCACCTATTACTTATGTCGTAACATTAAACCAAACACAGGCTCGATTGTACCCGTTTTTGGTTTTGCGTGCATCTTGGGTGATTGCTACTTCTATTACACGCCTGATCACCCCTCCGTCATTCCCGCGCGGGCGGGAATCTAGCAAAATCCCAACACACCTACAGCATGAAACTGAATTCCCGCTTTCATGGGAATGACAGATTACACAGAAATGACGGGGGATGTGGCGGTTCTTTGTGGCATCGCCCTTTGTGGGCAGGCTGCACAGTACAAAGTGCTGGTGATCACACCATCACCGGTCTGGATTCTGCGGTCGACGCACGACGCACGACGCGTTCGATGGCCTTGAGTACAACGGGGTCATACTCCCCTCCCTTATCGTCACGCAGTTCGTCAATCGCTGCTTGCTGAGTCGCACCCTTAACGCCCGATCCACTAGACGTAAGGACATCGTAAGCGCGGACGGCACGGATGATACGCGCACCCAGAGGTAATTCCATGGTCGGCAGACCTTGGATACCGGTAATGTGTTCGTCGACTTGCTCATCCTGACTGATCAGGAGCGGGACAGCTCCATGGAGCACCGCCCCGAGAGAATGTACAAGGTCCAGACCGGCGAAGGTGTGCACACGAGGACTGTTAGGGGATGATTCCAGTGTGTCTACGACCTTGGTGATAAGCTTGGTCGTAATCTCGACGTTACCCAGATCGTACAGCAGGGCGCCTACGCGGATATCGTCAATCTGCTTACGCGAGAGGTTCATTTCATATGCCACGAATTGGCTCAACTCGGCCACGCGAATAGAACGAGCCTTGGATTTGGGATGACCACCCTGGAGGTACTTGGAGAGCACTTCTACAACGCCCACATACGCTTCGTGGAGTTCCGTAACGGCAGTTGCTCGTTCGTCACAAAGCGTACCAACCAGGAGGGCGGTCAGCGCCAGCACGGCTGCCCACACAGCCAATGCCATCACACCGAGCATCGGAGTGAATGTAGTGGAGAGGGCGCTCGGATCGAGAGCGGTGACAATGGTGACTGCCAGGGCAGCCAGCAAGGCGAGAATGCAAGCGCTGGTTCGACCGAGGTAATAACCGCTGAGAATGATGGGTAGGAAGAAGAGGTTGAGTACCAGTAGTTTGTGCGCACCTAATTGCGCCGCTACGCACGACATCCCCAAGACGATGCAGATGAGCATGAACTCGAAGAAGCGTCTATCCTTAACCAAACCTATACTCACGATGATACTCCTGACATTACCATAGCACGCTCATTTGTTTACATCGTCGTATTCACGGAAAACGACGGGACAATTCGAGTTTTTACCATTACACATGAACAAAGTTTGTATCAGAATAATGGTACTAGGGCCTCGACGGCTCAAATCTTGATATACGTTCATACATAAGCATCTATAGCCTACTCAGCGGATAATGAGGTAGCCGTCAGCTCCTCTTTTCGCAGTTGTTGATTATTGCCCGTTTCCGGCGGCACTTCATTGAATCGTTCATTCGGCGACGCGCTGGCGTACTGGAGCGCGATATCACGAAATTTAGGTTCTATCGATAGCCAGACCTCTACCAGATCGGGGTCAAATTGCTTACCAGCTTCATCTCGAATCAGCGCGACGCATTCATCATGGGGGAATTCGGGTTTGTAGACGCGCTTGCTGGACAACGCGTCGTACACATCCGCGATAGCGACAATGCGTGCCGCTAGCGGGATCGACTCACCGGACAGTCCTTTCGGATAACCCGTCCCATCCCATCGTTCGTGATGGGCCATAGCGATTTCGTGGGCCATGTGTAGGAAATTGGAGCTACCCAACCGCTGCTCGATTTCTTTGATACAATCCGCACCAATGGTCGTATGGGATTGCATACTCTCGTGTTCTGCGGGTGTCAGCTCCGCGGGTTTTCGAAGAATGCTATCTTTAATACCGACCTTGCCTATGTCGTGTAGTGCGGAGCTAATACCGATCAGTCGCACAAAAGAGGAGGATACAACGTTGGAGTAATTGGGGTGACGCCGCAACGTCGCAGCAAACGTCGTGGAATAAATCGAAATACGTTCGAGGTGTTCCCCGGTCTCCGGATCGCGTGAATCGGCAAGCTTAGCAAGTCCGAATATCACCGCATCGCGTGTGCGGACGAGATTCTGCGTACGCAGTAGCATCTCTGATGCGGCCTGTTTTCGTTCGCGGTCCACGCCGTCGTAGAAACGCGTAAGCAACAGAGTGATCACACTGGCGAGTAGAGCGCTGGTCCACAATAAGGTGACGCCGCTCAACCACGGAAGCGAGCGGATTAGCATGGTGGACGAGAGCAGGACATTGGCAACGGGGCGATAGACTACGATGAACCCGGCTCCGCTAGTGAGCATTCGTGCAGCCGCGAGGTGCTCACCATTGGCGAGGTTGAAACTGCCTTGAAGCACTTTTGTATTTGGCTTAGACGAGTCATCGAAGGGCACCCAGTCGAGTTGCTCTCCCACGGTCGGGTGCACAGTTTGTACGTTAGGTGAATCCTGTGCCGCTAAAACAACACGCCAGTTGCGATCGACAATGAGCGAACCTCCGTCGTTTGGTGCGTCGTTTTCCAATTGGTTGCGAATCTGCGATTGGAGCTGCACGTCTGCTGCTATCGCGTCGAAAGACAGCCCTGCGAGGTTTTCTCGGCTCCGCGCTGCTATTGTTTCAACTTCCGTTCGGGCCTGCTCCATAGCTATTCGTTGGACTGAGGACGTGGCGAATTGATGCTCCATCCACAAGCCTACGGCGACACATGCAGTTTGGCATAGAATGATTAGTGAGATTTGCTTGATTCGACTATTGGCCATGAGTCATCCATATCGTCAGCCATAGCGATACCCTGTCATTGGTCTCAGGGTCGCCAAGACACCGTCTGGAAATGATCTATCCCTATAATCAATGTCGGAAGATAGGCCCCAGCGGTTGATGTTTCGCTACCGACATGCTCAACGAGAACAGATGCAGGGATATATAGGACGTAGCTTACACATCCGTCATTCTCGCACAAACGGTAGGGCAGGTCGTTCTTTTGCCAATCCCAAATTGGCGAAAGGTTGACCTGCCTGAAACCATTCGGCATATGCAACCTCCAGGATCATCGAATCAGATCATCCTTCCCCCACCCTTTGCCAGTAAGCAAAGGATGGGGCACCAGCGCAACCACCGGGATAGTCGAGTCAGAGCCGCACGGCGCCAGCCTGCGGTCCTCCCGTTATGCCAATCGGACCACCTGGGTCATCTTGCCAGAATGTCTACCCCCGCCAAAAAGTGCATCCCGGACGCACTCCATCACACTACTTAACTCCGCAACGTTCCGCAATGCCAGCAAGTCTCGAAGCTGGCGGGGTTTTCGTTGTCACAGCTTTGGCACTGCCAATCGCTTAGCGTGGTAACATCTTCCATCTCGTGAAGCCGACATCTAAGCAGCCAGAGAAATTCAAAATAAAAGTCGCTCATAATACGTAGCGACCAGGACAATGACCCGGTAACTGGATTTTGCGTTTCTTCCAGTACATAAGGTACAAATTCACGTTCCAGCATCATCGCAATAAGCTGAGGAGCGATTTTCTCATCGATCATAGTATCAGCCACAAACCAGGCCTTGGTAGGACGTGACCTCATCGGCTCAAACGGTTCATGGCAGGACGGGCACTCTCGCTGCCTTGCGCCGGCAAGCGGTGCGTCACAGTTGTTGCAATACAAACCAAAATCCGGCAGAGGCAATTCCTCTCCGGTAAATCGAGGCTCACGCAATCGCGCCCATGTCGGAATGATAGCATCCATATCCAGCGAATCGCCACACTCCGCACACCGATGGCTAGGCAAGCCATTGAGAAGATAGCCGCATTTTGGGCAACGCAAATGCCACTCAGGGATCGGAAGTTGATGAATATCGACGATCATTACTTATGATGCTCCCTTACTGGTGCGGTTCGGTACGCATGGATGGGGTGACCCACCTTGTTTGAGGTGGTGGGATCGATGATTGCGGTCTAATAACATTGTGTAAGAGTATGAACGATGCTGGCAAAAAATCTACCAACATGGAAAATGATACGGATTGTTATATGCACGTGGCGCGTAGGGCAGGTTCCACCCGCCGCAAACTCTAACAGAACCGCGCCTGTCAAGAAGCGGCTGAGGTTCCATGCAGGTCGGATCACTTCGTCACGGGCGCGGTTCGTAATGGGTTGACTCACTAGACGGTGTGTATTATGGCATTAGGTCGATCAAGCGAATAAGGTCTAGTGAACTGGAATGGTTGTTTCGATCAATATCGGATGACCAACTAGCCAGGGTAGGCATATCCAGATCATCCTTGAGAGCGGAGATGTCCGTAGCGTCTGCGATGCCATTCGCATCAACGTCGCCGGGTCGATGGCTAATCGTGCGGCTCGTGCCACTGGTATTGTGCAAAAAACTCGTAGCTGCATCCACCGGAATGGGGCTATCCAAGGTAATCGTCGAGACCACATCAACACCGACCACGGAGGCAATAGTTACGGTTGGTCCACTTGGGTTCACCGAAACCGTGAAGTCACCCGGCTGAAAGTAGGTGGCTACTCCGTTAAATGTCAAATCTATGGCATCCCAGCCTAGTGGTGTCATACCGTCTTCGCTTACGGCGATACGCGCATCCACCGCGCCTTCAGGTATAGAGCTTGTCTGAATTTCAAATGGAAGCGGCGCAGCCAATAGTGCATTCCATGCATTGATGCGACCGTTGCCGTACAAAGTATCAGGGCCTGTGACACCCAGATCGTCCGTTGTCGATTCGATGATGGATCGGATTTGAAACGCCGATAGTTGCGGGGCGTAAGACTTCAACAGCGCAGCCAAACCGGCTACATGCGGAGATGCCATGGAAGTACCCGTTCGGAATATATAACTGCCATCATTGTGCGTAGACTTAACACTTTCTCCAGGTGCAGCCACGTCTACTTGCGGACCGAAGTTTGACACTTCAGCAAGTTCATCAGCATTATGCGTGGCTGATACGGTGAGCACATCTGCGATGACGCCGGGATAGGCTACGTCAAAAATGCATGTACCACCACTAACGCCGCAATCGCCAGTAGTCATACATGGGAAACTGATCACGCTGCAATGGCGATTACCGGCGGCAGCTACGACCAACACATCGCTGAGCTTGGCATATTCAGCCGCAGCGATCAACGCCGTCAGGTCCGGACCTGTCGCTTCTGTGGGGTAATATTGCAGGCTCATGTTGCAGACGTCCGCACCGTTATCCACCGCCCAGATCAATCCATTAGCTGCGTGTAACGCTGATCCAAATCCAATGGAACTCAACACCCGAATCGGCAAAATGTTGGCACCCCAACTAACCCCGGCTACGCCCGCCAAGTTATTACCCAAAGCCGCTGCAATACCAGCTACATGTGTGCCATGACCACTGTTATCGCTGGTATCCCGATTGATCTTATTACATGGAAAGTTAGGATCAGCCGCACCACCAGGACATTCCGTATCATCCACGCAGACTCGATCTTGATTTGGGCCGCCGCTACATACAAAAGGTTGATTACTATTAAAGCCGGGAAGCAATCGACCGGTGAATTCTGAATGAGCGTACACACCGGAATCGATGATAGCAATGGTTACCGTTTTCATGTTGCCGGTATGAATGGCCCAGGCTTCAGGTGCATCAATGTCTGCGTCGTCATTTCCGTAGAAAGTTTGGATCAGTTGGCCGGTATTATGCATGTTCCACTGATCATTTTGAAAAAACACATCATTCGGGAAAAATTGCGACGTGCTTCCGATCACATCCGTGTGGGCGGATTCTATCTCTCCGCCGCATGTACATAGTTCTTTAGCCATCGCTGCGGTATCCGTACCCGCAGGAACTTGGACGATGTAATAGCGATCAAGGCCAACACTAGCGGCTGTCTCAGGATGCGCAAACTCAAACGGATAGGCGGGCTTCACGGATAGCGTTCCCCATTGATGCCATTGTCGCGACATGGATGGGGACATGTTGCTGAGTTGTTTTTTGACACAACGCTTTCGATCAACGCACCCCCCATGGGGATGCAAAGTCGCTTGTGCCTCGCCGGTTAATTTGATAATAACCCGGTTAGAGGCCACACCGCCGGGCACATCAAACTTAACGGCCCGTGGGGTTGGCGCAGGTAAGCCACGCGCCAGTGAAGGCGCAACTATTCCAACAGATGCGATTAACGCGACCGTTAGGATGTATCTCACTTGTATAGGCAAAACGCGCATGCTCCCCCCATCAACAACGTAGACCGCCCAACCCATATTAGTCAAGCTTATCACATATCTTCAAGCCCGATAACTCTTGAAAATAAGGTAACACGCAGTTGTTGAATATGGTAAATTCTCATTGGCCCAACGCCTGACTACGCCGCCAGGCGGCTAGGACGGCCTGCTGGACACCCTCGAAGACTTGATTGGCTGCCATGGAATCTAGAGCGGCTTGGGTGGTTCCGCCGGGAGAGGTGACTTTCTGACGTAACACGTCGGGCGAATCGGAAGATTCGAGCATCATCCTCGCTGCCCCAAAACAGGCGTGCTTAGCCAAGATCGAGGCCTGCTGCTCGGATAAACCAGCCTCAACGCCCGCACGGATCAAAGCTTCGACGAAGTAATAAAAATAGGCCGGACCACTACCGGATACGGCTGTAACGGCGTCCATCTGCGATTCATCTTCAATCACAATGGATCGTCCGCCCGCATCGAAAATTCTTTGGGCATGAAGTTGATCCACTTCGCGGGCATGTTGGCCGCGACATATACCCGCCACGCCTGCGCCAACATGGATAGGGAGATTGGGCATTGCCCTCACTACCCTGGCTTTGATTTTGGGGAATTGTGCTTCGATCGACGCGGTCGAAACCCCAGCCATGATGGATATAATGAGCTGGTCCTCACGCATAAGATCAGCGAAGCCGGTACAAACCTCGGCGAACTGCTGAGGTTTGACAGCCAGAATCACAATGACACTATTGGCTACGACTTCTCGATTGTCTTCCGTGACAACGATCTGAAAACGCGAGGCGAATAGGTCGCGTCGTTGGGGTGTGGGGTCTGAGGCGATGATGCGATCGTCGAAAATGACTGTGTTTCGCAGAATGCTTTGCACGATGCCCTCGGCTGCATTGCCGGCCCCGATGACGCCGATCTCATATTGGGTATTCATAGTCACGTCCTTAGAGTGGGCTTAACATATGTGTAGCGTTTGCACCTCGGAATTTATTCACATTCATTGTGAAAACAATGCTATACCAAGGCCCCAACACTGAAAGATGATAGACTATCGACATGTTAGACCTGAGGACTGAGGAGAACGCGGTTTACCTGCCGGTTAAAGTAGTCCCCGGTGCGTCGCGGACGCAGTATATCGGTGAGTTGGATGGCCGAGCGAAAATTGCCGTAGCCGCACCACCCGAAAAAGGAAAAGCGAACCAAGCCGTGGAAAAACTGCTGGCGAAAATGTTGGGTATTCGCAAGCAGGACGTGAACGTTGTGGTCGGTATGTCATCGCCCATCAAATTAATCAGGATCAACCGGGTTGATGCAGCTACGGTTCACGCCGCATTTCAATCCGATTGATCCTGTAGAGGATCGTTAAACACCATTCCAATGCCAGATGGGTTACTACTCACCGTGAGCAAAATATCCAGCAAGTTGTTCGTGTACCTCGATTGTATTATAAACAACCAAAACACGATTGTTATAGGATTGAATGTAACCTCGACCACCACCAATTCCGGGTGGTGTGGAGCCGCGTAAACTCGGGATCGGTCCCCAAGACTGAGGCTCAATTGTGCTCACGATGAGCGTAATCAGATCGTCAATCTGTTCTTCGACATCTTCGTCTTCGACTTCAAGGTCTTCCGTACTACTACTACTGGAGCCGCTGAAAACACTTTGGCCACCACCACCACCACCGCCGCTACTACGAGACGCGGCTTCCAAGTCTACTTGAGGTGCATTACGACCAAAGTCCGGGACATCAAAGGTTAAGTCGGTGATCTGATAAATGCGTCGTTCAAGTTTCTTGGAAAAATCGCTAACGGTGGAAATGCGCAGGTTTCTACCCTGTGCACGATAGCGGACTAATCCTTCATCTGAGAGTTGATCCATTACTTCGATAAGAATCTCTGCTACTGGTGCACCCCGCAGCTTCAATGTGATCGGTGACTCAGCATCGACACCTTCATCTTCCAGAGCCGTCCAGCGCGGAATGATGTTGACCTGATCTTCGCTTTCACCGCGAAGCCATTCGATAATCTCTTCAAACGGTGTCTCTTGCCAGTCGACAATATCTATTTGCTTGCGAAGTAGATCACGCGCTGGGTATTCATTTTTAACAGTCCGTACTGCCCGACCGTTATGATGACTAGCCCGCAATGTCGATGTTTGAGCAAACCCAATTGTAGAACAACCTACCATCATACAAGCTGACAAGATGAGAATCCGTTTGCTGGCCATGACCAAAATCTCCTTTGCTCAAATCCTAAAGAGCCATCAAAACCCCATTCACTCTAACGGAAACATGCTGGAACCTCTTTCCTGATTTTTCGGCAGCTATGTTTCCACCCCAATAATGCAAAGCATATAGCACCTTAGAATCCGTCTCTATGACGGACGTAAAGCCATCTTTATTCTATCCAACATCATGAAAACAGTAAACTCGGCGGTATAACATTCGTGAAACACTCTGGATTACAGTATCAGTTCAAATTTGTGATTTTTATACTAACTAATTTCGTATGGCTGATGGCGTTCGAGCAACCAAGGATGTGAATTGGTTCCATACCTCAGATGGCGTGAACGGTATTACTGGCTTGGGGGGAGGGTTTGTGAGAAGGACTCGCGTGGACAAACGGTTTGGGGGCTGATCGAGCCTGGAGAGCGCCTAACGTGGAGGAGGTGCGGCTACGTTTGGCGTGGAATCGCATGATATTGGCCAGCAAAATACTCAATGATAGTTGGGCGATGGCAAATACCATCACGCCGGCTAGAACGACCCGTGACCAGTGAATGACAACGATACCCTGTGTCACGCGTGTCCACACGCCTTCACCTACGAGCCAAAACAACCAAGGCCCGGCTAGTAGTGTGGTAACGGCCAAGCCCTTTGACGAGTATATATGATCGAGCATCGTCGTAAGAAACGACGGCGCAGATGGCGACGGGTTGACCATGCGATGTAGATTAACCGCGAGCACGCCCATCGAAATCAAACTCACGCCAAGTGTGCCGAGTAGTGAACAAAACAACAGCCGATAGATCATATCTTCGTGAAAACGTCCGACACGTAGCCAAGACTCTATCGGATGGGCAGCTAACAAAATCATCACGCATAGACATAAGATGGCCGTGGCAAAAAAGAGTTTCGCCGGCTGCCACATCAACGACATTTCAAGGATAGTGCGGAAAAATCTCAGCCCATCATGGAAGACGTTGAGTTTGGATTCACCAACTCTGTCTTTGTAAGGCATGGGTTTTTCAGTGATGCTTAACTGATCGTCCATCAGTACGCGAGCGCTCATGGCCGGTGTAAAATGCAAACCATCGGGTAGCGGGTACAGTTGATGTAATACATCACGGCGAATCACACGCATGCCGCTGGCCGTGTCTGTGACCACCTTATTGCTCAATGCGGACAGAATGAGTGCATAAATACGATTACCCAAGCGTCGCACGCGTGGCATTTTGCTGTCTGGTCCCAGTCGAGAACCAATAGCCACCGAAGCCTTCTTTTCAGCCAATTCACGACAAAGCGTTGCGAAGAACGCTGGTTCGCACGTGCCGTCAGCATCTAAAAAACCGACGACATCCCCCGTGCCGACCTCGAAACCTCTCTTGATAGCTGCACCGTAGCCACGGTTGCGCTCGAAGACGATCAGTGCAATCTCATCGTATTGAGCAGCAATCTCAGCTGTGCGGTCCGTTGAACCGTCACTGACGACGATGACTTCAACGGCTTCAACCGGCGATTGAGCTATGATGGTCTCACGGGCGGCGAGGGTTCGTTCGATAGTCGAACCGATAGCCTGCTCTTCATTCAGCGCCGGGATGACGATAGTCAGTTTCATAGACGTAGTTCCCATAACATTGTCGGTTGTTCACGCGTAGTGCTGAAATTGGGTGACGTACCATAACCATACTCAATCAGGACTTCTTGCAAGCCGATAGGACCGATAACACACCATGAGGTGAGAACGTCAATTGTGATTGGTGCGAAAGAAACATCTAATGCTTCGATAGGTGTCATCCGGACGGGGAACGTGCGCAAAGGATTTGTCGAACAAGGGAGCACTGCAAGGCAAGTGCGTCCCTTACCTGTCAGTGTTCGGATGGTCTTTTCGATTGTCTTGGTCGCCTCAGTGCTCACCTTCCTGCCGGATCGAACGCGCATCGCCCCCATGATCGAATCAGACTACGCCTACCAACTTCTAGCGGTGGATAGATTCGTAGCGGGAAACGGCTTGACCTCGTTGCAGCCCATTGCCCCGGGTCAGCCTTGGGATTTTCAGTACGAGTGGGGCTATCTCACCAAGTGGCCGGTAGGATATTCGTTGTTGATAGCCATGGTGCGAGGTTGGTTTGATTGTTCAACGATACAAGCGTGTCAAGCTATCGGCATCGTAGCCTGCGCTTTAGCTTTGGTAGGATGGTTTGTGTGGGCGCGGCGCATGGTACCTAAAGGATGGGGAGGAGTGTTACTATCGCTGGCGGCTACGGGTGCGGGCGTGACGGTGAGTTACCTTATCAATCCCTCAACGGACCTTCTATTGGCGGCGGCGATGCCATATATCCTGCTTCTGACGCACCGGGCCTTGTCAATTAACAACACTACACTAAAACGCCATAAATCCATGAGCGTCGTATGGTTGACACTGGCTGGACTCTTATGCGGTTCTTTATTTTGGATTCGTTATGCCAGCATCTTTATCCCGGCGGGGGTGGGTGGATTTTTGCTATGGATGTGGTTGCGAACACGAGTAGCGAACCAAGAAGCCTTGCCGCATGTTGAAAAAGAGAGGGTGAAGGTACACTTTCGGCATGTAGCTGTGTTCGGCATTTGTGCGATACTGCCTATCGCAGCCATGTTGTTAGTCAATCATACGATGGGTAGTTCAGAAGACGTGCAGTCTCAATTAAATCTAGGTCGCCGCGTTGGTTTTGATCTGTCGCTATCGCTAATCTGGCAGGTGTGGTGGCAATTTACAGGTCTGGGCTATTACGATCACCATGCGATAAGTCATTGGGTGTTAGCGCTTTGGCCTATCGTGTTGGTGGTTGCGGTATTGCTTTATCCCACGTGGCGACAACGTGTTAGCACTTACTTATCCCGAACGGTTGTCATGTTGACGTTATCCGTATGGGTTGCGTTTATGGTCATGATTGTGTTAGCCACGGCGATGTTTGGTGATAAATTTCATTTCGCAGGCCTGGAGAGGTACTATATTCCGGTGCGTCCGATCTATTTCCTTTTGTTCGTAGCACCGCTGATGTTGGTGCGACTGCGATCGTTGCGATGGGGTGCGTGCGTCATTCTGTTCGTCTGTTGCTTATGGACCATTCAGCAGGACTGGCAGCGAACGTATGTCCGTTGGGTACAGGCCGATCGCGTGGCGTCGCCTTACGGCGCTTGGTCTCGATCTTTTGAGCCTAAAAGCGACTTTTTGTTTAATCACCTTCGCCGTGTAGCGGATGATGAGCTGATTTTAATAAGCAATTTCCACGAATACCTGGCTATGGAAACTTCACTACCGACGTTACCCATTCCCGATAGCCGTGAGTCACTGGATCGTTGGGTGAAAAAAATTGTAGCTGCACGCAGTATTGATAATCCCCACGTCCTCTTTGTGCTCGATCCCAACAATCAATGGCGTGATTACTGGATACCTAAAGAAAGTGACATTGTGGCGACCTTCGCGTTGGGACCAAAGCCAATCACCATCGACGGATGTGGAGCAAAGATGTATCGCTACACCGCAGACTCTCCCAGCTAGAAGCTCCATGACACCCTCGATGAACCTGAATAATAAGCTGTGACACAGCACTAGTGCAGCGCCACAGCTAAATCTTGGGGTTGCGTTTGTCCTATCAGAGCCGCGACCGTGAGGGAGTGGACTTCGCGAACCCTAAACTTAAGGTGTGACAAAGCACTAGCGTGTTGAATAATCAGATGTAGCGTTATTTTTCATTCAGCGCCGCACAAATATCGTAGCGCCGCGCAAGCTAAAGCATGCGGCTCGATTTAATGGACTGAAACAATCGCTGAGCGATCAGTCTTCAATCGTATGGAAAGTCAGTTGATCGGTAGCCGTATCGAGCGTAGCTACGGTTTTTACGGCTGCCCGATGTAGCGCCCCCGGGTTGATGATGCGGATCGCGCCGATACGATCGTCACGTTGCACGTGTGAATGGCCATGACAAATATATTCGACGTCAAGTTTGCGTGGAGCCGCATCAAAACCACGTTCGTGCCCGTGGAAAACGGCGAACCGCTTACCGTCCAGCGTAATAGTAGTTGGTGATTGAGAGGGCGCTTGTAGACCTACGGCTGCGAGATAGGCAAGCGTCGAGCCATCGAACTCATCCGTATTGCCCCAGACAAAGGTCAGCGAGCGACCGACGAATTCGTCGAAAACTTCCTGCCCCCCAACATCACCGCAATGAATAAGGTGCTCAACACCCAACGCATCAAAGCAAGCCAGCGCCTTGCGTACCGGAAGATGATAGCCATGGCTGTCTGAAAGAATGCCGACGAGCATGGGGGCTATGCTAACACGAAATGGCGCGGGGGACAGGATGCGGGGGTACGGGTTCTACAATTTACGGTGGGATACCCTTGAGATGGATACGGTCGAGGGGCGCTACAAACAACTCGCCGCCCCTTCGACCCTCTTCACGATCGTCAACCATACGCGTCAGTCGATGCAGCCATTACTTTGCTAAATACATAGCCGATCGCCCGCATAACCGACCTGACATAGACTCCAGCCCCCATCAACGTCCGCTAAATAAGCGAACTGGAATTTAGTGCTTGCAAATCCGGGTGCACTTCGCGTAGAGTGGCGTTCGTAAGTTAGGTGATGGAAAGATGCTCCAATTCGAGATTCGCAGGTAGGAAAGCTTCGATGAACAAGGTTGTAAAGTTTATTGCAGTAGCGGCAGTAATATACACCAGCATCTGCTGTACGCAGGCGCTGGCCCAGTGCCCGGAGCGGCAGACATTTACGGGGGCAGAGGGGCAATTTGGCAATTCCGTCTCAGTAAGCGGTGATACCGCCATGATGACAGCGAAAGTAGTAAATTGCGCTGATGCTTGCGCGGTGGTGTATGTATATCAGCTCAACGGAGCCACATGGAACGAAAAGCAACAGCTTACCGTCAGCTACGCAGCGATCTTCAGTGATAGTTCCGTGGTGCCGGTTTCTTTAAGTGGGGACATCGCCATTGTTGGGGCATATATTGATACCTGTAACACGGGAAACTGCGGGTCCGCTACTGTGTTTCGCTTTAACGGGATCTCTTGGGAACAGGAACAGAAACTGACGGCCTCTGACGGAGAATCGGGCGACCATTTTGGGGCTTCTGTTTCCGTAAGCGGTAACACAATCGTAGTGGGTGCACCCTGGGATAAATGCGCAGGGGGCTTTTTGTGTGGGTCGGTTTATGTGTACCGTTACAACGGTGTTAGTTGGCTTCAGGAGCAGAGATTAACTGTTTCAGACATAGAGTTTAAACGAATTGTTTGGAGAGTCCGTGTCTGTGGACGGAGATAAAATCATAGTCGGGAGAAAAGCATCGGCACATGTGTTCCACTACAACGGAGTATCTTGGGTTCAGAAGCAGATGCTAACTCCCTCCGACTCTACGAACTTTGTGTTCGGGGATGCGGTCTCAATAAGCGGGGATACAGTCGTAATAGGATCATCTAATTCAGCCTATGTGTTTCGCTACAACGGATCGTCTTGGGTCGAGGAGCAGAAGTTAATTTCTTCAGCTTCAAATGTTATCAGCAGTTTCGGTAATTCCGTCGCTTTGAGTGCAGATACTATTGTTGTAGGATCTGAAAACCAAAGCTGCGTGTCGGGCAACAAATGTGGATCAGCATATGTTTTTAATTTCAACGGGAGCGACTGGATCGAGGAATACAATCTAACTTCCTCTGACTTGTCGGATGGCGACCGCTTCGGGGCATCTGTCTCCGTGAGCGGGAGTACTGTAATTGTAGGAGCAAGAGGGGATATCCTACTACCACAATGCTTCAATTGCGGGGCAGCATACATGTTTGACTTTTCAAGCAACATGGCCCCGGTGGTGACAGCGCATGCCGATCTGAATGTGACAGAGGGTGACATTTTAAGCGTCGAAGTAGCGTCATTTCTTGATGATGAGGAATTCGCAAACATCGCAACTATTGACTGGGGTGACGGCACTATAACACCCGGAATCGTAGATCAAGGGGCAGATACTGTTACTGGCACTCATACGTATGGAGATAATAGCATTTACACGGTTACAGTAACCGTGAACGACTGCAACAATGCCAACTCGGATAGTTTTGACATTACCGTAAACAACAAGGATCCGTTCATTAGCGTAGGAGCCGATCGGATAGTAACAGTCGATGATATTGTACAACTCCAATCACAGAGTTTTGATGTATTGGTTGACAACGAGGGCGTGCCTACACCGTACACCGTTGTTGCCAAGACCAACATGGCAAGGTTTGCGGATTTGGGATTTGACATGCCGGAAATACCCAGTACAGAAGATTTCATCGCTGAAGTGGATTGGGGCGACGGTAGAGGTGTTCAACCGACCGTAGTCTCTGTTACGCCGGGACGTGTTGGTGTTCCAACGACCGGTACAATCCAGGCATCGACTATTTTTGAAGACCCAGGTCATCACACAGTATGCGTAAACATCGATGATGATGACGGTGGCTCCGCGACGGATTGTGCCATTGTTACATCTGTTTATGACACGTGCAACGTCGAACAAAACCTAACCGCCTCCGACGCTGAAAATAGTGATACTTTCGGGTCTTCAGTCTCTGTGAGTGGCGACACACTCATAGTGGGTGCAAGTCGTGTTGATTGTATGGCTGGCGCCTTTTGCGGAGCTGCATATGTGTACAGGTTCATCGGTACTACATGGGTAGAGCAGCAAATTCTCACAGCTTCCGATGCGGCTGGACGTGACTGGTTCGGCGTATCTGTTTCCCTGAGTGGAGACGCGGCCATAGTGGGTGCATACAAAGATGATTGCGCCGCAGGCTTTAACTGCGGATCAGCATATGTATTCCGATTTAACGGAACATCCTGGGTCCAGGAGCAGATACTAACCGCCTCCGATGCGGTACAAGCTCAATCTTTCGGGTCATCCGTTTACGTGAGCGGAAACACGGCCTTGGTGGGGGCAATCTTTGATGACTGCACTCCTCTTATAAAAAACTGCGGAGCTGCATACGTGTTTCAGTATAATGGTATCTCTTGGGTAGAACAGCAAAAGCTCACTGCTTCCGACGCGGCGGCAGATGACTGGTTCGGGGCGTCAGTTTCACTGAGTGGGGACGCGGTCATAGTGGGTGCATACCAAGATGATTGCGCGGCATGCAGTAAATGCGGATCAGCATATATGTTCCGATTTAACGGAACATCCTGGGTAGAAGAGCAGAAACTGACTGCATCCGACGCGGATCATTTGTACAATTTTGGGCATTCTGTCTCGTTGAGCGGTGACACCGCCGTCGTTGGAGCGACGTTAAGCAGCTGCCCGGCTGGCGGCCGCTGTGGAGCTACTTACGTCTATCAGTTCGACGGAACCTCTTGGGGGCAGGAGCAGAAACTAACCGGCTCCGACACATCTAATAATGACAGGTTCGGGAGTTCGGTTTCTATCAGCATGGACACGATTGCAATCGGCGCGGAGTTACATGACTGCAGTTCTGTTGTCTACGATTGTGGATCGGTGTATGTTTTCCGTCTCGAAGGAACATCCTGGGTCGAAAAGAAGAAACTGATCGCCTCCGACGCTGGGCCGGCGGACCAGCTAGGGATTTCTGTTGCCATGAGTGGAGACACAATCGTTGCGGGGGCGATTTACTATGACTGTAGGTTTGCGCGCGACTGCGGGTCGGCGTATGTATTCGATCTTGCCAAGGCAACCGACCCCGCACTTGATGATTTTAATTGTGACGGCGAAGTAAACCTGTATGATTTCTCTTTCTTTCAAACCCAATTCAACGGTGACCTGTATGACTATGCATTGTTCCATGCCAATCTAATTGGCCCGCAGTAGCCATTGGTGACGATAGCCTTGCACTCATTGACTGTTGGGAAGTTCGTATTGTAGCAGCAACACGCGGCGATATCTCAATTTCCATTCCCCGTCTACTGAAAGTCCGCTACTTGCCAGACAAATCCTTCATCCGCGCAGTTTTCCTGCATTCCGATCGGGGAAAGAAAAAATGCGATGTTTTTCTTTTGGGATGAAGCCCCAGAATAGATCCGGGTGATGCCAGACGCGTTGCTTTTGTTTGTTGTCGTCGTAGGTGATAAAATCGCGCCCACCAAAATTATTCACCTGGCCATCGAGAAAAAGGACGTTGGCGAAGTCGCCGTGGTAATTGGTGCCTACGCTTTCTTGCATACCAGCCGGGCTATTCCAGAGAATGTCGAACATGAAAACAGTCTTGGGCTGATCGTCGAATTGTCGAGCGGACATGGGATGGTCACCCCAATCTTTCATGCCCTCCCAATTACTCACGCCGTCGAGTACTTGATTCATGCCATAGTGAAACTGATTTTTTCCCGAACCACTTTTTTTGTAGACGCTTTTATACTTCGACGGACAGATCCAGATGTGCAGGGAGGGGAATTCTTTGATGAGTTTCCCCTGTCTCTCGACATCCTTGTACGGCGGCGCACCCAGGTATGGCGGCAATACATTGAACCAGGTGTATGGTTTTTTGACATTCCAAAATGTGCCTTCCGTCGGCAGGTAATCGTTGTGTTCCTCGCGGTAGTAGTGCAGGGCATGGCCCCATTGTTTAAGGTTGTTGGTACAAACGACGCGATGCGCCTGGGCCTGCGCTCTGCGCATGGACGGGAACAACATGGATAACAGTAGCAGTGTTACAGCTATGACCACAAGCACTTCGATCAATGATAATCCATAGTGCATGAATGGAAGCTGATCCGGCAGTCGTTGCTTGCGACAGTTAAGCTGAAAACGATCGTCCAATATGTGTTGGCAACGATTCAAGACCATTCAATCCGGAAGAACTGACAGAACTGAGGTTAGCCGAGGATCCAAACCGACGGTGGAGATCGTAGAGCGAAAAGTGGATTATGCCAAGGCGATCAAATCTATAGCAAGTTGGGCGGTTTCGTGACAGTATCAGCGGCGAGCCATGTCAGAGCACCTGGCGCAAGCCTGGTGACATACCGGCGTGTAGGCGTATGCCGCTATGTTGACTTATCTGGTCAGCAGGCTGGCGCCGTGCGGCTCTAACCCCAGTCCGTCGTTCTCACGCAGGCGGGAATGACGGTGTAGTGCTGCACGAGGTGTAGTAATTGCATATGGCTTAGTGTTTGGTTATCGAGGTTGCACGGATAGGCACATCTGATCGAATATGTCGTAAAGCGCCTCGTCGATGGGGGCATTTCCATCGACATTAAGGGAGATTGCGTAGACTTCTTGGCGGCTAAAGACAGCTGATCGGACCAAAGTGGTGCGGGTGGGGCTGATTTGTTCGACACCTTCGACAGGACCGAACATCCTGGTGGTAGAAGTGATATGCTGATCGAACGAGTTAGCTTGTCGCTGGGGTGATTCGAGTTTTTGAAAAATCAGCGGTGGGATTTTAGCGGGGTCCGACTCGCCGATACCGCTTAGCTGCCATACGATAAATGTCGCCTGAAAACCTGATTTGGTGAAGCCGATGAAGGGAATGTAAAGGCTGGGCCGGGCTGGGGTGTGACGGGCGAATCTTTGCGGTGGGGCGAAGGATATGCCCCATCCAGGCGGCGTGATGCGGTTTCCAAGCCTGATTACGCTACGGCTGGCCGTCATCTTGTAGGCGAGAATGACGGTAAAAAACAATAGTAGCAGCGTTACCCAGAAGGCGCGATGTCCAATAGCGGGTTTGCTAGTGTTGTGTACGGCTATCACCATGGGCTGGATATGCTAGCGCCCTTGGGTATTGACGGCAATGGCCGTGCTACGGATATGTTCAACAGCGCGGTCAAAAGAGAATTGTATGATTGTGTCACAGCTTAGGATGTGGAAGGCTCCCATGCTTTTAATCATCACGACGCTATCCAAACAGCAAGAATGCTCTATGGTATCGATTTAGTCTTGCTGTTTTATTTGGGATGACGATCTTTGGTAGGCGTTTGTGCGTAATATGCTAGGTGAACCAAATTTTCTCAGTACTGGGTGTCTAAGAGTAGGTACAGAGCGATTGTATGGATGATTTTCGCCGATTTTTTGTTCGTGGTCTTGCTGCGTTAGTTCCCTCATTGCTGACGATCGCCGTTTTGGTGTGGGCGTACAAGCTGGTTAATGAGAATGTTGGGGCTACGATTACTAATGGTCTGGTGTCGTTGTGCCTGTGGATTAGCGAAGAACCTGCGCCGGGATTGGTGGATGAATCGGAGGATCCGCTGAAGTTCGGTACACCAATCGATCAATGGGATTTAGTGACCGGTCGTCGTCTCACGATTGAACATAAAGTCATACACCATCCCGCTTTAGCGTCAAAAAACAGTGATATTGCAGGCAAAGCGCTAAAGGCGAGAAATCATGCCCTTTGGCAAATCGCTGCGAAAAAATACCGTCTACATTTGCTTGGTTTCTTGATTGCCATCATTCTCGTATACTTCATGGGGTTTTTTCTGGCGAGTTTCATCGGTCGGACGTCCTGGCGGGCGGCTGAGGGTCTGCTAAAGAAATTACCGTTAATTCGGGCAATTTACCCGAATATTAAGCAAGTGACGGATTTCTTGTTATCGGAGCGTGCGTCTGGATTTTCCGGCGTGGTGGCTGTCCAATATCCTCGGAAGGGTATATGGTCAGTGGGCTTGAGCACAGGTGGCCCGATGAAGGCGTTGCAAGATGCGACGGAAGATGAACTGGTTACGCTTTTTATACCAAGTTCCCCGACGCCGATTACGGGGTATGTGATTCAGGTGCCTCGCAAGGATGTATTTGAGCTAGACATGAGCATCGATGAGGGGCTGCGGTTTACGGTAAGCGGTGGCGTGATTAAGCCGGGTGACAAGATACCGGGGTTGTTGTCTTCTGATGATGAAGACAGCGAGGGTTCGCCTAATGAACAAATAAGGAGGTAGTTTAGTGCAGCTAAACATCACAGCGCGGCATGTGGAGATTCCAGACGAAGTGCGCGCTTATGTGGGCGAGCGTGTCGACAAGCTATTGCGTTTTTATGATCGCATACACGAGGTCGAGGTGATTCTAGGTCATGAATCGGAACAGTTTACTGCTGAGATGATTGTACGGGTAGAGCGGAAACATACATACTTGGCCAGTGAAAGCGGACCTGACACCTATGCACTGATCGATGCCATTACGGAAAAAGTTAGTCGACAACTTATTAAACACAAAGAAAAACAAAGAAATTACAAGAGCGATGGCAAGCCGGTGATTCCGGATGTGACGGAGGATTCGGATGAATCCTAGTCGAGGTGAGCGGATGAGTTGCCAGGTTGGCGATAAATCATTTTAGCAACCTTTGACTAGGATTAGGGTGATTATTTTCGTGATTATGGCGCGATACACAAAATCGAAAAGGCAGTAGAGGTTGGCATTCGAGCGTGCGTACGCCAACGAGTTAAGAAGTGGTAAGACACCGGAGCGTCTATGAAACTTTCAGAGCTTATTCATGCGGATGCTATCATACCCGAGTTGAACGGGTCCAGCCGTATGGAAGTGATTCGAGAACTGGTGCAGTCACTGGCGAACCATGGGGCGATTGGCCAGGATGATGTGGATGTGGTAGCCAAGGCGGTGATTTCACGTGAAAGGCAAGGGAGTACTGGATTTGGGAAAGGTGTGGCTGTTCCGCATGTAAAGCATGCGCGCGTCACCAAGATGACGGCTACGATTGGTCGATCGAGCGTTGGTGTTGATTTTACTTCGCTGGATCGAGCGCCGGTTTACACCATAGTCTTGTTACTTAGCCCGGCCAATGAACCTGAACAGCACTTGGCGGCGATGGAAAAAATATTTCGACACTTGCAACGAGAGACTTTTCGTCGTTTTCTGCGCCAGGCGGAGAGTGTAGAAACGATTGTGGAGTTGTTGCAGGAAGCGGACGAACTGCGGGACGAGTAGCACTTCGTGTCTGTGGAATCATCTGCGGCACAAGCTATGTATCATGAGCATGAGAGGTGTGTAAAGATTTGGCACAGGCTCGAAAGGAAGCGAGCGGCGACGTGACAGTTGTCAATCAGCAGGGTTTTCATGCGCGCCCGGTTATGCGCTTTGTAGACACCGCATCCCTCTTTCGCTCGAGCGTTCAAGTGGTTAATACCTCGCGTGACGGTGATAGTGTTGATGGAAAGAGTGCTATGCATTTGATGTTGCTCGAGGCAACGCATGGATGCAAGTTGCGCATCACGACGCGTGGTGATGACGCCCAGGAGGCATGTGACGCCTTGGTAGCGTTAGTGGCTTCGGGTTTCGAGGAGCCGTCATAAATCATCCGCCTAAAGCGAACAACGCCTGCGTATGTGCGCTGATGTGGCCTTGAGCCTTCATCGTGATTACGGCGTGAGGCCATCGCAAAGCTACGATTATTATGGAAATATTTAGAGGTATTTCGGTTTCCCCGGGTGTCGCGATAGGCGAAGCGGTGGTTCTCGAAGCGGAAGAGTACCGCATACCTTACCGCGTGGTTCCGGCTTGTGATGTGCCGCAAGAACTGGAACGGTATTTGGATGCGCATAAAGCGTCTATCCTTGAAATCGAAGAACAATCTGCGCATTTACGTGCACATCTAGGTCGGGATGCCGCCAATGTTTTTGATTGGCATGTGGGCGTGCTCAAGGATGAGAGCTTAAACGATCATATTGCCGGTTTGATTAAAGAAAAACATGCGGCTGCCGCTTATGCGGTAAGTACGGTCATGCGCAGTTATCAGCGTCGTTTCATGCAGATGAGTGATCCGTTACTGGTTGAGCGCATCCGCGATGTGCAGGATATAGAGCGTCGCCTGCTGCGTCATATCCTCGGCGAGTCGCGAGAAGATTTAGCGCATCTGAGTAAGCCGGTGATTCTCGTTGCCCATGATCTTACGCCTACGCAAACAGCCCAGCTTAGTGATACACGTGTCATAGGAGTGGCACTAGATGCCGGAGCTGCGACTTCGCATACGGCGATTCTGTTACAGTCGTGGGGGCGTCCCGGGGTCATTGGTCTGGGAGATATATCCACGCATCTGAGTGGTGGTGATACGGTCATCATTGACAGCACGAATCAGTTGGTGATAGCCAATCCTACCGAAGCGACGTTGGATGAGTATCGTCAGCGTGAGGAGGCGTACAGTCGGTTTTCTCATGCGTTAGATGACTTCAAGGATTTACCGGCTGTGACGCGCGACGATGTGCCAATCGCGTTGTATAGCAATATCGAATTTCCGTATGAATCTCGTGCGGGGATCGCCAAGGGAGCCTGTGGGGTAGGATTGTACCGCACGGAGTTTTTGTTTCTTCGCCCCGAAGGCGCGCCGAGCGAAGATCAGCAGTACGTAGCTTATCGTGATGCTACGCTTGGTGTTGAAGGTAAACCGGTTACGATTCGTACGTTTGATCTTGGTGCGGATAAGTATACACAGCAGCGCAGTTATGAGCAGGAGCGTAATCCCATGCTGGGGCTTCGTTCCATTCGTTATAGTTTGCGTAACTTAGATATGTTCAAGGTACAATTGCGGGCCGTGCTTCGCGCATCGGTGCATGGTGATGTGCAGGTGATGTTTCCACTCATTAATAGTCTGATGGAGTTTCGCCAGGCGAAAATGACACTTCACGATGCGATGGAAGATCTCGAAGAAGAAGGGATTGCGGTCAATCGCAGTATCAAAATCGGCATCATGGTGGAGACGCCGGCTGCGGCGATTCAAATAAAGGAGTTTTGCAGAGAAGTTGATTTTGTCAGCTTAGGCACCAATGATCTTATTCAATACACGCTGGCTGTTGATCGAGGCAATGAGCGTGTGTCGCAGTATTATATTTCGTCACATCCCGCTGTATTGCGTATTATTCGTGACGTGGTTCGTGCCTGCCAACAAGCGGAAGTCGAATGCAGTATTTGTGGGGAGATGGCTGGGCAGCCATTGTACACCATGTTTTTGTTGGGGGTGGGCTTGCGTACGCTGTCTATGGCACCGGCTAATATCCCCGAGATTAAAAAACTTATTCGGTTAGTTACCGTTTCACATGCAAGGCGGGTGGCTCGTCGCACGCTAGGATTTGATACGGATCGGCAGGTATCCAATTATTTGCGTGATGAGATGCGGAAACTGTTGCCGGATGATCCGATATAGATAGGTGTTGGCTATGTATGTATCTACTGTTGACATAGCCGGTGAGCGCATGGCTATGACTGATGAACAAGTTAACCCTACAGCTGAGCCGGCGACGCGGTTTCGTTATGCGTTTGCCTTTCGGGTCGAAGGTGATCTTAAATTCATTTCGCATCAGGATACGCTTAGGATGTTTAAGCGGGCACTGTCGCGTACGGGTCTTCCGGTAGCTTATAGTGAGGGGTTTAATCCTCAGCCGCGTTTGTCGATTCCCTTGCCCAGGCCGGTGGGTGTTGCTTCGGTGTGTGAACAGCTTGTGGTCACGATGACACAGGAGATTGATCTTGATAGGACCATTGCGCAATTTCAGGCGCAAGCGCCGATAGGATTGACGGTCACGGGTTGTGTGTTTTTACCGCAAGGTCGTCGACTGATGCCATGTGGTGTGACGTATGTGTTGCCGATGATTGAGGGTGATCCTACCGATCTTGAAGAAACAATTGACAAGATTTTGGCCGCGGACGAATTGATCGTGTCGCGCATAAAACATAAAACATCAAAAATAGTGACGGTTAATATCAGGCCGTTTATCGAAAATGTAGACATAGAAAATCATAGCTTGGCCATTCGATTACACGTGACAGACCGTGGCACAGCCAAGCCATCGGAAATTGCTGGATTACTGGGGTATGATGCCAATACCATAAACCACAGAATTCAGCGCATCAATATTGCATGGCTAGAGCAAGCTCCATTCATGTGTAGCGACCGAAAGAATTATTCTTCCGGAGATGTTGACGATTCAGCGCCGCACTTGGATTGAGCATGTTCTAACATAGCTTTGCAGGAAAGTTTGTACATACATGCCATCACCAGAAAACCAATTAGACAAGCAGCGTAGTGTTGCTCCAAAGACAGTCAAACGTAAGCGCGTAGCCGGCAAAAAGAAAAAGGTTTTGCCCAAAAAAACCGTTGATGAATCGGCTGATCATTCTCTACCGGTAGTTGAAACGGATCAGACTGATGTTGAGGTTGTTGAAGTCGTTAAGCCAAAGCGTAAAGCCCGGCGCTCGACAACCAAGAAAAAAGTAGTTGAGCCGAAGTCCGGTGACGAAACTAAGAAAAAACCACAACGCACGCCACGGCGCAGGGCAGGTAGAAAGAAAAAAGTAGCCAAGGTTACAGACGACGAAGCACCGACGTTGAGCGAACGTAAAACAGAAGTAAAAGACACCGCTGATCGGCCTATGGCAGCGAAAGAAACACCGCCGCCTGACCAGCGCATTGCTTTGAGTGACGAGGCAACGGCTCCACAAAAGACTGAGCAAAAGAGTTCGTCTCGTAAGGCACGCGGTCGCTCGGGGCGATCCCGTGGTCGGCGCGGATCTTCGGTGAGTCAGGACAGGGAGACGACGCAATCGTCTGCTGATAAAGCCGAAAAAATAACTGAGGCAGCGGAGGGGGCTACACGAGTCGATCATCGTATTGATGCCGTGTTGCGTTCTCCTTCGGATGTTCGTCAAGCTATTCGGACAAAGGGCAAGGGTCGAGACATGGTGATCAATACGACGGATGGGGATGAGTGTCGTATTGCCGTACTGCACGCCGGTCGTCTTGAAGAATTGTTCATCGAGCGGGCTGCTTCGGCATCGCATGTGGGTAGTATTTACAAAGGTATTGTCACGAATGTGGAACCGAGTATTCAGGCAGCCTTCATTGATTTTGGATTGCGTAAAAACGGTTTTCTACATATCTCCGATGTGCAACCCCAGTATTTTCCAAATCACAAAGGTGAGCATGAGAAAGTCGGGCAGAAAATTCCCCGCCATCAAAGGCCTCCGATACAAAATTGTTTTCGGCGAGGGCAGGAAGTCATCGTGCAAATTATTAAGGAGGGCGTAGGCACGAAGGGGCCGACGCTGACGACGTATCTTTCCATTCCCGGTAGATACCTAGTGATGATGCCCGGTATGGACCGACATGGCGTGTCACGAAAAATTGAAGATGATGAAGCACGTCGCGATATGCGCAATATGCTAAACGAACTTACACTTCCACCTGATATGGGGTTTATCGCGCGAACGGCGGGGCTTGGGCAAAACAAGCGTGATCTTCAAAGAGATTTGAACTACCTGCAGCGCTTGTGGAAAACAGTAGTTGATCGGGTGAAGGGGATGCAGGCCCCGGCGGAGTTGTATCGTGAGTCTGATCTCGTGCCGCGCACCATACGTGATGTGTATTCGACCGACTTCCGTCGCATCATGATCGATACACCGGATACCGCAACCAAGGTTCGCGAATTTTTGCAGATCGCCATGCCACGCACCAAAGTTCGCCTTGAACTTTACGAAGGCCATGAACCGCTGTTTCATTGTTTGGGCATAGAAGATGAGATTGAACGAATCAATCAACGGCATGTGCCATTGCCTTCCGGTGGATCACTGGTGATCGATTCGACGGAGGCCTTGGTGGCTATCGACGTCAACAGCGGGCGATCTCGTGCTATCAAAGATGCCGAAGAAAGCGCTTATCGTTTGAATGTAGAAGCGGCGGAAGAAATCGCCAGGCAACTTCGATTGCGCGATCTGGGCGGGCTAATTGTCTGCGACTTTGTGGATATGCGGTTAGATCGAAACAAACGCGGCGTAGAGCGTGCCCTGCGCAATGCCTTGAAGGAACACAAAGAGCGTGCCCGTATTTTGCGGATGAGTGCGTTCGGATTGATTGAAATCACCCGGCAGCGTAACGGTCCTTCCATGAAGCGAAACATATACACTGATTGTCCGCAGTGTCGAGGCGGCGGCGTGGTGAAGACCCCTAATTCCGTTGTGCTTGATGTCATGCGTAGTATTCAACTAGTGGCTCATAAGCCCGCTGTTAAAACCATTCATGTTTCAGTATCAAACGCTGTAGCCTTTCTGCTACTAAATGACAAGAGATCGGCACTACATCAACTTGAAGAAGAATCTCGTAAACCTATCCATATTCGTGGAGAAGTGTCGTTTACGAGCGATCAGGTGGAATACATGTTTCTTGATGAACATGCCAATCCGGCCCGTGTTGCGTTATCGGATAGATCGTTATGACCTCTTGGATCGTCGGTTTGTTTATCTACCGAAAGAAAAGCTGACGTCCGTATCGCGTGTCGTGCCCGCACTAAGAAATGCGGATGTTTCGTTGGGGCAATTTGTTTGGGGTGCGACAAAGCGATGCTCGCGGCGCATCTCCTTCATCGTATGGCGGTCCAACATAAGCTCAACGTACGGTGCGCCGGGTCCATCCGGACGATTTTCGCGGCTGATATGTGCATAGCCTAACGTGTGGGCGATTTCGTGGGCGGTGACGTTGGCAAAAACATTGACCCATTCGTCGAAGGTGTATGTGCCCGCGAGTTGGCGTATACGTTCACCAAAAATGACGGCATCATTATCGCGCTGCACGTCACAAGGATCATACTCAGCCTCGCCGATGTCCATGCGCCCGTCGGGTCGAACGGCCTGTGTAAGCAGTACCTTGGTATCGGCGTTATAGAAATTGACGTCGTTACCGTTGAGCACCAAAACATTGATCTGTTGCCAATCGCAATAAATCTGGTTGATTTGATCAGTGAGGCGTTGTTCGAATAGTTCGCTGCGGTCTGCCAGCGTACCGCCTTCTTGGAGATTGAAGGCTGATAGGTCGATCCCGTCGAGGATTTCAGCAGGATAAATCCCGGATGTTCCACCACCCCATTCAAGCGCAATGAGCATGGTGTTCTCCGGATTTGCCGAGGCCAGTCGGCTACACTTGCCAGCCAATGGTCTTACGGCGGCGGGGTCTGTAGAGATAGTCCCGCAACCGGTCGTCGAAACCAGGCTAATCAAAGCTACGCCTAAACGCTTAGCCAAGCGAAAATAGTGATGTCCTCCTAGGGTCATCAGCTTCTGTTCCCCCTATGACTGAACAGTTGCCAGTCGCACATGAAACTCGTGTGTGGCTGAACTAGTGTTGTACAGCTATCTTTTGTTGGCGCCAACTGACGTGAAGTCAATACTATGCTTGGACGATCGTATCAGAGTGAGGCCAGCCTAGGTTTACAGCCGGTGATTATAGGGCCTGGGGGTACTTCGGACGTTGGTGACGGCGAGGGTTTAGGTATGTTAAGCGTTCGAGGTGCTTGTGTGGTCATTCAGGGGTATGGTGCATCGTGATGTTAATCGCTTGCATCGAACATAGTGAATGACCGGGTCTGGTAGGTTGAATCGAAGTCAAAAAACCCTTAATATCGTTGGGTGGCAATTCGTTTCAAGGGGTTAGCCTAAGCCTTGCGAACAGAGTTGCTGTTTTGGCGATGGGGAATCGTACCTTAAAACGGGGATGACTTCGGAAGAAATGGCTAAGCGGCGCAAAAAACTTGGTGAAATGCTCGTGGATCGCGGTGCGGTATCGGACCAAGGTGTCACACAGGCCCTTGAGTATGGGATGGAGCATGGCAAACGAATCGGTGAATCGCTTATCGAGCTTGAGCTTTGTGATGAAGACATCGTAGCAGAGGCTTTGGCTGATCAGTTTGGATGGGAGTATATCAATCTGGATGGCCATGCCGTCGACCGTGATGCGCTAAATTTGATTCCTACGAAAATGATCGAAGACTATCTGGTTCTGCCTCTGGGTATGGATGGAGATAAGCTAAAGATCGTCATGACAGACCCGTTGGATCTCGAAACGCTTGACTTGTTACATTTTCGATTGAACAAACGAATTGTTCCCACACTGGCGCCGGTGGGGAAAGTGAAACGATTCATCGATAAATTTGTCAATCCTGAAGGCGATGTCTTGTCGCAGACTATGGCCAGTATCGACCAGGAAGCGCCCGATGAAGAGGGAGTCGGCGACACGGTGGATGAAGAGGATGCCGATGCTCCCATCATTCGTTTAGTGAACCTGATTATCACTGAGGCTTGTCACAGTCGGGCGAGTGATATTCATATTGAATCGATGGCGGATCGTGTGCGCGTACGATACCGTATCGACGGAGTATGTCACGTTCGTGACGATATTCCCAAGAGCATGCAAGGCTCAGTGATTACACGATTTAAGATTATGGCTGGGATCGACATTGGCGAAAGGCGCCTCCCCACGGACGGGCGTATCAAATTAAAAGTCGCCGGTTCACCGATCGACTTTCGTGTTAGTTGTCTGCCTTCTTATCACGGTGAGAGCATAGTACTGCGTATCCTTCGACCTGATTCCGTAAAGGTTGGTATTACGGCGCTGGGTTTTGGTGATGCGGATTACAAAATATTTACGGAAATTATTAAACAGCCTAATGGCATCTTTCTCGTCACCGGTCCTACGGGGTCTGGGAAGACGACCACGCTATATGCTGCGCTGCAGGAACTCAATCGTCCAGATATGAAGATTATCACCGCTGAGGATCCGGTTGAGTACAACTTTACAGGTATGAACCAGTGTCAGGTTAAAGAGGATATTGGGCTGAGTTTTTCCACTATTTTGCGGTCTATGCTGCGCCAGGCGCCTAATATCATTTTAGTGGGTGAAATTCGAGACCGTGAAGTGGGTGACGTAGCCATACAGGCGGCGCTAACCGGTCACTTGGTGTTTAGTACGCTACATACCAACGACGCACCCTCTGCGATTACACGACTTATTGATATGGGCATCAAGCCGTTCTTGGTCGCTAGTGCGATCCAGGCCATCATGGCCCAGCGATTGGTGCGGGTGATTTGCTCTGAATGTAAAACGGAAGATACGAATCCTGATTCACAAACCCTCAAGCAACTGGGATTCACTGAGGATGAACTTGCCGGCAAAATGATTTACAAAGGTGCGGGTTGTCAGCGATGTGGCAATAGTGGGTACCGGGGCCGACTTGGTATCTTTGAGATGGTGGTATTGAGTACGGAAATGCGCGAACTAGCTTTCAAGAAAGCACCCACCAGCGAAGTAAGAGCTGCAGCGAAGCGTGCGGGCATGAAATCTTTACTTGAGGATGGGAAGGATAAGATTCTTCGGGGCATAACCACGCCGGAGGATCTGCTGCGTATTACGCAGGCCGAGGGTTTAGCAATTGACTAAATGTAAGCGCGTGGCTGGGCATGGTGTGTCGCTTGTTGAGTGATGATAAAACATGGGCGTTTTGCCCAAATGCGCGAAGGATAGAGTGACATGGCGACGATTCATATTGACCGACTGCTTGAAACGGTTATCAAGCAGGGTTCTTCCGACTTACACCTGTCGGTTGGGCGCCCCCCCGTCATTCGGTTGCATGGTCATCTACGTTCGTTGGAAACAAAAGTGCTCGAACCGGAGGATACGGTAGCCCTCATGAAGGCCATTTGCCCTGAGCGCAACCAACAGGAGCTGCAAGAGGAGGGTTCGACGGACTTTGGTTTTGGGTTTGGTGATCAGGGTCGATTCCGTGTCAATATATTTAAGCAAAAAGGCAACACAACGCTTGTACTTCGGTTGATTCCATCGAAGCTACTATCTTTTCAGGATATTGGTTTACCTGAACTTATTGGCGGTTTATGCAGGCGACCTCGTGGCTTATTCTTGGTCACCGGGCCTACGGGATCGGGCAAAACCACGACCCTGGCTGCGATGATCAATTTTATCAACACCAACCTCGATCGCCACATTGTCACCATGGAAGACCCGATCGAGTACTATCATACGCACAAAAAATCACTGATTAACCAGCGTGAGATTGGTACGGATACACCCAGTTTTTCGGAGGCTTTACGTCGTGTGCTACGACAGGATCCTGATGTGATTCTGGTTGGCGAGTTGCGTGACTTGGAGACCATCGAATCTGCGGTTCGCGCCGCTGAGACGGGTCACTTGGTGTTCTCCACGCTGCATACCACCGGTTGCCAGGGTACGATTACGCGTATTGTAGATGCGTTTCCTACCAATGCTCAGGAACAAATTCGTGTGCAACTATCCACAAACCTGATTGCGGTATTGTCGCAAGCACTGATGCCGCGACAACCTAAGGGCATGGTCGCAGCCTATGAGTTTATGGTGATGACACCTGCGATCGCTAATCTGGTTCGTGAAAACAAAACCTTTCGAATCGACTCAGCCATTCAAACAGGTAAGAAATACGGTATGCAATTATTGGATGAGCATTTGTGGAATCTCTATAGCAAAGGCACTATTTCCGCTGAAGATGCCGTAGATCGTTCCAGGCATACCGGGGTTATGCAGGATAAAATCGATGCACATATGCGTGGTATGAATGTCGCCCAATCAGGCCAAGATGAAGACAAAGAGGACAACGATTCAGCGAAGTGATCATGAGTGAAACATCATCCACCAGATCAACAGGTTCATCCAGCGGGCGGGCATCGCGATCGGGAAGACCTATTCCTGTCGAGCAGTTGCGCGGTAGACAGATAGGGCGCGTGCTCATCAAGATGGGCAAACTCAAACGGTCGCAGGTTCAAGAAGCACTGGATATACAAAAACAACAGCGAGGCCCGATCGGCGCTATTCTTGTTGAGTTAGGCTATATCACTGAAGAGGATTTAACGCTTGCCTTAGCCGCCCAAAACGGCATGGAACGTGTCGCGTTGGGCAAACTTGATATTGGGCCTGAGGTGATTGCGCTGGTTACAGCTCAGATGGCGCAAACCTACCGTGCGATCGGATTTGAATATGATGAAGAACGAAAACGTCTGTCGTTGGCTTTGGATAATCCTGATAACTTCATCGCCACGGATGACCTGAAAACGCTGCTCGGCTTCGACATTGTTCCTTACATTTGCAAACCGGACGAACTGCAAGCAGCCTTGGATCGATATTATTCCGATGATGAACAAGACTCGATCACCAATTTGATCGACGAGCTTGGCGATGACGACGATCTCTCCAAGTTTCAAGGTCGTGGTGATAGTATTGACTTACAAGACCTCAAAGAATTATCTGAGTCAAATCCGGTTAAGAAGTTGCTTAATCTAGTACTGCTACAGGCCATTAAAGATAAAGCTGCGGATATTCACTTTGAACCGTTTGAGGATGAGTTCAAGATGCGCTATCGTATTGATGGCGTGTTGTATGAGATGGTTCCTCCGCCTAAATATATTGCCCTCGCCATTTCCTCACGTATTAAAGTTATGGCTAGCCTGGACATCGCTGAACGTCGACTGCCACAAGACGGGCGTATTGAACTTCAAGTTGCCGGTAATCCGATTGATCTTCGCGTGAGTATTTTACCTACGATGTTTGGCGAAAGTGTGGTGCTTCGTATTCTTGATCGCGGCGCCGTATCGCTCGATTTGCACAAGCTCGGGATGTTGGATGATGACCTGAAAATATTCCGACAGCTTATCCACAAGCCCAACGGCGTCATCATTAACACCGGGCCTACCGGTTCAGGAAAAACGACGACGTTGTATGCTGCCCTTCGAGAACTCAATAAGCCGGAAGAGAAAATTCTAACGGCTGAGGATCCGGTGGAATATGATATTGACGGGTTGGTGCAGTGCCAAATTCGTGTGAATCTCGGTTTTACCTTCGCCAAAGCGCTACGCTCCTTCTTACGTCAGGATCCCGATGTGATACTGGTGGGTGAGATTCGTGACCTGGAAACCGCCCAAATCAGCGTCCAGGCGGCGTTGACGGGACACTTGGTCTTTACGACACTTCATACTAACGATGCTCCCTCTACGATCGCCCGGTTGGTCGACCTGGGGCTTGAGCCGTTTTTGATCACGGCTACGCTCGAAGCCATAGTTGCTCAACGTCTGGTAAGAAAGATTTGTGCCAACTGTAAAGAAAAGTATATGCCGAGCGAGGATCAGCTCTTTCAACTGGCGCTCACGCCTGAGGATGTGGGTGAGCGACCTTTTTATTATGGTAAGGGCTGTGATTATTGTAATAATACAGGGTATCGAGGCCGGCTTGCATTGTATGAGGTTATGCCGATGAATGATGCGTTGCGCGGTCATATTATGGAGCATGCTTCTACGGATGTTTTGAGACGGGAAGCTCTGAAAGCAGGCATGCGTACATTGCGTGAATCCGGACTGATGGCGATTTATAACGGCCACACATCGTTGGATGAAGTGGTTAAGGAAACTATCACGGAATCGTAGTTGGTCGGTACTTGCGGTAGGGCATAGCATTATGTTGCTATTGGTGGCGAACTATCTGTAATCGGAACTTAGGATATGTCTACATTTGCCTATGAAGCGATGAACCAGGCCGGGCAAGAGGTCAAGGATGAGGTCGAAGCGCTGTCTACCGAAGACGCGCTGGCCAAAATTCGAAGCTTAGGCTATTTCCCCACCCGCATCCGCGAGAAAGGTGCTAAAGCCAAGATCGCCGCTGCCAGCGGTAAAAAAGCAAAAATCAAAACAGGTAGAATAAGTGTAAAAGCGCTCACGCAACTTACCCGGCAACTATCCACCCTCCAGGACGCCGGCCTACCGATTCTACGAAGCTTGCGCATCCTGGAAGAACAACAAAAACCCGGTGCATTGAAAAACATTCTAGGTACCGTGGCTACTGATATCGAAGGTGGCTCTACACTTTCGGAGGCCTTCGCTCGCCATCCCAAGGCATTTGACCGTTTGTATGTCAACATGGTCGCTGCAGGCGAGACTGGTGGTGTGTTGGATGTTATTTTACAACGGCTGGCGGAGTTCAAAGAAAAAGCCCAAAAGTTAAAGAGTAAAGTCACCAGTGCGATGATTTATCCAGCTGCGGTTGTGATGTTCGCTGTGGGTATTGTCTCTGGTATTATGGTTTTCGTTATCCCAAAGTTTAGCCAGATCTTCAACGACTTCGATACGGAACTCCCGGCTATTACTATGATTTTGCTCAATGGTTCCGATTTTTTCGCAAACGGCAAACCGCTGCCTGGGTGGGCATGGCTTTTTGTGGGGCCGATACTTATATTTACTGCATTTAAGGCGATACGCTCATCCAAGGGAGGTAAGTACGCCAGCGATTTTATCGCGCTGAAAATACCGGGTGTAGGCACGCTGATTCAAAAAACTTCCATCGCGCGTTTTACCCGTACGCTTGGAACGCTCATTACAGCCGGTGTACCCATTCTGGAAGCCATCAATATCACCAAAGATACTTCCGGAAGCGAAGTCTATGCGCGTGCCCTGGGAAAAGTTCACGACTCTATTCGCGAGGGTGAAACTTTTGCCGCACCTTTACGGCAGGCCCATGTATGCGATGCCTTAGTAACCAACATGATTGACGTTGGTGAGGAGACGGGTGATCTCGATAAAATGCTACTCAAAATCGCTGACGGATACGATGATGATGTCGATACCGCAGTGGGGGGGCTTATCTCACTGTTAGAGCCGGTCATGGTGATCGTACTGGGTGGTATTGTTGGGTTTATTGTGCTCGCCTTGTTTATGCCGCTCGTATCGCTTATGCAATCGGTCGGTGGTTAGGACGTTTTACCGTTGTATGGCGACGTTGAGCGCAGCAGCCTTTTCGGGGGGAAATGGCTGATCGGGCAAAGTTGTAACAGGGGTTACGTGCCTATAATATAGATGTCCGGTCTGCGTAGGGTTGGGGTTTGCGCCCCGCAAGGCAGGCGCAATGGGATACGCATTGGCCTATGGAGTGTTTGATCATGAAACCGTATGCTCGCTATCGGCGATATACTAAACATCGCAACCCGTCTACTCTACCGTCGCCGGCGTTTACGATTATCGAGTTGTTGACGGTGATGTTTATCATCTCGGTACTCATGGCCATCCTCATCCCCGCACTGAGCGGTGCAAGAGATTCAGCCAAGAAGACGGCCACCGCTGCGATGATTCGCTCGATAGAAGCGGGACTGGATCTGTTCAAAAACGATAACGAAAGGGATTTTCGTCAGACCAACGGCTATCCCCCCTCAGCCGTTCACCCGCCGATACCGGGATATACGGGGTTGGATCCCGACAAGATCGAATCGCGATTTCCATTCATACCCAACGAACCTACCGCCGTACGTGGGGTTTACGGTGCACACTGGTTACCGGCTATGTTGGTCGGTGTGGATCAGCAAGGCTATGTCAGCAAGCGCGGTATCACCAAACGAGCGGGCATTCACAAGGAGCCATTCAAATGGTACCTGCCTGATCCGCTAAAGGATGGTAAGCCGCTTCCTCGCAAGCCGTTGTACTTAAATCCGGACGATATGAACCTTACTGCAACTGAAGACCTCAGCGGCATACCCAATCTGGATTTGTTTCCCGATTGGGACAAAATGAAAAGGTTACCGGTCATTACGGACGCGTTCGGTCAACCTATTCTTTATTACGCCGCTAATGCGGGTGCGAGTGGAAAGAACCTCGTAGCTGAGCAGCGCACGAAGGACAATATATTTACGGGAGGTATTCAAGAGGCGGGTACGCCTTATTACTTCCATAAAGACAATGAAGGTTTCACCGGGCACGACGACGAACGAGGTTGGCAAATCAAGCGTAGTGCGGATGGTCATGCGATTTCTTATCCGGGCAATACGTTGGACGCCCAAGAAATAGCTAAGCTACCCGACAAGAATGATGCTTCAACCTTTACTTTTGCTCGTTTTATTATGGATCGTTCACAGTTGCGACAGTTTGATGACATGAAACAATCAAGCCCTCCACGTACCATTGAACCAGCAACGCCTTTGCGACCGGCTAATCCGGATAGCTATCTGTTGATGTCCCCCGGTGCGGATAGCATCTGGGGTACGGGCGATGACGTAACGAACTTTCCTCTGACCACAGGTCAGTAGACGGATAGGTAGACACGCATCTTGGCAAGGAATAAAGATATGAACAAACATCGGGGCCGGCACCGGATTACGGCATTTTCCATGATAGAGTTGCTCGTGGTGATTTCAATTATCGCGATTCTCATTAGTTTGCTGATTCCCGGAGTCAGCGCTATTCGAAATGCCGTTAAGGTGACAGCCACGACGGCGCAGTACACCGCACTCGATAATGCCATCAACTTATTCCAGGTGGATGCTACCGTCGGCGGGTCACTACCACCGTCGTCTACGGATGCGGGTTCCGGTGATAAGCGTCATAAAATCGCAGACCCCACATCCAAAACGGTTTCCGGTGAACCGACCACGGATGTGTCCGGTGCACAGCTATTAGCCATGGCGTTGGTTGGTGCAGATTTACGAGGTACAACCGGTTTTCGCGATTTCAACCGCGACGGCAAATGGTCGGACGATATGCATGCGGGCGTGAAGGGCGCGTATGAAGTGGATGTGTCCACCGGCGAGGCCTTGCGGGCGCGGTATCCCTCCGGAGCGGTTGGTTTTGTCGATGACGATATGAAAACCAAACAGGTGCGCACCCCGCAACAACTGCTTGATGACGGCGTGATATTGGTCTGGAATGATGCGCCGGCAAACACCGGAACAAAAGATATTCCGTTATTCATCGATGCATGGGATCGACCTATCCTCTATTACAAAGCCAGTCGGGCCAGCCGGCGGATGATCGCGGCGGACACAAAACCCGGCATCTATCGCCAAGAAGACAATAGTATTTTCACCGGCACACGTAATGGCGTACTGACTTATGCAGGCGTTGACTTTGGCGGTGGTGCGCAAGGAACTTCCGGTGCCTATTCTCTGATTGCGAAGGCGGATGTGCCGCTGCCGACAGAGAATGTGCAGGAGGATGTCAAGTTCGACGACAGCTTTGCCCGCTATATCCAAAACACAGCTGTGACGACAACCCACGAACCTTATCGGAAAGACTCCTACCTGTTAATCAGTGCCGGGTCTGACGGTGTATACGGCAATGAAGATGACGTCATCAACTGGACACGAGGAACTTACTAGATGTGTCGGCACAACGTCACTCATCACCGGCCTGGATTCGTCAACTCCGCGAAGGCTTATGGCGGGCGGCGGGCGTTCACGCTGATCGAGTTAGTCGTTGTCGTGACGCTCATTATTATTCTTATCTCTGCCATCTTTGTCGGCGGCCCTAAACTGATTAACCAATCGCGCACCATGCAGACCCAATCGGTATTGGTGGTGGTACGCGACATACTTGAACAATTCAAGCTCGAACGAAAGGAAAACCCCGGCATTATGATTATCTCTCGCCAGGGTGATCCCGCTTCGCCCCGATTATACAAAGATCGTTATGATCTATACCCCCCCGACGAATTGGAAGTGTTTACTGGCGCAGGATTGCCGGGCAGTGGACCTGCAGGCGGACCACTGTCACCCAGAACACTGGCACCGGTAGGATACACCGTGGTGCCAAGCGTTTCTGCGGGCAGCACTTATGGGGTAGCTATGAATCGTTACCGCGATGCAGACTCGCTGATCGCTCCGGAGTTTGAACATCGAGACTTAGCGGCCATGGTATTAGCCATTGAATTATATGGCACCGAATCAAAAGTGATGCTTGATGGAATCGCGGAAGGCAATCGCTCAGCGGGAGCGCTGGACCCCTCATCGACCATACCCACGCCGGTTCAATTTCTTGATCGCGATGGTGACGGTATGTGGACGCCGGACCAGGACCTGCAAATTCGCTACATCGTGGATAACTGGGACGTGCCGATTGGCTATATGAATGAACGAGACTATGACCATAATACCAGTGTAGCTAACGTACCTTCTTCCAATCATCCAGACTGGAATCACGCCGCTACCGACATGGTTCAGCTAAACGGTGGTCAGCCAGTGGTCTTTTCCTGGGGGGCGAATGGTCGCGAACAGCTTACCAAAGAAGTGTTCACTGATTCGCCTACAGCTTCAATGGTGGTCGATTGGATGGAAGATTTTAAGATTGACAACCCACTTAACGACGACAATGTTTATCCAGAGGACGCGTTGCGTGAAAAACTTCGCGCTGGATTAGGCCCACACGGACCGTAATGATGCGTAACCAAGTAGCCATGCAGGTTAATTGTAAGTCATGCCCATGCCGCATGGCCAAGTCAGCGGTACGCGCATTCACGCTGATCGAATTAGCCATTGTGATTGCCATCATCATCACCATTGTTACTTTCATTTTACCAAGTGCGACAGCGATGTGGGAAAACCGCAAGCTCGCTGATGCGGAGAATATCTTGCGCGGGTTGTTGTCTACGGCGCGATCACAGGCGCAGCGCAGTAGCGGGTTGGAAAGTGGACTTTTCTTTTACGTTTCCAGCGACGGCGTGCAGCGCATCGTGGCTATCGAAAAAGATGCTGTAAACGCCGGCAACATCGCCTGGCAAGATGTCTTTCGTGTAAACGCCGATCGAACGTATTCGTTTACTGCGCCCATCCGCGCCGTACCCAGGTATGTCGTGAATCCTCCCGGTACAGCCCTCGGTGATGATACTTACACATTCAGCGCTAGCGAATTAGCCAACAACGTGGACATTGAACAACCCACACCTTCCGGTATCAATCAAGGGCAGCGACACCGCAATTTCTTTACCATGATTTACTCCAAACAGGGACAGTTACTGATCCGTCGTGATGTGCTCATCCTGGACGAAGATCGTTCCCTAGATGGTTTCGGTGATGTGACCGGCTTACTTATTTCGTATGATAAAGCCGATGACAAACCCGATATTGAAAAGCGTCACACCCAGCAGGATACGGTCGTCAACATTGACCCAACAGACCCACCGGAAAAGATTCCCTATCTGCTTACAGACCTTGATGATATAGCGATCAATTTTCCATCCGTTGACGGCCTCATTGTCTATAATGATGCGGCCTTTCGTGAATTAACGATCGACCCGTCACTCGCCGTTGAGGCGAGAAATTTTTTGCTGCGCACAGGCCAACCTTTTTACGTCAACCGATGGACCGGCGCAATCGTGCGTGGCCCGCTGGAGGAGAACCTGGCGCCATGACTTTGCGGACCGGCCAATTTGCTCATCGCAAACCGATCATGCGTGGTCGTGCGCGCAGTATGCACGTTGCTTTTTCCCTGGTTGAAATCATGATCGCCATCGCGATTTTGGGTTTTGGGCTGGTGATGATGGCTACCATGTTCCCCATCGCCTGGCAGCGTGCGCGAAACTTATCTGAGTTTACATCGCAAAATGCAGCTACGGAGTCGGCCCATACCACGTTGAAACTTTTACTTCATGTGACTTCGCCGGATGTGACATCCTTGTTTAGTGCCAGCAGTTTTGCCGGTGACTTGGTAGAAGACCCGTCGATTGTGGGGAATTATCTCGCTTATCCCGACCAGCGCGTTCATTTGCTACACATGGAAAACTTATTGGTCAGTCCACGAAGTTTCTATCCTCCGCGGGATGACGCTAGTGCGGCACTAAGTCCTCCTTATAAATTGGAAGGCGTGGATCCGTCAAACATATTAGGTTCAGCGAAATATTTTTTTATCACTGGTTTTGGTCATCCCCAGATTCGCTTTGAGCAGCGCGTCTATCCACCGCTACCACTACGTGAAAATGTTGATCCCGCGACTGGCGAGTTTGTTGATGACGATCCCAAATGGGATGACACTTTGGCATCCAGGCGTTTTGCATGGGTAGCCTTCCATCGTCTGCTCAAACCCCTACCCAATCCAGACCCATTCACAAATGACGATGCTGAATCCGAGTGCTTAGAACCTCCTCAGTCTAACCTCGGTTGCCCCGCGTTCTTAGCACGCGCGCGGGAGTTTGATATGTACTATGCTACCGTCAAGCGATCTCGTGTGCGTATGCGTTATGCCCAGCAAGACCCCGATTTTGCACCGATTCCGTATGACCCGACGCCTATCCCGCCGATTGCGCTGCCCGAAACTGAGGATGTCATGTTGCCAACTCCCTGGCGGGTACAGATTTATGTCCCCAACGACCTAGCCAATCCGTTGGCACCCACCGAAGATGATCGGGTTGGCGTGCCCACGGTGGTTGAGGTAAATACGACCAACGTCACCACGGCTTCGTTCGTAGCGGATTTCTTCCAGCGGGGGACTATGTTTATTGATGAGGTTAACGGCGCGATTTATGAAGTGACCAATCGCCGCGTAAAGACCGGCGCCAGTCCGGATGAAGTCGAGGCCTTTCTCACGCTCGATCAGGAGATTGTGTTGACTGATATCTTGGACCCAATAGGGACTCCGCAATCCGTACGCACAGTCTGGGTCTTCCCGCCACCCGTCGAGTCGGAGCGGCTAAGCGACGGCTCCCCGATCTTCGTAGGCAGTCCCCCGGTGATCGGTATCGACAAACGCGTCCTATCCGTTTCCCCAAAGAACTAGTACTCAATCAAACCCACCCTTGCACAATTGGTGCAAGGTCTTACACGATGTTTATTCGTTTGATACAATCCGTTGTTAAGCCTGCACGGATGTAAAGATCCAGCATGTTATTCGTGGGGCTGTTTGCCCTACAAGAGCCATTACTCAGACAAGGTAAAGTAAAGGAGCACACATCATGTCAGCCAACATCATGTATCTTGGACATTCAACATTTCAACTCACGCTACCCGATCAGCGCGTCGTGTTAATCGATCCATGGCTTGCGGAAAATCCTGCTTGCCCGCCATCATTAAAAAAAATCGAACGTTGCGACCTGATCTTACTGACCCATGGCCATGGCGATCATATAGGGGAAGTGGATTCGTTAATCGGATCGTTTGATCCGCTAGTCATTGGAAACTTTGATCTATGCAATGCCCTGCAAAAGACGTTAGGCCGAGGGCGATATGGTCAAATGGGTACCGGCGGAACACAATCCGTGGATGGATTGCGCGTTTCGCTAACCCAAGCCTGTCATGCTTCTAGTATCGACACGCCCCAAGGCCCCATGTACGCGGGTATGCCCAACGGATTGGTTGTGGCGATGGATGGCTTAGCCTCCATTTACCATGCGGGCGATACGGATGTGTTCGGCGACATGAAATTCATCGCACAACTTTTTGCTCCTGATATTTGTATACTCCCCATCGGTGACCACTTCACCATGGGCGCCAAAGGGGCTGCCTTAGCCGCTGAAATGCTCAACCCGACTACCATCATTCCTTGCCATTACAAAACGTTCCCGATGTTGGCGCAATCAGCGGATGAATTCCGGTCGGCACTATCGACTAATCTTCAAGAAAAATTGTTTGTGTTACCCATTGGCGAACCGGTAAGCTGGACCGCACAGGGTCTGACGCGCGCGGCCAGGCATTCATCGTAAACTTTTGAGCTGGTCATATCATGAGCAACCTATCCTTAAGAACGATGTTAGTGAGCGACATCGACTTCGCGTTACGTCAAACTTCACGTGAAGGGTGGGGCGTACCGCGCGAGGCTTTTGAGCTGTGCCTTGCGCATGATCCCGACGGCGCGTTTATCGCGCAGCAGGGTAGTGAACCCATCGGTCTGGTTACGACAACCTGTTATGCAGCGACCGCGTGGATTGGCCACCTTATTGTATCGCCTGACTATCGCTATCGAGGCCTGGGCGAATCCTTGATGAACCGTGCGATCCAGCATATCAGAAACAAGGGGATTGAATGTATATGGCTAGATGCCGATCCACCGGGGATCAAACTGTATCAGCGACTTGGTTTTACTGCTGTGAACGATTCACTACGGTATGCCGGCAGACTACGGTCGATTGTTGGTGACCAACGACCTCGCCCGGTAGAACCATCCGACTTGGCGGACCTTGCGGATTTTGACCGCCAACATGTTGGTGATGATCGAAAGGCTATGCTGACACTCATGTTACAGTATGCAAACAAAAGCTGTCTGATCCGAGAGGCAGGAAACATCTTGGGTTACGGTATGACCTGGTTATATGACGGCGGTGTGCGATTGGGGCCTATTGTGGCTACGGATGCAGCCATCGCAAAGTCGATCATCGCTTCGCTTGCGCAATACTATGACGATACGACGGCGTTTACCGTGGGCGTACTCGCCTCAAATGCACTCGCTATTGCGCTATACGAGACCCTTGAGATGCAGCGGACCCCTGCAAGTTTTCGTATGATATTGTCAGCAAACGTCCGTCAGCCGTCGGGTCAAATCTTTGCTATGGCTAACGGTGCTATCGGTTAAGGCGTAAAACCCCACAAATAGTCGAATCTGCATGGGCTTATACGACATCATGATTGAGGCGGATAACCCATCTACGCAATGTGTGACAAACAAGATACAACCAAACGTCTCGGCTGGCGTATAATATAGTGACTGGAATAAGACACTGTTCCTTACCTCCACACAGGGTAGGATGCGGGTCCCTCCCCCGCGTTCTACCCTGTACTGCTTTCCCGACTATCCAAACGTTGCGAACTGATTAATATACCAATCAGGTAGGGCCAGTATCGAAATCCATCATCAGGAGAATAAAGTATGTATACACGCATCGTGATTATGGGCATGGTTGCCATGAGCTTTATCAGTGTCAGTCAAGCCCATGCACAACAAGACTTTTCAAGCATCACCATAAAGACACATCACGTGGCGGGTAACATATATATGCTTGAAGGACGAGGTGGTAACATCGGCGTCAGTGCAGGCTTAGATGGTCTGTTAATGATCGATGATCAATTCGCACCGTTATCAGAAAAGATTCAAACCGCGCTCGATAAGTTAAATAAAGGGAAACTCAAGTATCTACTCAATACCCACTGGCATGGGGATCATACGGGTAGTAACGAGGCGTTTGGTCAATATGCCTCGATTATTGCCCACACAAACGTCCGAGCACGACTCGCTACTAAGCAATTGTTGTTTGGTCGTGAGGTTGGTCCATTGCCGAAGCAAGCATTACCGGTCATAACTTTTGATGATTCCTTATCCATTCATTTCAACGGCGAAGAAATTAAGGCGTTGCACTTACCGCATGGGCATACGGATGGTGACATCGTGATACTTTTTACCAAGTCGAATGTCGTACACATGGGAGACCTGATGTTCGCAGGGATGTTCCCCTTCGTAGATTTGGATCATGGTGGTCATGTCGTGGGGGTAGCGCGTAACGTGGCAACCGTTATCGAAAAGTTGCCAGAGGATGTCCGGATTATCCCCGGACACGGCCCCATCTCGACGCTGGATGATCTCAAGGCTTATCACGCCATGTTGTTGGGTACCATTGATATCGTGCGGAAGGAAATCCAAGGGGGCAAGTCATTGGAAGACATAAAGAATGCAGGCCTACCAGCGGAGTGGGATAAGTGGGGGGGCGGCTTTATCAAAACCAATGCTTGGTTGGAAGCCATCTACAAAAGTTTACAGCAACCTAAATAATACCCCACCGGAGAGCTTGAGTATCGAACGTACCGTGTGGATAGGGAATGTGGTTTAGGATTGGTATAACTGTCGTTGTCGTGTCATTGGGAACCCAGTTTCATGTTGCATGTACATGGGACCACAGCTAGTTTCCTACTTTCGAGAGAATGACAGAGTACGTGGGAATGGCGATGTGGCAGTCGCCTCGCCTTCAACAGAACAGCGGTGTGGCCCGATCGTTGTATAAATAAGAATTCCATCTCAATGTGAAACGGGTAAAATCCATGGATTCATAGCTTGTTGAATTGTTACGTCCTATAATACTATTGAAATAGTGCCATCTGTCCAACCTTTCATCCCCTTGTTGGTAACTCATTATTCTTTTGCAAGAACCGAATTTTTTTTCGTAATTTAGTAGTTTTTTCTAGGGCTTTGCCATGACGTTTGCTATACTGCATGAACCTTCCTTGCACGTGCGAGGCGGGATCTCCTCTGGTTGACTGGGACACCAGCCAGGGGAGTTTTTTTATGCGCGCGTCAGGCATGACGCGCAGCGTCATGACCTGGCGCTGCTAACCGGTTAGCGAAAGCGACCCGGGATGCGACTTGCCGGGTGAAAGTCCCGGTGGAGGCCTTGATGGCAGGAACTCCTAGCCGAACCGCAAGGGT
>JAJRWX010000086.1 GCA_024276605.1 Planctomycetota bacterium | reverse complement strand
CCCTACCCTCGCCTGGTAAAGTTCGGTCGCCAGGTTGCCCCATGATCCGGGCCAACCAAACGGAACACCAGCCGGGTTTGAAGAGGCGCAAGCCATCCAGCGTACGCAAGGTATTTAGACAGCTTGTCACGGGCGCGGTTCTGTTAATAGCAGGCCGTATGGCCCATGTCATTCCTTTTGGACGTGGAGAAGTGTGTCCGGATGGTTGCACACGTGATGAATGTTCTACGAGATGTCGGCGCGGGTGGCGCGTTGAAGACACGGGTCGCTTGCGCTCGCCGCTCGGATTTGGGTAAGCGTCCATCAAAACCATTGTTGCAAGTTGGATTTGCCGCTACGTTCGACACGGCGCGTAATGCCACCGGGATGAGCACGCGATCATCGACTCCCCCACCTCGAATGAGGTGGGCCACCCAGCCGCGCCTATCAGGTGGCCGCTTCTTTACAGGCGCGGTTCGGTTAAGAGCAGGCCGTATGGCCAACGTCATTCCGTTTAGACGCAGGGGTGTCGATGATACACCGCCATTCCATTGGGATATGGGTTCCCGGCATACGATGAAGAATACCAGATGCCGATTCTATTGCGCCTCCAGCTTGCCCTAGTCAAACCTAGCTGACTGGTGTAAAACAACCATTGATTTTACGATTTTTTTTATGCACACAACTATGAGGAATGTCTGTCATGTTTATGCCGTTTTCACCTGAACCTTATGTGGATTTCAATCAGCCAAGCCCGCGCGATCATATGCTCACAGCGCTGAAACAAGTCGGTCAGCAACTCGGGAAAACGTACCCGCTCTGGGTCAATGGCGAGGCCATCACCAGCGGTGATACGTTTGATTCTACCTCACCAGCCGATCCTAGCCGGGTTGTCGGTACGATGATCAAAGCCAATGCCGACATCGCAGACCAAGCGGTGCGTGGGGCGGCGGAATCTTTTCAGGATTGGAGTCGCTGGGATCCCGATGCACGGGCACGCATTCTCATCAAAGCTGCGGCTATCATGCGACGGCGGGTGTATGAATTCTCTGCTTGGATGTGTTACGAAGAAAGCAAAAGCTGGATTGAAGCGTATGCGGACACTTGTGAAGCGATCGACTTTCTTGATTTTTACGGTCGAGAGATGATGAGGCTAAAAGGTGCCCAACCGGTGACACCATTTCCCGGCGAAGAAAACGAAGTCCGCTACATACCCCTGGGTGTGGGTGTGGTGATACCGCCCTGGAATTTTCCATTGGCTATTTGCTGCGGTATGGCCAGTGTTGGGCTAGTCACAGGAAACACCATCTGCTTGAAACCAGCCAGCACTTCACCCGTTGTCGCCGCCAAGTTTGTCGAATGTATGCATGAAGCGGGTTTACCTAAACATGTGCTCAATTTTCTACCCGGCCCCGGTGGCAACGTAGGCGATGCCATGGTGTGTCACCCATTGACACGTTTCATCTCCTTCACTGGTTCACGAGAGGTGGGTACCGGCATTTTTGAAAAAGCCGCTAAGGTTCAATCCGGACAAAAATGGCTAAAGCGCACAGTACTCGAAATGGGCGGCAAAGATTGCATTGTGGTAGACGAAACGGCTGATATAGATGCGGCGGCGGAAGGTGTCGTGGCTGCGGCCTTTGGTTTCCAGGGTCAAAAATGCTCCGCCTGTAGCCGACTCATTGCCCATGAAGCCATCTACGACAAACTACTTGAACAAGTCGTAGCCAGAACCAAATAACTCAGCATTGGCGATACCACAGGCGAGCAGAACTTGAATATGGGCGCTGTCATCGACCAGGCCGCTTTTGATAAGATCAATGAATACATCGTAATCGGTAAAGGTGAAGGTAAGACCTTGCTATCTGACTCCAAGACACCGGGTAAGGGCTACTTCGTCCCACCCACGATCATTGGAAACATTGCACCCCACGCACGTATCGCGCAGGAAGAGATTTTCGGGCCGGTACTCGCAGCGATTAAGTTCAAAACTTTAGATGAAGGTTTAGCTATTGCCAACGGTACGGAATACGGCCTGACCGGCGCTTTGTATTCCAACGATCGCCTAAGACTGGAGCGCGCACGCCATGAGCTACACGTCGGCAATCTATACCTAAACCGTAAATGCACGGGCGCACTGGTCGACGTTCAACCTTTCGGTGGATTTAATATGTCAGGTACGGACTCCAAAGCAGGCGGACGCGACTATCTGCAACTATTCATGCAGGCGAAAAGTGTGACGGAGAGACTATAGCCGTTGGTCATAAAACCTGTGATGGGTAACATGGGTAGGCGAAAGCTAACCCGTGTCTTTTGAAGTATAGCGATTCGAGCGTTGATACATGGAGTAAGCTGTTTTCATGCCGGATATTTGGCATAACATCGGTTCCGATTTCGCATCGTTCGACCTTTCGTACGTTGTACGGTTAGTGTTTGCGGTTATCCTCGGCGGGCTTGTCGGCCTGGAACGGGAAGTGCGTGACAAACCAGCCGGGTTTCGCACCATCATTCTCATTTGTGTCGGTGCGTGCTTGTTCACCATACTTTCGCAATCGATCGGCAGTCCGGATTGGAACACGACGCGTATCGCCGCGCAAATAGTAACCGGTATAGGTTTTCTTGGGGCCGGCGCCATCCTGCGCGATCGCGGAAGCGTGTTTGGTTTAACAACCGCAGCTACCATTTGGGCAGTCGCTGCCATAGGCATGGCCGTTGGGTTCGGCGAACTGGCGTTGGGGACGCTTGGGGCTATCACCATTCTTGCAGCCCTATTCCTGTTTGATTCCATCGAACGATGGATCGGTCAACGACGAGATCTGCAAGAATATCGCATCGTCGCCAAGAATACGCCAGACCGGATTACCCAGATCAATGACCTTTTTCGCCGGCATCGTTTGCGATGCAGAAAACAATTATTTTACGAAGATGAAGATTCACTCGTTTTTCACATCGTAGCTATGGGTGCAAAAAATAACCACGACAAGCTACGCACCAAACTGGCGACATCAAGTGAATATACCCTTCGACGCGTTTAAGCACTTCCCACAGCTCTATGCACAATAAGTGAAACCGCCTTTGCTGAGTTACGCTTCATCCAGATAGGGCTTGATGCGTAGTTCCATGACGATTTCATCTTGGATGCGCACGCCCCGTTCGCCGAATTCGGGAATTTGCGGTTTGATTTTACGGGCCTCGTCTACCACCCCCAGGTTTATGCCTGTCATGCGAAACCCTACGCGTTGATAAAAGCCGATGGGCTTAAGGCGGTCATTGGTGGTGGTCAGCAATATCTTATGACAACCTAAGTCGCGTGCTTTTTCGATCGCAGCTAGCATCAATGCAGAGCCGATACCCTTTCCCTCCAGCGTGGCATTAAGGGTGAGAATTTCCATCTCATCATCTTCGATGTGATAGGTGAGCACGCCGACGATCTGATCATCTCTGCGTTCTATAAAACCCGCCTCCGTGTGTGGGTAGTAAGAACGCCCCCGACTCATCACCACCGGACTATGCCAATGCTGCTTGATAAACGCCGACAGTTCTTCACGGTCTGAAGATTGTATTTCACTACGGGCCATAAACCAAAATGTAACCGTTTTCCTACGTCGTTACCAGTTACCGCATAATGAGTGGCTTTTATACGCCGCATTGCCGTCCTTTAACCGGTCCTCTATAGTCAAGTATATGCGCAGGCTTGTTAACTCAACAGCTTTGTGAAACCTTACTATCAGGAACCACAGACTATGAACGACCAATCGCTGGACATCGTGTTTACGGCACCACACCCAGACGATCTTGAAATTCTCATGGGCGGCACGATCGCTAAAATGGTCAAATTGGGTTATCGCGTGGGTATGCTGCACATGACCAATGGTGAACCTACGCCGCGCGGCACGCCTGAAATACGCATGAAAGAAATGAAAGCAGCATCCGAGGTGCTTGGCGTTCAAGTTTGCGATATGCTGGGTTTGCCGAATCGTGTGCTGATGGATGGACCGGAAGCGCGCTATGCTGTGGCCACGGCGCTGAGAAAATATCGACCGAAAATTTTGGTGGGTCTAGCTGGACGAACTCCGGCTGCCTCACCGGACCATCACCAAGCTCACTTGATCACCGAAGCGTCTCGCTTCTATGCGCAATTGACTAAATGGGATGAGCGGTTCGATGGTACCGAGCCTTTTCGCATTGACCATCTCGTCTACCGTCCAACCCGCATCGCAGCGGAAATTCCGCACTGGCATACGCAGTTTGTGGTGGACATCTCCGATACCATGGACCAAAAGCTTGAGGCTATTCGTTGCTATCAATCCCAATTTGACGACAAACGCCGCGCGGGTTTGGAGCATTTCATCTGCTCAGGCGCAGGTGTGGAAGGATCAAGTATCGGCGTAAAATATGGTGAACTATACGCCCTACCCCGCCCACTAGGCGTGACCGACATGGTATCCTTACTAGGCGATTGGCAGGTACCGCCACCATTCAAACAACCGACCCGAACATAGTAACGGAGTCGAGTTAGGTGAGATCACTGAACCTAGATGAAAGAATAGCCGGCACAATTCAGCAGGCCACCTGTAAGTGCATTGTGCTTAGATTCTGATTTGACGCATAATCCTGCATGTCAAAAACCCCGTCCTGCCACCTCACAAAACCCTTAAGTGTTGGCAGGGTAGCCGCTGCCCCGTCGATGGATACAATAATCAACGCTGGCGTAACAGGCTATCGAGAAACGCCCGCCGACTATAGGAGACAACCGTGGATGTATACCTTGACAACAAGCTAATCCCTACGAGTGAATTTTCCGGGATCACCATCGAAGAAACCGTTCAAAGCATTCGCGGTAATCATTGCCCGGATGGCACACTCATCGTCGGCCTTTCGTGTGACGGGCAAGAAGTTCCCTCCGGCGCCATGACGGAAACGATGGACAAGCAAATCTCTACCGTCGATCGACTCGATATTATCACTGCGACTTATCCCGTCCTGATCACGGGCACGATGGATGAAGCATCTGAGGCACTTCATCAAACCATTGATGATGGTAAGCGCATCGCAGGCATGCTCGTATCGGGTAATACCCCTGAAGCGATTCGCCAGCTTGGTGACTGCGTGCGGGCCTTTCAACAAGTTCACGATGCCATTGGAAAGTCACTTCAAATCCTGCAAATAGACAATGACTTACGCTGGTCCGAAGGTGACAGCTTGGCCCAGTCTTTAGCCAAACCGCGAGAGGTACTTACGGATATTAAAGATGCGCTGCAGAACTCAGATCACGTTCGTCTAGCTGACATTCTTGAATATGAGTTGGAACGCGCCACCGCCGATTGGGAAGACCTGATCGAACGCATTCGAAATGAGGTAGCTGAAACTGACGTAGGCGATTCTTCCGGGTCAAAAGAGTGCGATGCCGCTAGTTAGCGCGGCCTTTGCATTGTTCGATCGGATATTTCAACGCATTCATTTTCATCTTCCTTTGCAATGCCGACGACAGATCAATATCCATCGTCGATGCAAACGACACCACGTAAGCCGTGATGTCAGCCAGCTCCTCTTCGATTTTCCTCATTTTTTCCGGATTATTCTTGAGTTGCGCAAGCTCATCGGTACGCAACCACTGAAAATGCTCCATAAGCTCAGCCGCTTCAATCGCAATCGAAGCCGATAAATTCTTCGGATCGTGAAATGGTTGCCAATCGCGCTCAGCCACGAATTGAGATACCAACTTTTTCAAATCCAACAACACAGTCGTTGCATCGGTCATAGCCATGAATATCACCTTATGCGATTTGATCGCGCTATCCTACAGATTCCATTGTTGCATTGCATGTTGCACTCTTCCCAGCCGACACCAACCAAAGTACAGTATATCCATACGATTACAAAAAGCCCAACCTGTGAAACGATGGCTATGACACGCTGGCAACTTACGATTGTTATCTTGGTTACGCTCACGCACATGACTGGTTATGTAACTGGCAACCCCATAGCTGATAACGCGAGTGAAAATACCACTGCCCAGATAAGCACAAAACACACACCAGTAGCTACATTCGTATTCGTAGATCACACCGGACCCTATTGGAATCTTTCGCATACGATCGAAGCTTTAACCGCGTACATGAAACAACATGAGCAGGTGGGGTCTATTATCATAAGGTATGAAGGCCAACCAAAATCGAATCAGTTCTTTAGCCACATGCGTGTAGGGTTTCAGATACAAGATGACTTCGATGCGCAACCGCCCTATCAGCTCGTTCATGATGAAGCCTCATTGATCGTTACCGCCACCATGAACGCAGGTTCGCTCAGCCCGGTCCGTGGTTACACACAGTTACGAGATTGGGCAAGACTACACGAACTTGACATCATCGGACCCTTTACGGAGATTTACACATCTCCTCAAGCATCCGACGTAGCTACTGTAGAATTACACCTTGGTGTACGCGAAAAGAGTAAGCAACCCTTCGTAACTCATGCGCCCACGACAAAACATCCCGAAAAAGTTCACGAACCACTAGAGACATTGACAACTTCAACGACTAAACCCCAAGCCATGCCCAAGGATATGACAGACATTACCATCGACCAAGCCGACAACATTCCCACACCAACGATGTCGAATGAACTACCGTCTATAAAAAAAAGCCCTACAGATTCGGACCGGCAAAACGAGCTAATCAAGGCACACGATGCTCCAGTACCCATAGAAGCAACGACGCCGTCACGGCGCGAGTCGAAGACAAATAAACTACCAGTACCGCGCGAAGAGCCGACGTCATTCGAACCCGTAGCAAACTTGTTGTTCTCCACGTTCGCTGAAGGTAAGCGTGATAACCATGAACAACTCGCCAAACTTGTAGCTCGCATCCAAGCTATCGCTACCGGCGCAAACCAACGATACCCCGGTCAAGCCCAGCAACTAAAGCAACTAGCTGAAGTGATGACACTGAAACTTGAGCAGTACACCAACCAGACACTCCCATCAAAATCTAAAAGCCAGCCAGTTCAGACAATCGCATTCCCAGACCCTCAACTCGTCCGTGCGACCCAACAATTAGAAATCGTAATGGGCAAAATGGGTTATCGGACTATGCTACCTAAACAGGCTCTAATCCGTGTGCTAACCATCATTCGACAGGCTGTAGAAGAATCTACATACCGCCAAACACGCAATCCCAAGTCCATAAAAACGCCATAACTCCTTACCATAAAAATATTTACGTATTATTGATGAACGAAACGCAACCTTGTCGATTGTGGCAAATATAAATATCTGTGGCAAATTCTCCTTGTCAGGTTGAAGTCGCGTGGTAACCTATGTCGATTCAGGACTTCGTCCGAGCAACGGCTTAGCGTGACAGCGGCGCGGCTGCGCGGTTCAGCCCGGTTGCATTAGTTACGAATGGTTTCTGATAAGACTGAGACATTTTGAACATGAGTATTCGAGCTTCGGCATCTACTGGCGGCGACGCCACATCGGGCCTTGGTGGTTTTCTAGCATTTGAAAAACCGCTTTTGCGCATTCAGCACGACATTGAGCAACTCGAGCATGAGAAAAACAGCGGCTCTAAAAAACTTGCTGTCAATATCAGGCAACAGCGCTCCCGATTCAAAGCCACCATGAAACGTTTATACACGAACCTGACACCATGGGAGACTGTTCTCGTCGCCCGACATCCCAATCGTCCGCTGTCAACGGACTACCTCAAACTCATCTTCCGAGATTTTACTGAATTGCATGGCGACCGTACCTTCGGCGACGACAAGGCACTCATCACCGGCTTTGCTCGTATCGGCAAACATAAAGTCATGTTCATAGGTCACAACAAAGGCAAAGACGTCAAAGAGCGCATCGCCTGCAATTTTGGCTGTGCCCATCCGGAAGGATACCGCAAAGCCCTGCATAAAATGAAATTCGCCGAGAAGTATGGCCTACCGGTTGTATGTCTTATCGATACGCAAGGCGCCTATCCAGGCATTGGTTCGGAAGAACGAGGTATATCGCATGCTATCGCCGTCAATCTCATGGAGATGGCTCGTTTGCGCACGCCTATCGTTTGTGCGGTGATCGGTGAAGGTGGCAGTGGAGGTGCACTGGGCATCGGTGTTGGTGACCGTGCCGCCATGTTTCAACACTCATTCTATTCCGTGATTTCCCCCGAAGGTTGTGCGGCTATCCTTTGGAAAACGGCTGATCACCGCCAAGAAGCGGCCCAGGCTCTGAGAATCACGGCTCCGGAATTACAAAAGCTGGGTTTGATTGACACAATCATACCCGAGCCTATCGGTGGGGCACATCGTAACCCGGACGCTGCCGCGGAATCGCTTGAAAAATATATCACAACTTCCCTTGATGAATTTAAGCTATTCGCCACTGACGCTCTAGTCGCCAAACGCCAGCAACGCATCCGCGAATTGGGTAGCTTTTATGCCTCTCCATCCGAGATCGCTGCCCGGGAAAAAACCAAACAGCGTAGCGCCAGACGCTCCGCATCTAGGTCTACTCGGTTGGCTAAGCGGTATGATGCATCGACGACCATCCCTGCCTGATCTAGAGTTTTGTCATATCAAATAATGAGTAGCATGGGTAAGCGATAGCTTACGCGTGGTGTAAAGAGGTGACCTGCAGTCAATCAAAGACTGTTGTCGCGGGTAAGACGAAGTCTGCCAGTAAGGGATAGTACCATTGCCCGACAAATTACACTCTGCCGTATCACACCAACTCGGCGTTTCCGTGGAAAATCGTCCCATCTTAGCCACCGTATTTAATAAGGATTGCCAAGACACTGTCACTATCTTCGGTGGGTTTCATGGAGATGAGCCAAAGAGCGTCCACATCTGCCGTGAGTTCATCAAACTACTTTCCCAACATCCAGCACATAGTCGCCATACTAGATGGGTCATCGCACCGCTGATCAACCCCGACGGCTACGAACGTCGCCATAGGCGTAATGCCCATAAGGTAGATATCAACCGCAACTTCCCCACCGAGAACTGGACACCGGGAAAAAGGAATAGCCGAATGTTTGGTGGCCCGTCGCCGGGTAGCGAACCGGAAACCAGCGCCGTCATCAACCTCATCGCCGCATATCCGCCCCATGTCATTATCACCATCCATTCCATCAGCGACGGACGCTTCTGTAACAATTACGACGGCCCCGCCAAAAGCTTGGCTGAGATTATGCACCAACACAATCACTACCCCATCACGTCTTCCATCGGATACGCCACCCCAGGCAGCTTCGGGCACTGGGCTGGTGTAGAAAAAAATATTCCCACCATCACCCTGGAACTACCCTCACACCACTCGCCTAAAAAGTGTTGGCAAGACAACCGACCAGCGCTCTTAGCCGTGGGGGCGTTTGCCCAACATAGTCAACTTTCCTGATCCTGCGTGCAGTTGTGATGGATTATGTAATGATGAAAAGCCGCGCTGATAGTCATGGTTTGGTTGGCGCTTTCGGTCGTAAATCATACAGACGTCAAGACAATAATTAACGCCATAGACCAGCAATAGTATGTGAAAAGGTGTAAGCGGGCTTTGCGTACAAACGACAGCAACACGCGCAGCGAAATCACCCCCACGAAAGTTGCTACGATCGTGCCGGTGATAAGCGGCCCCCAGGATAAATGCGACATATCCATGCCATCAAGCGAAATGAATTCCTTTACGTGAAGCATCCCCGCCCCCACAATCACAGGGGCTACGATAAGAAAACTGAACTGCGCCGCCCAGCGCCGCCTAATCCCGCAAAACGTAGCCATACAAATCGTGGAACCGCTTCGAGAAAGGCCGGGCATAATCGCCGCCCCTTGTGCGATACCAATGAGTACGGCCTGCCACCAGGCGAATTGTTTCCAACCCCTCTTCCCGCGCGGTACAATGGCGGTGAGCGCCAACAGCGTGCCCGTAACAAACAAACCCACGCTAATACCCAAGGCACTTCCAAATGCTCTCTCGAACTCATCTTTCAAACCCACGCCTATCACACCCGTGGGAACGACAGCTAACACGGCTAGCAAGGCAATACGCCAAGCAAACTTATCGCGCACCGGCGCACCGAAAAGCTCTTTGCGAAGTCTCCGAAAAAAAAGCCTTGTCGGTGGCGCGAAAATGTAGATGACCGCAACCAATGTACCGAGATGCATGAGAATATCAAAGAAAAGCAGCTCCCGATTGGTCGCATCCAAGCCCATATATTGCTGGGCCATAGCCAAGTGACCGCTGCTGCTGATCGGCAAGAATTCAGTCAATCCCTGCACAATACCAAGCAACACCGCATTCAAATAGTTAAGTTCGTTCACGAAGAAGTCGTCTCAGCCAGTACGACTCGGGATTGAATCATATAATGAATAGCCGAAAGCGCAGTAACCACCACAGTCATCCATACCAAACACGTTCGCAACAAACCGGCCCAATCATCCGATGCCCAAGTAGATTCGTGCGCAATAAGTAGGAGTAGGATCGCAATGGTAATACTCTGTACCCACATTTTCACTTTGCCATGAATCGAAGCCGGAAAAGAATAGCCCATAGACTCATTGATCCCACGCAGGCCCGTCACCAACAACTCACGACCGACAATCACCACCACCATCCAGGCCTGTACACCGGTTACATTCACACCATCTTGCCCCACAAACGCCGGACCAGCTAACAAAATAAACGCCCCACATACTAGGACTTTGTCTACCAATGGATCGAGCAATCGACCCAGTACCGTCACTTGTCCCAACCTGCGTGCCAGATAGCCGTCAATGCTATCCGTCAACGCGGCAAAGATAAACAGACCAGCCGCCCAGTCGAGTTTCCAGGGTTGAGGTTCGCGTTGTGAATACTGCGACATCATCACGAATAATACGACGGCCAGGATAAGCCGAGCGATAGTGATCGAATTGGGTAAATTCAGTACTTTATTCATGTGTCCAACACGGGTAACGAGACCTGCGTCGGCGAGGCTATAAGGTCGTAGTTTTCCCGCGCCGTACAACGAACGTCGATAAACGCGCCAGGCGCTGCACCCGCCCGCGCCACCTGTACCACACCATCCACCGTCGGCGCTTGCCCTTGATGCCTCGCCACTGCATGACCGTCCTGATCCACAGAATCAACCAGCACGGGGAATGTGGTTCCCACACAGGCATCGGCAGCACGAAAGGCGACCTCCTGCTGCGTCAGCATTAGCTCCTCAGTTCGCTCACGTTTTACGGTATCCGAAATTTGATCCGGCATACGCCCAGCCGGGGTATCCGGCTCCAACGAATAAGGAAACACACCTAGCGCATCAAACTGAAAATCTTTCACAAACTGCACCAGCTCGTCATGCTCAGCTTGCGTCTCACCGGGAAAACCGGAAATTAACGTCGTGCGAATAGTCACACCGGGGATTCTATCACGAATTTTTTCAAGTAACATCTCCGTAGCCCGGCGATCAACACGGCGATGCATAGCCTTGAGAATACGATCGTTAATATGTTGCAACGGAATGTCAATATAGTTGCATACCCGATCACACTGGGCCACGGCATTGAGCATATCATCGGTAAGCACCGACGGATACACGTACATGAGTCGAATCCACTTGAGTCCGTCGAGCCGATTAAGTTGTCGAAGCAAACCAGCTAACCCACCTTCGATGGGGTCTTCACCCAAACCATAACTGGTCGTATCCTGACCAATCAAGCTGATCTCCACGACGCCGTCACTCACCAACTCACGCGCCTCCGCCATGACTACCGACGGCGGTTTACAATGCATTCGACCACGGATGGATGGAATCGTGCAGAAGGTACACTTCTGGTCGCACCCTTCACTAATGCGCAAGTATGCATAATGGCGTGGGGTAATACGCAGCCTAGCCGTATCCAATTGCACGAAGGGGTGATAGTCAGAAAGAAAAACATCCGGGTTGCGCTCAATACCAGATGATGGTTTACCAAGCACCGCACGTACTACATCGTCGCGGTTGTTCACGCCCACAATGGCATCGATGCCCGGAATCCGATCCAGCATAGCCTGCTTATCACGCTGCACCAGACAACCAGCCACCACGACACGCTGCGCACCACCTTGCTGCTTATTCGCTACCGCTTCGGCAATAATGTCATCGGCCTCGGTTCGTGACGCTTCCAGAAAACCGCAGGTGTTCACCACAATCACATCAGCCGCGGATTCATCTACCGTAATAGCACACCCCGCCTCGGCTAGCTGACCTAACATCTTTTCGGAATCGACCAGATTTTTTGCGCAACCCAAAGAAACAAATGCCACGCGTTGAGGTTGAGTCATTTTAATGCCCACATTTCCAATCAAAAAAACCGATCGCACTGAACAATCATGAATATCAAGCAAATATATCAAGCCTCATGCTGTAGCATGCGCGGTGCCACGAAAAACATGAACGATTCGATCATCAACAACGCCAAGCTTGTTAGGCGTACGCAGATCTTCTTCGCTCGATCTGCAACATATGGCGATAAACTCAACATACGGCAACGAGAATCACTACGATACAGTCTATCAGATCACGACAACCTTGAAAGTGAGCCGACTTATCCTGCCATATATGTTGTTTCGACACAACAATAGAGCATTCAATCATTAGTCAGAAGAAAAGGTGTCTTCATTGCTTTGCCGGCAACTACCGCAAGACAATCCCTACAGCCACAAACAACCATTGTAACCTCTTTAGCACCCACGGGAACAAATTCGACATTCACCTTCAGTCCAACGCCGGATCGAGTATCATGGGTAGGATGAACAGCACGAACCAACTGGCTGACATCATAAGTCATGCTCACTGCGGCATCGCGTTTACCGGCGCGGGTATTAGCACCGAGAGCGGCCTGGCGGATTTTCGAAGCCCGGGCGGCGTGTGGTCTCGCCATCAACCCGTCATGTACGACGACTTCTTGCGTTCGCATGACGCACGGGTGCGCTACTGGAAAATGCGCCAAGAACTTTATCGCGAGATGCGCGGGATGAAGCCCAATGTCGGCCACGAGATCATCGTGAAACTTGAGCGCCAAGGCCGTCTCCGTGCGGCCATCACACAAAACATTGACGGTCTTCACCAAGATGCCGGTAGCAGCCACGTCATAGAGCTGCATGGCACAGCCAGAATCGTAGCCTGCGTACATTGTCAAAAGGAGTGGCAACCGGACGATATCATGGCCCGCATCGAATCCGGCGACGAATCACCATCCTGCGATCAGTGCGGTCATCCACTCAAATCTAAAACTATCTCGTTCGGTCAAGCTATGCCCGAAGACCTTATGGCTGAGGCTATCTCCCTGGCCACGCAAGCCGATGTATGCTTGGCCATCGGCTCGTCCTTAGTCGTTGAACCCGCCGCCTCCATACCACGCATCGCTAAGAGTAGCGGCGCTACACTCGTCATTATCAATCGCGATGAAACCCCCCTCGACCACCTGGCTGACTTGGTGATCCATGACTCGATCGGACAAACCCTGCGCGATGCTTACGAACAAATAAAAGACTAAACGATAAGACAAAATGCACCCTGCAGGATTCGAACCTGCGCCCCCGGTTCAAAAAAGCAAAAGGTGATTCCGCAAGTAACCGTAATAACCAGACCTTCAGGCACCATGCAACAGATTCCATCTACAACCCGGACAGTTTACCCCAATTCACAAGCGACAACGAACCGAAAAACATTTCAATGACAACCGTAAACGTGCAAGAAAATGGTCGCGATGTGAAGCGGTGAATATGGTGATGTATATTAGGCCGCGTATGGCGTGTGCTAGTGCGTTCGCATAAAATCAATTGGTGCATAAGGTGTCAATTGTTAATGGTCGGCAGTGGAATGGAACCGTCGTTGCGGGGCAGAGGATCGGGGGGCGTGATGGTGACATCATGCTGACCCAGTTGAACTTCACCGCTTTCTACGCGCTGTGCCAACACAACCACCTCTCGGTGAAGCGCATCTAGCATGTCATCTTCGCTGACTGTACACATTTGCTCACCCTGCACGTAGATGATGCCCTTACCTTTTCCTGCAAATATAGCGACATCAGCACCTTCGGCTTCGCCAGGTCCATTGACCACGCAACCCATGATAGCCACCTTGATCGGCGTTTTGATGCCTATCAATTTTTGCTTGACATCAGCGGTGAGCTTGATCAGATCAATCTCAATGCGGCCACACGTCGGACAAGCGATGAGTTCCGGCTCTACGCGATGGCGCATACCCAATGAGCAAAGCAATTCCTTACCATCGTTTACTTCGTGAATCGGGTCCGCTGCGTACGAGATGCGAATCGTATCTCCCACCCCCATAGCCAGCAGTGAACCAAGCGCAGCGATGGACCGAATGCGTCCGGTTTCCGGCGGCCCGGCGTGGGTCACACCAAGATGCAGCGGCAAATCGAAACGCTCACTAATGGCCCGGTAAGCATCGATCACCATACCCGCGTCGATACTCTTGGCACTAATCACCACATCGTGAAAATCGTTGTCATCGAAAATGCGCATATAGTCTTCGAGTATTTCGACCATCAGACGAATCAGATGCGAGCGCCGATCCGTATCTAAACCCGCTTGTTGCGCAGCGCGTAGCTGTTTGTCCTTTCTTTCGACAACACTACCTTCGTTGACGCCGACACGTATGGGAATGCCACGTTCACGACATGCCGCAATCACGTGGTCCACTTGTTTGCGGTCCTGGATATTGCCGGGGTTCAAACGAATCTTATGAACACCCGCTTGCACGGCTTCAAGCGCTCGCTGAAAATGAAAGTGTACATCAGCTACAATCGGAATAGGCGATTGATCGAGAATAGCCGGTAGGGCGTCGGTGTCTTTTTTTTCAGGTACCGCCACGCGCACAATATCGCAACCCGCCTCAGCCAATGCACGAATCTGTGTGACCGTAGCAGCTACATCGTAGGTATAGGTGCTGGTCATAGATTGAATACTGACGGGTGCACCACCACCAATGAGCACGCCACCGACGTCAATCTGTCTGGTTTTTCTTCGAGGTATCACAAACGGCTGCATTCCGTCTTTTCTTGTTGGATCAATGGCTACATTGTAAGAAAAGTAAGCCACCTTGGCCACCAATCTTCATTCACCCAAATCCGCAGAAGTAACTCATGAACCATGCACTTGACGCACGACATAGGGTGTGTTCTTCTATCTATGATGGAATGTTCGGGGTTATGACTGCGTCAGCGCATCAGGAGGTTTACGCATGCTACGTATACATAGGTGTTTAGCATTATGGATTTCTATTGTCGGAATAACGGCGTTTAGCGGGTGCGCTTCTTCCGAGCGTGCCTATGTAAGCTTCAGCTATGTCGTCCAACCGACACGAGGCTTACCTGAAGGCATGAATACGATCTACATCAAGCCCGCCAAGATTGGTCCGACCACCGATCCTAAATGGTCCGAACTTTGTGCGGCATCGTTGAGATCGCTGGTCCAGGAATCCATTTCTCAATTTGGAACCCGTATTGAACTAGCCGACCGACAGGATACGCAAGCCACGTTCGACGAGGCGGACCTAGCTGCGGCTGGCATGTCTACGGGTAGGGCGGGTTCGGGAGGAAAATTACTAGCAGCAGACGGCGCTATTCTCAGCAATGTCAACGTTAAGGTGACTGTCGATCGCGGTAGGCAGCGAACGCTCTCGGGGCTAAGCTTAGCCGGGGTTCGAGGTCGACACTGGCGCGGAGGGGGTACCGACATCCGCACTTCCGAAGTAGAAACCGTATCGCGCCATCTAACCGTACAGATGGAATACAAACTGCTCGACACCGCCAATAACAAAACGTGGGCGACTTATTCACCACCACCATATACGGCATCCGACCGCACCCATGCCAGCCCGATATTTGGTTCCAGTCAAACCGAAGCCTCACTCACACCAACAGACGAAATCATTGCCGGACTGGTGGAACAGGGGGCACGCGAGTTTATCAGTCAACTCATGCCGTGTCGTGTCCATGTGCGGGAGGATATATCATCTAGTCTTAACAAAAGCTGTACACAAGGTATCAAGATGCTACGCGCGGAGGCGTATCATGAGGCCATGACATTCTTCAAAGTTGCCCTCGCTGAAAACCCAGGGGACCATAGAGCCGCCTTTGGCGCAGGTTTATCTTCGGAAGCGTTGGGGCAATTTGATGAAGCATTACGATACTACAATCGAGCGTGTGCCGAAAAACTTGATGAGCAATACACCCGCGCCCGTGACCGCGTAAAGGCGTATGCCAATCGAACATAAATGACACCAGCCGGACTTGCAGTGGCTGGAATCTAGGTTTGTATAATGAAGTAGCGGGCCGAGCGGTATGACCCGCCGACCCACTACTACACCCCGTGAGAGCGATCCCCCCGGCCGCTCTCGGTAAGTGCCCCCCTGCTATTGGCCCTGAAAAGTACCTACAGCAAGGATAGGATTTGTGACGCTTGTTGGTTCGCAATCCCTAATAGTTGTATAGTGGATTGAACGAGCACAGTCTGTGAATTTAGCCTGGCTGTGGCTGCAGCAAAGTCCGTATCGCCGATGGCACTCACAGCGTCGCCCAACGCCGCATCTGCTGCTTGTAGAGATTTAATCGCACTACCCACCTGGAACTTCTGGAAACCACCGATCCGACCTCGCGTAGAAGCCACTTGCTGAATCGCTTCCTTCACAGCACTGAATGCACCCTCCGTGTTAGTTCGTAAATCTGCAGCACCGCCGGCTCTTAGTTCCGAAAGGCGAACCGTGCCATTACTGCCTGCTAGGTTGAACGCTGCCAATGAATCAATACCAATGGTGCGTCTGGTAGACGAATTCGTACCGAGCTGATAGGTCGCGCCACCGGAGGCTAACACGGTGAACACGGCCGTCGTACCCGCCGTGTTGCCTTCACCGAAAGCTTGGGCTAGTGTGAATTCGAGGCTCAAACCGTTAGCGCTGTAACTGATGTCCAATCCATCCGCTCCGGTTTGTTGACCATTGATCGTAATGTTGGCATCCACGCCGGCATTTTTAGTAGTAATCTGCGCATCATTGGCTGTGCTACCGTCCGTGGTAGCCGTCGTGTACGACGAATTGACGATGCCACCGGATAGCACATTGACGCTAATGAAGGCATCTTTACCAAATGTGGTCGAATTCAAACCGATGCTAGTCGCATTCTGTAATGCGGATACGCCGGTTTGATCCTTGGCCGCATTGATGGCGGTCACCACTTGCGTCTGTGTTAATCCACTGGTTAGTGTAATGGTGGCTGTGCCTAACGAACCTTTGATGGATACCAATGTGGTTCCCGATGTACGCACCGTGGCCGCTACACCGGTCATTGTTGAAAACGTAGCAGTAGCCAATTGCGCTGAAGCCACGCGGGTAGCGGTAAGCACAGAGTCCGTCGTAGCATTGCTTCGCGAAAATACGCGAAGATTGTTGACAGTTGTTGTGCTTGTTCCTGACGTATCGATAGCCAATGACCCATCGATCAACTTTTTTCCATTGAAGTTTGTGGTATTGACGATTCGATCAATAGCATCGAGCGCATCATCAATCTGTGATTGGTTCGCAGCTATTTCACTATCGCTCAGGTTAGCTGAACTCGTGGAAGCACTAACCAGCGTGGAAATCTCGTTGAGTAAGTTTGATATTTCGGTAATGGAAGAATCCGCAACCGACAGAATCGAATCTGTTCGCTGATTGTTGGTCAGGGCACCCTGAACGGCTATACGTTCGGCTGCCAAGTTTGATATAGCAATCAACCCGGCTGGATCATCCTTGCCGGTATTGATCCTTTTACCTGTGGAGAGTTGCAGCAATGAACTCCTCTGGGCTTCGGCGTTCTGATTTAAGATTCTCAGAAGTTGCAGTGTATTTGAATTCGTAATCGTCAGTGCCATCGTCTTTATCCTTGGCCACACCAAGTGGCTATCTAGCTACGCTCCGTTGCACAGCCCTTTGGACTCGATGTAACCGTAGAATATAAAAACTGGGACTGCCAAAAAGTGATAGAAATATTCCGTTAGACCCTGTTTTCGATGTCTTGTGGTAGCATTTTGGTCAAATATTTTTTTGATGAACCTAGGTCCATTTTCGTACGCAACCACGCAAAGTGTCACATAGACGTCGTGGCGTGGGTATAACCGGCCCACCTCATATGGCATCTACAACCACGAAGCGAAACTGTTGGCATCCTGACTGTTTCAACGTTGATGGCACCACCAGGTAGCATGATGAGCGTAAACTTCGTCGATCATATAAATCGACAGGCACTTTAGAGATAAAACCTCGCTTCAAACCAGCCGCGTAACTCAGGGTAAAGTTTTCAAACGCCCGATAAGTATTGCCGATAAAGCCTCTTGCAGAAAAACTACGCATCTCCGCTAGCCTGACGACCAGCCCGGTGTTCGCCTGTGTAGACGATCACGTCAAAGATAGGCCGGTAATTCTCCTTTACCCGTGCATACATACATGCCTATCATTTGAAAGGATGGTAGAGACGCGAATCGGTCGCAGGTTGGACCAAGCCGATTGGCTATGAATCCGAGAGGGATAACCCATCCCTGGCCATGCACGATAGCGTGGGGTCTCGAATTGGACGGTTGTATGTGTGCTTGGTTGATTGATATAGGACGCTGGAAATGGCCGGGAAATGACCATGGCGATCCTTTTTTTGGCTCTGAGGTCTTGTTTGTCGCGTGCGGGTGAGGTACCATAGGTGCCTTAGGTTTGTTGCGGGGTTCGCACTTAGTACGGCGACTCAGAGCAGCGAAGCGAGTCGCAGTTAGGGGTGGCTTGCTTTTTTTGCAGGGGTTTATTCGATGTCGTGTGTCATGGCGCTTGCGCTGTGCATGGCGACGCAGTTCGGTTTTTGTCACCTTCTTTGGTGTACCAAAGGAGGCGTGTTTCATTCGTTGGGGGGTCCAATGTCTGACGCCAACCGTTATGAGTGAATCGATGGTGGGCAAAGGCACGTTGGAGCGACCATCCTACGTAGGCCATTAAAGAGGATTGCATTAACGATGGAAAGTGTGCAAAACACAAAGCATCGAACGGCTTGGATGCTGGTTGTATGTTCGGCGATTATTGCGACATCGGCATGGGCGGACAAAAAAGTTAACGTTGACCGGAGCAATTTGCTGCTACGCGACCTGAAGCAAATTGAACTGTTCGAGCAGTCGATGGCGGACTATCGGAGGGGGAATCCCGATTCTCCCAAGCTACCTACGATTGAGAAGGTACCCAACAACTTCAGGGTGCAGCACCACATGATATACGTCGGCAGTGACCAGCCAATGGTTACGACAAAGGGCAAGACACTTGATGACGCCTTAAATGCGCAAGTCAACGCAGCCGCAGGCGAACAAGTTGTGTATAGCAACACGCAGTATGACCTGAATAACCTTTTCGGGCTTTTATTTAAGCGCCCAGGCTCGGGTTTTCTCATGGCCGATGACATTGGCACGGAATTAGTTGAAAATTGCGACCTCAAACGTGTGAGGATTGCAGTCAACGGCGGCGTGCCGGGCGGTGGCGATAATTTTAGAGTTTTCATCAATCTTTACGACGGATGCCCGGAAAGTGGCGGTACCCCTATCCCGGGCACATCACACGCCACACCTTTCCTAGACAATGACAAGGCGATCATTCATGTAATAGATTTGATTTTTCCACGGTTTCAGAATGACCCTCTCCCCACTGCCACTCCCAACTTTTACCTTGGGATAAAATTCAACAGAGATGAAGCTGGTTGGTTGTTTGGCAATCCTGCAGAACGTGGTTTCTCAAATGATAACTTTTCGCTATCTAATTTTAGCTGCAATTTATCGTCTGGTGGATTTCCCTTCTTCCCACACGCCAGTTTTTTCGCTGAAATATTCGCCGACGATATCTGCGAGACGGAATACCTGGCTTATCAAGCGGTGAGTAACATCGCCGAGGCCATTCAGATTGGTGCAGGTAATCGATGGGCAGAAGATTTAACGCTGGCTTTGGGCGATCAGGCATGTGAAATTAGTAGTTTGGAAGTAGGATTCCGCGCCACCGGTAATCAGCCTTACACGGTAGATATCGATTTTCGTGCTATTACTGAAACGCAAGGACGTCCTAATACGGAGACGACGTTCAATGGAATAGGTGGTAATAAACTTGAAATCGCCCGGTTCCTGTATCCACCCGGCGTATTTCTACCTGATGGCGTTTTTGTGACATTTAGCCCGAGTAGGGACGGTGTGGGTATTATCAGACCGGGAGAAACACAGGCCGGGTTCAGCAAAAACTCTTTTCGTGCCATTGTAACCGATCCTAACACGGGGATTGTCACCTGGACGGCGGAACAATGTATTGCCAATGGCCAACGTACGCCGGTATGCCCGCAAAGTGATTCTTCAATCTTCCATGTACGCGTAAAATGCCGTGGCACCGCGCCGATTGGTGCCTGTTGTCCGCAGCAGAAGGTTCCGACCACGTGCATAGGGGGATCCACCCCGGGTATATCTTGCAAAACGGATAGCGACTGCCTGGGTGGGCAGTGCATGCTCGTTGATACACCCTGTACAACTAGTGCGGATTGTTCTTTAGGGTCTCAATGTCTACAGACTTGTAACGGAGGCATCCACGACGGCCTGGTATGTTTTACAGATGACGACTGCAAGAGTACCAGCGATCCACTTAACACCGGAACTTGTTCACCAGCGGTCAAAATTTGTGATCGCGCATTGTGTTTCGATAACGTACCCGTACTTGGTTGTCTCAACGGTCGTTGGCAGGCGTCTAACGGGATATTTGACGGACCCGGTGGAAACCAATGTAAGGATAATCCGTTTATTCCGCCCTGTGGCGATCATGCGTGCTGTCTTCCGGATAACAATATACGCGACACGCGCTTCGAACAGTGCCTGCGTATTAAAGACCCCAACTCGCCGGCTACACAATGTGGCCAATGCGCAATTGCTGGGACGACGGGATGTCTAACGGATAATGATTGTCCAGTAGGTGACACCTGTATTCCTAACGATGGACTCTGTTTATCCGGCCAGGTTTGCCAATCAAATGGCATCTGTGCGCCAAGAACAGCTATCTGGCATGCCGGGCGTTTTCAAGGTGAAAATAGTTTCACGTGCCCAATCTATGAATGCAATTTCGGACTACACGATTGCTTCGAAGAGATACCGGAAATCAGATGTTGGGATCAATTTAATAATCCGGACCCCGACTTGTGTCCGGAAGGCATCCCATGTGGCGACCAGAACAACGCGGGGATTTGTGTTTTCGGAGGTTGTGAAAATCCGGTGTGCTGCGATCTGGTATGCCGAGATGATAATTTCTGTTGCGATTCATTCTGGGACTTTAATTGTGTACTCTCTGCTGAGACATTATGCCCCTTTGTTCCTCCGGGTAATGACGATTGCTTCTGTAGAACGTGTAGCGGGGTACCCTTCCGTTGCGGTAAGAATGAAGATTGCGGCTTGGGTGCCGACGGTTTGCCGCGTACTTGTGATTTAGATACCAATGTCTGTGGCGCGCAAGAACTGTTGTTCGTAAAGCCCAACGCCGGCGGAGCGCCCTGTACGCCCGATGCCACAAAATGCGTCGCAATCGGGGAATCCTCAAATGAAGCAGCAACATCCGCACCGGGTGACCCGGTCTTTTGTTGTAACAAATTCGGCCCTGTTGAAGCGATTGGTACCATCTGGTATCGGTTTATTATGCCGAATGCCAGTGGCGCAACCTCGGCACGCTTCCAAACCTGCAATACATCGGACATTAACGCGACGGATTCGATTATTCAGATTTACGAAGTGGCTGATCCTACCGATCGTGAAACGGCGTGTGGTTCATTGATTACAGTCGGTTGTAACGACGATGCGGGTGGTAGTTGCGGCGTAGGCGGGCGACTGTCCGACACTTGCGTGGAGGGTATGATACCCGGCAATGAATACTTCATTAGCTTAGCCTCTCCGATTCCTGATGTAGGTGGCAAGTATCTCCTTGATGTGGAAATTCCCTGCTCACTGGCTAATGCACCGCCTCCAAATAACGACTGTGCTTTGTCTGATGATTTCATTCCGCCCACAGTAACTTACGACTTGAACAATGCTTCTATCAGTTGCCCAACGGTTGACCAATGTCCCACTTTCCTTTCCGATGTGTGGTATGAATACGCGCCACAATGTACGGGCATACTGACCGTCGACACTTGTGGCGGTGGCGAAACCAATCAATTCACAGCCGTAGCTGTATATGAGATTAATATTAATGATAATTGTCCACCCGACCCGGTGGCGGATTTCTTAGGTTGTAGTGAAGTACCTTGTGCGTCTGTTTCGGTGCCCGTGATCGGTGATGTCATCAACAAGCGTTATCGAATCCGCGTAGGCTCGACATCAACGGCCGTCCCTATCGGCACACTGAGCATTACCTGTACGCAGCAAGACTGCAATAACAATGGCATCCCAGATGTCACAGACATTGCCGATTGCCCGCCGGGCAATCCACTCTGTGCGGATTGTAACAACAATCAAATACCGGACTTTTGCGATATAACTGACTGTCCGGTTGGTGATGTAACTTGTGCTGACTGCAACTTCAACGATGTGCCCGACGCATGCGATATAACCAACGGTCTAGCGGACGTAAATCCCATGAACGGTGTGCCGGACGTGTGCGAGCTGCCTCCATGCACGCAGCCCATACCGCAGTCGTGGACGTCCATCGGCCAGCATGGTTCTGGGTGCACGTTCAATCCTGCTTGTGGCGGAAATGAGTATGGCCAGGATATGCCTGCGGGTAGTGTTTATTCAGAACCGCGTTCAACCGGTATCAATAAGATTGTCATTGTGTATGACGTGGACGTTGATATCAGTGGTGCGACGGTAACAGCTATCGGGTGTGACGCCAACGGTGCTGCACAGGATACATCGACTATAACCATGACGGTGGTTGCTGGAGCGAATCCTAACGAAGCCGTACTGTCGTTTAGTCCATCGCTGCCCGGTAACAACCCACAAATAGGTGAGATTCCGGTTAAGTATGACATCACCGTGTCCGGCGTTGATTGCGTCGGTGGTGGGGCGCCTATCGCTGATGAAACCCGTACGGCATGGGCCATCTTCGGTGATGCCAACCCAACGCCCATTACGGTCAACAACGGCGACTTGGGTTTTGTGCGTAGCGCTCGAGATATTATTCTCGCTCGACCCGCTGGTAGTCAGGTCGTGGATCCAAACAGTGCTACGGGTATGTTCGAAATTCGTGCTGACATTAACAACGACAACACGGTCAGTAACGGTGACCTTGGTTTGGTCCGCGTGGCCCGTGATTCGATTACGCAGCCAAGCGGTTTGTGTCCGTAATCGATTCGAATCGTTGCTCCATTGAACAAAGTAACCGTTCAATGGAACATCACTATGGCGAATGACTATAAACCGGCGATTGGCTAATCACCAGTCGCCGGTTTTTTTGCGCGCCGGGTATAGCGCCTTTGACAGCGGAATGACATTTTCGCCATGGCCGTGGTGATCTCAACCGCTATAGTCTTTAACGGTCAAGTTAGCATAGAAGCATCCAATACCTCCGTGAATAACATACTACGGGATGTTACACGTGCAAGACAGGTTAGGCGGGCTTGAGTTGGGTGGCATGGACAAGCGTCGCGTTATAGTAATCGCGAATGAAAAGAGGCGTAGGGGCGACGCTTGCCCGTGCTTTTCCTCGGTTGCGCCTGCACGGGCAAACACCGCGAGTAGCATCCATTGGACATGCGACAGCCCGATTCCGCGGCGTTTGTCCATGCCACCCACTGCCAATTATATCATGCACCCGGATATTACCGTCACATAGAGATTGCTCTGATCATTGGTAGCGTTAGTGAATAGATTTCAGCATCCTGCGTTTTTGTGTATCGCTTTCTTGCGCTAATTTTTCGGGAATAACGGGTTTTGACCGCTAGATAAAAATAGAGCTTGCTCTAGCTGCTGAGTTCATTGTTGATTCTTCGCTGCACACAAATTCAAGGCACCGCGCAAGCTAAACCGAACTTTTCGGTGAGATTGGGCGTTTTGGGAATTTAACTGATGTAGTGACAGAGGGTTAGGGGGATTTCAGCTTTGTCGATATGTAGCCACTAAATAGAAGATATGTGCTTGACTTATTACTTAGGAAGGTGTACTATATAAGTATGCCAAGCAGGAATGGTTCAGTACATGTAGCCACCACGAAGCGCACCTATAAAGGCAAGCTCTACGAGACCCATCTCCTGCGACGATCCTACCGGGAAGATGG
>JAJRWX010000012.1 GCA_024276605.1 Planctomycetota bacterium | reverse complement strand
TGGTCATGCGGGGGCAACAGCGTGAGTGCGTCGTTTACGTCAAGCCTGATCGTGCTCTGCGTTGTACTTGATTCCATGCGGTCGCGTGGAACAATCTCCTGTAGCTTCACCCGAGTACGGCTGGTGCGTCGTAGAAACTGTAGCGCTTCGTTGACGGCTACCCGATAAAGCCACGTCGCGACCGACGATCGTCCGTCAAACTGGCCTATCCGGGTGAACGCCTTGAGATATGTCTCCTGGGCTAAGTCGAATACATCATCCGGATTACCCGTCATCTTGAGGAGTAGCCGATACACGCGTTCTGACGTGAGATCGTATAACTCGCGCTGCGCATCGCGGTTACCTTCGCGGCATCGTTCTACTAAATCGTGTTCGGTCACAACGCGCGTTCCGCCACCCAAAAGGCCGCCGGTCAGGCACACTGCCTGTGTCGACACCTCCCGTATGTCGATCGTATGCGACGTGGGCATAAAATCAAAGCGGATACGGCTATGTGCCTTTGGAGGTCGTGTGTTGACACTTGTTATCGGCTCGTCCTTTCGTTGGGCACTCGATTATGCCCATTTCCGGCTGATTGTTTGTGGATGAAGTAGCATGGCTGGGCGTTGTTCGTGTGCTTGCCTGGTGGGAGAGGTCATAGGTTAATTGCGGCGGGCGCAAAGTAAGGTCACATCGTCGTCGAATCGGTCGCGGCCCTGAAAGGATTGCGCACTACGCACGACCGCGTGAAGCTGCTCCTCCGGAGGAAGGTCGCTCGTTTCGGCCAGTAGTTTCGCCAGCCGTTCACGTCCGTAGAGCCGCATTTGGGCATCCGATGCTTCATGGATCCCGTCCGTGAACATGATAATACGACTGCCGCAGGGTAATGCGACACGTGAAACCTCGTATTGGACTTGTTGCTGCACGCCGAGGACCATGCCGCCATGTTCTAGCTTGACTGGTGGCTTGCCCGGTGTGACGAGGATGGCAGGATCATGTCCGGCACGGACATACTCTACCGCTCCCTCACTGGGCAGAAGTCGCACGAGGAGGCATGTTGCGAATGTATCGGACGGAGCTACCTCCGCTAGTGCTGCGTTCATGGCTTCAGCGATAAACGCCAAGTCCGTCGTCGCCGCTGCTCGGTGGCGAACGACGGCCCGTAGAAGTGCGGTGAATAACGCGGCTGGCACACCGTGGCCGGAGATATCGAACACGGCTAGGAGTGTTGAACCGTCACTGAGTTTGACATTATCGTAAAGGTCGCCGCCGATGCTCTCCGTCGGAAGGAACACGGCGGCAATATCGTAACCATCGACTTCCCGATCGCCACGCGGGAGGAGTGCCTGCTGAATCTCTTGCGCTTGTTTCATCTGTGATTCGCGGTCTCGCTCCACCTCCTCCAACGATTGAATCATCTCGTTGATTCCATGTGTGAGGTAGCGGAGTTCTCGGCTGCCGGAGGGGCGTACGCGAACATCGAATTTTCGTTTTCCTACGGCTGAAACAGCCGCTACGAGATCGCGGAGAGGATTGCGCACCCATACCAGTAGCGCCGTGGTCGTAACGCCAAAAACCAAAAGCACCAGGACGCCTGTACTCGCTAGACGGCTGATTCGTTGAGCGTGCAAAATCTGTTCTACGAGTATGAGAGACTGCGCTACGGCAATCGTGGCTCCGTCTTGTGTCTTGACGCTTACGGATGCAAATGGTTCACCATCATGCACGAAACGAACAGTGTCTCCGGTTTCGCTCGCAGCCATCATGGTTTCCAGATTATGATTCGCATGTTCATGGGCACGAGTCGCAATCTCACCCGTTTGGTCGAAGACCACGATGTGGTGGCCTGGGGATGCGGCGGAGCTCATCTGATGGCAGAACTGATCGAGAAACCCCTGGAACTGTACTTCATCCGGAAGTTGGTCCCATGCTACGCGCAATACCCTCGCTTCCTCGCGGAGTCGATCGATCTCGGGCTGGATATGCGCAGCTGCTTCACGTCGGGAGTCGATAATCCCGAATGCGCCAAGCACCACGATTGCGGCTACGTTTATGACAACCGCCAGTCGAAACGCCAGTGTATTCCACCATCTCGGTGCTACCATGGCTGTAGAGTTGATAGTACGCCCTCCTTGTTAGTCATACGCTTTGCCCCGACTTTAGTTTCGCCACGGGCATACTGTCATTGATTACTTCCACCGCCCATCTCTTGGATGCACGCGGACGAGCATTCCTTCCGAGAAAGCCGTTTACGCCGGTCACTTTCCGTTACTTAAGCGGAAGAATCGGGGCGGGTATGTTATCACCCGTTCTCCTCAGAATTAGCTTTGGCGCACTTCGGGACTTGCCCAAGCCGCACGAATGCTAAGCTATGACAAAGCACTACAGCACCCTTCTTTTTTGCGTATCGCTTTTTTGAAGCCATCTTCCGGGAAATGATGAGTTTTGACTGCTACACAGTATAAGAGCTTGCTCTAGCCGGCGAACTTGACTGGAATGCTTGTGGGTCCTGCTGGAGCCAGGCTAGGGTGACGTCTGCGACGTGCGGGTCGAATTGTTTACCTTTGGCTGCATGTATTTCTTGGATGACCCGTTCAATGCTATACGCGGATTTATAACTACGTGGCGATAGCATGGCATCCAGTGCGTCAGCCATGGCGAGTACGCGAGCGCCGATAGGAATGTTATCGCCGGCTAAACCTGCTGGATAACCGTTGCCGTCGAAGTGTTCGTGATGGTGTAAAATCATGGGGCGGACATCGGCAAATTGTTTGGCATGACCTAAAATAGCTGCGCCGGTTTCGGGATGTCGCCTGACTTCGTCAAACTCCATTTCGCTGAGTCGTCCGGGTTTGGTTAATATCGCATCGGGAATACCAATTTTTCCTATATCGTGTAGTAGGGCAGCGGTTCGTAGTGCGCTGAGCGTGGCATCCGGCAGAGAGAGTCGTTGGCCTATACCTGCAGCCAAGTCTGCCACAGCCATGGAGTGCGTACGCGTATAGGGATCCTTGGCTTCAACGGCGGCAACGAGGGCGCGGGTTGTTTCGGTGTATTCTGTTGATAGTTGGTCTCGTGCGAACACCATCCAATCGCTCAATTTTTCCTGCTTGTCAGCCAGGCCCGCAACGAAAATCGCCTGGGCGATGCAGCGACGCAAGTCGTAGTCGCTGATGGATTGCTCAACGCAGTCCGTAGCGCCGGCCCGGAAAGCCGCACGCATGAGCAGAGCGTAGTCGGTGGGTACGATAGCGATGATGGCTTGGTTGCGATGTACGCGTCGAATAGCACTGATGGCCAATTTCATGCGGGCCTGGCTATGATCGTCCATGCGCACCACGAAGGCGATGCGTGTATGGTTATGTATATCGTGGGCAACGCTTGGCCAGGATGACCCACCTAGGCAGGTGAAGTCGCCTGACAATACCTCTGTTAACCGTGCGCGGCGTCGTACGTCGGTGTCCAATATGACGATGGTTGTTTTTGCCTTCATGTTCATTAGTCTCTAGGGCATCTTTCCTTCTGCATCGCTATCGACGTTGCCCGGGTCGAACTTTATAGGTGAATTTTCTTGGCTATTTAGAGGACGAAGTGGCTGGCGCGATAAGTAACATTTGTTATTCTGTTCGTATCGATTATCCGGTTATCATAGGGTTAAATGGGACGTAGGAAGATCGCGGTGAGATTTATAGTGACATAATGATGACACTAAATGGACGGTTCTTCTCGTTAACATTATGGGGGGTGTCACGCGTGTCCCGGATGGCGCAGGGATAGGCCGAATAAGCAGGCTGAGTTTCGATAACCTATTGGGGATAAGGTCCGCTTGGCGTGCGGTGCCGTTCATGTGGTGAGTGGTGTGTGTGGTGAACGTCTTTATGGGGGCCTAGCGTTGTGGAAAGATGTCGTAATCGTAAGTGTTGTTCGCGGACGATGGGATCAGACTTGGAGGATATGGGCAATAGAGTCCGATCAAAACTCAATGAAAGTGAAAATGGAATGAAGGGTGAGTACCCCTAGTGAGCCCCAGAAAATGGACAAACCTACATCTCGACTAACCTCTACGGAAGCGGATTTCGGACGCGCACCCAGGGTGTATGCCACGGTGCTAATAACAAGCCCGCCGATGGCACCTTTAGTTAATACCCATCCGATACCGCGAGGTAGGTTGCTATTTATGGGCCACACGATGGAAAAAAAATTGCGGTCGAAAACAGCTAATGAACCATCGCCGGTGGCCAACAGGTATGCGATCATCGCAGCGTAGACGTTGGTGACGTAGGCTAGTAATGATAGCAGGGGACAGGCGATAATCAGGGCTAGGCCAATATTACCGTAAAGGTAATGTCTCGGTTCAACATCGAAGCTTGAGAGGGCGTCGAATTGTTGCGTGATACGTCGAGCGCCGACATCGGCAGCGATGGCCGCCCCGCATTTACCGGCTAATAGGACGGCGATCATTAATGGGACGATAATGCGGAAGGTGCTCACGCCCACGGCGGCTAACAACTCTTGCGTGACCAAGGGCACTGTGACCTGCGCATAGGGCATTTGCGAGAAACTAAACGAGGTGAAGACGAAGCCCAGCATGGCCCCGGCAATCGCGACGTAAATCGCTGTCGATCCAAGTCCGACCATCCACATGTAGTGCCAAAAATAACGTAGTTTCCAACGAGGTCGTCGCCAGCCGCCGAGCAGCGCTAACGGCCAGAGGATTAGATTGCCCAGAACTTCTCCCGGTCCTGTTAGCCATTTGATCCAAGGTTTGTCCGGCCATGCATTTATCGGCTGGTTAGAAAGTTGGTTGCGCAATGCGGCGGGTTGAGGGTTTTGGAAGAAAGCGCGAAGCTCCTCTTCTTGGACCATGCCTATATTTCGTTCGTGTGGGTTCAAGAGATATAGCTTGGGGTTGTGCGGGAGGAAAGGCGCGTAATCGTGTGTAACGACGATCACGGTCGCCTGTTGTCGTTGTTGTGTGTCTGCGATGAGCTGGGCAACGGATCGGGCTGTGGCTTGGTCGAGTCCGGTTGTGGGTTCGTCGAATAATAGGATCGGCGGATGGGTCGCTAGGGTTCGTGCGACGGCGACGCGTTGCCTTTCGCCCCCGCTTAATCGTGAAAGCGGTGTGTCGAGCGGTATCCGAAGTTGTTTCAATTGTTCTTTTGCATTCGTGTGTGCTGGTTGATGAGGCCGTCGATGGTCGATAGCGAATTGGACATTGGCCTCGGGAGAAAGCTCGTCGAATAGTGCGAGGTTTTGGAAGACTAAACCCACGTTGCCACGGCTATGTGGTTCGGCGTTTTGCTTGTCGCATGTAAATTCGATTTTCCCCTCGACGGTTACAGCGGCAGGCGAGTCGTCGGGAAGATTAGCAAGCCAACGAAGTAGCGTTGTTTTACCGCAACCGCTGGGACCGGCCAGGATGACTAGGCTTGAGGCTGGAGCTATCAGGTTGGCGCGATCCAAGAGTTTTGTACCGTTGGGCAGTGTGATGGTGACGTCGCGGGCTGATAAACCGCAAGGTGTCGTTGGTGAAGGCGTCATCGAGGCTGCCTTTTGTCTGTGACGGGGATCGACGCATGAGGTGTGAGCAGGGTGGCGTGGGGATCGATGGTGGTTAATGTGATCCACGATACACGGCGGCGCAGCGCGATCGAACGAACTAGGTGGACAATCTCCGGTCTGGTGGTCCCGTCGTCTTGGAACAAGCAACGGGCGGCGATGTGCCGCGCTGTTGGTGCGAACCGCTCCATCAGGTCATAGAATTCTTCGCGTACGCGTGGTGAGTTGATCAGTCGATCTCGAAAAAAGTTGGCTGTTTGTGGATTGTCTGCGACGGCTTCTCGATAGATGTCGGTTAAAGCGCGGGCCAGCGCTTCATCTTCCAAGACTTGGTAACCTATGGTGGAAAAAATTTCGCTGATCGTTGGATTATTGCGCGCCGTCTGCCAGGTGGTGTGTATGGCGTCTAACAAAGCTTGTTTATCCTCTTCCGGCAATTGCGTAAGGTATTGAGTCATCCAGTCTAACATTTGTTGATACGCATCGCCGAAGCGTCCACGCGCGATGAGCCAGGCGATATTGAGCTTGGGCGCTTCAACCAAAGCTTCGTTAATCAGACGAGCTAGTACCGGCGTGAGATGCTGCTGGAGGATGGGTGACAATTCTTGCTGGATTTGGGGCCAATGTTGTGAAAGCCGCTGCCCGTGGGCTTGGGCAATATGCCATAAGATATCTTCACGTTTCTGGAGTGCTGCTTCGATTTGTGGATGAACCAGCGTAAGAAAATCCGTAGCGATCTCAGCAACGATAGGGTTCCAGATAGCCGATAGCGCCGCCTGGTGAACCTGCCATTCGGCAGCGATCTGCGCAGCGATGTCGTCTTGGATGTCAGGCGGGAGTAGTGCATCTAATGCGTCTTCAACAGAGAACGGTGTTTGCCATATGGTTGCTAGCGTTGATGTGTTTATTTGCTTTGCCTTGTCAGGTTTGAGTATGACCGTCAGTGCGGATCGATCATGGGTGACGGTGATAATTTCACCCGCTGATTGTAAGCCGCTGCCGGTTTGCAGGTAAACAAGATCACCAGGTTGAAGTAGGTGAGGAGTGTCGGTGTTGATGGTGAAGGTTACGCTGGGTCGGGTGGTCGTTTCGTAGACCGCGTATCCTGCCATCGATAGGCCGGTCAGTGTGATAGCCCACACGCCTATGCCAAGGGCCAAGTGAATAGTGTGTTTGGTGCGTGTCATACTTGAACCAGTATCGGCTAAATCAATCTTTCTCGCTTACTCATGTTGGGCATTCACATGCATCATCATAGTGTGTTAACTCCGTGTCGTGTAGCGATATTCGTGAAACGATGAGTTATCTGAGCGGTGATGGTTGCTGAGAGGATGGGACAGCGCTGTGTGCCGTGAAGGGCCGCTTCCTCACGGACGCGGTTCGGTTAAGATTGCACAAGCTATGTCAGAAGATGTCACGAACAAGTTTATGGCGATGCAGGCGGAAGCGCCGGCGCGCGGGCTGCGTGGGGTCGCGGTCTATCTCATTTTCATCGCGGTAGCTGCGCTCATGATGGGGATACCTACCTTGCGGGGTACCTTTATCGGTGGCGACGATCATCGACTAGTGCTCAATCATGTGTTGGTTAATCATCCATCACTCACTCATGCCCTTGAGCTTTTTCGTATTATTCATCGCGATTTGTACCAGCCCATTCCGCTGCTTAGTTTTTCTTTCGAGTTTTGGATCGCCGAGCAGTTTGATCTTTTTGCCGATGGTGTTGATGCGGGTGCTTGGCTTTTTCATTTGACCAATGTACTGCTGCACGTGTGCAACGCATTGCTTGTATTTTGCGTAGTGAATCGACTATCGGTGGATCGTACCAGTAGAAGAAGTGCTTTGATTGCGTTTGTTGTGGCGATGGGCTTTGCGGTTCATCCGTTGCAGGTTGAGGTCGTCGCGTGGATCAATGGGCGCATGATGTTACTGTCTACATGCTTTGCGTTAGCGACCATTGTTTGCTTGCAGCGATGGCTGATGTCTCGGCGTGCATGGTGGGTGGTGGCTACGGTATGTTGTGCCCTGCTGTGCGCGATTAGTAAAATCCGCGTTGGCTTGCCTTTATTGTTACTGATCGTACCGCTGGTGCAGCGGCGAAAATTTGATCGACCGTTTATCTTCCTCTGGGCTGTGATTACGGTTATGACGGGATTTTTTGTCTGGGTGAATATTGGTGCCACATCCCAGGCGGGAATGTTTGAGGGGGCACGCACACATATGTTGGGGTCTACGACAGTACGGGCGCTGCTATCGCTAGCTTGGTATTTCCAGCATTTTGTGTGGCCGGTGGGTTTGGCGAGTTGGTATCCTGCACCGGGCAATGTGCACTGGTTTGAGTGGCGCACGCTGGTAGCGATATTAACGGTGATCCCAGCCTTTGTTTGGGTTGGCATCAGTGCGAGGCGAAACCGGTCTGCAGCGCTAGCGTTTGGATGGTTTCTTGTGACCATTGCGGCTACGCTTCAACTGGTACCTACGCGAAATACCTTGGCGGCTGATCGTTACATGTATTTGCCGATCATTGGCCTGCTATGGTTCGTGTCGTTGGCTGTCATGTCCTTTTATGAGCGTATGGTTAGTAGCGCGGGAAAACGTGCCGCTTCTGTGGCATTATATTGTGGTGGCGGCATACTTTTTGTGGCTCTGCTGGCTATGAGTTGGCATGTCTCGTGGTTCTACGAATTACCATTGCGAAAATCCCAGCGTCTGGCCACGCTATTTGAAGGTTTTCCACATGTGCATGAAAGGCTGGCCTGGGCGTATTATAACGATGAGCAATATGAAAAAGCGATCGAGGCTGCTCGATATGAATTCGTTCATGAACAGGATAGCCAATTGATAAGCGATGCGCTACAGGCCATCGCTGCATCTCAGTTTAAGCTTGGCCAAACGGATGATGCGATTGATTCGCTGCAACGAGCGATGGATTTGGATCCGAAGAGTGCGTCGGTTCGTTACCGCTTAGCCATGATCTATCATGAGATTGGTTCTACCAATTTAGCGATAGATTACTACGAGCAGGCGATTGAGATGGCGCCGTTGAAGAACCCGTGGATCAATCAACTGGGACAAATTTATCGTGATGAGCGGCGCCATGGCGATGCGCGGCGTCTGTATGAGCAAGCGGTGCGCAATAATGCCTACGAAGTACCGGCTATCTTGGCGCTGGCGGAACTCGATATAGCCCAGGCTACGCCTACTTCATACATGGCAGCGGTAGATCGTTTGGAAACGTTGCTTTCTTGGATGCCGGAGAACACAACGGCTCGCATCAACCTTGGTGTGGCTTATGCTGCATTGGGTAAAATTAAGGAGGCTATGCACGCTTATCAATTTGTTTTGCGGGTTGACCCTGAAAATGCTTTGGCCAGGTTGAACCTTGCCCAATTACTATTTGATAAGGTCCAATCAGGAGAAATATCTATCGCTTCGAAGATGTTGGATACGATACCGAGGCGTGATGATGTGCCGTTGTTGAAAGCGACGATGGCGCTGATTGATTTTCATGGCGTAAAATATCAGCGTGCCGCGTCGCGCGTATCGACATTAACAGGGAATGATCCTGACACGGTGGATGCCCGCAAGCGGTTGCAACAGGCGCTGGTCAACTGGGGGATGCAACATCCCGAACTGCCTTGGACTTTATGTGTCGCGGGTGAACTTTGGTTAGCTGATGGTCAGGTTGATCTCGCGCGGAAATTCATCGACTTATGTGAGCAGCAGTGTAACACGCCGGACTGTCAGACGTTTATCGCTGAATTCCGTCGGCGCCTAGATACGGTAGATTGAATGAGTGTCTTGCGCTGTGAACTCTTTGTGAAATCTGCTACAGGGGATTACACTCTTGTATCACCTCTTTGATGTTGAGTAAGCGATGTACCGTAGACGTCGTTGCTTGAATCGATACGATAGCCGTCAGCCCAGTGCCTATACTGAAAGATTTCGAAAGACGATCGCTTGGAAAGGATGCTAAAGGGATCATGAGCAACCCCGACTTCGTTCATTTGCACGTACATACCCATTATAGCTTACTTGATGGGGCTACGCGTATTAAAGCGCTGATTAGTCGTGCCAAAGAATTTGATATGCCAGCCGTGGCGATTACCGACCATGGAAACATGTTTGGGGCCATCGAATTTTACTTAGCCGCTAAGGCAGCAGGTGTGAAGCCGATCATCGGCTGCGAAACATATCTAGCTAAGACGCATCGTCAGTCGCGCGAGGCGACGGAGGGTAAGGAAGCATATCACCTGCTATTGTTAGCGATGAATCTTGAGGGGTATCAAAACCTGATACGTCTATCGAGCATCGGGTATACCGAAGGTTTTTATCGCAAACCGCGGATTGATAAGGAAGTGCTGCGGGAATATTCAGGCGGACTTATCTGCACCAGTACTTGTATTGGTGGAGAAGTGCCGCAACAGTTTCTCACGCGGGATCGCGCTGCGGCTGAGGAATCTGCCAAGACGTATCTTGATATTTTCGGTCCCGATCGTTTTTTCATGGAATTGCAGGATCATCAGATCGAGGATCAGCAGAGGCTAAATCCGGAACTCATCGATATGGCTAAGCGCTTGGGGGTTGGGTTGATCGCCACGAATGATGTGCATTACCTTGAACATGATGACGTCGAGGCCCATGATGTGTTGTGTTGTATCAATACGGGTAAACAGTTGTCGGATGAAGATCGATTCAAGTTTCCCACGGACCAATTCTTTTTCAAAAATGCTGAGCAAATGGCATCATTGTTTCCTGGCCATCCGGAAGCGCTAGCCAATACGCTCCATATTGCGGATATGTGCAATCTTGAACTGGATTTGAACCAGCGCCATGCGCCGGTGTATCAGGTTCCTGCGGAAATCAAAAGCGACGAAGGCGAGCCATTGGATGATGCGGATTATCTTCGAAAGTTGGTATATCAAGGGGCAGCTGAACGTTACGATGAGATCACGCCGGCTTTGCGCGAGCGCATTGATTATGAGTTGGAAGTTATCACGAGTAAGGGCTTTGCCAGTTATTTTTTAATCGTTTGGGACTGCGTTAAGTATGCGCGAGAGCATGGAATTCCAGTTAACACCCGTGGTAGCGGGTGTAGTGCGGTCGTGGCTTATTGTCTTTATCTGTCTCGGCCAGACCCGATTCGATATGGACTGTATTTCGAGCGTTTTATGGACCCCGACCGAGATGAAATGCCGGATATCGATCTGGATATTTGTCAAGATGGTCGTGCAAAACTGATCGACTACGTCCGTGACAAGTACGGTCACGTGGCTCAAATTATTACTTTCGGTACGCTCAAAGCCAAGGCGGCGGTCAAGGACGTCGCGCGTGTCATGGGTATGGAATTTGCGCGGGCCAACGAGTTGACCAAACTCATTCCAACTGAATTGAAAATGACGCTTGACAAAGCGTTGGATCAAGAACCCGAACTTCGCAAGCAATATGAATCTGATGAGACGGTGAAGCGCGTGATTGATATCGGGAGACGCTTGGAGGGGGTCGCACGAAACGCAGGCATACACGCAGCCGGGGTGGTTGTGGCGGATAAGCCTTTAACAAACTTTTTGCCGTTGTACAAATCAGCCGGGCAAGATGCCTTGATTACGCAGTTTGATGGTCCTACGGTCGAGCGCGTCGGTTTGCTGAAGATGGACTTTTTGGGGCTTCGTACGCTCAGTGTGGTAGAGCGTGCGCGACAATTAGCTCAGCAGAGTACGGGTGAAACGATTGACCTCGAAACGATCGACCTAGGGGATCAACGGGTATATGAACTAATCGCCCGTGGGGAGACGAAAGGTGTTTTTCAGTTTGAGTCCGGCGGGATGCGTGATGTCATTATGCGCATGCGGCCTAATCGTATCGAAGATCTTATCGCGGCGAATGCTTTGTATCGACCTGGACCTATGGAGTACATCCCTGAATACATCGCTCGCAAGCACGGTCAAGCTTGGAGCACGCCGCACCCTGCCATGACGGAAGTGCTTGAGGAAACGTATGGGATTATGGTTTACCAGGAGCAAGTATCGCGGTTGGTGAATCGTCTGGGTGGTATTGAACTAAAAACAGCGTTTCGATTAGCGAAGGCCATCAGCAAGAAAAAGATTGACTTAATCGAATCCATGCGCGAACCATTTATAGCTGGATGTGATGCGAATGGTGTAGATCGTAAGACAGCCGAGCAAATTTTCGAGGATATTCTCAAATTCGGTGGCTATGCCTTCAACAAAGCACACTCGACGGGGTATGCGATTGTCGCCTTTCAAACGGCCTGGCTCAAGACCTATCACCCTGTTGAGTTTATGGCTGCGCTGATGACTTATGAGATGTCGAGCACGGATAAAGTTGCGGAATATCGGCAAGCATGTCGAGATATGGGGATCAGCGTGGAACCACCTAGTATCAATAGTTCCAAGTTGGACTTCGCGGTTGAATCCAGATTGGTTCTTGCAGAAGAAGGGATTGAGGCCAAGCCTGGTTGTATACGTTTCGGGCTTGGCGCGATCAAGGGAGTCGGTGGTAAAGCGGTCGAGGCGATTGTTATTGAACGTGAAAAAGACGGTATGTATAAAGACCTGTACGATTTTTGTGAACGGGTGGATTTGACCAGAGTCAATCGGGCGGCGATAGAATCTTTGATCTGCGCCGGTGCGTTTGATGTGACCGGTGCGATGCGCAAAGCCCTGCTGGACGTATTGGACAGCGCCATTTCCGTCGGGCAGGCTCATCAACAGGATGTGCGTTCGGGGCAGATTAGTCTGTTCGGTGGCGCTGATGATGCGGATGTATCCAATGCGCCGCCGATTGGTCGTGCAGAGTGGTCGGAAGCGCAGATGCTTGCCCGTGAAAAAGCCGTGTTGGGTTTTTATATTACCAGACATCCGTTGGCCTCTCACGAAGCCATACTCGAGGCCTGTGCCACGGTCACCACGATTGATTTAGCTAAGTATAACGACGGGGATAACGTCGTGCTTGGTGGAATGATATCTAGTGTGAGGACTTTGATGGCACGCAGTGGACGCAATGCCGGAAAGAAATTGGGCATTGTATCGATTGAAGATTTGAAAGGGCGCATCGAAGCTATCGTATTCTCCGAAGATTTGGAGACATATCGTGCCGATCTCGTACCCGATGCGATAGTATTTTTTGAAGGGACGGTCGATCGTAAACGCGAAGAGCCTTCGCTTCGCGTCAGTCGTATCGTCCCGCTGGATCAGGCCGTTGGGCAGTTAGCTACGGCGTTGATTCTTGATGTCACATCTACGACACCGATTGGAGAACTAGCCGTAGTGTTACGAGATCATCAAGGTAAGTGTCCGGTTTACGTGCGCGTACCAACCTCAAATAAGTTTATCGCTCAAATCGAATGTCATGCCACGTTACAAGTAACGTGTAGCCAAATGTTGTTGGATAAGCTATCAGCTACGTTAGGCGAGCGCGCTGTCACCGTTCTAGGCCCCAAGCAGCGCGTCATGCCGCGTATCCCGACTCTATCAGGGTCGGATAACGCCACGAGGGTACCTGTCAGGGTTTGAGCATCTGCCCAGAGAATACCTGTGACGCATCGAACCCCCCTTGCCGCACCTTCAATCGCCTATTGGTGGAGTTGAAGGACTTATCGGGTGATCATTTATAATTTATATGACAGGTTGGCTGGGTAGTCGAACGTCTGTTTAGGTGAGATGACGGTGGCGTTAACCGACGAATTTGATCCGGAAGTTACGGTTTTCGAGGCGATTCAGACGGGTGACCGCTACGCCTTTGATGAGTTTGTGCGCCGACAGGATCGCTGGGTTCGTAGTGTCGTGTTTGGCATATTGGGTGATTGGGATCGTTGTGAAGATGTTGTTCAACAGGTTTGGTTGGGCATATGGACGCAGGCGAAAAAGCTACGCGACAAACGGCGCTGGCGGCCTTGGGTTTATCGCTTGGCACGTAACGCAGCCATTGATGCCGGTCGTGACGTTACGCGACGCCGACAGCGGTCCGGGCCAATGCCTTTCGAGGTCATGCAGCCGAATGAGGAATCGTCCGGATCTGCTGAGGCGATTCGGGAGGAGCAACATCGGCAAGTGAAAAGTGCGATTATGGCGTTGCCGGCTTTGTATCGTGAGCCGTTCGTGTTACGCCATATGAACGGATGGTCATATCGAGAAATTGCTGCTGCTATGGCTATGCCGGTGGATTCGATAGAAACGCGATTAGTTCGTGCGCGGCGCCTGTTGCGCGAATCGCTAAAGGGTAAGGTGGGATGAGGTCATGACTAAACATGATTTGAATGATATTGAGTGGTTGATTGTGCGAAAGCTGGACGGTGAATTGTCACCAGAGCAGTCGCTTGAGCTGGACCGTGAACTGCTTAAAAACCCTAATGCCCGTGTGTTGTTTGAAGAATATAAACAAATCGATGCCCTTGCCTCGGCTGCGATGGATGATGATTACGCCTCTATTTCCCCACGGTTTAATAGTGACGACTTACCGTCACAGTTGAATATGCACCGCTGGTCGGCGCATAAACGATATGGTTGGCTCGTAGCGGGTGCGATAGCTGCAGCGGTGATGGCGCTGGTTATCCCCATCCCATCGTTAAACTTCGATCAACCACAAGCACCGAAAGTAGTTCAACGAGCGCAGCCTATGACAGATTTACCAATGGGTGTCACACAACCTGTCATCACACAGCCGAGCCGGCAAGATGGCATGATGCGCTATGTCGATTGGCGCGAGCCTCGCATTCAGCGCGACAATGGCAGAGAGGTTATTGGTGTGATAGGTGATGACGGAAACTTTTATTGGATCGAAGTAAATCGACTGCGCACCATACGCAAACCGAAACAACGCATGGTGCCTGCCAAAGAGTGGGGCCAAATGTAGTGGATATGATGAAATGAAACGTTACGTGCTGCGTATCCGTGCTGCACGTCAATATGAATGATTGATAGCCAAAACAGTCATATTTGATAGACAACGAAAGGGAGTTTTCAAATGTTCACGATGGTATCTTATTTATTGGTCGCTGTAGTACCGCATTTTTTTGCTCAGGCGATAGTTGGTATTTCAAGTGATAGTGATGATATTGAGTGCAGCAAGACTGCCAAGGTGATGGTAAAGGTCGTTGGTGCAGATGGTGGTAATCATGTCTTTGTCACCACAGACGAAGGTGATGCCACTGGCCATGGCATGGTGTTTGCCTTTGCGAGCGATGAAGTGAAAAACGATGGAGGCAGCGAAAAACATCATGTGAAGTTGCGCCGTGTGGTTAGAAGCGATGACGGTGAGCACGGATGGTTAGGCGTGTCGCTCGTGAATGTTTGGTCGCGTGATGCTGGTGAAGAAGAAGTTGGCGTGGTCATTACAGATGTTGTGGATGGCAGTCCAGCAGACCAAGTTGGCCTTCAGGCTAAAGATGTGGTTGTTTCTATTGATGGTGAGGCCATCGGTACAAACATCGGCGAGCTGGTCAAGCTTGTAGCGGCCAATAAACCCGGCGATGAAATTGACGTGGTCGTGATACGCGATGGCGAAGAAAAGGCTTTCACAGTTACGCTCGGTTCGCGTGACGAGTCTCAAAAGTTTTCTTGGAAATTTCATACGGCACCCCTCGCGGAGATAGAAGAAAAGATTCATACAAGCGCCAAATTCCTCCAACGCGGCGACGATGGCGAGTGGATTTTTAAGGATCTGGGTGATCTTTCAGATGTGGAAGGCTTGCCGGATAATATCAAGATGTTGATGCCCCAAGTAGGGAGTCACATGGTGAAGATTTATGTCGACGATGGCGAGGAGAGTGTTCATATAACATCAGAGCATGATGGCGTTAACATTTCCGTCGAGCAAGATGGCGATGGACCGATTACGGTGACGCGCAGTGATGGTAATGGCGATGAAACGGTCGAGACTTATGCCAATATCGATGAACTACGAGCCGCGGATACGGAAGCCGCTGAGTTACTCGAAGGCATTGATAATCAGTTTGAGATCAAGATAGATGATCTAGATCTTGGCGATTTGAATTTCGATTTTAATATTGATTTCGATGCCGACGAACTAAATGATTCTATCTTACTCTGGCAGCAAGGTATGGAAGATTTCAATAAGACGCAAAAAGATATTGCATTAGCACAGTTGCAGATACAAGAGGCATTGCAACAGATAGAAGGCATGGGCGCATTGCCTGATGAACTGCTTCAGTCATTATCGCAGGTGTCCGGATTGAACCGTTTGAAAGGTGCACCGCATGTCATGCGTCTGGACGGCATCAAGCAAAGTTTCGAGGTTAGACCTGATGGCGTGATCGAAGTTAAGGTGCGTAAGGGCGATTCTGAGTTAATCGAGCTATATGAAAATGAGGACGATCTGGCGAATCGTAATCCTGATTTGTTTAAGAAATACCAGGATGTGCGTGCCGAATTGAACTAGTACTCAGCGACTGAACACGAGTTATGTAAATGGGAAAGGGCGTTGCTTCGGCGGCGCCCTTTTTTACTTTCGTCAACCCTCCAACATGCCTATCGCTGATAATGGTTGATAGGGTATCCATTTCATCCAGTCGACTTATCGGTAGATATTGACAGATTTTGATTCTCATAGCGGTAGGATTTGTGCCCCGGTAATCGCCTGGCTGCTGCGACTCTACCTAAGAGTGAAGCGGCTGTCATCATTTATTGACGTCCGGTAACGAAAAGACTGATCAAAATTATCGCGAACTCATTTGCCGGTACTTAAAACATATTTGACACTTAAGGCTAGCAGTCTTTCCTGTATGCGCGCTGTCGCGCAGAGGGATTGCGAGGGGGGTAAAAGAACTCTGTGGGGGAAGGGCGATCCAATGAAAAATTTAATTCGCCAAGCGGCACGTTTTCTTGTTGACGAGGACGGTCCAACAACTGTTGAGTATGCGATCATGCTCGGTGTGATTCTGTTCGGTGTGTTGAGCACGATGGCTTCGTTTGGAAGCAGCGTCCAGGGTCTTTATGACGCCATCATGGCTGAAGTAAACGCCGTGTAATGTCAGGTCAGGGGGGACGACGCCGTGAAAAAGAAGTGTTTGCTCTATCGTTTTCTGTTGTCCGAGCGAGCGGTCAGTTCGACGGAATGTGCGCTACTATTGACGCTTCTGGTGGTTACGTTTATCGGCATGCTTACCGGGTATGTGCCTATGACGTGGCTTATCGCGCCTGCGGCGTAAACCATGTAGCGTGTTGCGTAAAACCTTTGTTAGTGGAAAGCAGTAAGGCATTCCGACAAGTGGGGTTCCATTGCGGTCTACGGCTTTGATTTACGAAAGATGATTGTGCTGAGGATTAGGTGAGCAAGGCCGGGAAAAAAATAATTAAAAATGGATTTGCTCATGTGTGAATTGTTTCTTACGTTGTAAGTGTAGATGACAGAGTCATGTCAACTATGACAGGCTTTGAATGAGGAGGGATGTGGGGCATGTTCTCATGTCATGGACAACTCCCTCCGGTAAAGAAGCGAATCGAAGTTGCCGGTGTTCTGCCGGGCGTGACGCTTCTATCACAGGGTTTTTCACTCGCGGCCCTTGGAGGTCCGGGTTTGCCTTTGAGGGTTCGGGTTGCCAGTTGATGCAGTCACGATGACCTTCGAAATTAATCGCTGGGGCGCTTTTGCCCTGCCAGAGGAGAGGAGTTTCTTATGCATACGTTTTTGAACACGGCCAAACGTTTTCTGAAGTCTGAAGATGGCCCAACGGCGACGGAATATGCCGTTATGCTGGCGCTCATTATCGTAGCTTGCATCGCTACGGTGGGTGCACTCGGCCAGTCTGTGAACACGGTGTTCGCGGACGTGAAGACGAACATCGATGCCCTCTAGTCGCTGCTGACTGGAAAGGCTATGGGCGAACTGATGGTCTATCCATGTAGAAACGCCCGTTCGAAATCCGGGTCGGTGGGCACCGTGCGAGCCACGGCGCCTGCCGACCTGTTTTTATGCACTACGAAACGTGTTTCTAGGGGGGAGATGGCGTGCGTATGTGTGACGCTTTGGTTGCCTGCCATGCGTCTAAAGTGTGTGTAGATTGTTGAAGCCTGCAAGAGGAGTAGAATTCCATGGACATGAGTTTTTGGCATGTCACTTGTGCAATTTTGGTGCCCGGCGTGTTGTTGGCATCGTGGATTGATTATGCGCAACGGCGCGTACCCAACTGGTTGAACCTTGCCTTGATTGTCACCGGGTTTGCCGTTCAGTATTGGTTTTTTGGTGGGTCCGGTTTGCGCGTAGGTTTTTTAGGGTTGATGACTGGGTTTGGCTTGCTGATTGTGCCGTGGCTGATGCACGGCATGGGGGCTGGTGATGTCAAACTGATGGCAGCGATAGGTGTGTGGATGGGGCCGTTGCTCACATTCTACTCATTTGCGTTAGGTGCCATGATCGGGGGCGTCGTAGCCGTGATGATGATTGTTGGATCAGGTCGTCTGCGCATGGCGTGTGCCAACATGGGTATTATCTGGTCTAAGTGTACGAATAGTCAGACGATGTTTACGGAATTCGGATCCGCCAAGAGTTTCGGTAATACCTCGCAGTTGTTGCCATACGGCGTACCTCTTACGGCTGGGACACTTGTGATCCTGGCGGCTACAATGTTCGGTTGGTGGGGGATGTAATCATGAAATTCTTACTGCGTACTTGTCGTCATGAGGGCCAAAAGCGTAGACGTGCTACGGCGGTTGTCGAATTCGCCGTTGTTTTACCGCTTTTGATGACCATGTTACTGGGTATCATCGAGTTTGGATATGTATTTATGATACGTCAGACTTTGCAGCATGCGGCACGGGAGGGGGTTCGTATCGCTGTGTTGCAGACTTCGGTTAACCCGTATGCGAATGTGACCGCGCGAATTAGTGAAGCGATGGCGCCGACAGGGTTGTCCACATACACTGTCAATATGACACACGCCACGGCTGGTGATCCAGTAGAGACTGTTGTGCTGACAGTGCCTTACGACGATGTATCCTTAGTCGGCGGATATTTTGGGTTTTCCGGAGGATCGTTGACAGGATCTGCTTCGATGCGTAAGGAAGGCACTTAATCAGATGACGCATGGTGAGGATCAATTTCGAATTCACCGCGGCAAGCTCCATAGTGATGTAACGGTTGATGTAGCGTTGCAGTTCGGATGATCCCGATTATCCATAGATACGACGCTACGCGATCATCGAGCATGCCTTATCGGCGTCTGTAGTGCTGAAAAGTCGGTTTACAGCCAACACGATAGGACGCCTCTAGGCGTCCTTTTTCCGCGCGCGGGTGGGTTTTTCAGTATGCTGATGCACGCCGCGAGACGCGTCTGTGATCCTAATAAAAAATTAATAGGCGATTGATTCGATTCGGGTGAAAACATTCCGATAAACCACTCAGGTTACACGATTGGTGTGACGTTTACGGGGCGGGCTGATTTGGACTTGAATCAAGTCGGTGACCCACAAAAATTGTTGCAACTAAAGAGGATTGATCATGAAGGGAAAGGCCATTATTCCTTTGGCATTGGGACTATGCGTCGGTATCGTCGCGGTCAAACTCCTGTCTGATGCATTACAAAAGGCACGAGGCTCAACAGAGCCGGTGACAACCGTGAAATTGGTTCGTGCGCGAGAAGATGTGAAGGCGTTTACTAAAATCACGCCGGGACTTGTGGAGGAGTTTGAAACAACGGAAACAAAAATGTTTCCAACCAACGAAAAACCGTTGACCATGGAAGATTTAGAGAATCGTGTTACCGGTAAAGCCATTCCTCAAAACGCGATATTCTTGTCGTCTATGCTGGCTCCCAAGGGTACGCCTGCGGGTATGACCGGTCGTATTCCGCATGGCTTCCGCGCAGTGTCTGTTAAAATAGATGAAGTAACGGGTGTTGCCTATCAACTTCAGCCGGGGGATTGGGTAGACGTGATCGTGGTGATGGACGTGGAAGGTAGTGGTCGAAACAAGCGACATACGATCGCTGAAGTCATTCTGCAAAATGTACAAGTTGCCGCCATTGGTCGAACCATGACCGGAAAAGAGTCTGGGCAGGGCAATATTAAACCTGCCAAGTCCGCGACGCTATTAGTTGCCGTAAGGGATGTGGCTAAGTTGCACCTGGCATCTACGAGAGGGAAGATTACGCTTTCGATGCGTGGCCAAGGTGATGAAGCGGATTTTGTAGCCAATACTGCGAACGATCACGATCTTTACAACAATGGTGAAGAACCACCCAAGCCTGTAGAGACGGCCCAAACTACCACGCCTATTCCAAATCCTCGTATGAACAGGGTGGCCCATCGTCAAATGGAACCCGATCCTGTGGGGATGGCTATTTACACAACATCGAAAAAAACTGGACAAACGACGGTAGAACAGCGTACGTTTGCGGGGCCTGATTCGCGGCGTATCGTAGGCGTAGGTTCCGGACCCGTATCTAGAGTGGCCCCTAGTCAGAATGGTGTCACACGCTCACCTGGTAAAAACACTTTCCAGCCTGGCGGTGGTGAAGAGGCTTCAGGTGACTTCAGAAAACAGAACGAGAACTCCGATAACTAGGGGGGCAGATATGCGTCCGAAGGTCATGGAAGATCAGCGCGCTCGGAGGCTTAAGAGCGCAGCAAGGGTGAATACAATGATTCGTTATGGGATGATGATAATAGCCGTGTGCGTTGTTTTCTTTTCCACGGCTCCAGCGGTGCAAGCGCAGAGTGATCGTACGTCTAAATTTGGTGTGAAGCTCGTAGATGTGGCGAGTGATTCGCGCCAGGTTTTGGTTCCGCAAAATCGTAGCGTCATCATACAAACGACAGTCGAAGTGGCGCGTGCGGATGTCGTTGCAGGTGAGATTGCTTCGGTTCAGCCAATTAGTCCTAAGCAACTATTGATTACCGGTAAGAATCATGGCCAAACGAACATTGTACTATGGGATAAATCCGATCAGCAATATGTGCTTCGTGTGACGGTTGAACTTGATCTTGACAGGCTGAATGCAACATTCAAAGAGATTGACCCACTAGGTGATGCACATGCTAGCTCTCTGATGGGTCGTGTAGTCCTGACAGGAACTGTAACCAATTCCTTATATGCAGAGCGTATGGCCAAGCTGGCTGAACTTTTTGTACCGTACACAAGGCAAGGCGCCGGTGGCGGTGGTGGTGGCGCTGCCAGCGGCGGTGGTGGTTCACAGAGCAAATTGATACGTGTGTTGAATTATCTTCAGGTAGCCGGTGAGCAGCAGGTGCTTTTGAAATGCATTGTTGCTGAAGTATCACGTCGTGCAACGCGTGAGTTAGGGATAAACGGTTTCCTGGCCGGTAATAATGTACGTGACGGATTTGCGGTAAACCAAATTGGTGGCATCAATCCGATTAATATCGGTGCTGCCGGTGATGCTTCGGTTACAGGGGCCATTCCGTTTTTGACGGATACGGACGGTATTATTATAAGTAATGCCGCGACAGCTTCACTTGGTTTTCCTCGTCTTCAGATGCAATTGTTTTTACGGGCTTTGGTTGATAACCAATTGGCGCATATTCTTGCCGAGCCGAACCTCGTGGCGATTAGTGGCGAGACGGCGACATTTCTTGCGGGTGGAGAATTTCCGATTCCTGTTCCGCAGGGTAATCAACAGGTGACTATTGAGTTTCGTGAATTCGGCGTGCGTTTGAATTTCACACCGATTGTACGTAATTCTCAAACGATCAGGCTGCGCGTAGCACCTGAGGTGTCTGACCTTGATTTCACCACAGCCGTTCAGATCGAAGGTTTTGTCGTGCCGGGATTGTCCTCGCGCTCGACTGAAACGACCATTGAATTGGGTAGTGGTCAGACGATTGCCATTGCCGGTTTGCTTAACGAGCGCATAAACGGATTGTCGAGTCAGTTGCCGGGCATTGGTGAATTGCCGGTGCTAGGTGCATTGTTCAGGTCAGTGAGTTATCAACGATCGCTAAGTGAGTTGGTTGTTTTGGTGACGCCTGAAATCGTTTCGCCACTGGAAGCCCATCAACCGGTTTCGTTGCCGACGGATGGCGTCAATGACCCGACTAACTTCGAACTGTATTTGCTTGGGATCATTGAGGGTGAGCGTCACGTAGATGCAGACGGTGATGAAGCGCTAACACTGCAAGCTATGTTGGAGTCACAACCTGATGAGAAAAATTTGCATGGGCCGTGGGGGTATGCGGCGTCCAGCGATTTTCAATAAACATGCTTCAGGGAAGCCATAGAAGTCGATCCGGCTGATACATAGACATTAGCAAGTATTTCAAACCGCGTTGTTGCATTTGTAACGGTGCGGTTTTTTAATTGTATGCCTACAAACAAACCCTTCTCGTACGATACGTGTTAAGTCTTTTTTTGTGTGGCAATTGAAACTCAGGCAACCCCGACATTTTCTGTGAATACGATGTTTCAATAATACGAGCATGCATGGTTATCATCGTGTGACGAATGGATCCTATAGTGTGTGTTGCCATACATGATTGGTGGTTATCGGTCGGCGAGGTTTGCTTTGTTTCGGACGTTTCCAACGCGATGACAGCCTACCGATTGCAGATTCAGTCCTGTCATCTTGCCGATAGGTAGAGTGAGTGTAGGCGTCAGTGCGGGGGTTTGGGAGGGCTGTGCAGATTGACGACCTATAGTTTTATGAATAGGGCAAATGGTATGGCTGATTGAGAATGCGGCGCTTTGCGATAGGACAAATTATCAAGGGTCATGTCTTTGCGTCTGATCGTAGTGTTCGATTTTCGGTTAACGGTTGTGCATAGCCTTGGGTAAGATAACGAACGGGCTGACACATAGATCGATGGCACAAGATATTCGATTCATCGTGTTGAATTCGGATGAGGCGCTCGGAGGAGCGTGGCGTCGGCTTCTTCTCGGTCTTGATGGTATCAAGATCGTGGCGGAGGTAGAGGAGCCTGCGCTATTGCCACAAGCTGTAAAGCAGTTTCCGGTGCAGGCGGTTCTGGTGAATCTTGGCCCATCACCCGATGTGGTCTTGACGCAAATCTCTCAGGTTGTGAAGGATCATCCGGATATTGTTGTCTTTGCCGCCTCAGATTCGACTGATGGACAACTGATCCTCAAGACCATGCGAACTGGCGTACGCGAGTTTCTTCCCATCCCGATAGATAAAGCTACGTTTATTGAAGCTGTTGACAAGATTGCGACACATCAGAGTGAAACGACAAAACTTGGAAAAATTATTACCGTCATGGGGGCGTCCGGGGGTGTGGGTGCTTCGATGCTGGCGACCAATTTAGCTACGGAGTTGGTTATGCTGACCGGCGGTAAGGTCACGGTTGTGGACCTTGACTATCGTTTTGGACAGGTGGCCATGCTGTTGGATGTTGAACCGACATTTACGCTGGCTGATTTATGTCAGTCTCCCGAACAGTTGGAAGTTCAGGTGATTGAACGGGCCTTGGTGAAGCATCCGAGTGGTTTAGCTGTGTTAAGTCGACCGCCGAGTTTTACGCAGGCTGAGCAAATCACGGCTGCGTCGTGTGTGGGTGTGTTGTCTACCTTACAACAATTCAATGATTATGTGGTGGTTGATGGTCCGGGTAGGGAAGACAAAGGTGCACAGAACATCCTGGACATTTCGGACGTGAATCTCATGGTTTTGCAGTTGCTGGTGCCGACAGTCCGAAACGCCGCACGTATTATCGAATTGATGCGCGATAACGGATATAATCTTGATCGAACGAAGTTGGTGTGCAATCGTGTGGGGCGTGATTCAAGCACGCTTCGGGTCGACGATGTGGTAAGCACACTTTCAAAGCAAGTCTTCGCAGAAATACCGGACGATTGGCAAACGGTCAGCGGTGCGATCAATCTTGGTGAGACACTAGAGTCGTTTGGTCCGAAAAGTAAGGTTCGTACTTCGATCTATGAAATTGCTGAACGGTTGCACGACCCCTCCGGTCAATCCGATGATAATGATGCACCAAAGAAGGGCCTGATGGAACGAATCTTTTCCTAGTGTTTGGATGGCCTCTTCTGCGTATGCCGAATCGTATAGTTTCAGTAATGTTCCGGTCGTCATGAGGCGTAAGACCGTGTGTAGCCGTTGTCATAGGGGTACCCTGTATGTTTGGAAAACGATCACCCACGAGTATGCCCAACGCGACTATACCGCCGCCGCAAACCACGGCTCCTAGCAGCAGTAGTGCCGTGGCACCTCCGAAAAAACCTACGCCGTCTACACGAAGAGCGACGCCTGCACGTCCGGCGATGGCGATGGGTAAAATCGAACAATTTAATGCGCTGAAGATGCGTTTGCACCGCAAGTTGATCGATCAGCTCGACTTGTCGCGTATGGTGGGTGAGGAAGACGTGCTTCGCCAGCAGGTGAAGGAGTTGGTGACGCAACTCGCCGACCAGGAAAACACGCTGCTTAATTACAATGAGCGGCAACGACTTGTTAGTGAAGTATTAGATGAGACGTTTGGTCTGGGGCCGTTGGAGGTGTTGCTGACGGATGCTTCGATTAGCGACATCATGGTGAATGGGCCTAAGCAGGTATATATAGAAAAAGGTGGGCGACTAACCCTGACGGAAGTGCAGTTCCGCGATAACGCTCACCTGATGCACGTGATCGACAAAATCGTTTCCGCCGTAGGGCGACGTTGTGATGAAACATGCCCGCTCGTGGATGCCCGATTGCAAGATGGTAGTCGTGTGAACGCGGTTATACCTCCGCTGGCGATCGATGGCGCGAGCATGTCCATTCGTCGCTTCGGGGCGGATCCACTTACCTGGGATGATTACATCAATTTCAAATCGTGCACTCCGGAGATACGTGATTTTCTGGAAGCGTGTGTGAAAGGGCATTTGAATATTATCGTCGTTGGGGGTACAGGCTCTGGTAAAACTACCTTGTTGAACAATTTGTCGTCCTTCATTCCTGAAACGGAACGCATCGTCACCATCGAAGATGCGGCTGAGCTTCAATTGCGACAGCCTCATATCGTACGCATGGAAACCCGTCCGGCTAACATCGAAGGTAAGGGAAGAATTGCCATACGTGATCTACTTATCAATAGTTTGCGTATGCGACCGGATCGAATTGTGGTTGGTGAATGTCGAGGTCCGGAAACGCTGGATATGTTGCAGGCGATGAATACCGGGCACGATGGTTCGTTAACCACGCTACACGCCAATAGCACGCGTGACTGCGTCTCTCGTGTAGAGACTATGGTGATGATGGCCGGTTTTGATTTGCCGGTGCGTGCCATTCGCCAACAGTTTGCGTCGGCGGTTAATGTGATTATCAGCGCGCAGCGTCTGACGGGTGGGCCTCGTAAGATCGTGAGCATAACGGAAGTGACGGGCATGGAAGGTGAAATAGTCACCATGCAGGAAATCTTCCAGTTCGAGCAGCTCGGTATTGATGATAAGGGACGGGCGATGGGGCAATTTGTGGCGACAGGTATCAGGCCATCGTTTTTGGAGCGGATCAAGGCTTCCGGAGCAGCCATAGATCCTGCGTTGTTCAATCGACAAGTGCTGATGAAGGATGATGCACTTGAATAATACTATGGGAAGAGACTTGTGATGTTATTTGACCATATTCAATTAGGCTTGATTCCGACGCTGCCATCGTGGTCGCTAGGCCAGGCTGATAACATGCTGGTCTATTTGTTGCCTATAGCCGGTTCGATGTTGCTATTCTATGGCATCTATCAAGCCGTAACGGAATCTAAGACTTCGTCTCGTAAGAAAATGCAGGATCGTTTGCGTGGTCGTGCTACGCGCACGGAAAAAAGTACCGAATTAGACTCCATCATCAAACGTGGCGGTCTTGGTCAGAGTAAATCGTTCGCTGATGCGCTGCTGGGCAAGCTTACTATCATTCCCAAAATTCAAACGTTATTGGATCAGGGTGCCGTTCCATGGTCAGCTTCACAGATGTTGTTAAACCTCGCGTGTGCATCAGTGTTGGCTGGTGTCGGCTTGGCTGTTGTGGGTGCGCATCCGGTTGCGGCGGTGGGGTCTGCGTTGGCCATATTTTTTCTCCCGTTGATGGTTCTTAACTTTCGACGAACACGGCGTATGGCCAAACTGAACAATCAATTACCTGACGTGTTCGATATGATGGGACAGGCACTACGTGCGGGACACTCCCTGGCCGGTGCGGTGCAGAATATCTACGAGCAGATGCCGGCGCCGATTGCGACGGAATTTGCCCAGGTTTATCACGAGCAAAATCTGGGTATTAAAATTGAAGATGCGCTGCTATCCATGGCTAATCGTGTTGATTCGCTCGATGTTCGGTTTTTCGTTACCGCGGTCATCATTCAACGGCAAACGGGTGGCGATTTAGCTGAAGTATTAGAAAATATCAGCGGTGTCATCCGAGAACGCATTGAGCTGGCGGGTCAAGTACGTGCCTTGACGGCGGAAGGTCGCCTTTCAGGCTGGGTGTTGTTTGGCCTGCCGATTGGTATTTATTTGGCTACGCTAAAAATGAACCCGGAATACGCCGGTGTGCTGCTAGAAGATCCGATGGGACAGATTTTGTTGGTCGTAGCCGGTGGCATGCAATTGATGGGGTTGGCGATGATCCGATGGATTGTCAACATCAAAGTGTAGCAGAAGATGCTACTCACTCGGTGAATATGATTTATGTTAGTGTTGTAAGCGCGACATTGTGACGGAGTATGTGTGATGGAAATCTATATGCTTGCAGGCCTGATGATGGTGGCGGCCGCGCTAATCATCTATTCGCTCTGGCCTAAGCGTAATGATGATGAGGATGTCATCAAGCGGAGGATGAGGGGTCGCAGCGCGCAAGCGAGTGTGGCTGCGATTCGCAAAGAAGCGAAAGAGTCCGTCGCTAAGAAAGTGTTTAATACGGTCGCGCCGATTGCCGTACGTCCGGTACAAATGAATAGTGCGGAGGACATGTCGAAGCTTCGTATGAAGTTGGCGACTGCCGGCATTCGTGGTGAAGGCGTAGTGACGACTTTTCTTGCGAGCAAGACAGTACTAGCCATCTTTCTCGGCTTGGCGGGCATGCTGTATGCGTGGAGTAAAGGCGTAGACATCCTTAACGGTGCCGGATACGCGATGCTCGGCGCTGGTTTTGGTTTCCTCTCCCCCAACGTGTGGTTATCGTTGGCGGTCTCGAAGCGATGTGACCAGATTCGTAAGGGGCTTCCCGATACCTTGGACTTGCTTGTCATCTCCGTGGAATCCGGGTTAGGACTTGATGCGGCATTGCAGCGCGTGGGGGATGAAATGAAACACGTCCATCCGGCGGTGTCCGAAGAGTTGCAGATGGTCACCGTAGAATCTCAAATGGGTGTGCCCCGTTCAGAGGCATTAACCAATTTTGCGGCGCGAACCGGAGTCGAGGAGGCACGCTCGTTAGTTGGCGTCGTCAACCAGGCAGAGCGGTTTGGCACCAGTATATCCACAGCCTTGCGGCGACAGTCCGAATCGTTGCGCACGAAACGTAGGCAGGCCGCAGAAGAGAAAGCGCAGAAAACGACTGTCAAGCTGATGCTACCTTTGATTATGTTCATTTTCCCAGCCATTCTCGTTGTGTTGGCCGGTCCTGCCGGTCTGCGTATGTACGAGATGTTCACCAGTGGCACGCTGTAATGATTGTCTGAGGTGGTCGGGGATAGTCTTTCGTTAATCATTTCCATGTTCGATCGGCGGTTAGGGTTTATGTCCTGAAGATGTAAACTTACCCGCAAAGCGTTTCTCGCTATCATGTGCTGATTGAGTGCTTTGACACTCGTCAATGGATGGTTGCCGTCTGGCTGAAAGTACCCTGCCCAGGCAGAACCGTCAGCATGCTTTTCGATTCCGGACGCACATGGCCGCGCTACGCTTGGCCATGCCACCCAACATCTTCACTTTTTCTTACTTCATCATATCGCTTGATATTGGTTTGGTTCAATCCGTGCCTGGGGGTAGAATGAACCATGTGTATACCGGTTGACGTGCAGCGTAAGTAGCGGATGCAATTTACTTTATGTCATGGGATCCCAACTACAAACCGAGTCTAAGACCAGTCGAGGCGTTCCACTGGGATGGCGAAGACGGCGATGTCGTGGGTTTGCGCGATGTAACCGGCCTATCAGAGATGGTACTCACTATGTCAGAGCCGGTGTTGATGGCCTTGTCGTTGATGGATGGGAAGACAACTTGCGCGCAAATACAACAGCACTTTCTCGATCAGACCGGGCAGGCACTGTCACCTGAGACGATGCAGATGCTGCTTAACCACTTACATGATGCGCATTTTTTAGAAGGCCCGGCATTCGAAACGTACTATCAGGGGTTGGTGGACAACTACCTATCGCAGGATGCGCGTCTTATGCAAGGCGCTGATTCTCTTGGCGTCGATGAAACCGGCGAAGTTTTTCAGGACATGCTGGCTATCTCGTCGGTGGATATGCCAGCCGGCAAGGTGCGGGGTGTCGTAGCACCGCACTTGGATTACCCGCGCGGGCGACCGTGCTATGCGATGGCTTACGGCGCATTGGCTAACCGGGATACGCCGAACCGTGTGATTATCTTGGGGACCAATCACTTTGGTCGCAGCCCTTCTATCGTGTCCACAGGCAAGAATTTTCAAACACCGTTGGGCATGACACGCACGGACGGTGATTTTCTAGATCGGCTGGAACGAAGGTGCGGGTCACTTCGCACGTTCGAGATGGATCATGCTCGTGAGCATTCGGTAGAATTGCAAGTGGCGTGGTTGCAGTTTCTATACGGTGCGAACACCTTTGAAATCGTACCCTTTCTTTGCCCGGACCCTAGTATGGCAGCAGGCCAAGTCTCAGCAAATAATGGGGACATTAAATGGAATGACTTTGCGGATGTACTGCGCGATGAGATTGACCTGGATGCCGCGGATACGCTGATTGTAGCCGGGGCGGATCTTAGCCATGTGGGGGCGGCGTTTGGTGATGAATGTCAGCTTACGGATGATTTTTTAGCCATCGTTGAAAAGAAAGACAGGGCGTCGTTGGCCTGTATGGTGTCGCGACGTAGCGAAGCGTTTATTCAGAGCGTGGCACGAGATGAAAATAATACACGTGTTTGTAGTGCCGGGTGCATGTCTGTGATCTCGCGCGTTTTGGATGATGCTCAAGTATCCTTGTTGGGGTATCACCAAGCGATTGATCAAGACACACAGACATGCGTGACGTGTAGTGCGTTGTTATTTGTGTAGAACAAACATGCTCAATCCCCTAGGATGGCGACGAATTCAGGCCGGTCAGGCCGGTATGCATTGGTGGCCGGTGCTTGGCGCGGCTGCTCTCATAAGTGTCATCTATCGATGGGTGGTGTCAATCCGCAATCGCATCTACGATCGACGGGGTCCGGTTGTGTGTCTCGATGTGCCGGTTATTAGCGTGGGTAATATCACAACCGGCGGCACCGGCAAGACGCCTATGGTGATTGATTTAATCACACGAGTAGAATCGTTTGGTCGATCAGTAGCCGTCGTAGCGCGAGGTTATGGTGCGGTAGCAGGTGCAGCGAACGACGAAGAACGACTGATTCGCAGGCATTGTCCCAGCGCTGTCTATGTCGCTAATCCTGATCGGGCAGCCGGTAGTACCCTGGCTATGGATCGCTATGGCGCTAATGCCGTCATTCTTGACGATGGGTTTCAGCATCGAAGATTAGGTCGCGATCTGGATATTGTGCTTATTGATGCCACTTGTCCGTTTGGATTTAATTACCTGTTACCGCGAGGACTGTTACGCGAACCGCTATTGGGTCTGAAGCGGGCGGATGTCATTGTGCTATCGCGTTGCGATCAAGTGTCAGCGACTCAGTTGAATCTGTTGGAAAAAAAACTCGCATCCCTAGTGCCGACCGTGCCACGTGTGCGTGCGGTACATCTGGTTGTGGGTGTACAGACACTGGCTGGTGAAGACATTGACTATGTCGATTCCGGAAAACGAGCGGTGGTTTTTGGCGGGGTTGGTCATCCCGAGGCGTTTGTGACGACCGTTCGTTCACTGGATATCGAAGTAGTGGGGGAGTATTGGTGGCCTGACCATCATCACTATCGATCATCGGATGTGAATGCGCTCATGCGCCTAGGTCGCTTTCCCAGTCATGACTTTTTATTGACGACGGAGAAAGATGCCGTCAAGCTTAGCGACATGAAAGGGATTCAAGACGTGCCGATCGGTGTTGTAAAGATAACCATCGATTTTACGGACGGCGGTGATACAATCATGCAACAGTTGCTCGAAGAGGTGTTGCAGGAATCTTGATTAACGATGACGCGAAAATACAAACCGAAAGATTTTTCGCAACTGACGACCTACAGCGCAGCGCAGCGGGCACATAAAGCCGTCGTAGAGTCACAGGCCGCCTTGCCACAGCCTGGCGCATCCGCTACCGATTTACTCGATTCGTGGCCGGCGTACTTGGGAGCGCAGCAATTTCGACTATTGGCTGAGGCTATCGCTGATGCAACCAAGGCGGATCGTCCCGTGGTTGCAGCTTTCGGCGCCCATGTCATCAAGGTGGGGTGTGCACCGATACTCATCGATCTCATCGAACGCGGTATGATCAAAGCGATAGCCTGCAATGGAGCCTGTGCTATACACGATGCGGAGTTAGCCACGATGGGCCAAACCAGTGAGGAGGTGGCGGATACCATTAACGATGGCCGATTTGGTATGGTTCGTGAAACGTTAACTCTGTTCGACCGCATCATCAAGCGGGCTTCACACGATGGCCGGGGCTTGGGACGTGCCGTCGGTGATGAGTTGATCGAATCGAACGCCCCTCATGGTTCGCAAAGCGTCTTTGTCGCAGCAGCGAAAGCGGATATCCCTGCGTGCGTACAAGTGGCGCTGGGTACGGATACCGTGCATGTGTCAAGTGGTATGGACGGTGCGTCGTTGGGGGATGCATCGATGTATGACTTTCGATTGTTATGTGATGTTGTCAGCGATTTGGGGGCGGTTGAGGACAGTGGTGTCGGGGGTGTTTGGCTCAATATAGGTTCGGCTGTTATCTTACCGGAAGTATTTCTCAAAGCCGTTTCAGTTGCGAGAAATCTCGGTGCGAATTTGGATGCTATGACCACGGCAAATATGGATATGATGCGACATTATCGCACGCGTCAAAATGTCTTAACCAGGCCCGTACAGCCGGGTCGGGGATTCGAAATCATTGGGCATCACGAGATTATGCTACCACTGCTACGACAAGCTGTGATCGAAAAGCTGGAACATGTTACACCCAAGCGTAACGTTAGCTCGTCCATGGACTAAAGGAAGAATCATTCTCCCAGGCGCGATAGCCTTAAGTAGAACTTGCTCGAACAAGGGCGACATAAAAATGAAGAGTCGTGCAGTATTTTTGGACCGTGATGGAACCATTATAGAAGACGTAGGCTATCTGCGTTCGGTCGGGCAGGTTAAGCTGTTGCCTGGAGCTGCAGCCGCTATCCGGCGGCTTGCCAAGGCGGGTTTTAAGATTGTGCTTATTTCAAACCAATCAGGTATCGCACGGGGGATGTTTTCCGAGCAGGATTTGACAACGATCCATGATCGTATGGAATCGCTGCTGAAAGAGCACGGTGCCGCGCTCGATGGCGCGTATTATTGTCCTTATCTGGATGGTCCCGCAGCTACGGTGGATCAATTTCGACGTGATAGTGATTGTCGAAAACCCAAACCGGGGATGCTCCTACAAGCTGCGGAAGAATTTGACATTGACCTTGCCCAGTCATGGATGATCGGTGATGCCCTGCGCGATGTCAGTGCCGGTGCAGCAGCAGGATGTCGGACCATGTTGCTGGCTCGTGATGGGCGATTGGAAAATGATCATGACGTAGCGCCGACGTTTGTCGTCGAAGACCTGCGCGAGGCAGCGAATTTGGTGGAGCGTGATATGATGGAATCGGTCAACGACACGAACGAGCAAACCAAAGAGCCTATTGAGACAAGTCCGTCAAACGATTCCGTGATCGAATTGCTCAAGCAGATTTCCGATCAACAACAGCGCACGCATCGCGAAAGAAGTCAGCACGATTTTTCCCTGCTAAAACTGTTCGGTACGTTATTGCAGATGCTGGCGATTGTTGTGGCTATCTGGGGTACGATGAGCTTGCTGGACGATCAGCACGATGCGGCGAGCGCACGATTGTTATTGGCCTGTTTTTTACAAATCTCTTCGATCAGTACGTATGTGATTGACCATAACCGCTAATCGTAACCAATCTGCCGGCGCATGTTCAATCGATAGCCGCACTATTCTCGTGACGCCGCACAATCTACAAACATGCGGCTCGACATAAAATAAAGCGACCGCACTGTCACATGGACAATGCGGTCGCTTGTTAGTGCGCCAGGCATGGCGTGAATCTTGGAGGTGTAAGTCCTCTGTGGGCTGTGATGACCGGAACCACGAGCCGAAGGCAAGGGTGTCCGTCGCGAGGCGGAATCTGAAGGAAGCCTTAGGTGAAACTCGGACCCGACGAACAGAAATCGGATACAAGGCCTATCGCACGGGGTAACCCGGCTATGGACGGGGACGCCCGATCGTCATCCGGACGTGCGTATGGGTAAATCCGGCGGGGCCCGAGTGAAAGATTCACGTCTTACCCTGGGAGGTCTCTCGATCTGTCCGGACGAACCGGACTACCGTCGTGGCAACGCGGCGGGATGGATCGGGAGAAGTCAGCCGAGGCCATAGTAGGCCGACGACTCGGCGAGGCTAGTGAGGCACTCCAATGCCGAAAGGCGGAGCCAACAGATAGGCCAAGCCGCCAGAGTCGGACGAAGGGCCGAATCTTTTATCGCAAGGAGCAGTCTGAACGACTCGATGGACGTGGAGCAGCAGCAAGGCAGCGGCGACCAGTTACTCTTCTTCGAGGACTTGGCGACGTTGCGCCCCGGCGCAGGCGGTGACGGCGGAACCAGAACTGCGGCGTACGAGGAGCGGCAAGCGTTCACGGCGTTGGATCAGGAACGAGCCTTGACAAGCGACCTGATGGAAAGGATGTGCGACCGTGACAACTTGAACCGAGCCTACAAGAGGGTGAAAGCCAACAAGGGATCGCCGGGCGTGGACGGGATGACCGTACACGAACTGGGTTCTTGGTTGGCCGAGCACAAAGAGGCACTCATCGCCTCGCTGCTGGACGGCAGTTATGAACCGCAACCGGTTCGGGGCGTCGCAATCCCCAAACCGGGCGGCGGGATGCGTCAATTGGGCATCCCAACGGTTCTGGACCGTCTCATACAACAGGCGATGCTTCAGGTGCTCGAACCGCTGTTGGATCCAACGTTTTCGGAGTCGAGCTACGGTTTCCGACCGGGGCGTAGTGCCCATCAAGCCCTGCATCGGGCGTCGACGTACGTGGCTGGTGGTCGTGGCATTGTGGTGGACCTCGACCTGGAGAAGTTTTTCGACCGGGTGAACCACGACATTCTGATGTCACGTTTGGCCCGCCATGTCTCGGACAAGCGACTGCTGCGTATCGTTTGCCGCTTCCTGGAAGCGGGGATGATGCAAGACGGGGTTTGCGTGAAGCGACACGAAGGGACTCCCCAGGGTGGACCGCTCTCGCCCTTGCTGGCCAATCTCCTGCTGGATGATCTGGACAAGGAGTTGGAGCGGCGAGGTCACACGTTCTGCCGGTACGCGGACGACTGTAACATTTACGTTCAGTCGCGCGCGGCGGGGGAACGGGTAATGCGATCGGTCACAACCTTTGTGGAGAAACGACTTCGACTGCGTGTCAACCGGATCAAGAGTGCGGTGGCGCATGTGAGGGAACGGAAGTTCCTTGGCTACCGGCTTTTGTCCGGGGGCAAGTTGGGTATCGCGCCGACCAGTCTGGCGCGTGCCAAGGCCCGGATTCGTCGAATTACGCAACGAAACCGGGGCGTCAGCCTCGAACGGATGATCGGCGAGCTGAATTCGTTCCTGACCGGGTGGGTGACCTACTTCCGCTATGCGGCCTGCAGAGGACACCTGCAACGTCTGGATGAATGGACTCGTCGAAAACTTCGTTGCGTGCGTCTGAAACAGCGGAAACGCGCCAAACCCATTGCCGACTTCCTGCGAAGTCTGGGCGTGCCGGAATGGCGGGCCTGGCTTCTGGGTCTGTCCGGCAAGGGCTGGTGGCGCATGGCGGGTAGCCCACAGGCTGCCGAAGCCATGACCCTTGCATGGTTCAAAGATCAGGGACTCGTATGTCTGACCGAACGGTATGCCGTGTTACAACGGTAGAAGAAACCGCCGGATACGATGAGTACGTCCGGTGGTGTGGGAGGACGGGCGCCGCGAGGCGCCCTCCTACCCGATTCATTTCTTAACATCGCTATTTCAAGCGGTGCGATGATGTAAACTTATACCATCGTCTTGAGGTTCTTGAGCGCTAAAACCTTCACGACATTACGCGCTGGCTTGGCTTTGAAAACCATTTCTTCTTTGGTAAACGGGTTGATTCCCTTGCGTGCTTTGGTGGCTGGTTTGCGTACCACTTTGATTTTCATCAGACCGGGAACTGTGAATACGCCGGGACCGCGCTTGCCCAAGTCCTTTTTAATCATGTTAGCCAGTCCATCAAAGATGTCGTTGACCTGTCGTCGTGTTAGTTCCGCCCCTTCGGCTAGCTCACCGAATACTTGTGACTTCGTTCGTGCCTTGACGGCGGTCGAATTCTTTTTACTTTTTGTTGCCTTCTTTTTCTTTGCCATTGTTTTTCTCCGCTTTCTCTTTATATGTGGAAAAGCATTCCTTAAAGTCAGCCATCCCTAGGTTGACAACGTTCGAATGTATGATTCCATCGGATCAATTGCAAGCATATCTCAAGGAAAAATAAGGGGTTTTTGCACATTTTGTGCTGGTGGAATGTTGGTCTGTCGGACGCAAAGTTGAACATTCAGCGACCGGCTTAGAGAATAAAATGCTCAATCTTCCGCGCTTTGTATATCTTATTTGGCTTTCAAGCGCACGGAAATTTTGCAGACATCCGACGCATGACGAACCAAACATAGAAACGAGCGCTGTGCTCCGATGGGTCGTCGTGGACATCGCTACTCTGTTGAAAATAACCGGGGAATGTATGCTCGAATGAAGGTGTAGGATGCAGCAGATCAATGAAAAACTGCGTTAATTACCTATATAATGGGGTTTTACGGCAGTTGCCAAGCCCGGCGACTCACCGCCATGTAAGATATGATGACATGTGTGATGACCTGTTGAAGATGGAATCGTGACTGTTTATACGGGAATGTGCCGCTTTTCAAAAGATATTCTTGCCGTGTGAGATGCGTTGGTACGGGGGTGATTGGCATGTAGCCAATGCCGAAAGAGACAGGCTATTTAGCGTCAGTTGTGTACGCGATACAAACGCTGGTTTCGTGCCGATTCAGACCGGAGGGCATTGTGAAATTTTTCTGAATTTACCGGTGGCCGGGGCGTTTTTTCTCTGTTGGGGCAGGTATTTTTCCTGGATGGCGAGTGGTTTTCGTTGATGGTTTCCCGCCTGTTCCGGGGCTTGGCCGGTGTTTGTCTGCCTTGCCTCGTACGCTTTACACGACGGCTATGACTGGCCTTACTCGTCGGGTCAGCTTTGCATCGACGGTGGAGCGTCAGATCGTCGCCGGCTTTGTGCAGACAGGACGTCAGCGCTTCGTCTATAGGATGGTCCATGCCCAGTGGAGACGATTTCGCATGTCGAGCCAGAATGCGAAAGGCTTCATCGGCTTTGAGCACATCACGCATGATCTTGATAAACTGCTTTTCACACTGGGCGACGCGGGCGTAGGATGATTGGGTATCGCGTGCGATTTGTCTCAGTCCGGTTTTGTCATCTTCGTCGGGTATCATCAGACGCTGCTTGATAATGGTTCTAATGAGTTGGGCGCGATCGCCGCGTGTGGAACGCTGACGCATCATGCGCGTCGCTGTTTGACTCACGGCGGCTACGTACCGATGGCGTATGTGATCTCCAATCGTATGATCTGCATGATTCGAATCATCTACCGTGCGTATCTGCGTGAGTGTGTCGTCGCTACTTATCGCCATGGCGATGGGTGGTGATGATTGGTTTGCTTGTTGTTTCGGCGGAACATAAATCGTGTTGAAATAATTATGTAGTGCCTTGTTCACGGCATTACGAATACGTGGTAGTGCAAAGGATGCAAACGGCATGTCGTGCTCCCGGCCATAGCGCCGCGCTGCATCGATAAGCCCCAGACAACCTTCTTGAAATAAATCGTCCCACTCACGATCGCGGCGCGGATGGTTCAACCCTTTTACGAACCGCTTGATATGCACGGCTACGAGTCCGAGGTTGTCGGATACTAATTGTCGCTGTTGGGTGGTTAGTTTGCTTTGACGATGGTGTGATGTGTCTTGGATATGTCGCTGAGTCATGGACGCTTACTCCTATAGGGTTAACATGCAAGACCCTACAATTAAGACATGCCGCCGAAGATACGCGTGATCGGCGCCGGAAAACCTAACGTACACCTAACTTAGGGAGAGGGTGGGTACATGTCAAGTAGTTAAGCATGATTTGCAAGCGACGTGATCGGGTGGCGGTGCGTATGGTCGGGCATGGCGAACGTGGATGCGGCTATGCAACACCCGGCCTAGCCGGAGGTTACAACGATTGCCGTACGAAGTACGGAGGCGAATTCACAAGCGAATAGGATCGGGATATTTTGCGAAATATTTTTCACGAGCCAGACCTTGAAATATAATCCAGAGGGATAAGCACGTTTCTGATTCTCTTTACCGACGACATCGAGCTTGAATGGCACACGGCAAGTCAATGGCAAGGTTAGTTGATGAAGGAATCCCGTCACAGTAGTAGGAATCACAGGCAGCTTGGCACGTAGTGCTGCACGCAACCGGTGTATGATAACCGGTTTCTCGACTTGTGAAAACCATGGCAATCGATCAGAATGATACTGTCTTTGTTTGAACTATGCGTGGACGAAACGAAGTTCAGTGTTCATCTAAGTGGCTCTGTATATTAGAGTGTTCTATTGGCCAAGAAAAAAACAACTAAGATTGAATCTACCTCCCTGTTCGATAAGAGCGGTACGAAGAGTACTCATTCTCAGCGTCGACGGTCACTTTTTATACCAAGGCTGTTACGCGAGGAAGCTGAAAACAAATATCATCAAGGTACGGAGCAGGATAAGGCTTACACAATCATCGAGCATTGGGCGGACCTGGAATCTCAAGGACACCTAGCTCGTAAGGAAACTTCATTAGACGCTGAATTTCTCCATGAAATATTTGGTGATGCACTGGGCTATAGAACAGTGACGAATAGCCCATCCGATTACAATCTTGATCGTGCCTTCACCATTCCCGGCACTGGATTAGTCGATGGAGCGCTCGGTCATTTTTCTTCGAATAGGTCCGTTACGCCGATAGCGGTTATCGAACTCAAGTCAGCCGATGTAAACTTGGATAGAGACAAATCGAATGGGCGAACGCCGGTGCAACAGTGCTGGGATTATCTAAATGCACTGCCCAACTGCCCGTGGGGCATCGTGAGCAACTTTGTCAACACGCGACTCTATCATCGTGACAAAACACCACATGCTTACGAAGAGTTCACGTTGCAAGGAATGCGAGACCTAAGACGATTCCGCGAATTTTATTGTTTGTTTCATCGACGAGGTCTTCTCGATGAATCATTAGGTAAGCCACCCAGAGCACAAATACTTTTGACATTGACCGACCAGCGACAGCGTGAAGTCGGCGATGAATTGTACCGAGACTACAACGCCGAACGTCATAACCTGATCGCCCACCTTCACGAAGATCGTAGTTTCGACCTCGATCTTGCGATACGCATTACTCAGAAAATCCTAGATCGAATTATTTTCATCGCCTTTTGCGAAGATCGGGAGCTGTTACCCTCGGATGCTATTGAGAAGGCGTTTAATGATGTTCCGCCTTACGCCAGAGTGACCAATCCCAAGTGGCAAAACTTTCTAAATCTGTTCCGTGCGGTCGATGAAGGGCACGCGAAAATTGGGCTTGAGCACGGATACAACGGTGGACTCTTTCGTCACGACCCCGATGTAGACGATTTACAGCTCGACGACGACTGGACGAATTTCTTTCGTCAAATCAGCGCATATGATTTTCGTGATGAAGTCAATGTGGATGTCCTGGGCCATATTTTCGAGCGCTCCATCACCGAACTTGAAAAGATGCGCGTGGGCGGTCTATTCGCCAACAATGGTTCGTCAACGCAACCCCAATCGGCGATGAAAAAATCCGCTGAAAGGAAGCGTTTTGGTGTTTTCTATACACCACCTGACTTTACGAATTTCATCGTGCAGCAGACGGTAGGAAGCGTAATTCAAGAACGCCTTGATGATATTGCATTGAACCACAAGGGTAACCCAAAATCCAAGGCACCCCTTGAAAGGAGTAGCGATCATATTCGAGAATGCATCAACGCAATTAAGGATATTAATATATGCGACCCCGCTTGCGGCAGCGGAGCTTTCCTGATCGCCGCATATGATCTTCTTGAAGATCATTACGTGGCATTGACTAATGACTTAGAGTTAGCCGGAGAAACCCAGGAAGCGACACTGTTGCGTGAAGATTTTCCGAATCGAATTCTGACCGACAACTTGTACGGTGTGGACGTGTCAGAAGAAGCTATCGAGATCACGCAGTTGGCGCTCTGGATACGATCCGCGCGACAGGGTAAGACACTGTCGGATCTGTCGACCAACATCGTATGTGGCAATAGTCTGGTTAGTGATCCCGGAGTTCATCATCGTGCTATCGCGTTCGATAGTACATTCCCCGATGTATTCAATCGACCCCAGCGCGGTTTTGACTGCGTAATCGGCAATCCACCTTGGGAACGTGTCAAGTTGCAGGAGCGTGAGTTCTTTGCCTTCGCTTCTCCCAAGATTGCCGGCGCAGTCAGCGCAGCTACCCGTCGAAAGATGATTACCAAGTTGGAGAAAAGTGATCCTGATCTTTTCGCCAGATATAAAGCGACCGGCTTAGGGGCTGAAAAGATGCTTACCTATGCACGAAAATCCGGTGCATTTCCGCTGACTGGAAAGGGAGATATCAACTACTATGCCTTGTTTGCCGAACGCTCCCGCGCGATTGTCGGTGAGCATGGCCTGGTCGGTTTGCTGGTTCCTTCGGGTATTGCCAGCGACAATACGACAAAAGCATTCTTTAATGCATTAACCGACAACCAATCACTTCGGTTGCTTTATGACTTCGAGAATAAGAAAAGAATTTTCCCCGATGTTGACGGGCGTTTCAAATTTTGCACCCTCGTGTTTAGCGGTAAGAAACGAATGTGTGAATCAACAGACTTCGTATTCTTTGCGCATGAGATGGACGACCTGAAAGATGTTGACCGTCATATTACGCTGACTGCTAAAGATATAAAGTTGCTCAATCCGAACACGAGAACTTGTCCTATTTTCCGTTCACAGCGTGATGCCAAGCTTACGAAAGCCATCTACCGTCGTGTGCCTATTCTTATCGATGAATCGCGCAAGTCCGGCGGTAATCCCTGGGGAGTGAAGTTCTTGCGTATGTTTGACCAGACCAACGACGCGGAGTTGTTTCACACCGCCGATCAACTCAAGAAACTCAAGTACAAGCGAGACGGCGCGCTTTGGCGCAAAGGAAAGAAAACCTTCCTGCCTCTGTACGAGGCGAAGATGGTACAGATGTACGACCACCGCGCAGCCGGTGTGGTCGTGGATGAAACAAACTGGATGCGTCAAGGGCAGACGGAGTCAACCTCCCTTGTGTCCTATCAGAATCCAGAATTCACTGTAAAGCCGAGGTGGTGGGTGGCGGCGGATAAAGTGGCAGAGAATCTGTCAGACAAAGAAACGGGCTTTCGTTTTGTATTCAAAGATGTCACAAGTCCTACCAATGAACGAACTATGATTGCTTCATACATTCCCAAGGTTGGGGTAGTCAATTCTGCGCCTCTCATTCAGTTTGATGATGCAATTAGCCCTCGGCAACAGAGTTGTCTACTTGGGAACATAAATGCATTCGTTTACGATTTTGTTACTCGGCAAAAAGTAGGCGGTCTACATCTCAACTTCTTCATCGTCAAACAATTGCCGACGCTATCGCCAGATACCTATGTTGATCCTTGTCCGTGGAACAAGAAGAAAACACTGGAATCATGGATTTCAGAGCGTGTGCTGAAGCTGACTTGCACAGCCAATGATATGATTCCACTAGCCAAAGCTGCAGGATTCAAGAAAAAGATTCATAAGTATAAGCTCGACGAACGGGCGGAGTTGATGGCCGAACTTGACGCAGCATACTTTAACCTTTACGGCGTGTCCCGGGATGATACCGCGTATATTCTGTCAACTTTTTCCGGTGTGCAGCGAAAAGACAATGCCGCTACGGGAACAAATCGCACCACCCAACTCATTCTAAGTAAGTACGACGAATACGCTGATCAGTCGTAGTTGTGGCAACTGCGATTTGATTGGCACATGATTCCTCGCACGAAGTACTTTTGGTATCATTTGTCGTAGTTGGTGTTACGATGTCGTTCCAAACGTCCGATATCGCCAGCCTATGCGCTTATGTTAGGGGACGCTGGGCGGGCAGGAAAATTGCAGATAACGAGGCTATGCTTTATTAAGGTGTACTTGGGTGGGCATCAATGCTGTTGACTTAGCGCGATGGTTCGTAGCGCAGGCATCTTGCCTGCTTTATGATCGCGGATTGAGCTGAGCAGGCAAGATGCCTACGGTACAAGCCTAAGTCAACAACATTGGGGGGGGGGGATGGGTTCACTCGGGCGCGCGGTGGAGTCATCTGTCGCGGTTATTTCGATAGGGAAAAGAATATGAAGTTACTGAACATGCGCATCCTTCTTTGTAGGGCGGTCGTGATGTCATGGCTGCTGACGGGAGTTGCGATGCCGGTGCGGGCTACGACGATCAGTCGGTCTGTGATCGAGGTTGTCGATACGAATCCTGCGCCGCATATCTTTGAGGCTGCGTTTAGTGCGGATGAGCAGGATGTGCTTATCGGTGGCACGACGGTCCATGCGCTGATCTATAAGGATGTGAATAATCCCGGGGCTTACAGTGGTCCGGTCAATGGTCTCCCGTTGCCGCAGATTGTGGTGAACGTGGGGGATGTGATCATCGTGACGCTCACTAATAATCTCGATTCTCCGTGCGCGGCGATAGCTTGTGATACGAGTATTCATTGGCATGGTATGGAATTGGACATAGACAGTGATGGCACGGGCGTGACACAAAATCATCTCGTACCCGGTGAGAGTTATACGTATCGTTTTGTGACACACCGCCCTGGTATATTTTGGTTCCACCCGCACATGATAGCCGGCCCCCAAGAGTTTGCGGGTATGTATGGTGCGCTCATTGTGAAAGACCCCAACGAGTCGTCTCTACAGGATAGTCAGGTCATTCCTTCGGCTGACAACACGCATACGGTCGTGTTAGGCGATATTGAATTCGATGTGGACGGGGATGTTGGTTATCTCGCCTCCGGTCAAGCTTTTCCCTGGATGGTGAACCAGCAGCGATGTGCAGATGGCTTGGGGACGGCTTGTTGGGAATTCGCAGATGCCCAAATGGTGTTGGTCAATGGGCAGGCACCGGATGTAGCTACGCCGTTGATTACGGCCAAATCCGGATCGGGGATAAGACTGAGGCTGATCAATACCGCTGTGAATCGTTACTTCCGGTTACGCGTGAACGGTAATGGCACTGACAATAATCTCTATCGTATTGGCGGCGAAGGCGGCTTTCTTGAAAAGGTGAGATTGGAAGGCGGCGTGTTGGGAAGTTGGGACACCAAGTATAGTAAAGGTGAGATTGTCCTACCTTGCTCCGCACGCGCCGATGTGGTTATCGTGCCAACAGGCAATACGGGTGATGTGATTACGATTACAGGTGAACCTTACAGTCGTGGTGGGCCGAGCAACAACAATCCGGCGGGTGATTTATTCTCTATCATGATCGATAACAGCCTGGTGGATACGTCCTTTGTGATCGCCGAGGGTGACGATGTGTTGGGTGTTGGTGGTGTCGAAGATATAAAAAGTGATCCTATAGAATTCTACATGGAACCAGTGCCGTCGCTTGGCGGGCCAGGCTCGGGTTCGGGTTCGTCGAATGAGACGATTACCTTAAATACTATTAGAACCGGCATGTTGTCTATCGATAGCGTGTCGGGGAATTATGCAGATAGCGGTGCTGATTATACACTGGTGCCTTATCAAGCGACTACGCGCTATGCACGGACGGGTGATACGCTGGAACTCACGGTCACGCAGGAAACCGGGCGACATCATCCATTTCATCATCACGGTTTCTCCTTTCAACCTGTGCGCATCATAAATATCTTGGATCAAACAGTGTTGTATGAATATGATTACAACGAGTTTGTTGATGTGATTGACATCTTCAGGGGACAAAGCGTTGTGTTTAGAATGCGACTTGATGATAGACCGAGAATTACCGATACCCGTCAAGAGATAGATGCGCCAGCCCCCAATCAATTTTTTGCCACGGGTGGTGCAGCAGGGCGCTGGGTATTTCATTGTCACCTATTATTGCACGCTGCACTGGGCATGGTGGCGGAAGTGGTCGTGTTGGACGCTGATCGTGACGGTGATGGATTTGATACTTCGCAGGACTGTGACGATTATGACCCGCGTGTAAATCCCGACGCTGATCGCGATCTTGTTGGCTATGCGGCGCTGCAAAGATGTATGTCGGAGACGAATTGGCCGCTAGGACGACAGGGAAAGTGCCACTGCGTATTTGATGTGGATGGCGATCGTCATATCGATCTAAGCGACTATGCGTCCTGGAAACAGGGTCTAAGTGGGCCTTGAAGTTAGTAAGGGAGGATGCGTCAATTCGTGATGACACGGTCAGGCGTGAAATTCATCTCTGGTTCCGCTATGCTATAAACACTTAGGCGGTGTTGCTTCTGTTAGCTTTCTTTGGGCCATCGATTATATAGTGAAATAAATGAGCGAAATGTATATGACGAAGCGTGTTTTGCTTTACCTGTTTGTCGTGATGGCATGGCCGATGTTGCATGGCTGTGGGGTTGAGTTGCCGACGGGGCTACCCGGCACTCAGCCGGTGGTGAAAGATTTTGAGGCGCCGCAAACTTGTGGTTCATGTCATCCTAAGCAGTATCAGGAATGGCAAGGCTCGATCATGCATTATGCAGCGGTGAGTCCGGTGTTTAATGCCTTTGAGTTGACCATCCAAAAGATCACGGCTGGCTCGGTCGCGCCGAATGGTGAAGATCCCAACTTTTGTATTCAATGCCATTCGCCAACGGGTGTGTTTAACGACGAGTTGCCGGACTTTAAGGATAGTGAACAAGCTACCGCTGCCCGCGATAATCTTTCGCCGGTAAGTTTGGAAGGTCTTAGTTGCGATTTTTGTCACACCGTGACAGGGCCTAATTTGGATAAGAGTTTGCTTGGTGATGGTATTGCCAATATGTCGTTGGCCTTTGAGCCGAGCGATGAAAAGGTAGGGCCACTGGATGATATGGCGCCTAATGCATATCACGCGTCGTCTGATTCCACTTTTTTGCGTTCCGCGGAATTTTGCGGTGGTTGTCACGATGTGCGCATTCCGAAGCCGGACTTAGTGACCGGCGAACCATTTCAGCGATTGGAAAATCTTTTTACCGAATGGCAGCAAGGCCCGTATAACTCGACGGATAATCCGTTTGGCCGGGTGGTACGCTGTCAGGATTGCCACATGTCGATGTATCCTATGACTGAGCCAGGCGTTTTTCCCGAGACAATTGTGGGTGTTGGGTCCGGTCTTCTTCCGCGCAATCACGCCATCCATGCGTTTACGGCTGTGTCAATCCCATTGATTGATGATGCGCGGTTTCCGCGGGTTGATACGGACGAAAAGGACGAATTTGGTTTTCCGTTGGGTCAGCAGCAGCGACGTGAGCAGATGTTAAGAGCAGCTTGTACGCTCACGTTGGAAGGTACGCCGGATACGCTATTGGCGGATAGTGAGGTGATTCCGATTCGCGTGGTGATAACGAATGTGGGTGCCGGGCATCGTGTGCCGTCCGGTTTTTCGCAGGAGCGGCAAGTGTGGGTTGAGTTGGTCGTACGCGATGATGTGGGTGTGATCTATGAGTCGGGTTATTTACGCGATAAAGCGCATCCTGATACCGGCGAGATGGCACCGGATGGCTTGCTGCATGATGAGGATTTGGATGACCGACATTTCGAGGTGGATATTGAGACGTTGGATACGGTCTATGAGCCAGGCCCGGACGCCGACCAGCGCCCGGCGGTAAATCTAGGCATTACGAATTTTCAAAACGCTTTAGTGCGCTTGCGATCGGATGGATCGCGGGAGTTGGTGATCAATCCGCTATTGGCTGATACGATGGACAATTCTTACTCGCTGGACATGCTCAAGCCCAAAGAAGTGAAGTACGACGTGCCCATGCCGTCACGGGCAATTGTTGGCGACATTAAGGTGTCAGCCAGGCTGCGCTATCGTACCTTCCCGCCGGAGTTTCTCCGCGTATTAGCTATCCGCGAACCGCAATTGGTCAGCGAAGATACGGTGGATCGCAACACCATCGTAGACATGGCTGAGGCCTCCGCGACCATCGCTGTACGGTAGTGGGAATCATGAACGACTATATGCTTAACAATGTCAATTTTTGTTGCATCTTCTTTCCGTTGTTATCGATATTTTGGAGTTTATTTATGTATAGGGGATGATGGTACATTCCCAACGAGCCGCGAATGTTAAAGGTAGGGTGGGTTACCCAAGCAGTCAGAGCCGCACGGCGCAAGCCTGCGGGCAAGCGTAGTTATAACCACCTGTACCATGATTCACCCGTGTCACCAGGCTTGCACCAGGTGCTCTGATCAACAAGCAGGTACTGGTGCCCCATCCTTTGCCTACTGGCAAAGGGTGGGGGAAGGGTGTTGTGTGTTATGATAGTGACACTTGCGACGTCTTTCGATACAAGATCCGTTCCCCACCCTTCGGGAGTACCCGAAGAATGGGGCACCCATCCGCAAGCGCCAACGTCCGGTGTGTCCGAATGAGTATACACGTTGTGAATGTTCTACGAGAAGGCGGCGTTGATGGCATATTGAAGACACGGGTCGCTTGCGCTCGCCGCTCGGATTTGGCGCTACGATTAACATGGTATGCATGGGCATCCGGATTAGACCAAGTCGCGAGATTTGCGTTATAGACCTTGCCTTTCAAGGAATACGCCCTTATCTACTTTTTGTAGGAAATTCTGATAGAATACGGGGTCTTCGATCGCTTGGACGGTTATCACTTCGCCTTTATTGTTCAGCAATTTGACTTGGAAGTTTACGCGTAGCCTCATGCCATCTTTAATTTCTGTGACGTTGGCTGCGCAATCCAGAATAGAGTTTTTTTGCCAACGCGCGTCGCGGCCTTTCCAGAACTTGGACCAGAACTCTTCGCTTCCCTTGGTAATGTCCACTTCTTTGACGGCATGAATATAACCCAAATTGAGATCGGCTTGTCTGGGAATGTAGGCTTCGTCTTGGAGGACGTTGAGCACGGCTTTGAGCGCCCTTTTTGTGTCGCGAATCGGATAGGTACGCGTTTGCATCTGCCTTATTTGCAGTTGCGTCATGGCGATCTTGGGTTGATGGCAAGCCGTTGGCAGCATCACGGCGACGCAGGATAACATGATTATTTTTTTCATGGTGTTAGTCATCCTTCTACCTGTTAGAACCGGCTAGAGTGATAAGTGAAGTCGGAAACGAGGCTGGCTTTATCAAACTTAATAACCACCGTCAGTGTGCGCTGGCTCGTGGCGGCTGCGCCGGATGAGGCGTTATATCCGGCTCCTACACCGCCAAGAACTAAGGATCGCCCACCCGGAACACCACCTGCACCCACCAGTCCGCTCACGCCACCGGAATCGTTCGAGTAGGACGCCTCCGTGGCGATTTTGTCGTAAATCCAAGTTTCCATACCATCCGAATCTTTTGTCACGATATTCGGAGACCCCAGGGCGATGGCTACATCGGCTTGGGACATGCCGTTGCGAATCTCCTTTTGGACTACGCCGACCGTGAGCCGTTGCTCTTGGGAAGAATGCAGCCTGGATGAATGTTGTCCCGCAGACATACACCCGCTGGAGGTGAGTGCCAATGGAAGGCACAACAATCCAATAGTGGTTTTGGTTCGCATGGTTTTTTCCTCCCTATGAATAAGCCATTTGTTCAAACGTGCTTTTGTTAAAACTCGGTAAGCTAGCACGCAGAATGATCCGTTTAATACCAAGACAGGTTACACTTTACGTCGGACTGGTAACTACGGCAAACAGGGGCTGTAGGAGCCTATGGATAATGCTGGTGGAAGCCGGTTTGAGGATTCTATATTATGTCGATGCCGGAATGACAAGACAACGTAATGTGATTGTGGTAGCGTTTCAGGTATGAGCAGCCCAGAAATTTTTGTTCTTTGTGGACCCAACGGTGCGGGGAAATCGACTACAGCTAGAACATTACTACCTGAAAGGTTGCGCATTGAACAATTCGTTAATGCAGACCTTATTGCCTCTGGTTTATCGCCATTTGCACCGGCTAGCTTAGCTATTGAAGCTGGGCAGATCATGTTGCAGCGTATTCACAAGTTGCGAGAACGCCGGGAGAGTTTTGCTTTCGAGACCACGCTAGCTGGGCGAACCTATGCGGTTTTTCTTCGGGAAGCTTAACAGTCGGGATATGTGGTCCACTTGCCTTTCATCTGGCTTTCTAGTCCTGAGCTTGCGATATGCCGGGTTAAAGTGCGTGTTAGCCAAGGCGGGCATGATGTTCCATCCGAAACGATCGAGCGACGATATTGGCGCGGACTCGCGAATTTTTTCAGTATATACCAATCACTGGCAAATACGTGGACGATATGCGATAATTCAGGTGCCGAGCTAATGGTTGTTGCTCATGGGAACATGGGAACTGAGCCAACCGTACTGATCGACGAGCAGTACAAGCTCATAAGCGAGCAAGCAGACTATGCAGCAAGACAATATTGACCATCACTTTTTGGATCGGCGGCTTGAAGAAATCATCGCAGGCCTTAAAGAGGGAATTCGCCGCGAAGTCATTCGCCTGCGTGAAGCCGGAATGCCTATCTACGTTGATGACAATGGTCGCGTCGTAGATATTCAGACGAACCCACATCCCCAACCGTAGCATGTACCTCATATGAGACAGTAAGGTAGGGCGGGTTTTACCCGCCGCGAATTTGGTGTGTATGGGAAGGCAAGTCAAACCCGCAATACCCGATTTATTATTTGCCGGCGAGGGGGCAATCGTTGGCACAGTCCCAGCATAGACCGGTGAGTTGCAGGCGGTGTCCGGTGACGTGGAAGCGGTGTTCGCTAGCGAGTTGGGTGCGGAGCTGAATGACTTTATCCGATGAGAATTCCATGATGCGCCCACAGCGGTGGCAGACCATGTGGTCGTGTGGGTCTTGGCCATAGACGAATTCGTAGTGTGTTTGTTTGACGTCGAAGCGAACGGTTTTGAGAATGCCGCAATCGACGAGCAAGGGTAGCGTGCGATAGACCGTGGCTTTACCCACGGAGATATTCTTTTCGTGCAAGCGGTAGAGCACCTGTTCAGCCTCGAAGTGTTCACCCATCCCGAGTACGACGTCGAGGATATGGCGACGGGCCTGGGTATTTTTGATGCCGTTGTGACGCAGGTAATGGCGAAAGACTTTTTTCAAATCAACATGTTGGGGTAAATCGTTATTTGGCGGCATTGTGGCCTCGGTTATCATGTCTTATGTAGTTGGCTGAATAGGGCCAATTCACTGCAGGTATTATCCAAGGTGAAACCTGGGTTATCAAGACTGCTTCGACTTCCGACAAGTCGAGGTTATATTTTGACCGCGGCGTGGTTGAAAGCCAAGAAGAAGGTTTCATGGATCATGATGTGCATCGACCTTGATGGTACGATCGCTTATCATTGATGTATATGGTGCGTATATAATGACAAATGGGCAAGAACGACATCCAGACCGACGTGGCTTTTTCCAGCAGGCTTGGTCCAGAGCATTAGGGCCTGCGGTGGATTATGTGGCTCAACGGTTTGATATTGGCGCGGTATCGTCATCGCCAAGTGCTGCGCCAACCTGGCTTCGTCCGCCTGGCGCTGCGGATGAATCATCGCTTAATGATTTATGTCATCGTTGCGGGGCTTGTGTCGAGGTGTGTCCAGCTAAGTGCCTTGTTCCGTTACCTGCGAAGTATGGTGTATTAGCAGGTACCCCGGCGATTGATCCGGATGTCTCAGCTTGTGTGGTTTGCGAAGGTCTACAGTGTACCCATGTCTGTCCCTCGAAGGCGCTGTCGCCGGTTAATCAAGTGTGTGATATGGCGATGGGATTGGCTGAGGTGTATGAGCCGGTGTGCGTGCGCAGTCAAGGCGAGTCGTGTACCGTATGTGTGGATCGCTGCCCTTTAGGATCGAAAGCGATTTTCTTTGCCGGGGATGGTCCGCCAACCGTGCTAACCGATGGTTGTGTTGGTTGTGGTTTGTGCCAATTATTTTGCCCGACACAACCAAAGGCGATAACGGTTACGCCTACGGCGACTATTGGTGTAGCAGGTGCAAGATAAACCGACGTTGAATTGAGACTGAGTTGCGAAGTCTGGGCAGGAGGTGCGTGTCCATGAAGATGATTGCTCGACAAAAGCTCTGGTTGACGATTGTAGTCGTGACAAATCTGGTGCTGTGGGTTATGCCCAGCGACGTGATTGAACAGATCGTTCGTGATCGGCCCACGCTACTGGGGAGATATTCAAGAACGCATTTCTATTGGATCATCGGCGTGGCGATGTTTTCCGTAGTGACGCTGTATATCGATTGGTCAACCGGTAAGGAGTACAAACGACGATGGTTTCGGGTGATGGCTAGTCTGATGGTGATGGCGCCGGTGTTGTTGTTTGTTGATTTTATGCTGCGTACGCCGCGTCCCGGGCATTATATCAAGGATCAAATAGCTTATCATCGTCAGCCGAATGTAAGTGTGACGGTTGAGTTTGCGGATCGTCCGAAAGCTGCGTTTACTTTTCCGAATGCGCCGCCGGGGTATCCTCCGATTACCTGTCAATTGACGACGGATGCTCGAGGCTATCGAAATCAAACCGAGATTGGGCAGTATGATGTCATTGCTTTGGGGGACTCGTTTACGGAAGGCTCGAGCGTTTCCGACGAGCATCCTTGGCCGGTTCGGTTAGCTGAAAAGACTACGCTTTCAGTCTACAACCTTGGCATGTCAGGCTATGCCCCATTGCACTACCTGGCGTCGCTCAAGGCCTATGGAAAAGACCTTAAGCCGAAATATGTGGTCTGTATGATCTATGAAGGTAATGACTTTCGGTCTGCAAAAACGGATCGCAAGCGCAAGAAGCCATCACTATCGAAACGAGCCGAAGCTTATTTTAAGCAATCTCCTTTGCGCCAAGCCATTGATGGTATGCTCACGGGGACGTTAGGGCATGTTGGATCGAGTGCTTCGGTCAAGGGGATCGAGATGATTGATTGGCTGCCGCTGCGCATACCTGCCGAAGGTGATGGTAAGCCGTATACATTTGCGCCCAAACAATTGCGGGATTTATATGAGAGTCGTGAGCAGTTTGAGCAGGATAAACATTGGCTAAATCCGCGTGGGCAGATTACGAAAATACATGAAGTGTGTCGTGAAATCGGTGCGCAGTTAGTTGTTGTTTTTGCGCCAACCAAGGCCCATGTTACGCTTCCGCTGGTTGCGGATCGTTTGCCGCCTGAAAAAGTTAGGGCGTTTACGGGTATGAGTGTGAAGAAAGCCTTGCCGCCGGCGGAGGTGCTATTGAAAAATTTATTGTTGCGCGCCGACGCGCGAGAAAGCGTGGTCGGTGATTATTGTCGCCGTGAATCCATATCGTTCGTAGGGCTAACGCCGCACTTGCGTGAGGCAATTATTGCCAATGAGCAAGTATACTACACCTACGATCAACATTGGACGCCTCTCGGTCATGATGTAGCCGCTGATGCGATTGCACGATCGCTGATGCAAAACCAAGTGACACAGATTGATGCGCCGGCCTCTCATGATTAGCCCTGCATTCTTGCGATCGTTGAATTAATGTGACGCGACGCTTGCTCAAGCCGCCCACCGAACTATCTGCGACAAAGTACCTGGAAGATATTTCGTCTGCATCAGGCAGCACAATAGGGAAATGTATGGCCATGAATCGCTTTTTTTTGATACCAATGACGGATATTCCAGTGTTCGTTCAATTTTCTCGCTTTTAGCAACCAAGCCTACGATCCTCGTAGGAATTTTTCATAACTATTAGGCCCTCGATCTGTTATAATAGTAGGGAATCTGGAAGGATTTTGCGGTACGATTTTGGAGGGGGGAGCGTGCGCACATCTTGGTTGGTATATCTGCGTTTGTCTGTGATTGCGTTGGTTATGTTTGTAGGGTGTGGCGTTTGTCTAGCCGGGGATGATCTCGATGTTACAAGCCGCGTTCAGCGATCAATAACAATCGGCTATGGTGAAAGGGCCATTCAAGGTCAAGCCCTCAACTCGAAGCAGTACGAAAGAAGGCAGTCTTTTCAGCCGACTCTTGACCTCGTGCCCGTAGCTGTGAGCGCAGGTACGGCTGTGTTTTCAGGTAATAGTGTGACTGTGGATAGTGGTGACGTTACGGTAGAGTTGGAACTTCGCGTATCAGGCTGGGGAACGGTGGGCGATGGCCAGTTGGTTAATGTGTCAGCCAAGGTGGATGGCGTTGGCTATTGTAGCGGTGCCGGTGATCCGGTTGTCCCGGTTGGCTATCCCGTGAATCCGCTTTTTGATTGTGCGATGGGGGCTGGACTGGGTTGTCCGGGTGATGGTAATACGTGTGATGCGGGTGCGTTTGTGCCTGATAAGATTTGCTCGGGCAATAGTAGGTACTGCCGAGATACGCTCCCATGCGATATAAACACAGAAGGATTTTGCATTAGTAATCCAGAGTTTGTCTTTTCCGGTATGGAGATTTTTAAGGCTGTTCAGTTTCCAGGATTAGATTATATTTTTTCTACGCTTACCTTAGAAGCTGGTGGGCAATCTGATACGGGACAAATGGCGCTCTTTGGTGTGCTATTCGTTAAGGTTCCGACCGGAGCAGCAGGTACCTATACCATCGATTTTCATACAGGCGTTGATGGTGTGCCTGGATCGTCTATAACCGGTATTTTCGACGGAGCGCCCGTGTTTTACCCGTTTGAAACCATTAATCCGGCAAGAATTATTGTCGGGTCTCCCTCCGGAGGTAATGGTGATTTTACTGGTGACAGACGGATTGATTTGAGAGATGTGCAGCGTTTTCAACGGTGTTTTTCTTCGCCGGATGTTATGCTTGAATCAGGATGTCACGCCGGCGACACTGACAACGATGATGACATTGATTTATCCGACTACGCTGATTTTTACGTGTTGATTCAGTGAAGCTGGTTGGGATATGATCAGGTGGATCTGGCCGTTGCGCTCATGTTCGACGATGCCGCTGTGCGTGTTATGCTAGTGGCAGCCACATACGGAGCCGTGCTCCTTGTTGGGCGGAAGTGTCGACTACAATTTCACCCCCGTGCAATGTGATAGCATCTTTTACGACGGATAGGCCTATTCCGGTTCCGCTAGTCGTGGTTGTGAAGAACAGGTCGAACACTTGCCCTCGGACATGCTGATCGATACCCGGACCCGTATCAGCTACGACGACTTCAACGCGTGGTGGTATAGAGTCGTCGGTCGCAAAACTGACGGACACGGTGCATCCTGCCTCGGCGTGTTCAGCGGCGTTGGAGAAAATTTCGATAAATGCCCTGACCATTCTATCTCGATCACCACGAATGGATATTGGTTGGGTGGGTTGGGTGATGTTTACGGTGATACTCGCGGCGTTGAGCATCTCACGTATTTCATCATATGCCTGGGAAATGGCTTCGGGAAAATCGTACGTGGCCATGACGTCGCCTGCGCCGCGTGAATAATCGAGCAACCGGGTTAAGCGATGATCCAATCGATGACACGCCTCAACGATGTCGGTTAGTCGGGGCGTTAAATCGTCTTTGGATTTTTGCAGAGAAAGTCCTAACTGGGCGGAAGTCATGATGGCCGCGAGGGGATTGCGTATACCATGAGCTACGCCCGTACATAATTGGCCCACCGCGGCGAGTCGTTCGTTGCGTGCAGATTGGGCGGTATGCTGATCGGCTATCATCAATTCGTGCATAACTTGTAGTTTGCGACCATACCAAAATACACCTAGAAGAATGACGACGACGACGGCTAACATGGATGATTGGATGCTACCGTAAGATGCGAGTCGGATGCCGTATTCCACGAGAATACTGTCTATTTTCATCAGGGCGTGTTGCTCAATTTCAGTGAGGCTGGTTAGTGTGGAGGCTAGGTGGTTGTCCATCATGGCCATGGCAGCGACGGCGTTGACCTGTATAATGACGTTGTCCTGCGTGTATGTTTCTGCCAATGTGGAGAAAACTTTTCGTGCCTGCTGCGCGAGGGCGTCGATGTGATCCTGTGCTTCCGTTATATCGACACCCGTTTCATGTGCTGTTTGGAGTAACGAAGGTAGATGGCTACGTGCTAGTTCAAAACGTTGACGTTCAAAGTCGATTTGAAATGAAGCGAACACATCATTACCGGGGGCGCTAAGATCGACGACGCCGAGCCGTAAAGCAGCTACGCTTCTTAATTGTGTGTGTAGCTTTCCCAGCTTTCGCAAAGCATGTTCATAGGAGTTGAGTGTTTGGTCGTGCAAGAGAAGGCTGGCAATAATAATGACCAAATCGAAGGCCGCGAGAATGAAATAGTAGTGATACCATTTCCAACGAATGGTCCGGGTTGCTTTGGTCGTCTGGTCGGGGTTATTCACGCGTACTCTCCCAAAGTGATGCGCCGGTGCATCTTGCTAGGTTTTGTTTGGCCGTTGACACCGATGATTGTATCATATCTTCCCTTGCTCGTTGTTGAAACGACTGATTTCGTCTTGAGCTTGTCTATGCGAGTGGTCGGAGCAAGCACTGATTTTTTGTAGTGACGGTGAAGTGGCTATATCAGCTTACTTCGCGGTTCGATCAGGGGCTTTTTACCGAGATATTATCAACATACTGTAACGTACCATAAACGAGGATATTGTAAGCAACAGGGGCACAGCGAGAACTCATGGCTACGATCTTAATCATTGAGGACGAAGAGGTACTCGCACGCAACATGCGTGATTCTCTCGCACTGACTGGGTATACGGCGCGGTGCGTAGAAAGTGGTGAGCAGGGGATCGAACTGGTCGAGTCTGATCCACCGGATGTGGTGATTGTGGATTATCGATTACCCGGGAAGAATGGACTGGAAGTACTTAATGCCATTGGTCAGTCGTCGCCGCGTACGGGGGCGATTATGGTCACCGCTCATGGTGATGTAGCCATGGCCGTGCAGGCGATGAAGGCTGGTGCTGCTGAGTTTTTGGCTAAGCCTATCGATTTAGACACATTGCACCTCATAGTTGAGCGCGTGGTTAGCCGGCAACATGTGGCGGATGATCTAAACTATTTTCGCAATCGAGATCGTGAGCAAGTGCGGAGCGAGCCGATTATCGGTTAATCTCCCATGATGCGAAAAGTCAAAAAGCGCATTGAACGACTTGTGAGCACGTCTGCCTTAGCCGTGGAGAATCCACCGACGATTTTAATCACTGGTGAGACGGGTACGGGGAAAGGGCTTATTGCTCGAGCGATTCACTATAACGGTCCGCGTAGCGACGGTAAGTTTATTCATGTCAACTGTACGGCGATTGCGGATCACCTGGCGGAGTCGGAGTTTTTTGGGCATGTGAAGGGTGCTTTTACGGATGCGCGAAAAGACAAGATAGGGTTGTTTGAGTTAGCTAACCATGGCACGATATTTCTCGATGAGATAGGGCATATGCCGATGTCGTTACAGGCCAAACTGCTCGGTGTTCTCGAACAACGGACGATTCGAGCGGTTGGCGGTACGCGCGATCGGAAACTTGATGTGCATGTGATTGCCGCGACAAATCGTACGATGGAAGAAGCGATTGAGTCCGGCAGTTTTCGGCAGGATTTGTTTCATCGTCTACAGGTCTTGCGTCTTGAGATACCCACACTACGTGTGCGGGGTGATGACATCGTATTGTTAGCACGTCTTTTTTTGAAGCGTTGTTCGTTGCGATATGGGTTGGATATTGATGATATCAGTGCGCCTGCACTCGAAGCTTTACTAGCCCATGATTGGCCCGGTAACGTGCGGGAACTACAACATGCGATTGAAAGCGCTGCATTGATAGCCGATTCGCGTGAGTTGATGCTGGAACATTTTTCGTTGCAGCCCGTCTCTACTTCAGGTGGTGTAACTATTGCCTGTCAACCCCAAGAGCATGTGATCAACATAGATTTTGCCCGGGATCCTCCGTTGTTGAATGAAGTGGAGTATCATATTATTCAAGCGGCGCTCGAGTATGCCAATCATAATTTGAGTCGCGCTTCCCGTTTACTCGGTATTTCTCGTGATGCCATCCGGTATCGACTTGATCGATTTGAAAAAGAATCATCGAAATCGCCACCGCCAGAAAACGGATAGAGCACCGTCACACCTTAATCTTCGGGTTGGGGTGCCCCTCTTTTTCTGAGGAAAGCGTGGGGGAAAGCTGCACGAAGCCAGTCGTAGGTCGGGTTCCACCCGACTTCAGGCTATCTTCCCTCTGCGCAGGTCGTAATAAATTCATAACCCGCTCTTTCCCTAAAACCACAATACAATCAACCCCCGCAGTGTCTGGTAGCTGCGGGGGCTGGCGACAACTATCAACTCCTTTAGAACGGGCAGTTACACTGCATCGGTGGTGTCGCACAAGCGTGAGCACACGCAGGACACTCACAGCAGACTTCTCCACTCTTGCATGAGTTGCCACTATGGTCACAGACCCCGACTCCGTCGCACGTATCCGTTCCGGTACAGGCTAATCCATCATCGCAGGGTGTTCCCGCCGATAGATTCGTCGCTTGGCAAACACCGGACACGCACGCTGTGCTTGTACAGGCATTTTCATCGTCACAGGTGTTGGCGTCATTATTTACGTTCGCACACCCGACTTGCGGATCACAGGTATCATCGGTACACGGGTTTCCATCATCGCAGGACGCATCGTCCGTACACAGAACATCCACGCCAATCAGGATCGAACTCCCTTGACTTGAAGATGTTTTGGTGTTCGTCGAATCAAGCAGAAACGCTCGTTTATTTTGACTGACAACCGCATTGAACAGGCCGTCCGCATCCAATGATGCTCGATAGGTAAACGTGCCGAGATAACCCGTTCCCGTCACGTTTGTGCCGCTTCCATCGCTCGTGACCACGCCGAATCGACCGGTCACGTTATCGATGGCTGTTGTAACCGTTATCCCGTTGAATACAAAATCGCTGCGGTTCTCGTCGATGTTCATACTCTCCAGGTCAAGCGTACCAAGACCCCATGCAGCCATGTTGATTGCCACTTCATAACCAGCCAGATCACTCACCGCATCGATGAATACGTCGATATTCACTGTTTGACCGGGATTGATTGTCGATTCGCTCGCAACAATCGAGAACGTGCTCAATGCACCTGGGGGACTACTGGAGCAAGCTGCGAAACCCGGACATCCACACTGCCATGAGGCTGGATATTGGAAAAGGCGAAATGCTTGAACAGCTCCGAGTATATCTTCTGCGTTGATTACCTTGTCCGGTGTAGACTTAGCAATATCAATACGTGCACGAAGTGGTGTCGGTATATCGTGCTTGAAACCGTATAGAACGGCATTGATATCAACAACGCTCACAACGCCGCTAGGTGGGCCCCATATCGTACTCCCCGCAGGAGGAGAGGATGCAAGATCGCCAAAATTATTTTGTCCATTTGGTATTGGTGTCGTATCAACGTTTAATGCCGCTGTGTACGTAACGCCATCTTCAGTCGCTTCGATAGTGTAGCTTTCTCCCGGTCTTACCTAGCATCCTGTTACATGGATTACGGGGTTCTGCCAATTGCAGTATACTAGGCTATCGACTAAATCGAATCCTTCTCCGTCATCACCAGCAAAAGACGTTCCCATGCACCCCACCCACGACTCAATCCCATCGATATCTCGCCTCACGCGGATGGCTGCACGACCACTTCCGGGGTTAAATGAAAGGTAACGGTCTTTAGTAAAACCATCTTCGCCTGTAACCGTGGTCAGCGGGATGTAACGATATTCATACGCCCCCATATCCACCGTACCTCCTACAATGCGTGACAAGCCGTCCAGGTCAGTCGGTTCCGTCACGGCAGCATTGTCACCAGTGTTTATAGCTGGCGAGCTAGGGAGCAATCTGAGGTTGCCGTTGATGATACTATCATCTATAAACTCCGGATCCGCGCTGATATTGTCATTACCATTACCATCCCATCCGCCTTGAATACAGCTGTTAGATATATTAGAGAGCGAAGTGACGTTAATAGTTGTACCAGGGTTATTTTGCCAGACAATACTATTAACAATAGTTATTTTGTCGGCGATTTGAATAGTTTGTGCACCATCAGGATTCTCGGAGTTTGTGGAGGAGTTTTCGGAAAAAGTGCAATTGTTAAAACTGGCATCTCCACTATTGATCCATACAGCGCCTCCACCCCTATTACCCATGTTTTGATTATTCGTAAATAAACAGTTCGTGAATATTGGTTTGCCTGCATTGACGCTTACAGCGCCTCCACCTAGATCGTTGGCTATATTATCTGAAAATATAGTATTTTTTATTTGCGGAGTTCCATACCGTACTCGAATGCCGCCGCCAAAACTAGTGCTTTGTCACAGCTAAGAATAGGGGTTATCCTATCTTCTTGTTTTTGACGTTTCGGAAGACAAGGAGGTTTCCCGATGCAGAAGAAGTACGTGGTTCGATTGAGTGATGAAGAACGCGATACGTTGCGGGAGGTA
>JAJRWX010000085.1 GCA_024276605.1 Planctomycetota bacterium | reverse complement strand
CTACCCTCGCCTGGTAAAGTTCGGTCGCCAGGTTGCCCCATGATCCGGGCCAACCAAACGGAACACCAGCCGGGTTTGAAGAGGCGCAAGCCATCCAGCGTACGCAAGGTATTTAGACAGCTTGGTCAGGAAGCGGTCTTCGTGCGCCTAACAGGTAGTGCCTACGATATCTGTCTGCGGAACTTGGGCTAGATCTTCGGGTTTTAATCCGTGAAATTTACTATATACACATCGCCAAGCACGGCTCCAATAGTCTGTCAAATGGTTACGATCCACAAAGTCATCGACGAATTCGTTATCTCGATGGCGTGTCGGTTTTTCTCTATCAGTAGTGAGAAAATTAGTCCAACGGGAAAGCATGTTGCCAGCTAGATGTTTCATGATGATCGCAATACTATTGGTATTTTCGTCTAGGGGCAGTTGGATGTGCTCATCAGTGACCTGATTGATCGCCCGCTCAGCTTACTCTTGTTGCCTACGAAATCTCTTCTGTGCGCTTTCAAGAGACAGACGCCCAATTTCGTTGTTGACCGGCATGACTACCCACTTTCAACAATCTGTCTGACGCAATTCGTATCGGAGCACTATAACACCTTCTCCTTCGTGATCCGTATCTTTACCCGTGTACCGAAACCCAAGTTTCTCCATGAGATGTTGAGAAGCCATTAGCTCATCCAAAGTTTCGCCCACAATATATTTTACGCGATGGTCTGACCAAGCCCATGCTAGCAATCCTCGAACAGCTTCGGTGGCGTAGCCTTGTCGTTGATATCGATCGCTAATGGCAAAACCAATATCCACTCGACCATCGGCAGATGGCCCACCTTTGAAACCAGCACCACCAATGAGCGTATTAGATTCACGTAGTATGATAAACCATAACCACCACCCAGCTGTGTTTGGATCTTCTTCGAGTTTCGTAGCCAGAAAGTTAAACGTACCTCGCATGATCTCGGGCGGCCAATCATCTCCAACATGAGCGGATAGCAGGTTCGCAAATTCATGAGGATCAGTTGCCGCGGCTTGGGCCAGTGTGGCGTCCGCTGCAATCAATTCTAAACGATCGGTGGTCAAGCGATTCGGCAATGAAGCTTTAGAATCAATGGCTAATACTCCACCATCCAAGAAATGTCATCGATCCAATGATAACTTTGATACCGTGGCTTATCGCTGCGCGACTTGCGTTACGCTGCGTTCTTTCGGTCCGACGTAGTGACTGAGCGGACGATAGATGCGGTTGTTTTGACTTTGTTCGATAAAGTGGGCACACCATCCCGACATACGACTACACACGAACAGCGGGGTATACAAATCCAACGGAAGATCGAGCAGATAGTAGGTAAGTCCACACGGGTAATCGACGTTGGGATAAATAGGGCGTTGTTTGCCGACGATCGGGTCTTTGATGGCGTCATAGATGGCAACAAGATCTTGCCTTCCCTGTTGCTCGGCGAGAATGCGCATTTCGCGTTCGAGGATATGTGCCCGATGATCGCCATTCTTGTAGACGCGATGACCAAAGCCCATGACTCTTTCCTTGCGGGACAAGGCGTCATTTACCCAAGTCGAGGCTTCCTCCGCGGATTTGAAGCGTGAGATAAGCTCCATCGCTCGTTCGTTGGCCCCCCCATGTAGCGGTCCTTTCAAAGCGCCAATCGCTCCGGTTACCGCTGACACCATATCCGACGTGGTTGATCCGATGACGCGGGCTGTAAAAGTACTCGCATTAAATTCATGTTCAGCATAGAGCACCAACGTTAGATCAAGCAACCGTGCGGATGTTTCGTCCGGCTGTGAACCGTGAGCCATGTAAAGAATTTGGGCGGCGTGTGAAAGGCCTGACTTGGGCCTGACCGGTTCCTTACCGTTGAGAAGACGATAGCGGGCCGCAACCACGTCGGATGATACGGCTAATAACCACACCGACCGCCGGCGTAAATCGTCCAACGAGTCTACCTGGATAGGATCAAAGTGACCAGCCATGGAAACCCCGCTGCGCAGAACATCCATCATCGGCGCTTCGGCTGGTATGCTGCGAATCATTTCGATCACCGCCCCGGGTAACCCGTGATAGCCATCAAGCATTTTACAAAATGAGGCGAGCTGATCTTTGTTGGGCAGATCGCCATAAATAAGCAGATGAGCAACTTCGCTAAAGGATACGTGCTCGGCCAAATCGGCAATGGTATAACCTCGATAGAGCAGCTTTCCCTGATCCACGCAGCAAATTTCCGTATCGCTGGCTACGACACCTTCTAATCCCGGGTTGGCGACGAATGTAGTCATCAGTTGGTACTCCTAAAATATATCACCCTAGCGGCGATAGTTGGTATTATCTTGATGGCGGAGGTATTGTCATGTCGTACTCGAGCAACTCATATAACTCAGCACGCGTTTGCATGCGATCCACAAATGATTGTTGACTTCGCTCGGTCTTGAGTATGCGAAGTGCATCCCGCGCAGCCCCCATAACCAATCGCTGCAACGTGACCGGAAATATCACTATACGATAGCCCATATCAGCGAATTCGTCGACCGTCAGGTAAGGGGTCTTGCCGAATTCGGTCATATTCGCCAACAGGATGGTATCCACATCCTGAGCAAACCGGGCGAACTCCTCCACATCCTGCAGCGCTTCGGGAAAGATCCCGTCCGCGCCGGCTTTCAAATACGCGTGTGCCCGACTTACCGCTTCGTCGTAACCCACAACACCGCGCGCGTCGGTGCGTGCGAGAAGTAGGAAATCGTTACTAGTCTTAGCCGCCGCAGCCGCTGATATTTTTTCGCACATTTCCTCAACGGGTACCAGCTTTTTGCCGTCGAGATGTCCGCAACGCTTGGGAAATTCTTGATCTTCCAAATGAATCCCGCTGACACCGACGGACTCTAATACACGCACGGTTCGCGCTGCATTTTCACTGCCCCCGTACCCTGTATCCGCATCGCAAAGAATAGGAATCGTCGTTGAACGGGCAATGTAGTCTGCATGGTCTCGGGATTCGGTCAGGGTCATCATGCCCGTATCAGGCATCCCGCCAACGGAGTTAGCCAATACTGCGCCGGAAAGATACATCGCATCGAAACCCTCCTGCTGGATCAGCTTGGCGCTGAGCGCATTAAAAGCGCCGGGCATCATGACGACACCTTTATCGAGCAAATGTCTTAAATGAGCCGATCGTACGGCGGATTGTTCCGGGTGTGGCATGACACAATCTCTTTCGTAATGACGTATGACGAACCCCACATCATGCACAAAAACGTGTATGAGGCAAGTTATGGAAGGTTTTTCTTGCTCACACAGTCATAGACGGTATAGAATCACCGGTCACAGGTTTTGTGTGTTCCTTTGTCGGAGTCGATGACTGATGCAACACGCTGCGCTATGGCTACTCGGCCCCGGTGTGAAAGGGTTACTCAATCATGGCGCGGCGTTCGTCGCGCAGCGGGGGGGGAACATCGTAAAAGATATCGCCGATCGTTTTGGCGATCGCGTCGTTGTTTTCATGAGCATCATGGCTGAGCCGGAAAACATTGCGCGCATGGATGCGGATAAAGGTATATTGCGACGCGAAACCGCCTGCGACGTCGTATTTCAACCCTTGAGAGAACCTACCGTCCCCGAAGGATTTCAAAAAGCCCTGCACGGTTTTAATATCGTCACGGAAGATGCACCGGGTTTGATCGCGGAGTTGACGTTGATGATCGAACGATTCGGTATGCTCATCGTGGGGCATACCGGCGAGCGGCGCGTCGTGTCCGAGCCGATACGCATCATTGAAGCCGGACAAAATTTTGTGATTATGTTACCCGTCCATTTCGACCCGTTGAAATTTACGACAGCCCTAACCGACCTCGTCCAAAAGTATCACGGCACAATCGTCACACCATTGGGTAAAGTGCCCGGATTGCTTTCTTAATCCGGTAGATCAGTCGGGTGCCTCATCTCGTTTTCGAGGTGGTGGAGTCGTCGGGTGGCCCACCTCGTTTCGAGGTGGGGGAGTCGATGATCGAATGCAAATCGCATCACCAAATAATCGGCCAGCTTCCATCCCAGATTGTAGCTTGGTCGATGATCGCGGGTGAAACACCATCATCGTCTCACCATAATCGCCTGGAACATTCACGGCGTGTGTGACCATCCGAAGACACCGGGCGCTTGCGCTTGCGGCTCGGATTTAACTGGCTGAACGGGAGGGTGCCCCATCCTTTGGGTACTCCCAAAGGGTGGGGGACGGATCATGTCTCGAAAGGTACCGCAAGTGTCACGGTCATTGCACGGACTATCCTTCCCCACCCTTTGCCAGTAGGCAAAGGATGGGGCACCCGCGCATATCATCGACTCCCCCATGTCCAAAAAACAGGACATGGGACACTCTGTCGTTACACCACTACTCGACTACGAGTTTTGATAACCGCGTCAATGGAATAGACCGTTAACCCGATCCAGATCAAACCAAAACTAATCAGATGCGTTCGCGTAAACGGTTCATGATACAGGGCAACGCCCAGCAGCAATTGAAAGCTTGGCGCCAGATATTGCAGAAAACCCATTGTAGCTAAGCGAAGTCGGCGGGCGGCGCTAACGAACCATAGAAGCGGAACGGCCGTGATGACACCACTAAGTGCCAGTAGGATGTCGGTTAAACGTGTGTCGTGACCAAACATAAGCTGATGTGACCACGCCCGGTAAACCAGGTACCCGACCGCCAATGGAAGTAGCAAGGTTGTTTCGACAGACAGCCCCACCAGCGAGTCAACTTGCGATGTTTTACGCAGTAACCCGTACAAACCAAACGAACAGGCCAGAATAAGCGAAATAACCGGTAAGCCTCCCAGCCCATAAGTCATAAAAACCACGCCACTAACAGCCAGGCATACGCTCAGCCATTGCCAGGCACGCAAGCGCTCACCAAGAAAGACGTAGCCTAGCATGACACTCACCAGTGGATTGATGAAATACCCCAGACTCGCTTGTACAATTTGATCGTGCGCCACCGCCCATATGAAAGTGAACCAATTGATCGCAATGAGTACGGTTGAACCTACCAACGAAAGAATAACCCCGCGATGTTTCAGCGCGTGAATGGCTACCGGCCAGCGACCTTTTAGCTTCATCAGCAGGGTCAGGAGCATGACAGACCAGACGATGCGATGGGCAAGGACTTCCGGCGCAGCGACATGGGAGACGGCTTTGTAATATATCGCGGCTATACCCCACCATAGATAACAGCCCAGACCGTACATGACGCCGAGACGCGCCTCGCGGGCGCAAGTTTCATCGGTTTGCAGTATGGGGGAAACGTTGAGCGTATCAGACCGTTTTTCGTGCATATGTCATAGCGGGGCATCGGCCACCGTCAGCCATTCGTGATAGCGTTACGGAGGCGTGTAATGGCTAAACAAGCCGCCAGCCATGTTGCGCACGCAAGGCGACGAGAGATGCGCTCCAACATCCAGTAGTGCGACACGCCCCAAATGATGGATCCGGTTGATGGTACCCTGCCCAGACAGAGCATTCCAACGCCTTTTCGATCCCGGACGCACATGGCCGCGCTACGCTTGGCCATGCCACTCATCAATGCTTACGCTGAAACGATAGCTGCGTGACGGAACTCGCAGAACGTCGGAGGTTCGTAGGTCCACCCTTTGCTCAGGCGAGCTTCCTCCCGCTTCATCATGAACTGGATGTAACGACCGGCGATCGAAGCTACCAGCCGTGATTTAAGCCCGAATTCTTGGTGGAGGTCTTCGAGGAGACTCGAAATCTTCGTAAACATGGGTAGATCGTTACGAAGCCGTTGCCGGGCGGCCCAAAGTACACCTGAAAAGACCGTCGGTAGGTCGCGGGCTTCCCAAGCGAAGCGATCCCGGATCCGTGCATCGGGATGATTCTTGTATCGTTTCCAGCCTTGAAGCATGGTACGCACGATCCGTACGACACTAGGGCCGTTCACTTCGAAGTCGCGCTGAAAGGCTCGTAAAATAATCTCTCTTTCCTGTCCGTCCTTGATGTGTTGATGGCGGTAGTTGAACCGAAATTGGCCGTGCGTATCAGCCAAGGGGAACTCATCTTCACTAAGGAGACGACCTTGTGACGACAGCTCGGCATACAACGGCGTACCGAGGATCGGCGTGTAGAGCATGAACTGGTGAAACTCCGTGTCGTGTTTAACAGCGTGCTCAATGGCATCGTCGATGTTGCCAGGCGTGTGCTCTTCCATCCCAATGATGGTTGAACCCAATATGCGTATGCCGTGTGACTGGAGCGAACGCACCAGGGAAAGCGTGTCTGTATTGCCAACCTTATCGTATTGCGAATCTTCACCCTCGATGCCCATCCAAACCCAAGAGATGCCCAGACCCACAAGTTGGTCCATGGTATAAGAACGTAGCACTTTGACCGAACTGAAGACGTACAAGGCCCAGGACTTGTTGTTCTCAATCATCAGTTCCAATAACCGCAGCGCCCGTTTGCGATGGAGCAGGAAGTTCTCGTCCATCACAAAAAACGATCGGACGTGCAAGTTTTTCTCGAGCCGGCACATGACGTCAAACAACTCATCACCCGTCTCATAGAAGTGGAAGAATTTACCCTTTCCACCAAACATGGCTGAGGTCGAGCAGAAGTTGCATCCCATCGGACAACCGACGGAGGGAATCAACGTAGCGGCTACGTCACCCGGTTTGTCCCGAGCAAGTACGCCCAAGGATCGTGTACCAATACCCGAGATAATGTCGGGATGGTTGACCGGTGCACTTTCATCATCGCCTAGGAACCGGCGCATCCACTGAATACCTTCACCTTGGACAATATGGTCCGCATCGATGCGCTGGTCGAGGTCGGGCACGTTGGCCACGTGTCCACCGATGACGATGTCTGCCTCGGGCAGGTGTTGGCGAATCAGTTCGCACATATGTTGCACTTTGAGGATATTCGGAATGATCGAAGTGATCCCGATGACGTCGTAATGGTTGCTCGATATCTCTTCGATGAACCGATCGCGCGTCGGGAAATCAAGCAACGTACAAGGCGCAGAAATATTGGCCTGAATCAGCATGATGCCCCACGAACGATGGAACATCCGGAGTGAGAATGCTTCTTGTACACGCGTCACCTGATTGTGATATAATTCCATGGGATTGAGCACCCGGCTCCCGTACTCATCATCTTGGGCGTAGGGCCCGAACACACTTGTCAGCAGTACGCGCGCTTTGACCCCTTTGGGGTGAGTGGGATGTATAGCTGTATGACTTGCAATCGGGATGGAGATTGTGCTCATGTGGTTTATACCTCCTTGTAACGAACCAGCATACGCTCCCGCAGTTCGCGCGTCGCAAAACTCGTACAAGTCTAGTTGTTGGGCGTAGCCTTTGCGACTCGCCTCACCCGGGATTACCTAATTAATCAATACTCAGGCCGAGATCGTACCCGGGTGAGCAATCCGGTTCAAGTTTGTAGTCTGAGCTTCGTGGCCATTATCGCTTGTCTGAGTGCCCTATCGTGACAATGGCACGCCTTTAGCTGCTGAAATGACGTATTAGGGCTATGAAGCGCGTACATGTTCAGCGTATTCAGCGTACTTCGGGGCGGGGATATGTCCTAACTTGTGGGTTTCGCAGTCCGAAGGCGGATTCCGAGCTACAAGTGTATGTGGCGGGGTGATTTGGAGAACCCTACGCTCGCGATCCGGACTCTGAATCCACGGCAAGTGTAGTGAATGCGGCATTGTCTGGTTCCCCGGCAAAAAGTATGTTCATACATTTGACTGTGATGAAAGTTCCTCGATGAACTTTTGGAGTGCGTGGAGGGGTTGGCAAGTTTGAACATCGGTATTCAACCAGCATTTACTTTCCCATAACGAAACGGCGAGCGAGGCACCTAGCTTTACGCATTGGTGGATTGCGCCAAGGATAGCCTTCGATTGATGTTTTGTGAAACTTTCACTTTCGAGCTTCTTCAATGATTCGATGAATCTTTTTCCGGTAGATACCAATTTCCTGCGGTCTTGTTCTATCCATTGTATAAGTAGATCATCCATGGATCCATCGTCTTGGTTATTTGGCGCTATCCACAAACCGATGCGGGGAGATCCATCAATGACTTTCCCAGGTGCCAAATGCTTGACCTGCTCATTGAGAGAAGTGAAATGTTTACGGAAACTCTGGAGCCTTCGATCAACACCTACTTCATTGGCGTCGACAACAATGCCAAGCGCATCATAAGGAATAGATTCAAGTAAAGGTAGCGTCACCGTTCCCAATATACGATCGATTCCCTCTAGACTGCGAATGAGTAGGAAATCGTCCTTGTTGCTGAGGCACGATGGGGGAGGTTGGTATACGTCTTCACCATGCCTGTTCAATTTAGTTTTAGGGTTTATCCCATGCAGCTTATCCGGTACATCCTTGGCAGCGATGCGGTGCCATCCGGCAGTAACTTCCGCAAGTGAAGTTAAGACAGCTTGATCGTGCGAACCTTCGCAAAGGATGACTGTTGTTTGACTCATTTGGATCGTCTGAGATCGAGTCCGATTTCCTCGCGAAGATTGCGTGCTTCGTCGACGTCGAGATTGTTAACGTGAAGTTTTTCGTTCTTGCGATGAAATTGTAATATCCGAAAGTCTGCCGGCGATGAAAAGAGGTCTGTTTGTGATTCGTAAGCATCGATGAATGCGTCCAGTGCCTCTAGACTGTGGGTAGTAATGAATAACTGTATCTGTAGGCGGTTGGCGACACCGAAAACAAATTCGCAAAGACGTCGAAGCGCGCTAACATGCAGTGAGTTTTCAAATTCGTCTATCAGGAGAATGCCGTGGGCAGCATTTACGGCATCGTTTGCCATCGAAATAGCTTTACCAATACCTGCACCTTCCATTTCGATGGGCATGCGGCCAAAACGCTTGTGATTAAAACGTAGACTTGCCCGTCCCAACCGATCAGACACGATACGAATAGACTCGATTTCTGGATCGAGCTCCTTCATCAAAGTTACTACTTGCTCCTCCTCACCACGTTCTTCGACTTCCGTCCAAAGTTTTGCTAGCGGTTTTGAATTTCCCTGATCTAGCGGATTCACAAATCGAGCTCTAATGTTGTCGGTTTCGGCGGACTTAATAACCACATTCTTGACGGTGACATGAAGATGTCCGCTACAGGTCTCAGATGCTGTTGTTTCAACAGCATAGGTCGCCAACGTATCTCGAATCTCCTGTTGCGCACTTTCGCCAATTCCATCAGTTGGGGAAAAGCGCATATAGTTCTTGCTATGTTTTCTACTAATGCGTACAGAACGGGATTGTTCAAAGTCTTTTCCACTGATTGCGAAGTACGGGTGGGGATTTGAATGTGACCAGAACCAGTCCAATACCTCAATAAGTTCTTGCGGTGCCGAGGCCTCAGAAATTGGAATTCGTCGCATCCCAGTCAGTGCGAGCAAGAGAGAGGGGTCTCCATTGCTGCAAAAAAGAAATACGCTTTCGAGAAAATTGGTTTTTCCGATATTGCCTGGCCCGACAATTAAGTTGACCTTGCCAAGAGGATTGACCTGTAAGCCATCTAACCCTCTGAATCCATCGATTTTTATTGTTTCAAACATGTTTGACAGTTCCAATGAAACTAGAGCGCTATCGAGGTGTAATTGTCGGCGAACTTATTAACATTGCAAGTATTGAAACGCCTATGAGTATATCTGCCCGCCTGCTGACTGAAATTCCTTGGCTTTTTCTGCCAAGCCGACTTGGATCGCGTTGGCTTCGTCTATACTCTTCCGGGCGGCGAATTCACGCACCTCTTGGGTGATTTTCATGGAGCAGAAGTTGGGGCCGCACATGGAGCAAAAGTGGGCAGTCTTGGCCCCGTCTTGTGGGAGTGTTTCATCGTGAAACGACTGGGCTTTATGGGGATCGAGCGATAGGTTGAACTGGTCTTGCCAGCGAAACTCAAACCGTGCTTTTGATAGTGCATCGTCACGATGTTGCGCGCCCGGATGCCCCTTGGCTAAATCCGCAGCGTGGGCGGCGATTTTGTAGGTGATGACGCCCTCGCGCACATCTTCACGATTCGGCAGCCCCAAGTGCTCCTTGGGTGTCACATAACAAAGCATGGCTGTGCCATACCAACCGATCATCGCTGCCCCGATAGCGCTGGTGATGTGATCATAACCCGGTGCAATGTCGGTGGTGAGCGGGCCTAACGTATAAAATGGCGCTTCCTCGCAAAGCTCAAGTTGCTTGTCCATGTTCTCTTTAATCATCTGCATCGGCACATGGCCGGGGCCTTCGATCATCACCTGTACATCGTGCTGCCATGCGATGTTTGTTAATTCGCCGAGCGTTTCCAATTCCGCAAATTGTGCCGCATCATTGGCATCCGCAAGGCAACCAGGCCGAAGCCCGTCGCCCAGCGAAAAGGAGACATCGTAGGTTTTCATAATCTCGCAAATGTCTTCAAAATGGGTATACAGGAAGTTTTCCTGATGATGAGCTAAGCACCACTTGGCCAGGATGGATCCCCCGCGCGACACGATACCGGTAACGCGTTGTGCGGTTAGCGGGATGTATCGCAACAGTACGCCGGCATGAATCGTAAAATAATCCACACCCTGTTCCGCTTGTTCAATAAGCGTATCTTTGAAGATGTCCCAACTCAAATCTTCCGCTTTGCCATCGACTTTTTCGAGTGCTTGATAAATAGGCACGGTACCGATCGGCACTACGGAATTACGTATGATCCACTCGCGCGTATCGTGAATATCCTTGCCGGTTGACAAGTCCATGACAGTATCCGTACCCCAGTAAGTCGCCCAGACCATTTTATCCACTTCTTCTTGCACCGAAGACGAGACGGCGGAGTTGCCGATGTTAGCGTTGATTTTAACCAGAAAATTTCGCCCGATGATCATCGGCTCGATTTCAGGATGATTGATATTTGCCGGGATAATCGCCCGGCCTCGTGCAATCTCATCACGCACGAATTCAGGGGTGATGACTTTGGGTGTGGCTGCACCAAACGATTGGCCGGGGTGTGGCTGTAGTTGGCTATCGTCTTCAATGAGTCGTTGGTTTTCACGAATCGCTACGAATTCCATCTCCGGCGTGATGATCCCTTTGCGGGCGTAATGCATCTGTGTGACGTTGCCGCCGTCGGTGGCACGCAAGGTCGAACGGCGAGATTTTTCCGGAAATCGTTCGATGGATGTCGTTGGGTCTTCAGAGATATAACCATTATCTTGTGGTGTCATAACTCGTCCGGGATAAGCTTCCACATCCCCGCGATTTTTTATCCAGTCGACACGAAGAGGCGGCAGACCTTGTTGCAGGTCGATGGTCATGTCCGGATCAGTATATGGACCGGATGTGTCATACACACAGACCGGGGCATTGGGCTTGTCTTGCGCAGCGCCATGAGTATGAATAGTTGTCGGTGATAGCGAAATCTCACGCACAGGTACATGAACGCATGGATGCAGTGTACCGGGGATATACCTTTTGCGAGAAGCAGGATAGGAGGTCGGCGGTGTAACGATATTTTCGGATTCCACCTCGTTACTGTTTGGATTGATAAGTAGTGGAATGTCCTTGGTCGTGTGATCTGACGCGATCTCGGCAGTGCTCATCTTTCGATCTCCCATGAAGTCATTGGTTTCACGCTGTCTATGTCGAAACAGCCAGGCGTGTGATGCCATGACGGACGCGTATGCGCCGCTTCCCTTCGCAAACACGTCATAACGTTATTCATCAATCCTGATTTAGTTCCAAGGTTTTGCCCTCAACCCCCGCGCGATGTTGGGGATACACCCAGCGACTAAGTTGTATGTAGTGCGCAGGTCCGATATCGTCAACACCGTCAGCCATACCACCACCCGCGTGGTCTTTTATTTCCTCATATTTTCCGGTGAAAGTCCTAAAACCATGCGCTCGTCTCGCCGATATACCCGCGAGTGCCGACACCACAATCTTGCCTGTGGTCCGTGCTGCGCTGGCGCATGTTAGTAAGGTGTATAGCGTTTGCGCAAAATATGTGCAAAACATTCGTTTGGAGGCAGTGGATATCATGAACTCTCGCGTACTGGAAGCCATTAAAAAATCGGCAGCAGTTCCGTCCGTACCTACCGTGGTCACGCGTTTTCTAGAGATCATGCAAGATTCTAACTATAAGTATGAGGATCTTGTCAAAGTGCTTTCCAGCGATGCCGGCACGGTCAGCGAGATTCTTCGCCTGGTCAACTCGGCACTGTTCGGTGTCAGACAGAAGATTGTGTCACTTCAACAAGCATTGACACTTCTTGGCCCTAAGCGGACAAGATCGCTTCTATTGGGCCGATATCTCGTCGATACGATGTCGAAAACCAATGCCTCGGGATTAGATATGAGCTATTTCTGGCGGCGATCACTCGCCTGTTCAGTGGTAGCCTCACGTTTTGCAGACAAGTTGCTTCCCAAGTTCAGAGACGAGGTTTTCATCGGCGCACTATTGGCTGACATCGGGATACCGATACTCGCAGACGCTCTTGCAGACCAGTATGGACAGATCGCCGACGAGTACGCACCGCGCGGACGCCGGGTGTCCGTCGAGGAGGAGATCGAGGCGATTGAGGTCACGCACGCACAGGTTTCAGCCATGATTCTCAAGTATTGGACGTTACCTGATGAGGTAGCTGTGGCGGTCAATCTCCATCATTCTGCCAATCCCGGTCCGACCGATTCTGGGAAAATGGCTTGCATTATCAATGGCGCAGATCGTATCTCAAAGCTACTCTGTGAAGTACCCAACGAAGAGGAGATTGGTGCTATCTGCACAGATGCCACAACGTTTGTGGGGGTTGAACTTGGTGTATTGGTTGATTTGCTGCCAACCATAGAGCAAGACCTCGAAGAGTTAGCCGATGTCCTGCGTATCGATGTCATTCCTAGTACTGTGTATTCACTCATCGCCAAGACGGTTCAGGAACAAATCCAGCAAGTAGTTTAGTTTGGTGTAACCATCGCTCCTCATTGTGTGATCACTTAACTGACGTTCATCTTGCTCGTATGGGGCCGTGGAAGGCTGAGATTCCTAACTCGCTGTAGCTCGAGCGGTTTCCTAGTGCCCGACACACCCTCGATGATACTAGACCTTTATACGCAGGTTACATGCCTCCTGGTCATACTGGTGCAATATCACAGCACTAGCCCGGTACACCTTAACCACCGTGACACGCCCCTATATGCACTCACCTTACATAGATGAGCCGATGCTATTTGGGTAAAGGCATTCTTCCTCGGATACTACCCATGAAATAATTCTCAACTTACCTGAACCTCGACGGAAGTCATAGCCGTCACTACGTCGCTACGCCTTTGGCCATTGATGATAGGTCGAATGTCAGTCATAGGCCTGAAGGTAGGAGGAATCAGCCGCATTCGGGGCATAGATGAGATGCGAGAATCAGTGGGGCGTCCGACCGGTATACGATGTACACCAAAATAGTCAAAGATTTTTTTTCTTTTTTATTCAACGTCCTTTAACGAATAGTCCAGTAAGAACTTAGCTATTTCGGGAATAACCCAGGTATTTTCCGTTATCGGATGTAATGAACGCTGAAAGTACTCGTACACAGTCACATCAGCCGGTTTCTGTAGTCCGAATGTACTAAAGACCGTTTATCGGCAAGTCGATTGTTTCGGTTGTGACGACACCCTTGTGTGGTAAGTCGAATAGGAAACGCTTGGTTGGGGCCGTATTGATCGCCATGCTGTAATGCGAAAACCCCGACAGTTTTGTTGGTCGTCACGTTTGGTTTTTTGTGTGAATGTTGCGGTGTAATAACACTAGCCCGTCGCTGGTAAGAAAAGGCGACTTTGTTCCGTGGAAATAGTGGCGTGAAGCTTTGATAGGTTGTACGCCTAGTCGATTACCACGGCACGATTGGAGGCACGAACAGGTATGACTCGGATAAATACAAATGTTCAGTCGCTGGTCGCCCAACGCGTCCTAGGCAACAACAACTTCGCGTTGACACAGTCGCTCGATCGCTTAAGTACCGGTTTGCGAATCAACAGCGGGCGGGATGATCCCGCCGGCCTGATCGCATCGGAAACGCTACGAGCAAGTACACGAGCGATTTCGACGGCGATTGATAATGCCAACCGTGCAGACACGATTGTGGCTGTAGCTGAGGGCGGGTTGCAGGAGATTAGCTCCTTGCTACTCAATCTCGAAAATCTCATCGATCAGACTGCCAATGAAGCCGGCTTGACGAAGGAGGAGGTCACTGCAAACCAGTTGCAGATTGATTCCATCCTCGCATCCATCAACCGGCTCTCAGAACAGACCGCTTTTGGTACTAGAAAACTGCTCAACGGCAACTTTGATTTTTCGACGTCCGGTGTCAATGTGAACGAGCCTACCGGAGCGGCACTAAATCACTTGTCTTCAGTAAAAATCAACGCAGCCAAAATCGCCAACGGTGCTTTCCGTCAGGTTACTGTCAACCGCGTGACGGCTTCGCAACGTGCCCTGGTTAGCGCTGTGCTCGGTGGAACAACGGCGACGAGCACCACGGTGCGTAACGGAACCCTCGGTAATACGACCACGATACAAATTCGTGGTGAATTCGGTGCCGAGTTGTTGAGTTTTGCATCCGGTACGACGGCAGCGGATATCGTCACGGCGGTCAATGCCCGAACTGATTTGACTGGGGTCCAAGCTTCTGCCTACCTGGGTACGGCGGGGACCGGGACGGCCACCGTGAGCTTCAGCAGTACGAGCTTCGGCTCGAATGCTTTTGTTTCCGTTTCGGCACTCGAAAATGCCGGCAACGCCGCGGGTGATGCCATCGGCACCAGTAATGTCCGCCTCAAGGGAACCGACGGCACATTCACCATTAACGGTACGAACGCCATCGTCGATGGCCTGACAGCTTCGGTCCGCGCCGGAGATATTTCGCTGGACCTCGGTTTCTCCCAGGCGTTCGGCGACGGAACGAGTGCGGTTTCTTCGACCAGTTTTGAAGTCACCGGTGGCGGTGCACGATTCGCCATTGCACCGACAGTCGGTCTAGCTGGTTTGGAGGCGTTGGGCATTAGCGAAGTATCAACGGCCAAGCTTGGCGAATCAACGCAAAACGTCATAGCTACACTTGGTTCGGGTCTGGCCAATGACTTAGCCAGCAAAAACTTCACAGTCGCTCAACGAATTGTGCGTGCGGCGATAAACGACGTGGCTAGTCTGCGAGGACGCCTGGGTGGTTTCCAAAAGGATACGTTGTCTACAACTATAAATTCGTTGCAAGTGGCGAAAGAAAACATCGTTGCTGCAGAAAGCGCTATCCGTGATGCGGACTTCGCTGTGGAGACTTCAAATCTCACACGGGCACAGATTCTAGTGAACGCATCCACGACGACGCTACAGATTGCGAATTCATTAACACAGAACGCACTTTCGCTGCTTGGGTAATATCAAGCATCTTGAGTCGTTTCCTGTAACGCAAATAACCAACAAAGCCGGCGCTGATGTCAATCGGCGCCGGCTTTTTTCGTAGGTAAACCCACCGTGTAACTCATCCGCATGAGGCTATCAACGTCCGCTAAAGTTGGGCCTCTACGACTCCGACAACCCTATGGGTGCGCGTTTACGTACTTACTGAGGCACATGGCTGTGCCGCCGTCGCGTAGGCATTGGCAGCGCGACATCGACCGTCAAGGAAGACGAGATGAGTCGTATCAATAGCAACGTAGCCTCTCTGCGAGCGCTACGGCAAATACAAAGGAACCAAGCTGATCTAGGTCGCCATCTAGAGAGGCTGTCCACTGGTTTGCGCATTAACCGAGGACGAGATGACCCCGCTGGTTTGATCGTATCGGAAATTTTACGATCTGAAATCAAATCGACGCAACAGGCGATCAAAAACTCGATCCGCGCATCCAACGTCATCTCCACCACGGAAGGTGCGTTGAATGAAGTCTCTGCGCTATTGCTGGACCTTCAGGCGTTTGTCGTTGCCACCGCCAACGAAGCGGGACTAAGCCGCGAAGAAGTGCGTGCCAACCAGCTTGAAGTGGACTCCATTCTCGACAGTATTGATCGCATCGGTAATACGACTCGCTTTGCCGGCGAAAAACTGTTGGATGGTTCACGAGGTTACAATCTGTCCGGAGTAACACCGACTTCTCTGGCATCGGTCTCTGTTTTTTCCGTACTCAAACAACCCAATGGATCACGCCAGGTACGTGTCCAAGTCACGCAATCGGCTCTCACCGCTCGACTCAATCTCGTTGGCACCACCGTGGGCGCACCGTCCACCACTGCAGCGTCAACCGTTGAATTGCGTGGTACGCTAGGATCACAATTGCTGTCCTTCGCATCCGGTACGACCTTGTCACAAGTGCGCGTAGCCATTAACGACGTGACCGCTGCGACGGGAGTCTCGGCCATTGTTTCCGCCGCTTCCGTTGGGGCAGTGGCTTCCGCGCTGGTGCTTACCAGCACCACCGTAGGTAATGACGCCTTTGTTTCCATTCAACCTTTCGCGGGTAATTTCGTAACGGCCGGCAACGCCGGGATTCCTACACGCGTGACCGGACGAGAGCCGACCATACTCATCGACGGGGCACTCGCGCAAACGGATGGACTACGTGCGAACATACGTTCCGATGTGTTGGAAGCACAGTTGAACCTAACCACCGCTTTTGCGCAATCGCTATCAACGACAACTTTTACCGTAGTAGACGGCGGCGCTGTCTTTCAACTAACGCCCGACGTCAACCCCAACGGCCAATTGTATTTCGGTTTTCAGCGAATTTCCTCGACCAGTCTGGGGAATAGCGTCGCCGGTCTTTTGTACTCCATACGCTCGGGTGAAGCGAATGATTTTCAGGGGAAAAATTTTGAAACCGCCCAAAACATCGTGGACGAGGCCATTCAACAGGTAGCCTTTTATCGTGGTCGACTGGGCAACATTCAACGAAACCATATTGATCCCAATATACAAAGCCAAACGATCGCCGCTGAAAATTTGATTTCCTCGGAGTCAGTTATTCGAGATGCAGACATGGCTGAGGAAGTTTCCGAACTGTCACGATCGCAGATTCTCGTGCAGAGCACACAATCCGCCCTGCAAATCGCCAATTCCATTCCAAGTTTCGTCCTTTCACTGTTACAGTAACATATCGTTCTTTGTCACACATGGAATGATGGGTGCCGCGCGCCATGCCCAATTGGGTGCCATGCCCAAGCCGAAGGCGCGGGCATGTGTCATGTACAAACGAGAACGTCTATCTAAGACAGGGTTGTGCATCAAATGATCAGCGACTGAGCATAAACTCTGCACCGTCTCGGATCGTCATTGCTGAAATTAACAAACATTCCTGTATGATTATTGCGCGAAGTTACGCTGGACAAACCACGATACTAGCGTCTAACTTGACCATGCAAATGCATACTAGCTATATGTTGCGCATTTTCTTCGAAGACTGCGCAGGCAATGCGCTTCTGCATGGTCATGGTCTTTCCAGACGAATCGTTGTGTCCGCCGATAAACCATGAGGTAACCTGATTGCGCGCATGCACGCGCTGGTCATCATCGTGAGTTAGAGCTGGTTCTATGTAGCTGTAGCGCCTGGGAATCTATCTCTTTCGGATTGACCATACTCTACATGTAGGATGCGTAAACTATGAGTGGCATTTCCAGTGGCATAGGACTTATTTCAGGTATCGACTCAGCCTCTCTTATCGACCAGCTTATCTCGCTGGACTCTCGGCCCGTCAGCATACTTGAATCACGCAAGGAAAATATAGACTTACAGCGCACGGCTTTTCTCGCACTATCCGCCCAACTATTGGCCATGCAAAATGCCGCCGGTCAATTCGACAAGCCAACCTTTTTCGATCGGTTTAATGCCGCAAGTAGTAACGACAAACTCGTGATTGCCAATGCCGGACCACGTGCGATACCCACAAGTCAGACCATACGCGTACACTCTTTAGTCAGTAACAACAGCCTGCTAAGTCGGGGTTTCGCCGATGCCGATGCGACACCAGTAGGCGTCGGCAGCATCACGTTGGAAGTTGGACAAGGTCGGGTCAATCAAAGTACGAATCTGAGTGAACTCAACGGCGGAACGGGTATTAGACGTGGCATCATCACAATCACAGATCGAGCCGGTGCCACAGCAGAGATAGACCTGACAAAAGCCGTTTCAGTGGATGATGTCTTGGATGCGATCAATCTCAACGAGACGATCAACGTGCGTGCCCGAGTTACAGGCATCACGGATTTGAATGCGAGCGGCGATCGCATTGTGATTGAGGATGTCAACGACCCGACAATGCTTCCCATCGGTACAACACTTGGCAACTTAATCGTCGCCGACAAACAAGACGGATCAACCGCGCTCGATCTGGGTATCGTAGGCTCTATCGCGGGCGACCGGCTCGATGGACGTGATCTGATCCGACTATCTACGTCTACGTTGCTATCCACACTTAATGATGGCAACGGTATAGGAAAATTACCGCAAGGCTCGAAAGAAGCGGATTTGACGTTTACCTCGCCGCAACGCACTTTTTCGGTCTCCCTTTCGAGTTTCCTCGCCGACCACATGGATACGGACATTCGAGCGTTTAACAGTGGCAATGGCGTACGTCTGGGCATCATGCGTATCACCGATCGCGCCGGTAATTCCGCTGAAGTGGATTTTACCGATAACACGCGTCCCCCAGTGCGCACGGGTGCGGATATTCGCCAGCGCATCCTCGACGACACCAAAGCCGGGGGTCTTGATATTAGCGTGTCAGCCGTCAACTCGGAATTCATTGTTACAGATCAATCCGTCGTCGCGGAAGAACTGGCTAAGCCATTTACCATCGAAGACGTCAGCGGTTTTACGGCTACCGACCTCGGTATTGACCAAGCCAACGATGATGCCAGCATTGTCGGTGGCGATATCTACCGCGTTGAAACTGTAGGTGATCTCATCAACGCCATTAACTACGCACCGGGCAACAATGAGTCCATCGTGCGAGCGCGTATTTCAGATGACGGCAATCGTATTGTGCTTGAAGCTGTAGGGTTGGAAACAGTCACCGTAGGCACCGGTGAAGGTGCTACCACTGCCCAAGACCTTGGCATTCTTGACGCTACGTTCGATATCAACTCGTCCCTACAAACTCGACAGCTTGTAGCTGGGATCAACACCGTATCGTTAAATAGCCTTAACGGCGGTCGAGGTATCACGCCCGGCCAGTTTACGCTGACGGATGCGACGGGGCTAACTACCGCAGCATCGATAGATTTTTCTCAGGCTCGCACCTTGCAGGACGTCATTGATTTAATCAATGCCAACGACAAGACAAACATTACCGCTTCGATCAACGCAGCCGGAAACGGTATTGCTTTGCGTGACGAGTCAGGTGGAACCGGTTCACTCATCGTGACCGATGCCGCAGGTTCGACTTTTGCAGCCCAGTTAGGACTTGCCGGAACGTATGACATCGCTGTGTCGCCGGTCGTCAATGGCCAAAACCTACAAATACAGTATGTATCGCGGCAAACATCGCTCGAAGATTTCAACAACGGTAAGGGCGTAACCATCGGTGCGTTTCAGGTGACCGATTCCACCGGGAAAATTCATGTCATAGACTTACCCACCACAGCCAAAACGCTGGGTAATGTGATCGATGCGATCAATCTCATCGCGGTTGGCGCTTTTCAAGCCCGTATCAATGATACCGGTGATGGACTGCTTATCGAAGATACTGCAGGCGGTACCAAACCACTCATCATCGCTGACACTGAAAACAACAGAACCGCCTCGGACCTACGCATGGCCGGTCAGTCACGTACCGGCGAAAATTTCATTGACGGTACGCTCGAAGTCCGTGTCGAAATTGGTGCACGCGACACGCTTACCGATCTGGTTCAAAAACTCAACGAGGCCGGGGGAGATTTCAGGGCTTCGTTCGTTGATGACGGCGGTACCACGAATCCATTTGCGCTGACCATCAATTCAGAAATCAGCGGCTTAGCCGGCGAGTTGACCGTTGATGTGCGGGGTCTGGATTTAGGATTAAACACCCTCACACGTGCCCAAGACGCAGTGGTTACCATTGGCGGTGCCGATGCTACAAATCCCATTGTGGTATCCAGCTCGACAAACAGTCTGGACAACGTCATTAGAGGAGTCACCGTCAACTTGTTAGCCGCAGGCGATGAGGATATCACCATCACCGTGGACCAGGACGTTGATGGTATTGTGGATAGTGTCCAATCATTCGTCGATGCTTATAACGGGGCTATTAGCAGCATAGACGATGCCACCAGCTTCGACTCCGAAACATTCGAACGCGGTATCTTACTAGGCGACTCGACCGTGTCATTAATACGAACCCGGCTCCAACGTCTCATGACACGGCCCTTCGAGGGCACGAATAGTACTATCAATCGACTATTCAACATCGGCTTACGCCTCGGCTCAGGAGGTAAGCTCGAATTGGATGCGGAACGATTCCGAGAAGTCTATGAAGAATCCCCCGATCAGGTGGAATTCTTTTTCACCACCGACGACACCGGGTTCGGTGCGGTGGTCACCGACACCATCGAGCAATTAACAAGAGACTTCGACGGCGTGTTAGCGCGAAAAGATAATCTACTCGGACAACAAAGCGAGTTGATCGACGATCGTATTGAGCAGTTAAACGCCATACTCGATGCCAAGCGTATACGCCTGGAGGCACAGTTTGCGGGATTAGAATCGGCACTGGCCGGCTTGCAGGGCCAACAAACGGCACTCGCGCAACTGTCATCAGCCGCCGGTTAGTCCAGGCAAAGAGTACTTACGAGTTGTACCGTCTAAACTCCGACAGGTAGCATTGGCCAATAGGAGGTGAACGGCAGCACCTGAGCCTTTATCGTTAGTTATACACGCAATCATCATATGCGATGCGCAAAATTTGCGCTTCGGCGCTGAATCTAAGTTATGGACCCTTCCCATTCTTCCGATAGATCGGGCGTTATGGCTGACTCTAACGATAATGCCTATTTGCGCGACGCCGTCATGACGGCATCCCCGGAACAGCTTCAATTGATGCTGTACGACGGGGCGATTCGCTATGCGCGGCAAGCCCGTGATGCGATCGAAGCCAAAGATTTTGAAACCTCCTTCGAAAAGCTAACCAAAGCACAAAACATCATCCTCGAGATGAACCAAGGCCTGAATCACGAAGTAAATCCATCGTTATGCCGACAGGTGGCTGCCATATACGATTTTTTATATCGCAAACTAATCGACGCCAATCTGCATCGTGATGTATCTGCCATCGACGATGCGCTTAGAGTGCTCGCGATTGAACGACAGACTTGGCAGATGCTCGTTGATAAGGTCACCAAAGCACGTGAAGCCGACGCCGCCGTCGATACCCTCGACAGTACACAAGCTGAAAGCGCCGACACCCTGACCTCCGGTTTCTCCGTCGAAGGTTGAAACGCCCTCCAAGCTCAGCCAAAGCTTGTTTCATGCGCACCACACGCATATAGTCATCAACACGAGCCGAGGGCGGAATGTAATCCCGACTAGTCGGGAGCCTGCGCGGTGGGTGGCGGGTAAGCGATAGCTTACCCGTGATGTTCAGTGGTAACCTGAGGTTCAATATTAATGCATCGGAACATAGCACACCTATCGATTCGCATGTGTCGAAGTACCTTGCGATGGAGGTCGAGCTAATGCGGAAAACAACGATGAAACCCATAGCCATCTTGTTTTCTACGCTTTGCTTATGGTCAATGAGTTCATCCTTAGTTTGCGCTGTACAAGATAATCCACCATCTCAGAGTGAAAAAGAAAAGGTCTCGCACACTGCGAATGACGACGCTGCCATAAGTATGCAAGATGCGCTCGCGTTGGCAGAAGGTATCGCTGATGAGACTGACCCCGATATCGCTACAGACATGCTTGAGCAACTGCGCTCTCACCTTATCGACCTACAAATCAAAACACCCGACGATCCTTGGTTGTTATACCTCAACGCACAGCTACTCACGCTAACGGGGCAGCGAGGCGATGCGATTACTCAATTACGGCGGTTCATACAAACCCGAGAGGGCCAAACCGCCTGGCAGGCCCATCGCGATTTAGGGGACTTATTCGTAGCGGAGTTCCCACAACTCGCCAAGGCCAGCTATGAAAAAGCTGCTCAACTAACGGCTAATGAATCGTCGGTTCTATATGGTCTTTCGCTGTGTGCCGCTAAGTTGGGTCGCCGCACCGAAGCGATAGATTATGCGCAGCGCGCCGCGGCTGCAAAGTCTACCGTAAAGTGCTGGACAAACCTCGCCACGCTAACAGCCGGTGAAAAACAATGGGATCAGGCAATCAGTGCCTCAACAAAGGCACTTAAACTTGCGCAAGAAAACGCAATCAAAGAAAAAAACACTCAGTCGTCGCTCATAGTTATTGAAGCGCAGCTAAAACATGTAATCGATATTTTGCAAACCAAATTCCAAGAGCTATCAGCAACCAACCGCGAAGATGCCTTACAGTTGGCTGCGCTATACCGTCAGCGGGCTGAGCTAATACGTAAAATAATCCTATACGACGGCCTAAAAAGCCTGTAAGAAATGATGCCATCAGCTGAGGATGACACATGGGCTGACATCGCTTACGAATCTGCCGTTATGCTCGAAAATTTAGATCGACCCGACGACGCCTTGCAACGGCTACAAGAAGTCCTAACGAAAGACCCCAACCACGCCCAGGCACTAACCATGCGCGATCGCCTGAACAAATCTCAACCCTCAAAGTAGAAGGTAATCCCCGAATAGGTGCCCCATGTCCTTCTTTTTGGACATGGGGGAGTCGATGACGGCGTCTCTCATTCCTTCATGACGTGATTCACACGCGATCATCGACTCCCCCACCTCGAAACGAGGTGGGACACCCGACGTAACCCCAATACAAGCCCAGGCGTGTGGCATGCCCAAGCTGAAAGCGCGGGCATGGATTGGGCGTCAACGAGTATCATACCCAAGCACGGCGTCAGCGCCATTTTCGTTCCAACATGCCCGCGCCTAAGGGCTTGGGCATGAAACCCATGGTACCCGTGGCCATTGGTAAATTAAGACTTCGCGAATCGTGCGTTATACGCCATGGAAATGTATGTTGTAAAACTTAAACGCTAGCATGCTTGGTTGGGGAGCTGTATCGTAAATGTCGTCCCCTGATTGTTTTCGCTGGTCACGCTAATGGTACCACCGTTTTCTACTATCAAATCTCGACACAGCGCAAGCCCCAAACCGGCGCAGCGCTGCCGTCCGTTTTCACCACTAGCGCCGATTGGTTTGGAAGTTTGCAGCGGTTCAAAAATATGCCCTAACATCGCTTGATCAATCCCAGGCCCCGTATCGCGCACGTCGATCACCGTACTACTCGCTTGTTGCGTAGCCGTGATCGTAATACTGCCGGAATGACCATCCTTCATAGCTTTGCGAGCGTTCAATAAAAGATTGAAAAAAACCTGCTGCAACTGAAGCGGATCTGCGAAAACTTTGATGGCCGGGTCAACCATATTGCGTAGCGTGATGCCATCCTTACTCAAATCTCGACATTGGCTGGCTTCCGCTTCAACGACCACATCGTATACGGATACCATCACCGGCTCGCAGCGCTTAGCTGCGCTGATTTCCAACACGCGATCAGACATAGCTACGAGCAACTTGGCATTGTTGATCGTCACCTGCAGGGCCTTCTCTTTGAGCTTGGGGTCGTCGTCTTGTAGGGCAAACTGGGCATAAGACACAATCGGTGTCAATAAATTATTCACCTCATGGGCAATCATCGCTGCAGCGGTTCCCAGGCTGGATAGCTGTTGGGCCTGCCTGACTTGTGCACGAAGCCGGTTAAGCTGCTCTTCCAGGTTGTGCAAATACGACTCAACTGAACGAGACTCGTCAGCAGGCTTGAGGGGGGGCATGTGTTGTCTTTTCGTCGGTGGTGTTCTTACCATAGTTGCATAGTCTTGTGCTCGCGTCGATTTAGGACTACTGAGTTCCACGTATCGGCTCTGTTGCATCACTAGCTTGAAAGGATGCCTCGTTGGACATCAACACCCAGCTCGAACATATGATCGAGATAGCCAGGCAGCTTGGCATCGAAGTGCGTTGTATTGGCCTGGGCGGATCCGGTGGCGGACTTTGCCAACTCCGCGATAAGCACGTCCTATTTGTAGATACCGACGCTGATATAGCCACCCAGGCCAATCAATGTGCCACCGCGCTTGCCCATTGGCCGGGTATAGACCTCATTTTCTTACCGCCACCCCTGCGCGAACGCATCGACCAATGCAAACAAAACAACGCACGATAATTTTCTCAACGAACCGTGGGCGGTGTGTGAACCAGTGGTAGGGCAGGTCGTTCTTTCGCCAATCCCAAATTGGCGAAAGGTTGACCTGCCTGAAGCCATCGGCACACGCAACCACCAGGATAATCGATCAGAGCCGCACGGCACCAGCCTGCAGACTGGCGTACGTCAACAAGACCACCATGCCAGCCTGTTATCGTGTCACCAGGCTCGTCCCGATGTACATCGGGAGTGCTCTGATTCGTCGCGCAACCTTACATCGCAACCCAAAAACAAACCGAGGTGTAATAGTTAAAGGCAGGTCGCAGCGTTTGCCCATGCTGGCGCAACCGAGGAAAAGCACGGACAAGCGTCGCCCTTATTCATCCGTAATCCCTTCAACACTACGCAAGCCTGCCTAATCGTCGGGTGGCATGGGTAAGTCCCGATGTATCCCGACGTAAAGTCGGGATACATCGGGACTTACCCGTGTAGTTCCGGAGGCCGACACGGGCAAAAAAAACGTTGCCCATGCCACCCTGGATGAACCCGAAAAATAAGGTGTGACACAGCACAAGTTACTTAGGCAATGTTTGCGGGAACGGCGGACTCGGTTTACCGGTTGGTGAGCCGGGCCAAATGTTGCGTTGGAACCATTCCTGAACCTGCTCAAGAGTTTGTTCTGACTCGGATGGCTCCTTGATCGATTCATCCTGTTGGTCACCATCCTTGTTAGCCGTTGCGATTTGAGACTCAAGTTGTCGTTGAGCGTTTTTTGCGTAAATCCATAGGGCCACAATCGAAGGCGCCATGCCAACCATAGCCATCGCCCGTTCAAAATCGGCAGCCGATGCTGCGAAGTCCCCAAGCCCGCCATAGTATTGTCCACGCGCGACTAACGCACCGGCATGATCCGGTTCAGCGTTAATCACCTTACTAATATCATCAACTGCCCGGTGAAAATCTCCATTGGCAGCATCCGTAGCTGCCCGCACCAATAAGCCGGAAACGAGATCCGGCGCACTAGCTAGCACAACTTCAATGGTTGAAAGGGCCGCGGCAGGCTGTCCACCCCCAAGTTGCGCCAGCGCACTGATGACCGCAGTCCATATAGGTCGCTGACCAAGTTGCTGCGCACGATTGGCGTGTTCGAGGGCGCGCTCAAATTGGTTGGTGAGAATACATGCGAGCGCACTCCAGAGGTGGCCACGCGCATCCTTACCGAGCAATCGTGTCAGATGTGTGGCATCATCTAACATAGCCTGAAATTGCCCAAGTTCCGCATAGACCACACAACGCAGCATTAAGGCGTCCATATGATCTTTTTTTCCCGTCAAGACGGTGTCGATGGCAACCAATGCCTCTGCCGGTCGACTAATACGCAGGTCGCGCGCAGAAGCTAATAGATCGTCCGCGCCGATGTTACCATTGAAGGATTCCAGACTTGTGTCATCATAAAAATCTCGATCGATACGCCGCGCTATGCCGGGTATAGTCACTTCCTGCGCTGGATCGATACCCGAGGTCGGCTCTGACTCTTCAACGATCCCCTGTACTTCCTGCACCGCAGCGCCTACAGCAGCTGCGGGGTATCGTATCTCAGCCGGTAGATTGGCAATTAAACTGTTGAGTACGTTGAAGGCCGTATCTTCTCTCTTCTGGGCTTCGTCTGCTTGGGCGTTAGCTTGCTGAACGGCTTGTGCCCCTGTTTGAACTTTGCCACGCATCTGCCAGATGATAGCCGTTGAGATCAACGCAATGAAAACCGCAGCCGAGGATATGACCGCCAGCTGATGACGCTGCCAATACTTGATTAGCCTTTCGCCGAGATTCGCACGACGGGCCTTGATGGGACGATGGTCCATGAAGCGTAGTAAATCATCACGCATATCCGCCGCATGACGATATCGTTTATCACGATCCCGCGCGATGGACTTCATGCAAATCGTCTCGAGATCGACCGGAATATTTGAACAATGAATACGCAACAGCATCGGCTCGGAGTTCATGATCATCGTAATCACACGCTCACGCGTTTCTCCGGGATACGGCGGTTTGAGTGTCAGCCACTCGTACATCGTCGCCCCAAGCGAATAAATGTCGGTGCGATGATCCAATTCATCAGGCTTGGTCGTAACTTGCTCAGGTGACATGTATAACGGCGACCCGATGATCTCACCCGTGACCGTCACGCCGGGTTCTTCCGATATACGGGCAAGGCCAAAGTCCGTAATTCGCAGTCGCTGATCATGACCAAACATCAGGTTATGCGGTTTGATGTCCCGGTGGACTACACCATGCCGGTGGGCATAGTCCAACGCATCAGCCACCGCGGCTATATGCTTAACGACAAACTGATAATAATCACGCGTACCAAACTCAGGTTGAGAAGTTCTTGAGGGTGCCGTATCTCGCAGCGCGTTGCCCCCTGAACGCGCATGACTTCTCTCGAGTGCCACAGTCTCCGTCGGATCCGTCACCACAGGTTGCGCCGCAAGTTCCGTGATGGTATCGCTAATGATCTCGTGCAAAGACGGGCCTTCAAGCAATTCCATGGCATAATAATGCACACCGTGCTGTTCACCCTGTTCGTAGATGGGCGTGATATGCGGATGGTGTAAACCGGCAGCCGCTTTTGACTCGCGCTGAAAGCGTATCACGGCTTTTTCGGAAGTGCCGATATGCTGACTAAGCACTTTCACAGCTACCCGTGTTTGACGAGCCGGACACCACGCTTCAAACACCGTCCCCATGCCCCCACGACCAATCTCGTGACGAATGTCAAATGCCCCAAGTCGCTGCATCGGCTGAGGTGTAGACCCATCCTCCACACATTGTGTAGGTGATGCGGGCGGGGTTTTCCCCAATTTGTCTGCCGGGTCAGGCACGAATGCAATTCCTTAGACTTCGAAGCGAATGGGCCACCGCTGCTGACCTCCCCGGCAGCAGAGAATGCCTGAATACATACGACTATGACGCACGGGAGGTGGCCATTATTTTATGTTTTCGACCTACTTGACGACGAATAGCCACAAACACCTTCACCAGTCACATCAGTTCCGTTCCCTTGCGATGCGGTCGTAATGACTGAACAGTCAAAGAACATAAGACGATTTTTTCCATAAGCAATTATGATGTAATAAGTTACAGCGATTATAGGCTCGCTAGACATTCGTGCTACATTGGCGCATTTTCCACGTACTTATTTCTAGCCATCTTTCTCGCATAAGGCAATTGTAATCATTAAGCTTGTTTATAAGCGTATTGAAACGCTCCGCCTAACCCCCTTGACCTATCAACAGTGTGGTCGAGTCATCCCTGCAACGCTATCGGCGCCAAAAAACGCAGGGCTTGTACTAAGCATTCGGTTTTGAAGGGGTAATATTGGGGAATGCGCCAGATGCATGTAGACGACCTAAGTCGATATAACTTTGCACAACATGATCGATAGCCTGCATGTCTTTTTCTGTAACCTCTCGAACTACTTTACCGGGTACACCCATGACTATCGAACCGGCAGGCACGCACGTCCCTGGCGCAAGCACTGCACCGGCGGCAATCACGCAATCCCTACCGATTTCGCAACCATCCAGCAAAATCGATCCCATACCTATCAAACAGTGACTATCGATGCGCCGGCAATGAATGATCGCACGGTGCCCTATGCCGACATCATCACCAATCTCCAATGGAACACCCATCGGCGTGTGGACGATAACGCTATCCTGAAAATTAACCCTGTTACCGACGCGGATCGGGGCTATATCTGCCCGTATCACCACGTAGGGCATGATGGTCACAAGATCACCAAGCACCAGATCGCCACAAATGACGGAGGATGGGGCGAGATAAACATCTCGACCGAGACTTGGCTCCGGTTTGGTATTCATAGTCATATCATAAGGCATTCTCAAATCACGTGCAGCGTCGAATCGTCAAACAAAACCCCAGGTGATAATCTACGCCGGTACGCTACAAGCTGTCTAGAGCTGCCTCAAAGTCGTCCAATGACAAATCTGTAAAATATATAGGATCACGAGTCCACACTTCACACTGCGATGCTAAGATAATGATAATGTGGATAAGTTTTTGGTTGACATACCTATAGGTATTCAGTATACTTACAATTGCAACGAGTGAGACAGGGTGATTGGGTTCAGGCACCTACCTTATGCTTGATGGCTGTCTGCTTACTAAACTATTGGGGGACATGGGTGACTTAGGTATTTTTTGTGGCTATGCTATGCGCGTAGCAGGGTGCTTTGTATACTAAACGGTCTGGTTATGCTGTAGTAATTCGGATTCGTTATCTTAGATAATGTGAATCTCTCTTGTGGAGGGGGGAGAAACATCCGGCGACGTAGCCGCGAAAGCGGGTACCGAACCGGGTGTTTTTTTATGCGCATGTGTGCCGGGCATGCGACATAGCCTGAGGCTATTCTTTACAGATACCAGCCAGACGTTCGATCGTTTTTACAAGGGCTTGCGTACCCTCACATCCTTCCCCGGCTGATTGGTTCGCGGCGAGTAATTGATGGACCAGCGAAGCACCGGGTAATGGTAATGTCAGACTTCGTGCTGTGTCGAGGGCATGACGCAAATCTTTCTGTTGGAGATCGATCATAAACATGGGTGCGAAATCACGGTTTGCCATCCGGGTTCCTAGATTGTCAACAGCCCATGAACCCGCTGCACCTTTGGAAACGGCTTCGAGCATGACATGAACATCCAATCCCGCCTTGCTAGCAAAGACCATAGCTTCGCTAACAGCCAAAAGATTTAACCCGCAGAGTATCTGATTGCACAACTTGGTCAGTTGTCCATACCCCACCGGACCACAATGAACGACCGACTTACCGATCACATCGAAGATGGGTTTAGCCCGTGCGACATCGGCTGCTTCACCACCAACCATGATCGACAGCGTACCGGCTTCTGCACCGTTCTTACCACCGGAGACCGGAGCATCGAGAAAAGCACCACCTTGGCTACGTACCTGTTGCCCTACACGTTTCGCTGTTTCCGGATCGATGGTAGACATATCGATACAGAGGGTATCCTGTTTGAGCTGGCTACATACACCATCCGGACCAAGATAAACAGCTTCAACATCGGGAGAGTCGCTCACAACCGACAAGATGACATCCACTTCAGCCGCAACCTGGGCCGGTGAAGTCGCCCAAGAAGCGCCATGCTTCAATAACTTGTCAGCCTTAGACTTGGTACGTGTGTATACGGTTAGCGTATAACCTGCCGCCAAAAGATTCGAGGCTATGGGTGCCCCCATGATACCTGTTCCAATGACACCGATTCGACAGTTATTCATGCAGAATATTCTCTTTTCGCAACCCGACTATTTCACAATCGGGCATTAATCTCGCACGCTCGTATCATCTGTTTGATTGACGATTTCCGCGCTAGCCATGATATTCGGATCGACCTTTACAGCTCGACGTCCCGACAGATCAACAATATACACTTCGCCGTCAACGACAACTGCTTGGCGCTGTTTTGCGCGAATCGTTTTCGAGGATACTACAGCCAGGCAACCGGTGCTTAGCAAACTAATACCCATCACAACTCCGAGTGCTACAAATCGACGCATCACTTCGCTCCTTCTTGGTTATTTAGGCTTTTTTAGTATTTGCTTCAAGCCCACTAGACATCAGTGCAGCCAACATGGCTACTGTCTACCGATGTACTTGTATAGACCAAGCGCAAAGAAAGAGGTTAGGCAAAAACATACAGTGAAATTGTAGGTTTATGTCGTCCGGTTAAGAATCTATTATCGCTCATTCACCGCAACATAAGGCTGATCGTGCGGCCCGGTGTATTTTTGCGTAGGCCTGAAGATGCGGTTATCTTGCAGTTGTTCGAGCAGGTGGGCCAACCATCCAGCTACGCGGGCGATGGCGAAAACCGGGGTAAAACAATCCCGCGGGATGCCCAATTCTGAATAGACAATGCCGGAGAAGAAATCGACGTTTGGCCAAATCCCTTTTTCGGCATAATGTTCAGATACAACTTTTTCGGCTTCAACGGCGATTTGATAGATGGGATTACCACTCTTGTTGGCCAACGCTTCAGCATGTTTTTTGAGAATTTTTGCCCGAGGATCGATGGTCTTATAGACACGGTGGCCAAAGCCAGGAATTTTTTTCTTGTTTTTGATCATATCCTCGATGTAAGGCCGGGCGTTTTCAGGCGTACCAATGGTTTCAAAAAGCGCCATGGCATCTTCGTTAGCACCACCGTGCAGCGGTCCGGACAAAGCACCAAGCGCGGAGCTTGCCACACAATAAGGGTCAGCTAAAGTCGAACCAACCACCCGCCCTGCAAACGTCGAAGCGTTCATCGTGTGGTCGGCATGAAGAATGAGGCATACATCCAAAATGCGCGCATCCAGAGGATCAGGCTCTTGATGCTTCATCATATATAGGAAATTAGCAGCTAAACCGAGGTGCTTGAGAGGTACAGGCCAGTCTTCGCCGTGGCGCAATCTTTCAAACGCGGCAACGACACATGGCGTTTTCGCTATGATACGCAGACACGCCTGGCGCCGCTGTGCTTCCGTAAGGTTACTTCGCGGCTGATAAAACATGCCTATCGCTGCGATGGCTGCTTGTAGTGCATCCATCGGATGACCAGTCTCCGGCAGACATTTGATCAGGTCAACCACCTGGTATTTAAGTCGAAATACCTGTGTGAAATCATTATTGAACTCATCGAATTCACTTTGTGAGGGCAAGTGCCCATACATGAGCAAGAAGGCCGTCTCTTCAAACGTACTATTTTCTGCGAGGTCTTCCACACTAATGCCACGGTATTCCAACCGGCCTCGCTGACCGTCCACAAAGCTTACTTGGGACTCCGCAATCGGGATGCCTTCAAGACCTGGTATGAGTTCGTGTGCCATGATTTTCTAGCCTCGCTATTTCGGTGTAAAATTAATTGGTTCCCAGCACTACCATCGTGCAAGGCATACACCCTCCACACTATCCCAGCATAAATCGTGCCATTCATCGCGTCCAGTAGTGCAATTGCAAAAAAGAGGTGTATTGTTAGACATCCGGGCTGTGAGAGACTACCGGGGCGCTGGTTACGGAAGGTAATGGTAGGCGACTTGATGCACCGGCACGCCTCACATCACCCGTCCAGCCATGTATATCTAGAAAAAGTGTATAGATAGCCGGAACCACAATCAGGGTAAATAGCGTAGACACCAGCAAACCACCCAAAATCACGCTCCCTAAACCTCTATACAATTCACTGCCTGCGCCCGGCATGATGACAAGTGGAGCCATGCCAAAGATGGAGGTCATCGAACTCATCACAATAGGGCGGGTACGGGTCTGCACGGACAGGGCAATGGCTGCTCTGGGTTCGATGCCATCACGACGCTGGTAGGTTAACGCCTGGTGGACGATAAGAATGGCGTTGTTCACCACGATGCCGACCAAGATGACAAATCCAAGCATCGTGAGAACGTCAAGCTGCTGAATGGGGGCGCTGACATCAAACAAGCTTACCTGATGAACAATACGCAACGCCGCAAATCCGCCTACGGCTGCGAGCGGCACCGAGAACATAATGACAAAAGGGTAAGCAAATGATTCGAATAAGGCAGCCATGAGCAAGTAAGTTATAAATAATGCGAGGATGGCACGTGATGTCATGATTGTGACAGCTAGCTGAGGATTAACCGCTAAAAAGCCTATGACCAACGTGATGCCAAGCGTGATCGTCACGATCTTCGCCGGTCTGTACCCGGCAGCGATTCTGGTAAGCAGAATCAGAGCTAAGGCCCCGAGAATGATCGCGCCTACGGTTTTCGTGACGGACCAACCGAAAAGTCGTGGTTGCTGGACAACGCCTTCAAAGTCTCCGATCAAAGCCTTTTTCGTTTGTGTCAATTTGCTGGCGGTACCGGCTAAGCTGGTGAACACATGCTTGGGAATGATGCCGCGCTGGCGTAACGGAGCAATGATGTCGTTTTCTATTTCTTCCATGGTTGTCTGTAACGGCACGCCCGTCTTGGGTACGACCGCTAGAGAAACCGATTTCATTTCTTCAATATGGTTGATTTGTTGTGGGGCTGTCGTACGTTTGAATGAAACCGCTGAAGCAATTGGTACGACATGATTGGAGGGTGTCGCGATGGGCAACTGTCCTATCTGCTCCATAGTAGCCGTTTGCGTACCGGCGATCTTGATCACCATGTCAATCTTATCGCCGTGGTCGTTGAACTCGCCGACGAACGCACCGTCCACGCCGGCTTCCACGATAAACCCGATGTCGCGCACGTCGAGGCCTAAGTCTGCAGCTTTGGCCCTGTCGGGAATGATCTGAATCTCCGGTTTGCCCAGGTCAAAATTAGCTGGGGACGGACGCGGATAACCATACCCTTTGTTCATGACTTCGCGCTGAATCGCCTGAGCCGCAGCAACGACCGCTTGGCGATTGTCACTGCGAACTTCAACGTCGACACTGTTGCCCCCGGAGGCGCCACCACCAAAAAGTGAGGTCTGCTGAAACACGGAAAACACGCCGGGAATGCGTGATCCGGCGTTACGCATCACCGTTTCAAGCGGTTTGACGTTGGTGGTGACTTTTGACGTGCAACCCATAAATGCGCCGCCGGAAAAGGATACAAAAAAGAAGTTGTCGATCGGTGGTGGTGTCACTGACTTGACAGTTTTTCCGCCTTCGCCGAGTCGAAGATGAACTTTCGGCAACTGGGCCGCAGCTTGACTCCCCAGGGCGGCTTCAAAAGATGGTCGAATACCGTCCGCCGGGTCATTCGGGTCGCCATCCTCAACGATCATAGCCATGCGACGAAACTCTTCGATGGAATAACCGGGTGGCGATAGCAAAAAACCAAAAACGAGGTTTTTATTTCCCGCCGGAAGATACTCAGCCGCAGGCATGAGCTTCCAACTGCCGAGTAAGGACAGCGCAGGTATACCAATCACAATGGCCAGGCGAAACCAAGTGTGACGATTGATGATCGTGACCAGATGGCCGGCTAATTGCGCAGGTTTCCAAGGTTTGTTCGCCAATAGCGTATTAACTTTGGAAGCACGAAAAAAGCGTGCCGCGAGCGGCGGGATAACCAATACCGAAACAAGCAAAGATAGTCCCACAGCAGAAGAAATCGCTATGGCGATGTCTTTGAACAACTGTCCGGCTTCTTCTTCGATAAACACGACGGGTAGAAAAACGGCGATGGTGGTGAGCGTACTTGCGAGGATAGCACCCCACACTTCGCTAGCACCATCAAAAGCGGCTTCCGCGCGCGTTTTACCCATCGACCGATGGCGATAGATGTTTTCCAGAACAACGATAGCGTTATCTACGACCATCCCTACGGCGAAGGCCATACCGGCAAGCAAGACGACGTTCAGCGATCGCCCCAACATGCCAATAATGAAAAAAGTGCCGATGACGGAAATGGGAATCGCCACCGCGATGATACCCGTGGCACTACCGCTGCGTAGAAAAAGCAATAGCACGGCCACGGCCAAGGCGCCACCGATGACCATGTTCTTGAGCACCAGCCAAATAGCGCTCCAGATATACGTGGTTTCGTCGTAAACCTGCGTTAATTCCAAACCCAATCCGCGCGGATGGAGTATCTCGCGGTTGACGGCTTCGATGCGCTCTTTCAGGTTATTCATCGCTTCGATGATGTTCGCACCTGTTTCACGGCGCGCGGGGATAGCCAAGACGGGACGACCTTTACTCCGTACAAAAGAGACCGGCCTTTTGAAACCGTCTACTACTTCGGCGACGTCGCGTACGCGCACCGGGCCACCTTGCTTGTAGGCAATAACCGTGTCAGCAATATCTTCGATTTGTTTGTACTCGCCGATGGTTCGATAGGTGTAGTCTCGTTTACCCTGCTCGATAACACCGGCTGATATATTTTTATTTTGACCACGTAAGGCCTGTTCTACCTCACGTAACGTAATACCACGGGCCGCGATGAGGTGGGCATCGACGACAACTTGTATTTCTCGATCACGACCGCCGTAGACATCGACCTCACTGATGCCATCCGCCCTTTCTAATTGGGGCTTGACGTTGTCGGTGATGAAAGTTTTTAATCGGGTGATGTCCTCGTTCTTGGATGAATAGAGCATGATCCAGGCAATGGTGTTAGCCATGTCGTTGTCGGTGGCTGACATGACCGGCTCATCAACTTCATCCGGATAACCCGATACCTGGCGGAGTTTGTCGGAGACGTCACGATAGGCAATATCTTTGTTGACGGAAACCGGAAACTCCAGCTTGATTTTTCCTTGGCCCTGTGACGATTCGGATGTCATCTTCCACAGATTGGATACGCTTTTAAGCTTGTCCTCCTGTCGATCGATGATTTCACTTTCAATTTCCTGGGGACTAGCACCTGACCAATTGGTTTGGACGGTAATAACCGGCTTGTCCACATCGGGCGTGAGCTGCACAGGTACTTCTAAAATGCTGAGCAGACCAAACATGACTATGAGAATCACGCCGACAGCTATTTTGACAGGCGAATTTATGGCAAAATGAATGGGGTCCACGTGCGGCTAAACTCCTAGGGCGTATGACTTGTTGATGAGTGCGAAATGTGTTGATTGTCAGACCCAGCCGCTATGGGTGTACCCTTTTCATCTACCAGTATGACAGTGGTTGGAAACGGCATGATACTCTCAGTCCCACGGGTAATAACCTGCGTATCCGGTCGTACATTGCCGGATGTAATCGCTATCCAGTCGCCAACCTCCGCGCCGACGGTAACCCCCATAAGCATACCTTTCATGCCTTTTTTCCCAGGGTGAACAATAGCTACGTGGTCCACGCCGTTGCGCTGGATGATGGCATCTTTGGGGACGGCGATGATCGACTCCTTCGGCCCTGCAGCTAACACGGCTCTGGCGAACATACCACTGCCAAGAAGTCCATCGCTGTTGTCGATTTCGATATCGACTGGGAAGGTTCTGGCTGAGCGATCTGCTTGCGGCGTAATGTGCTTGATAGTCCCCTCGAAGGATCGCTTCAACGCGTCCACTTTGACATGCACCAAGTCACCCAGTTTTTGAAAGGGGAAGGCGGATTCCGGCACGTCAACGCGCACGTAGACGGAAGACAAATCAGCTAATGCGACGACGGGATTGCCGGCGGAGATCCACTCTCCCACCTCAGCTAAGCGCTGAACCACATAACCACCGAACGGCGCTTTGATGGTTAGTTTTTCAAGATCACTTTCCAGACGTTTCACCACAGCCCTATATCTGCTGACTTCATGGGCAGCTCGTGCAATGACTTCTTTGCGAGGTCCGGCTACGATCATGTCGTGATTAGCCTGGGCGGCCATCATGCGCCCTTTGGCGCGTAAGTACTCCGCACGCGTTTCGTGATATTCCTTAGCGTTCGACTCGTGTCCTTCGTATAAGGTTGTAACACGTGTCCATTCGTGTTGCCAACGCTCATAGTCAGCTTGGGCTTCTTCAAGCAATGCCAGCGACTGGACAATTTCTTCTTTACGTGAACCGGCGACCAACTCGGCGTGTGAAGCTTGTTTGGCTTGCAGATTGGCTCTCGCTTCATCCACTTCGTGACGTAGCGATTCATCCCTAAGCACACAGATGACGCCACCGGATTCGATACGATCCCCTTCGCGTGCCGGCATAGATGCCACCAACCCCGCGATTTCTGAACTCACCTGACTATTACGAATCGCATCTACCGTACCAACCAGTGTGATCGTAGCTGGAGCATCGATCAACTTAGCCCGTACAACCACAACATTTTTGGGGCCGGGTTGTGCGAAGGCTATAGATGCCCAACATAACGCGCCGGCGATCATGCAAAGGCGACTCATAAGTTGTCGAATGGGTTGTGACATGTTGACGGCTTTTCAATCATAGTCGAATAAAATCGTTATCAGCCGTATATTATAATCATCGATCAACTAAATCGGAAGCTGATTTTGTTGTCGCTTCTGTCACAACTTGTCACGAAGGTAAGTGCTCTTGCGAGCTGATCTACCTATTAAACCACCCATATGCATCGGCGGATGGGTGGCATGGACAAACGCCGCTGAATCGGGCTGTCGAATGTCCAATGGATGCTACTCGCGGCGTTTGCCCGTGCGGCGCAACCGAGGAAAAGGCACGGGCAAGCGTCGCCCCTACGCCTCTTTTTATCGGTGATTACTTCAACGCGACGCTTGCCCATGCCACCCTACTCAAGCCCGCCAAATCTGCCTTATACCCTCGGCAAAGCCGGGTGGTATACCGGCCATGCCCGATACGTCTATTCCAAATACCCCGCCAAACAGTCCAGCGCCTGGGTCCAGCCACCCTGATGGTCATCGCGCATTTTCTCGGAGATGCTACCCACGTGCGTCAGCGTGACTTCAGTATGGCCATCTACATCCACCAGATCGATCGTCACCTGCTGATTCACGACAGGCTCGGTGGTGTGGTTTACGTTCCAGGTGAATACAATCCGCTCATGAGGGACTAACTCGACAAACTCACCCTCCATCACCCATTCGTAATTCGGTGGATATTGATTATCGAGCGATTCGCAGCCGCTACCTATTTGTTTCATGCAATATCGTCCGCCCACCCGTGCGTCGATTTCGCAATGCGTGAGCACCTCTTCACCTTGGTCCATCCACCATTTTCGACGTAATTCAGGCTTCAACCAAGCCTCGTACACACGCTCGCGCGGGGCGCGGATGAGCTTGGTAACACTCAGATTCAGCGTGTTGGATGATTGAGGTGATGTGCGATTCATGCGTTATTCTCCTTGTTTTATAGGGTTATTATCCTCAATTGAGCCGTGCTCGGGCTGCTCTAGAAAATCAGCCAAAGCGTCCAGTTGATCGGTCCAGAACTTTCTGTAAGTGTCAATCCACTCGGCTGCTTGACGCATGTCACCAGCCTGAAGCATACAACGTCGCACCCGCCCCTGTTTGTCCTGACTAACCAAACCGGCACGCTCCAACACCCGAAGATGTTTGCTCACCGCCGGCCAGGACATATCGAAAGGCTTAGCCAATTCCCCCACGGAGGTTTCCCCCGTAGCAAGCCTACCTAAGATTGCCCGCCGAGTAGGATGAGCCAACGCTGAGAAGGTCAGATCAAGTTGGTTATCATATTTAACCATAAGGTTAAATAATATATCATAGACACACCTTTGTCAATAAACAAGTGGTGTATAGGGGCGTAGTTTAGTTATCGGAACATGCGCTGGTCAAAGGTTTCTACCCATCAGTCACGTAATTCGAGAAACAACAGTTAGACTATCGCCTAGCATGGCTGACATATCTGTGAGACATCTTGTTGCGTCCTACGCCGCTGTTGTTGATACCCTGTTTCCTACGCAGTGTTTGGTATGTGGATGTGATGCGTCCGCACTGACGCACGGCATGTGCCGGGGTTGTAACGAAGTGATTACCGCGTTGTGTCGTGAACCGGCTTGTCCAACTTGCGGGCAAAGTGTGGCTGCCTATGAGGTAAGCGACGGGTTGTGTGGTGAATGTCGACATAAAAAGCCGCGCGTGGATGGTACGGTGCGCGTGGGGCCTTATACGACATTGACGGCACCGCTGGTGAAGGCGTTTAAGTATCAAGGGCAGGAAGACCTGCTACAGTTTTTCGGTCCGCGATTGGTGGATGAAATATCTAAATCGCCGTGGTTTGATCAGGTGGAAGCCATTGCGATCGTACCGACGCATTGGCGGCGGCTCATGCGTAAACCGTATTATGCCCCGGCTGTCTTGGCTGAGTATGTGTCTGAAACGTGTCACTTACCATTGGTATCGATCCTGCGGCGTACGCGCTGCGGGCCACATCAAATCGGGCTAAGTTATACGGCGCGTTTTCAAAATGTACACGGCGCCTTTGCCCTGCGTAGCCGCGTGCGCCTGAACAAGGCCCGCATCCTATTGATTGACGATGTAAAAACAACCGGGGCTACGCTGGACGAATGCGCCCGCGTGCTTCGTCGCCACGGCGCAGCTAAGGTCTACGCAGCCGTCATAGCCAAAGTCCAAGCCTCACCGGGAGATATGGTGAAACTGCTTGCCGTGTAGCGAAGGATCGTAGGGTTTATGAGTGTTGTATCACTCCCGCCAATCTACGCGCTGGGGCAGACTATCGTAAAGTAGCAGGCTGGTTTGTTCGTACCACTCTTGCCCCCAGTCGTGATAGCCTAGTGTCAGTAGGGCGGCTTGAGCTAAGGGGGTGAGTTGTGGTGAGCGGCTAATAAAGGGGATGATCTCATCGGGACTGTCGTGGACGAAGACAAGTTGGCTATGCTCTTGCCCGACTAAACTAGCGTCGAAACGATTTTCCAACTCTCGTCGAGTGAGTGAGAGTTGGGTAGTCAGGATGAGTTCCGGTTGTAAGAGGGACGTGTCGCAGGCTAAGGCAATCATGTCGAGTGGTTGACATTCATTTTCCTTGACGAGCAGTTCTTCGCTAAGTTCGCGTAGTGCACATCCGACAATGGCCACTTGCTTTTCCGTTCGGTCGATGTCTTCGAGCATACCGCCGATAGTGTGAATCCACCCTGCGTGATAGATGACGGTATCGTTTCGCAGGCCGAGGACGATAAACCCATCCGTCGTAACAGGAACAACACTCATGCCGAGCGCGTTTGCGAATACTTTTTGCTCAATCGGTAAATCGTGGTATGTGCGATTAAGATTCGTGCCGACAAAATCACGATAACATGTGGGGCTAAGCGTCAGGTGAAGCGCGTCACAGTGCACCTTCGCAGCGATAAGACGAATTAAATCGCCGTTGAAAAGTTGTCGCTGGTTATTATGCGCTTGCCGCTGCGCTGCATCCCATGCGCTAGTGATATGTTCGACTGTTGAAGATGGAAAGATTGGTGGAGCGTCCTGCCAATGGCACTTGATTTGTGCTGGAGCGTAATTTCCGAGCAGGGCGATGGTAAAGGGTGCGCTCGATCCAGTTAGAATATTTGTTGGGACGATTGGTTTTTTCACCAAACGATGGCTCATCGAACGGCGCGCGGGGCGATAGGCGATGAAGCGCAGGATCAATAACGTCCAGGCTGGCAGTGTACAAAATATTGCAATCAATACGAATTCCAGCGGACCGTTGACCTGCAATCCTTCGTCGTTAATCAATGGCGTGGGTGCAAAGCCCAGACCCTGTGTGGCGCCGACGATGCCCAGTACGATGGAAACACCGGCCATGAATGTAATAATGGCGCTAGCTTCTCCCTGCCTCATGGGCCAATATGATCGACTGGCTGCGGCGGAAACACCCAACCATAAATGACCGGCTACAGCTAACATGACAGAGAGCAGCATACAAGCGTCCAGCAATGACAACTTGTTGCCCGCTGAAAGCATTGCATACGTTCCTAGAAGTGTTACGGCTATGCACGCGAGGTTACCGGCTACCAGTGCCCACCGCTTGGGTGATCCGGCGCTGGTCGCGGTGAAAAAATCCGCTAATTCATCGGCGTCGATTTCCCAACCGCATGAAGGACACCTATCGCTGGTGGTGCCGATCAAGTTGTAATGGCAATCGGGGCAATGAAGTTCGATGTCCATGTCGGGCGTGGTGTTAGTCGGGATGTGCTTTGGTGGATTGTTTGGCGGCTGGAATATAGCAGTTGACATGCCAATCATCCTTATTATGCGCATGGCTGATCGTTGTGCGCGTATGAATAAAAATCTAACTGTTAATCCTAAAGTGCACAGTCTTCGTGAACTCGTAGCGCAGGCAACTTGCCTGCATCGTAATCGCGGTTCGTGCAGGCTGGAAGCCTGCGCTACATGAAACTTTGCGCTATAGCAATAAAGTGTAGCGTCTGATTCACTCAATGCGGCATTAACTTCTTGGCGCCGCGCAAGCTTAAAGCATGTGGCTCATCTTGCTAAAAGTGACACTGCGCTAAAACACGACGAAGATCAACAAGCCGACGATGACGAACATCGCTGCGATGGTCCATATCCATTTTCGTGAGCGTTCGCGCGGGTCAATGGGAATGATCCAATCACCGCAATAGGGGCACTGCTGGGTATCCTCGTGTACATCTTCACCGCAGGCAGGGCAGGACAAATAAACATCATCCTCGTCACCTTCGTCCTCGATCCACTCATCGTCTTCAAAATCGACATCCATAGTCGTTACCCAGCAGGAGGCATGGCTTTAATTACGTTTAACATGTCCTTGAACTGTGCCGTGTCGCAGCGGTTGCATATTTCAAACAGCACACTTTCCACGGTAGTGACAAAAGCACCTTCCTGTCTCATGCGATCTAGGGCGCATTGGTAATCGGTTTGGCCTCGTGATCCGATAGCATCGGCGCAGACGAAAACGTCGAAATCCTGGGCAAGCAAGTCCAGCGTGGTTTGCTGTACGCACACATGCGCTTCGATGCCAATGACAATAGCCTGTGGGCGATCGAGGTTATTGACAGCCGTGCGCACCGTGGGTTCATCACACACGCTGAAGGTCATCTTCTCGAAAGTTTGTGCATGACTTTGCTCCAGACAAGCTGCAATGGTCGCTTCGGTTGTGCCCAGGCCTTTGGGGTATTGCTCGGTGGCGATGACTGGCAAGTTGAACACGCTTGTGCCCTGGAGGAGTTTACAACTGGATGACACCACGCGCTGATGGTGGTCAATAGCGGGAAGCAGTTTTTCCTGAATATCCACGACGAGAACAAAAGCTCGATCCGCTTGTAGTTGGTTGGCTCGTAACATAAAGATTAAGGTCTCCAACTGTTTGAAGCGCAAGTTGGGTGGCCCATCTCGTTTCCGAGATGGGGGAGTCGATGATCGCGAACGAATCACATCATGAAAGAAAGTGAATCACCATCATCGACTCCCCCAGGTCCAAAAAGAAGGACCTGGGCCACCCAATCGCTACATATAACAAAGCCTGCTCTACGTCTCCAACTGTTTGCATCGCAGTGTAAAGAGCACGGTGTGGATGGTCAACGAGAGGCGGTGCGGTGTGGAGCGATCTATGATTGTATGTTGTGAGATCAGGGTTGATCGAGTCGTCGTTGGTTTTCGCGTAGCAATACGTCGAACCGTTTCACGAGCGTTTCGTCGTCGGCGTCGGGGTGAAGAAATTGGTGTTGACGAATGACTTTGATAATATCTACGGGTGGTTCAGCTAGAGCAGTGCGGCACTCAAGATCGCGCAGTAGTGCGGGCCATTTGAGCGGATGATCATCCGGAAGGGCGGTGGCTAAACGGTTGAAGTAAGGCAGGGCGTCGTCGTACAACTTCAATCCATACAGCGCCTGGCCATATCCCATCACCGCCCTGGCCATGATAGACTCGGCTGTGTTGATGCTTTCTTTCGGTGGCGCGAATGGTTGAAAAAGTTGCCGTGCCTGATCAAACCGTTGTGCCTGGAGGTTGGCTTCACCGAGTTGCATTTGCGCTGCAAACTGGTTGTCAACTGATAGGTTGGTTTGGTCACGTTGATTCGATTGGGCTATCTGCTCGGCTAGCATGAGCGCAGTTTCGGCTTTGGTTTGGGCGGCTATGTCTTCACCGGTGGTGCGTAGGTACGTTACCTGAGCACTTATGGCTTGATACAACGATTGGAGCATAGGCCCTGCGCCTTGGGGATCGGTTTTCATAAAGACTGGGATCAACGCAGCCGCTTCATCGAGTCGGCCAAGCTGCTCAAAAGCAGTGAGCCTGAGTCGCCATACTCGACTAGAAAGGTTGGGGAATTCGTCGAGGTTGTTTTCGATACTTGCCAGTGTATCCAGTGCAAGCGAAGGGCGGTTGATCGGATCAAACATCTGCACCTCAGCCGCGAGGAGCTTACTCTGGGCTAAGTATTGTCTAAGCCGCAGCGATTGCGCTTCATTCTTGGCAAGTGTCATGTAACTTGTGATCCAGGCCATAAAGGTGCGCTGGGCATCGAAAAATTCACTCGCCTGTTGTCGTGCGTCGGCTTGGTTAGTCGTTGTGGAAGTATTATCCAATTCTTTCACCAGGCATCGAAGCTGGAAAAAACGAGCCTCGGTATAGTTTGCATGACTACTGAGAACCTGTGCATATTCGTTAGCGGCGCTTTGATAGTGCTGAAGCGATTCAAGAAGTTGGGCATACTGAAACTGCCAGTAGCGTCCCTCGCGCGTGTCGGCAAAAGTCGTGACAAGTAGGTGAAGCGCATCCAAATACAGCGTCTGCACAGCCGGCTGATCTCGCCATTGGGGGTCTTCATACAATCCAGCTGCGAGCTGCACGGCATAGACGGCTGCTTGTTGACTATGCTCGAAAGCAGGGTGTTGTTTAGCCAGGCGTATGAAAAAAGTGGCTGCGTCTGCTGCCTGGTGTAACCGATAGTGCGCAACACCCATGTTGTACAACACTTCCGGCAGCAGTGACCTTGCATGCGCGGAATTTTCCAGAAAATAGTTGCCGACGCGAAGCGCTCTGGCTAATTGTTGGTCTTTGTCTTTTTGAGATGTTTCAATAAGCAATCCGGCGATGAGTGCCGCTTGTTCGACAGGGTCCAGCCTGGCCGGGTCAACATTGGATTCAAGACGACTATACAGCAGGGCGTAGATTTCATCGCGTCGTTGAGGGCGCCTGCTAATCAACTGGGTCAGCGCTTCCCATGATCGGCGTCGATATTGCCGGGCTTGGGCCAATTCGCCGGTTTGATCGGATTGTTTTGCAGCAGCCCGGTAAATCGACTGTTGTAACAGGGCAGCGACCATACGCAACCCAAAGTCTTCGGGATGTTGGGCGGCGGCTTGTGCGTCGAGCTTACGGGCGAACTTAACGGCTTTGTCAAATCGACCCACATCGCGTTCATTGCGAATTTGCTCCACCTGGGCCAGCGCTTTCGCCCAGGCTGCGTTTTGGCGAATATCAGGATCGCTAATACGGTCGGCGATTTGAATAGCCTGAGCTAAAAGGTCACGCGCAATGACGTGTCGATACAATAATCGATGCGTCATACCGACCAACAATAACATCTGCACCTGCACGCGCGACGCCCGGTGTGGTGTGTCCAACAGACGTCGGTTTTTTGAAACTGTCTCTTTCAGGTGACGCAGACGTTGAAGTCTAATCCGATCGTTTTCAGGTCGCGACAAAGCGTCATAAAACCAGGTCCAAAGGAGCAGGTACTCGGCTTTGGGTTCCAACTGATCGATGCTGTCAATATAACCGCTGCGTTCTAGACGCTCGAACTCTTTGACCGAAAGTTTATCTAGTTTCTCATATTCAACATTAAGTTGAGATTGCAATGTAACCAACTCATCGATGGCCCGGTTGGTGATCGCGCCCAGCCTCTTCGCATCCGTCGGATGGCTTTGTTCGTAAAGTATGCGCGTAAAGTAAGGCTCTGCTTCATCGTATATCAACGAATAGGCCAGCGCGAAACGCCACTGAAAGTGCCGCTGATCGTCGGGATGTTGTTTGATGAGTTTCTTCAGGATTTGATTGGCTTGAACGATGGCTTTGCGTCGTCGTTTTTTCGTCAGATACTCATCGGCTGCCTGCGCCAAACGAAGCTCACGCACCTGCAAGAGTTTTTCAATGGGGTCGCGCGACGGGTATCGATCTAAATGATGTTCGAGCAGTTCCGTTAACCCGCGCTGTTGCAACGCTCTACGAAAAACCTTCGTGGAAAAGCGCGTCTGCTCGGAGCTATCCGTCGCACCTGATTGTGCATATACGGAGGAGGACAGACCAACCAGGCATACAAAGCTAGCCGTGAGTGGAACAATAATTCCTGAGTAGAGGGTAAGGTGGCTACGTCGATACACTTGCGTATTGACCATTCGCCTTAGTCTCCAAACGCGACGCGCCGGCAATCGGCATGTAGTGCAGCATTCCAACTGGCGACGACATGATCCCACAATAAATCATGACTGGCGACGATCACGACGGGCGTTTCGTTATCAAAGCCGGGTTGCTGTTGAATATCCAACAAGACTGACGTCAGCGCAGCGAAGGTGGTTGGTTGCGCATCGAATCCGTCAATGGAGATGGTGAAAGCGTTGTGATCAGTACCGTCCGGTTGCACACGTACGACGATAGGCACGATGGGAAGGCTAGCCTGGTGCTTCCCGGTATGTTGCGGTAGCTTGGAAGCCAGAATACCTTCCGCCCGTTCAAAGGTTGTTGTGACGAGAAAGAAAATGAGTAATAGAAACGTCATATCAATCATCGGAGCAAAATTCATAGTAATCGCTGAGCCTTGGCGCAATCGGCTACGGCGCAGTCGTCGCTCGCGCACTCTGGCGATGACACTGTCTTGACGCTGTGAAGTTGATCGATGATCGGTGCGGCTGCGCATGTCAGTTCTTCTCATCCACATGGGCCACGACATTGAGCATGCCAATGTTATGATTAGCTAACATACGCATGACCTCACGCACCTGGGCGTAGGGTAGTCGCCGATCCGCACGCACGACCACTTTGAGGTTAGGAGATTTTTGGCGCATGGCCACCAACCGTCGTGCAATCACATCTAATGGTTCGGGCTGATTCGGCCCTATACTAAACACCGCTTGTGGCGACTCTGCGGGTAGTAAACCGTTGACGCGGCAGTTAATAATGACGCGCTCGGGAATCTTCACGACGCTTGCTTGCGAGTGTTCAGGTTTGGGTAACTCCATCGGAATCTGCTCGGCGGATGAAAATCGGCTTACCAACATGAAGAAAATGGTGAGCATGAAAATCACATCGACCATAGGCACCGCATTAAAGCTGATACCGGATGATGTTTGACGTTGCCTTCTTTCGTGACGCATCCTGCACCTATGTTTTTTGCGCCGGTTGATTCGGCACGGCTGTTGGGGCTGCACTGGTAGGCGATTCGCCCGGTTTGAACACGCCGAGGATTTGCTCCGCAGCTAATGCACATTCCGCGGTCAGTACATCAATGCGATTGCGAAAGACCGCGTAAATGCTGAGCGCGGGAATAGCCACCGCCAACCCCCAGAATGTCGTAATCAGGGCGATGGAGATTCGGTCAGCGACGATTCGCGCACCGGGAAACGCATCCGCGGCGTGGATTTCCGCAAAGAGTAGAATCATACCCATCACAGTTCCCAGTAGTCCAATCATGGGGGAGACATTACCGATGATGCTCACGTACTCGATTTTTCGAAATAGTCGTGCAGATCGATCGTCGAGAGATTCTTCGATGGCCCGTTCCATAGCCGCAAAACCGTTATGTGATTCAAGCAACGCAGCGTTGAGCACGCAACCCATCATGCTCGGATCCTCAGATGTATATTTCACGGCTTCGACGTATTTGTGTTGGTCGATCAGCGATTTAGTCTCTCGTGCTGAGTCGGGAGATACGATGGTAGCCCGTCGAATCGAGACGCCATAATCAATAGCCAGGGCGATGGTCACGATCGATAGTGCAATGAGGCCAAAAGCAATATAGCCTCCTTTGACAACAAAAAAGTCGAAATATTTGATCGAAACATTAGCCGGCGCCGCTGCGTTTGCGTCAATCACACCATCCGTCTGTGCGGATGCGGGCACGACCAACATAAGACCCACCATAGCAGCCAACAGCGCGGTCATGAATATAATCCGTACCACCAATTCATTATCCTCCTTCGCAAGAGCGGTTGTAGTGATCTACGTTTTTTTATCCTGCCGTTTCCCGGACGGATTGCAAGCGCCGCAACATTTTCTCGGCCTGCGCCTTAATAGCCGCTGATGCATATTGATGATCCCGGCACTCCTGCAACAGCGACACAGATTTATCCACCCGCCCCAGCTTTTCCATAGCCAACGCCGCGCCGTAAAGACCTTCCGCTGCGTCGGGCGAATCCGGCATGTGCGCCACCACACGCATAAACGCCCACCCGGCTGACACTTCACTGCCCGGCTCTTCTTGAATCCTTAATAACGCATATCCCTTGAGTAGTAACAATCGAGACAGGATATCCGTGGGAGCAACCGCCAAAGCTTGATCGAGCCTGGCCAACGATTCCTGCGTCACCTCAGATCGCATGGTGTGATTTAGTACATCGATAAGCATGTCATAGACTTCCGTGTAGTTCAGATTGTCCGACCAATCAGACACGAGAACCGTATGGGCAACTTCATCCATTCGATTGTCGCTGATAGCGTCGAGCAAGCGGTATTGCAGTAATTGAAAGAGCATAGCCAAGTCCGGCTTACGCTGTTTCGCGGCTGCTTTGGTGAGCTGCAGGATCGCACGATCCATGTCTTGACGTCGGTTGTCCTGAAAATGGCTGGGTAATAGTTGAACAGCAGCCGCGACACCTGATTGGTCGGATTCTGCAAGGATAATCCAGAATCGAATAGCCTGTTCAATTCGACCGGCACGATCACTAGCTATGATCGCCCGTGCAAAAAATAGGTCTTGCCAAAAAGAATCCGCAGTACGGAAAGCCCGCTGGTATCGTGGTATAGCCCGTGCCGGTTCATCGTCGTGCAGATATTGCTCCGCTTGATTGAAGTCGGTGAAACGTCGACCGCGCGATACCATGATAAAATCGACATCGCGGATGAACGACTCTATATCCTGTCCTCTGGGTGTTCGAAAGATGAGTTTGCCTTGCTGGAATGATACGATCGAGACGTTGAGATATACCTCTGCGCCAACCGTCACCTGATCACCTACTGCGAAACCAGGAAACGCCAAGATACACCATACTAGTGCTTTGTCACAGCTAAGCATTCGGGTGGCATGGGTAAGTCCCGATGTACCCCGAATTAGTTTCGGGGTACATCGGGACTTACCCGTGTTGCTCCGGACGTCGCCACGGGCAAAAAAAGCCTTGCCCATGCCACCCTCGATGAACCCGAATAATAAGCCACGACAAAGCACCAGGGCATAATAGAAGGCCGAGGGCTTACACGGGTGGAAGAGTCTATCCTTCATACGTAGGGCGTTCATTTGTAAAACGTTCTTGAAAGGCCAAGGAACCAAGTACATCACTTGGGTTTCTGCGTTGCAGTATAGATCACAATACCGGCAACGGCGCCGGCTATTCATTTCCTTATGGTAAATCGAGTTCGGTAATAAATTTGAAGGCCCCATGATGTTCACGAGCGATAAGTTCGAGTAGTTTCGCGCCTCCGGGATCAAAGTACGCAATGGTAAATATCTGTACTTTTCGTTCACTGTTCCAGCGATCCAGTTTTTTCACCAGACCGGAATCAAATTCGCCATCCGTCAGAAAGTAAATCATGTCAGGCTCGAGCGCCAGCGCGTGTCGCATGGCTGCTTCGGGGTGCGTGCTACCTTCCGGTCTTACACTTTGCAGGAAATCAAAAAATTCCTTCTTTTGCGCTGCGATGGCACTAACCATACGGCCCGGCGTGTTGGTAAGCGGCGCACCGGCATTGAAAAAAATGACGTGAAACTTTTGACTACGACGAAGTGAAGATATGGATCGTTGCAACTCGGCGCGTACGTGTTGAAAGGTATCGGTCATCGAACCGCTTCGATCGACGACATAGACGATACGTTTCGCGGCTTTGGCACTACTCCCCAATCCAAAAAAATTCGGTGCTTTAGCCCCGCCGGATAGTCCATAACTATCCATATCCGCCTTGCCCGTCACCAGGCCGATGATGGGCACATCCACCGTTTTAGTGATACCCAAATCAGCTAGTGTAGCGGGAATCTCCGGTGCAACATGTTGCTCCATAGCCGGCGTCGGCTGTGATGCGTCTGCTTGATGGGGCATTGGTGATGGTTGAAAAGTCGCTTGGTTGACTGTCCCGATATATTCCGTCAAGGCAACCGGCAGCGCTTCTTCGGTGGGTGAGGAAAATGGAAAAACAACCCACAACATGATACCCAACAAGATGATGTGCAATACAATAGACAAAACCCACGTTAAAATCACTGCGGACCCGCTAAGTTGGGTGGAAGCCGTCGTGCGACCCAAAGGCGATAGGGCTTTGTTGGACGGAGGCATGGATGTTGCTTGTTCCATCTGCTTGATCCCCGGCTACGCGGTACAGGCAGGTGTCGTTAGCGCGGAATAAGGAAAGAGTACGCGCTTCGTCTCACTGTCCCCAAAATCGCGACACGCACCCTACAGTAAGTGTAGGCTCCTACCTATGCCGCGTCAACGTAAACAAATCACATTCTGCTTGAGGTCATGGACTAAGCCGGGATCATGTGTTCATGGGATGGAATGAGCGGCGCATATCCGATTCGCCATAGTCGATATACAATGATAGGGAGTTGTAACACCGTTCATGAGACGGTGTCATGCGTAGGTAACTGATGCAGAGATGGTTAAGCGATCGCTTACGCGTATCCGATTCAATCTTTGAATGGTGAATATTATGGTACATTCTCACACATCGCTGTCACATGCCGTTTGGTTAATATTACTTTCTGCGGTGGTTAGTGCGGCACCAGCCGATAGGTTGGCGTTGGCAGATGAAGCACATAAACCGTCAACAGATATGACTGCTGCGAAAGCGCCCCTAAAGCACGAAGTTCAACCAGTGGCACAACTGTCTGATATAGCACTCGCTCCGGTCGAGGGTTATACGGATGAGGCTGCGTATCAGCAGTCGCAGCTAAGATTTACCCATGAATTGGCTGAACAAGCTCAACAATCCGACAACCCCACCAAGCAGGCGGAGTTGTGGCTCTTGGCGGCCAACCTCACGTTAGCGCACAGCTTGGAACCTGCCTGCACGCGTCAGTTGCTTCGCTTACCCGTCAACCGTCAGGTTGAGGTTGATAAGTCCGTGTCGCAGATGCTCGATGCGGCTGATGAATATCTGCGTAACGCATCGAACATGTTATCTAAGGTGAAGGGCAAAGAGCCAGGGGGCGATGCGGATTGGTTGGCTAAGACAGCGCGCAAGGTGCAAGTGCTCAAAGCATTTGCGGCTGCGCTTCGGGCCATATTGCTGTTCGATGAAATCGAAGATGTCACACGTGCGATGCGGTCTGCCGCCTCAGACCTCGCCATCTGGATGGAAGACGATGATGTACAGATTGCAGCCGCGGCGGTGTTATGGCACGCTGCACTGCGCGGTCATGAATCCAGGCTGACCCCGGCTATGCAGGTCTTGCCGCTGGCGACCGAGGAACTGCAACGCCGCAATCAGCCATTTGCTTTTTTCTCTCGCTTATTGCGATGCGTGGTATTGGCAGACCACGCTCGTTATGCCGCATCTTTGGCACTTCTAACCAAGCTGGAAGATCGGTGTGAAGGATGGTTTACCAGCGATGTGGATCGGGCCGACGCGCTGCGCGCTATCAGTGTAGTGCAAATAGAGGTGCTGAGTCTTTGGCGTGAGCATCTATCTAAGCCGGCGCAAAGTCGTTCACGCACTTGGTGCGATGAAAAGATTTCCGAACTTCTGACAGAGCGATTCCCTCAGCCGTCACGCACCGTATTGCGCCTACGACCAGCTATCCCCCTGATTGCCTCTGCCGAGCAGTTGCATCGTCAACCCGGTGATGCACTGAAACAACCGGCATCTGAGCAGCGCTTGCCCACCAACTAACGTAGAGAAGACCGATCTTCTTCAACCCCAACTCTATCAGGTCGTCAATCGTATGAAGCACATCCAACCATCGATGGTCAAGCCCCATAGCCACGATGTTGAGTCGCACCTTCTACGGACAATTCGGTACGCACGTTCCGGTGAGACAGTCCGTGACACCAAAATCAAAATTGCCGCCGGCAAAGGCGATAACAATCCTCAAAATGTCGTTACTTGCGACAAGTCCATTGGGCGTCTTGCCGTCATTATCCACGCGCGATAGATGCGGTGCCGATGAGAGTAATTGGAATTTCTGTAATACGGCGACAACGTCGTTGGTGGTGACTATCCCCTCCGGCGGCGTCCATGCGTTGGCTACTAGGGTGCCGACCAGATCACCGAATTGTCGGTTGGCACTAAACTGAGGTGGCGTCGTAAGTATCGAAAGCGACGGGGAGAACACGACATCGTCAATCGTCGTTTCAACCAAATACTCATTACCCGGTACGATCTCGCAACCACGAACGTGGATCACCGAGTCCGTCCACTCGCAAAATTCCGCGGTCGGCACCAATTCGCTAAGCATACCATCCGCACCGGCATCTTGTAGTGTACAACTCACGTACCAAGGCGTGGTGGAACCAACGCGCGTCACCCGTATCGCCGTCGTCATGCCGGGGTTTACGCTAGGATCAATTGACAAGTAGCGGTCTTTCGTGATCTCGTGAGGAGATGCAGGCAAAGCCGGGGGTGATAATGGTATCCCGGTACACGAGACGACTAATTCGTACGAGCCTCGATCTGTCGGGCTCCAAGCAGAAAACTGGATAAGATATTCTTCGCCGGGCGTGAGACCACCAACCGTTAAATCACCCAAGTAAGTACTTGGACCGCAATCATCCTCTGAACAACCTAATTCGCTCATCAAGGTTGTTCCGCAAGGCATGCTATACAAGGCAAACGTCGAGTCCTGATCCACGCTGCCACAAGTGGATAATGACACCGTGTCGCCGGTCGAGATAAACTTCAACCACATCGTACCGTCATGCGGGCCACCCGAAACACCACATGCATACCTGGGAAACGGTGCCAATGAAATGACCGAGTTGTCTATAGGCACTGTGGTATTACATGCGACGGTTTGCGCTGCATCGCACGGCCCATTGCCACCGTCGATCGTAATCTTGGCCGGGTTGAGCGCGACCGAAGGAATCGCAGCTCCAGTCTCATCGAGCAACTGTGAACCGCTCGGTAAAAAGTCAATTGTAAAGGTGCCGCTAGCGTCTGGAGATATATCTAGTTTAAGCGTACCAAAATACGCCACGGTGCTCGTATCGGTGGCTCCATTGGGTGGCTGGGCAGCCGCCGTCCATGTATAATCAAGTGTCAAGGTATCGACAGTTTCTGTAGAGGTAATCGACTGGTATACGTAGTCTGGGCGGGCCGTATCGATAAAAGCCCCGGCTGATGGACTTGGGGAGATAACCGGGCTAAGGCTGCCAGTTGTCCCTGACGTATATCCTGTCGCGTCTACCTGCGCCTGTACTTCGCCCAATAGTATACCTGCGGCGGCAAAATCCCAATCGTTGGTGAAGAATTCCAATGTCACCTGCCCGCCACCGGGCGTAACCACAATTTCGTTACCTTGCACAACATGGAGCACATCGGCTGATACCGGGCGAAGCGAAATCTCCGGCGAACAACCGCGCAGCGTATTATTCATCTTTCCCAAACCTAGCGTACTGGATGCCCAATCCGTACTCCATTGGTTAAGAATGCCGACAGCCTTATCTAGCTCAGTTGTAGACGGTGGGGCACCGGGTAGATGAATCATAATCCAACCGGTATGAAAATCCTTCTGGGCCGTAGTAGAATCGGGCGAACGCACGCCGGCGGAAGCGATAATATCCGCCGATGAAAAAGTCGAAATGGGTCCGCTATAAGGCGACGAGCAACTGTTATCCATGTAACGCAATTCACTATTGCCTGCGTCCATTTCAGCAGGAGATACGTAACCCATCAAATACAGATCGGTATAACTAAACACGCCGCCAATGTCCGTATTAAAACAAAGATTACTAGCAAACCCCACGCAATTGGTCGTATCATACGAAGCTGGCGACGAACCCACCCATTCACGAATCTCCATCCCGCCGCCTTGTCCATCTACCTTGAAATTCCAATGGGCACCACGCCCGCAACCACTGGTACCCTGAAGACTTCGTCCGTCCAAAAGATTAGGCAGAAACATACCGAAACGATGTTCAAATTCTTGCGCGAGAACCAGACGTGTAAAGTTGGCGGGATCACCCACCGTTCCCGCGTCCCAGGATCCGTCGTTGATGTCCCACATCATCACATAGCCCTCGACATTGTTGCCACCCAAGCCCATGGAAGGTCTGTCGTTGTAAAGCCCCTGACCAATACCCGTGACATCATTCTCCAGGCCGAGGTAGAAGGCTGCACCGAGCGTATGATTCGGCGTAAAATTCACCCAAAACCCAATAAAATCGTAACTATCTCCACGTGCGGCTATCAATGCATTGGCTGCATCGGTCATTAAATTAAATAGCGCTCCATCAGAAAAATTGGTTAACAGCAACTGACTGGTATCTTCATACAAAAACAGATCATCGCGCGTCACCGTTGGGGCACAACCCTGCCCGGCCCGTGGGCCATTCATGAGAGGAAGTTGTGGTAGCGTTCGCTTTTTAGGATCGGGAATTTCGCCCCGAGCGACAGCGTCGGCTATATCCTGAAGCCAGGTATCTCTGGAAATATATCCGCAGTCTTGATGGAGATGGCTCGCATCGCTGGTTGATTTCGCCATATCGGACTGGATTTGCGATGGCATAGCCTGTTCTGCCGCAACTGGTGACCGTAGGCCGTCAGATGTTTCCAGTGCATAAGCACCGGCGAGGCCACCAAGAAGTGGCAGCGCGCATAAACACACCATCATACATATTTTCTGCACATCCTTCATCGAAACTGAAATCCGCATACTGATCTTCCTCCTCCTCTTATTCGATCACACACCACCTATACCCCAGGCCATATATATGTGGCCGACCGGTATATTAACAATCGGTAATGAACCCTACCCATAAGCGTTAAGGTTGGCCCTATATCACCGATCATAGGATGTTTGCATATCATCCCCGTTTTTCATATAGCGTAAAAAACCTCGAAAACCGTCGGAATTATCCCGGTCCATTATGCCGCTACATAAAAATGAGAGCCTACGCTAACGTCAAGCTCCAAGCGTATACTACCAAAACGTACCCTCAAAATGCAAGCATATTCTCATCATAAAACAGCCGATTTTACGACAATCATACATGGAGAGGTATCAAATGACCGTTCCTACGGTCCCAATCAATGCACCACAAGCAACTCGGTCCGTGACACTTCCGGTTACATGGTACACCCAGTCAGAGCCGCTGGCGCAAGCCTGCGGACACAATCACAGAACGATGGAAGTTATTTTTCAAGACTTGGCTGGTACCCAATCCTTATGGGTACTCCCCCGAAGGGTGAGGGATGGATTTTGTTTCGAAAGGCATATCAAGTGTCACTAAAATGGCACGGATCATCCTTCCCCCACCCTTTTCCGGTAGGCAAAGGATGGGGCACCAGCACGAAAAAAGTGGGGAATTGGTTAAAAAATCAGCCTATCGCAAGTATGGTGGTATCTAGATGAATCTATAGCGCTTATTTCGATCTTTGTATTTCCCACCATAGTTTGAATAATTCTTTGAACGCGCGAAGGATCACGCCGAGATTAGCACCGGTTTGCTCACCGGCGGTGCGGGGATAGTGGTGTACGCCCACCTGGCCTACGCTATAACCGCGGCGCTTAGCCCGTGCCATGATCTCGGCATCGATGAGTGCGCCGGACGATTTCATCTCAATTTCTTCAAATAATTGCCGTGGGAAAATCTTAAAGGCGCAGTCAATATCACGTAGCCATTGCCAAAACAAAAGGTTGACCAGGGTCGTCCAGCAAAAGCCATTGAGTTTTCGCAGTAACGAATCTTTACGATCAATGCGATAGGCGCTGATGATGTCGTATTGATCCAAAAGGGGAATGAGCTTATCAATTTCTTCAAAATCGAATTGACCGTCCCCATCGGTATAGAACACCCAAGTCTTTTTTGATTCACGAAATCCCCGCTGCAAGGCGCCGCCATACCCTAAGTTAGGCTGATTGTGAACTGCCCGCACTTCCTCATGTTCCTTGGCGAGGCGATCCGCGATCTCTCCCGTGCGATCCTTACTCCCGTCGTTGACGATAATGATCTCGAAGTCGTCACTGATGCGTCGCAAGGTCTTCAAAGCCGCCTGCGTCGTGTTCTCGACGTTGGCTTCTTCGTTGTAGCAGGGGTAGAACACACTGATCGAAAGCGGAGCTAGAGGCGGTCGCCGATTCAATACGTAAGCTCCTTGTGTTTTAATCTATCACGGTGAACGAATATCCAACTCACCCCTTTGCCACGCCGCGCGCATCAGGTCATGCGCCAAAGTAACATGCCAAGGGTGTTCATTCAACTAAGATGGGAAAGTATGACGAGCCGTGACGTCACACGCCAGTGGAGATGGTATTCTTGCCTTTTTTCTTGGCGGCATACATCGCTTTATCCGCCCGAGCGAGTAAATCCGCCCCACGCTGATCCTGTGAACCAATCAGAGAGACGATACCGGCACTGAGCGATAGAGGTGGGTTGGACGGATAGTTTTTTGTGGATATGTACTGCGAAAAGAGCTTCACTATGCGATCGGCGACAGCGGTGGCGTCTTTATCGTCAATACCGGGAAGCAGTAGGACAAACTCATCGCCACCATACCGCACAGCGTGATCCGTGGGACGAATGGCACCGCGTAACAATTCACCAACAAAGACCAACACCGAGTCGCCGCTGGCGTGGCCCTGCGTATCATTGTGTTCCTTAAAATGATCCACATCGACCATGACAATCGAAAGATCCTCATCCCTGGCCTGTTGAGCTGCAAAAAGCCGCTCTAATTCGACATCTAGAAATCGCCGATTGAGTAGTTTGGTTAAGGGATCGTACATGGCTTGCTCTTGGGCACGGCGAAGTTGACGACCAAGCCCCAATTCTCGATCACGCAGCTTCCACTCCGATTCTCGTTTAAGGCGACGTAAGTTGGTATCATGACTAGCCAACTCCTGGTTGATCCGCCAAAACGCATCATAAAGCATCGTGTATTCTTGCCAGCGATCTGACCGAACATGGGCAGGAAGCTCGGTTACTTCCTCGCAAGATGTCGCCACGTTGACTAGCTCTCGAACAGGGCGACTCACTTTTCGCAACAACCAGCCGGACAATGATAGGCCATAAGCCGCGTTAACGAAGGTAACAATAGTCATGAAAATAAGGTTCAACGTAAACCAATGAGACCAGTCGAAGTTATGTTCGAAAACAACGGCTACGCGACGCGCGTATGCGGGGTTTACACGCTGCAATGGCACCACCACGGCGAGAATATACTCGTGAACATCGGCTCTTATGGTCGCCAATTCGGACCAATCCCGACCGGCATCCACTGCCTGTTGCACTACCTGGCGATAGGCCGGATCATTCGGTAAGACGGCCAGCACACGATTGTCAGAATCTAGCGCAACCACAGCCCGCAATCGGTCCCATTCCTGCAACAAACGTAGGATGGAATCGCTAAGGTCTCCATTCGCCGATGGTGTCAAACTGATCGCGGTCACCGCAGCGAGGGATCGGGCATGTTGTCGTTGCTCATGGCGTTGAAAAAAATAGCTACATACGCCAAAGATGATTATCGTCACCAGCGTCGCGCGCATGGCATGGCGATAGGTACGCTTTCGAAGCATTCGACTCAATGATAGGTTATGTGATGCTATCGCCACTTAACCGACTACCCCCCATACCAAAGCGTACTGCACAATCAAATCTAACGAGCCACAAGCTTTAGCTTACGCGGCGCATCGATGTTAATGCAACATATCGAAATACATTGACGCTACACCCGATTGTCATCCGTGCTAGCCACTGACAGATCGATGGACCACGCGTCGAGGGATTGCGCAGCGTAGGCACGCGCATCGTCTCGTTTACATGATCTGCACAACTTCACAGCGCACACTGACTTGAATAAATACTACAATATAAGCGTATAGAGCATGGTCAAGGATAATTGTTTACATGAAAAGCCCTAAATTATCGGAACGTAAAAACTAAAAGGTGTCAGGAAGTGGCCCTTCGTCAGTCGTGCCATAACCACTTCTTCACGGTCGCGGTTCGGATGGAATATCTTCAAAGAAGAAATCGTGAGCTATATCGTGGGCCACGCGGCGTATGGGCATGAGCGGATCGTCAAACATAGCTGCGTGCGTATCATCAACTGATTGAATATCATCAAGATGCGAGAAAAATCGATATCGCAACTCAACGACATCAGGCATCTCTAGAGATCGCCATATCTCGACGATACGCCCTGTCTGTGGTGCATCCAGCGTGGATGAGGTAACCATTTCCACGTACCCGCCGCGATCAATCATCATATCTTGATGCCAATGACCAGTCACATGAAGCGCAACACAAGGGAAGCGATTCAACAAGGCAACAAACTCAAACCCGGTTATGGCTGTCCCAGCGGAAAGCCGCAACGAATCAGCCGGATGATGCGTAGCTACGATAACCACTTCGTCTTGCGCACAAGCCGATGAAAGTGCATCTACAAGAAAACCACCCTGCGATGGGGAAAGCGCACCTTCCGAATGATTGACCGCACGCTGTTCAATAAGCGGCGAAGCCGAGTTCAACCCGATGAGCCGCAACCCCGGCATCGGCGATACGCTATACCAACCACACGTAGCACAATCAGCTGAAAAACCATGACCCGCCGGTTGCGTAGGGCTTGCTAGATGCGCTGCGATCATCTCTTGGTTGGTGATGTAGCGTCTCGTTGGGTTGGCTTGGATCATCACCGGAAAATTCAACTCAGCCGGTGGGCCTGGATGAGCCGGTGTGATCGGTGCCCAAGCTGTGAACCCCGTTGGGTTTAGTCTCACCGGGAAAAAAAGACCAAGGCGCTGATCAAACGGTAGTGGACTGGTCCGCAGCCCGAACAGATCAGTCACAATTGGGAATACACCCACTGCAAAATGATCGTGATTACCAATCACGTTGTACCAGGCGATCGTAGCTAACGGGCCATGTTTACCCTGCTGGTACAATCCCTGGGCCTGGAATGGATGATGCGGATCGAGCAACGGGTCGGGCAAACTAGCCACTTCCCGATCATCCGGGCCGCTACGCGGATCAATAGTCCCGCCATCAAGCACCGACATGAACCAACCCAGTTCATTCAACTGGGCATTATCCATTCCGTCCCCGGTGTGGATCAGAAAATCGATGGGCGTGCCGGATGCGTGAATCTTATTGACCGTACGAACAAATCCATCCAACAATTGCGTCGAGTACGCCTCATGAGGACGCCAAGCACTTGTATTCAGCTCAGCCGCTGCGGTCAGACGCCCCGGTGACTCCTCGTCCGTGATCTGGGCATCGGAAATATGAGCTAACCTGGCGATTAACTGAAATGAACCCGTATCCAACGGCTGTGTGGACTCGTTCGGTAGAAACACCCCAGGCAACGAGCCACAACCGACCATAATCAGGCTCAGTAGCGACATTAACATGCCCGCGGCAGGCCACAATAATCTAAAATTGAGCGTATGTATCACGATCATCCATTCTGGAGCATTAAAGAATTCCCATTTTTCTTATCGACCCATCGGATCATCGCTTGTGGGCGGTAGTTACTAACCCTATACTCGCGGCCAAAATTCACAGCATTGTAGACTGAAGAATTCATCTTGTTCACAAAAACTGCAAAGGAGCATGGCGTGACCGAAATCAAAGCAACGAATATCACCTGGCACGAGGGGCATGTCAGCCGGGATGAGCGTGAAAAGCTACTCAAACAAAAAGGTGCCCTCATTTGGATGACAGGCCTCAGCGGCTCAGGCAAGAGTACCATAGCCTACACCCTGGAGCATGCCCTGGTCCAGCAAGGACGATTGGCCTACGTCCTCGATGGCGACAACGTCCGCCACGGTTTGAATAAAAACCTCGGATTCTCTGCCGAGGATCGCACGGAAAACATCCGTCGCATCGGTGAAGTCGGTAAGCTATTCGTCGACGCCGGTATCATCACCATTACCGCCTTCATCAGCCCTTATTTAGCTGACCGCCAAATCGCCCGCGAAACCGTCGGCGAGGGTAACTTTTTTGAGGTCTTCTGCGATACGCCCTTGTCCGTCTGCGAAGAACGCGATCCTAAGGGCTTGTATAAGAAAGCCCGAGCCGGCGAAATCAAAGGCTTCACCGGCATCGACGACCCCTATGAAGCGCCGGAAAAGCCCGAGCATGTCATCGATACCTCTAAGCTTTCGCCGCAAGAAGCTACGGTAGAACTTTGCGCGATGCTCACCAAAGCCGGCAAGCTGTCTGTGTAATACACCGTCTTACCCGCTCAAGCTTGTAGGTTGGGCACTGGCCGACGAATTGTCATGGCGGATCATGACGTTGGGCATTACCCGGCCTACAGAATATTCATCCCCATCTACCCGGTTCATTGTTTGTGGGCATGAATGATATGGGCGCAAAAAAGAAAAGGAAATCCGAGTTCGCCGAAACCCGGATTCCCTTTTCGAGCTGTACACCCTTTCGGGTGGAGACCTACAGCCTATTAGCCCTATCGACGGACCAAGGGCGCTACTGAAGAAACAGACTAATGACTCTCTGAAAGATGTTGAACGCTGGTGCATGAACCCGCCACACTAATCTTGGCTGATTCACGTCAACACCATAGCCGGTTATAGTTGCACCCCGGTTAGCTATAAAATCCGTACCGTTTGTTCGTTGGAGACATTCATGGCCTTCGAGAAGGTTGATCCCAAAGTTGATTTCCCCGCGATGGAACGCGACATCCTCGCCTTCTGGGAAAAGTCGCATGCTTTCGACAAGTTGCGGGAGCGTAACCGGGGTAAGCCTAAATGGTCATTCCTGGATGGGCCGATCACAGCTAACAACCCCATGGGTGTCCACCATGCTTGGGGACGAACCTACAAAGACCTCTACCAGCGCTATCACGCCTCGCTAGGGCGCGAGTTGCGCTATCAAAACGGCTTCGACTGTCAGGGTCTTTGGGTCGAGGTGGAAGTCGAAAAAGCACACGGCTTTGCCACCAAGAAAGATATCGAAACATTCGGCATCGGAAAATTTGTGCAGGAATGCAAAGAGCGGGCCAATCACTACGCGGCTATCCAATCGGAGCAATCCAAACGACTGGGCTATTGGATGGACTGGGACAATTCGTATTTCACCATGTCCGATGAAAACAATTACGGTATCTGGGCATTCCTCAAAAAATGCTTCGAGAAAGGACTGATCTACAAAGGTGTGGATGTCATGCCTTGGTGCCCGCGATGTGGCACCGGCATTTCTCAAATGGAGATGAACGAAGGCTACCGCGAAGTAGGCCATACGTCCGTCTTCGTGAAGTTCCCACTGCGCCAGCGCTCCGGCGAAAATCTGCTGGTCTGGACAACCACCCCTTGGACGCTTTCCTCCAACGTCGCAGCCGCTGTTAAACCCGGCATGACCTATGTGAAGGTGAAACAAGGTGATGAATACTTCTATGTCGGCAAGGAAAACTTTGAAAGCGCCCGCACTCAGCCGGTGGAAGGATCGAACAAATCCAACCATCCCAGCTTGATGGCTATTGTAGCCCTGTTCAAAAACAAGGGCGACTTCGAGATTGTCGAGGAAGTGCTCGGTGAAACCCTGGTTGGATTAACTTACGACGGACCTTTCGACATGCTCGACGGCGCAACCGAAGCCGTCAACGTACATCGCGTCATCGCCTGGGAAGACGTCACTTCTACCGAAGGTGCAGGTATCGTCCATATCGCGCCGGGCTGTGGTAGTGAAGACTATCATCTGGGTAAACAACTAGGCCTACCGCAAATTGCCCCTCTTTTTGAAGACGGTCGATTCCGCCCTGAGTTCGGTTACTTAGCCGGACAACGTTTCGACGAGGTAGCTGACGAAGTCGTGGCGGACTTAAAAAAGCGCGGCATGCTGTTTGCCAAGGAGCAATACATCCACCGCTATCCTCACTGCTGGCGCTGCAAGGACGAACTCGTCTACCGACTGGTCGATGAGTGGTTTATCAAAATGGATTGGCGTGAGAAGATCATGAACTCAGCCAAGCAGGCGAGTTGGATTCCATCATGGGGTCTGGATCGCGAACTGGATTGGCTGCACAACATGGGCGACTGGATGATCTCAAAAAAACGCTATTGGGGTCTAGCACTGCCCATCTGGGAATGCCACGCCTGCGGACACTTTGAAGTCCTCGGCAGTCGTGACGAACTCAGCTCACGTGCGACCTCTGGATGGGAAGCGTTCGACGGTAACTCGCCTCACCGTCCCTGGGTAGACGAAGTTAAAATCTGCTGCGCTCAATGCGGCGATAACAACGTCTCGCGCGTCAAAGAAGTCGGCAATCCCTGGCTAGATGCCAGCATCGTACCGTTTTCTACTATGGGTTATTTCTCCGATCCTGAGTATTGGAAAGAGTGGTTCCCTGCTGATTTTGTGGTTGAGGCATTGCCCGGCCAATTCCGTAACTGGTTCTACGCTTTGCTAACCGTGAGCACCGTGATGGTCGATAAGCCGCCGTTCAAAGTGCTCAAAGGGCATGGGCTAGTGCTCGATGACCAAGGCAAGCCCATGCACAAATCTGATGGTAACGCCATCTGGTTTGACGAAGCAGCCGAAGAAATCGGCGTCGATGCTATGCGTTGGCTCTATGCCAAAACGTCGCCCGAGCGAAATGTGTTGTTCGGCCCGCACCACTGCGATGAAGTGCGCCGCGAGATGATTCTTCCCTGGTGGAACATTTACTCCTTCTTCTGCAACCTCGCCCGCGTGGACAACTTCGACCCGCGCGAACACACCACAAGCGATCAGGACCGCAGCCTGCTCGATCGATGGATTCTCTCAGACCTGAACAAGCTCATCGCCGTTGCCCACGAAGCCTACAGTCAATTCGATGTAGCTAAACTCTGTAACGAGTCGCGACGTTTTATCGAAGTGCTTAGCACCTGGTACGTGCGCCGCTCGCGCCGCCGGTTCTATGGGCCGGAGTGGATTCAGGATAAACGAGCTGCCTATACCACGCTCTACGAAGTGCTCACCACTTTCAACCGTATCATCGCGCCAATCGTACCATTTATGGCTGAGTCGATTTACCGGAACCTCGTAGCCAACCAAGACGACGACGCCCCGGAAAGCGTTCACCATACGCCTTTCCCACAGTCCAACACTGCGCTGATCGACGAGGCGTTGTCTTCTCAGGTAGCGGCGACGCTGCGCTTGGTATCCTTAGCCCGCTCTGCTCGCAAGGATTCAAAATTAAAAGTCAGGCAACCTCTAGCTGAGCTTGTCGTGGTCCCGGCTAATGATGTGGAACGCAAAGCTATGGAGCGCTTCGAAGATCACTTCTTGGAAGAGTTAAACGTGAAGAAAGTCAACACGCGGGAAGATGCATCAGACACCGTGAGCACCACGCTCAAACCCAATATGAAAACGCTAGGCCCCAAGCTAGGCCGATACGCATCCGTCGGTCGAAAGATGGTAGCCGAGTTAGACCCTGCCCAGGTCGAGTTAGCATTAAGAAACGGCGAAACGATTTCGTTAACCCTCGACGCAGATTCAGACGAAGGCACGATCGAGTTAGAAGCCCAGGATGTGGTCCTCACTAAATCATATGGCGACGACTGGGCCGGAGCGTGCGACGGGGCTACGATTGTCATGATAGACAAACGCTTAACCCCCGCCCTAAAAAATGAAGGTATCGCCCGCGACATCATAAGAAACGTCCAAAACCTGCGCAAAGACGCCGGCCTCGACATTGCCGACCGCATAACCCTGAGCCTATGTAGCGACAACGCCCAACTAGGCGAAGCGATCAAAACCTTTACCGACTACATAGCCAGCGAAACCCTAGCCACCAACATCCAAACCACCCCACTAGAATCCCCAACCGGGCAAGTAGACGTAAAACTAGACGGCCAAACAATTTCTATATCGTTAGCCAAAGCCGTGTTGATTGATTCGTAACAAATTGGTAGACGGATGGCCCATGTCCTTCTTTTTGGACATGGGGGAGCCGATGATGTACTCTAAGTGCCAAATCCAAGACACTACGCGCGTGGATGGAGGGTGGCATGCAACGCCGTGAACTATATGGTGATTAATACTGATGTAACTATTTTTTGTACAACGACTTATGGATGAAGATAGCCTGCGCATTTTCGAGCATAGAGTCAGTAGAAGATTGCAGAATTATGTGGAAACTCGCTTGTTCCTGCGAACAAACTTGGAGATTCTCGACCCAGATCGTCAGGAATTCGTGTAGAGGAGCCAACGAAACCCCTGAAAAAACAGGGTTTTCGATTCCGATTGTCGGCAACTTGCGCAACCTAACTACGTCGCAAAATAGCGGTAAATGCAGCGTTTGGAACGCAAGAAGCTCCAATTTAGTTAACGGCGTTGGGTGGCATGCCCAAACCCCTAGGCGCGGGCATGTTAGAACAAAGATGCAATGTTATGGCACTTAGGCAGTGCACACATCGCGCTGGGGTATGCTAACATCTATTGCGGTAGGCGCTGATGCAAGGTGTGATCAGCCGGTGTTGATCACCGCATTGACGCTGTCATTTACCACGCCGGTAAAGAACGTGCTTACGCTGCGTAGGGCGGCATTGCTGATAATACGAGACGTGCATCCGGTCATCGATATCGCCATCAGGGCGACAATGGCTACGCTCAATGTTCGTGTGTGATGAGTTTTCATTGTTAGCTCCATAAGAGAATCATTTCGCTACGGGTTTATCGGAGCGTCCGAAAAGCGGCTTGAGTAACGATTATACGCATGTCAACTTGGCTAATTACGACTACCATGCAGCACGGTGAAATATGAAAACGACCACTCTCAACATTGGCGGGCTGGTATTGTGTGGTGGCGATAGTCGGCGAATGGGGCAGTCCAAGGTATGGCTAGAGCTAAGTGGGCAAACGATTCTTGAGCGCGTCGTCGATACGGTTTTCTGCGTCACTTCGGACATCGTGGTGGCTACGCGACGCGGTGTTGCGCTACCCACCCTATCCACGTCAGTTCGATATAGCTTCGACAACCCACAACATGCCGGTCCCCTGGCCGGGATAGCTGCTGGTATGACTTTGCTATCGCCTACTTGTGACGTTGTGGTCGTAGCCGCCTGTGATCATCCCTTAGTCCAAGCGAGCTTCTTGGAATCCCTGATTGATACACTAGGTGACGCGCCGGCTGTCGTCCCGCAATATGAAGATAACGTGTACCCTCTCTTAGCCGTCTATCGCATGAGTACGCTGGCTATTCTTATGGCGCAGTTGGCACGTGGCAATTTTCGCGCGATGGACTTCGTGCACGCATGCGGAGCAAGGATTTTAGATGCCACTTCTATGACACCAAAAGAAGCCTGCGATATATCACTTAAAAATGTCAACACACCTGCAGATTGGCAGGACATACAAACCATAGCCAATCGTGCATGATGGTCTACACCTTCTCATCATAGCCCGTATTTTTAAGTGACATGTGCATGTCACCGTAGTGCTGATAGGGTGGCATGGGCAACGTTTTTTTTGCCCGTGTCGACCTCCGGAACTACACGGGATTACCCATGCCACCCGAATTCTTAACTGTGACACAGCACTAGGTATCTAGGCTAACGCCGAGTTTGCCGGCAATGCGATCGAAGTCGTCCAACGAAAAATAGTCGATGGTAATGCGTCCCGTGCCCTTCTTGTTGCTCTCTTTAATGCGCACTTTGGTTTTGAGAGACTCCTCGAATCGTCGCTGCACATCTTCGAGATGGGGTGATGCCGGCGGCGGCGTAGTCTCGCTCGCGGTCGATTGATCCTGGCTCCGGGTTTTCTCGCGTCGAACGATTTCCTCCAACGCGCGTACGGATAATTGATTATTGATGACGGACTCGGCTAATTGTTGGCGATGTTCGGCATCCGCAACACCCAACAGGCACCGCGCATGCCCCATGGATAGCTGACCTTGAGCGACCATGGATTGAATAGTGTCGGGCAGATCGAGTAAACGAAGGTAGTTGGTTACGGTGGTTCGATCTTCACCCAATCGCTGCGCGACGGATTCGGCGTTGAGATTGAATTGATCGCGAAATTCGCGGTAGGCGCGAGCACGTTCGATGGCATTAAGGTCTTCGCGATGTATGTTTTCGATCAGGGCTAACTCGAGCATTTCCTGGTCGCTAGCCTGGCGAATAATGACCGGCACTTGTTCCCAACCGAGAGATTTGATAGCTGACCATCGCCGTTCACCCGCGATGATCTCAAACCGATTGTCATCGACCGGTCGAACCGTGATAGGCTGAAGTAGCCCATTGGTCTTAATCGAAACAGCTAGATTGGATACTGAATCTGGTAGAATCGTGCTACGTGGCTGATGAGGATTGGGGAGTATGGACGTGACATCAATAGTTATCGGACTAGAATATACTTTTTCTGAAACTTCATGGGATGTCGCTGAATCAGCGCTCTTGTGTGTATCGACGTCGGATGATGCGGGTGCATTGGCGACGCTTTCAGGAACTTGGCTATTCGGATCTGTTGGAGAAATAAGGGTACGAATACCTCGACCGAGCCTTCTGGCAGCTTTGGACATAGCCTCCTCCTTGAGTAGATATGACTCTATTAGATCTCAGAACTACAAGCATCTGATCGTGCAAAGCATACCCTAAGACTAGCGATTTGTGCAAATGTTTTTTTGAGAATATTCCGCACAAGTGTATCATGGTAGTGCGGATTCCACACGCTGGCCTCTCGCGTACTCGTGTAAACCCGGGTGCAAAACAGAATTGGCGGGTGGGTGGCATGGACAAACGACGCGGAATCGGGCTGTCGAATGTCCAATGGATGCTACGCGCGGCGTTTGCCCGTGAAGACGCAACCGAGGAAAAGCACGGGCAAGCGTCGCCCCTACGCCTCGTTTTATCCGCGCTCCCCTCAACGCGACGCTTGTCCATGCCACCCAACTCAAGCCCGCCTAATCTGTCTTGCACTCGGCAAACGCGCCAACAATCACGATAGATATTTTTGTTTCACGTGAAACTTGCATGTGTTGAGAAGATAAGAGTCCGCTAGAATAATGATCTTCTTCGGTCGCACATAGCCAGCTTGTCTGGTGTTTTCAACACGCCTCAAATTCGGCGCACACGAGGAGGTGGGCATAACCCACTCAATCCCTATCCAGCAATGATGACAATATCACGGCTATGACGGATCTTGCTGTTCAATCAAATGATCACATATCCAACATTAACACTTGGCGGTGCTGTGTCGCAGCTAATAATTGGGGCGACACGGGTAACAACCTTGACTGTGTCACTCTTCATATAGGCAATGATAGAGCACTATGAATGTTTCACGTGAAACATCCGCTGGTCGCGTAGTCAAATAGCCATGTTGACGGGATAATGTGTTGAGTTTCTCTTAGTGCGATGATGATTTGGAATCGACGAAGGATATGGATTCAAAATTCTGGGCATACTTTGTCTGCTCCTCATACTTCATGACGGACACCAAATGACCGCAGGCTGGCGCCATGCGGCTCTGACTTTGGCTCGGCAATTTAAGTTTGAAAACAACTTACACTCCATCGTACTGTGAAGATTGAGGGATCAGTTATCTAAGTCGCAACTTCACGTTCATAAGTATTACTATATATGATATTATATTATTATAAAATGTGTATATGACTTCAGACGCCGTTCGGGGTCTCGGTAGTGATTGATTGTGCTTTTATCTATAGGGCATTGAATCGACATGCGTATCGAGCCGCTTGGCAATTCTGTTTATCTGATAACTACATTAAAATAGAGCTTGCCCTAATAATGGGGTTGTGCGTGAAATAGCAGGAGATCAACAAGATACGAAACGCGGCGCGATAAACAGTACGCGACCGACGGGTTCGCAAACCAGGCTATGGGTAGGATTGCTGGTGTGCACCCTAGCGATACTGGTACGTACATATCACATCGAAAAGACAAAAATAGTGCCAACATCACGACACTTAGTTGGTGATGCTATAGGCTATCATGATTGGTCGCGGATGATCGCGGCTGGTGATTGGGTGGGGAACGAACCGTTTTATCAGGCACCCCTCTACCCGTACGCCTTGGCTGTTATATCCAAAGTCGTGGGGCCTGACCCGCATCGGATGCTATATGTTCAAGCGTTTTGGGGATCACTGGCTGTGTTATTGCTTTATCTGGCTACTGCGCGGTTGTTTGATGTGAAGACGGCATGTATAGCCGGTGTGATGTTGGCGTTTTACCCTCCGGCTATTTTCTTTGACTCCATCATGCAAAAGACATCACTCGCTGGGGTGTTAGTGTGCGCGCTGGTATGGTTCTTGTCCTTGCGAAATAGCTATATCAGTTATGCCAGATCAATTTCACTGGGTTTGGTATTGGGGTTGTTGTGTTTAACGCGAGAGAATGCGTTTGCCTGGTGGCCTTTTATCTTGGTTTGGTTACTCGTTGTCGCGCGTGCGGAGGTGGGTGGTCGAAAGCAGCGGTACGCACATGGCCGCGATGCGCTTGGCCATGCCACCCATCATGGCTATGCCAACCATCATTACTTGCGTGTCGGCGTACTGGTAGCTTGTTTTATATTGGGGATGATGCTGGTATTGGGGCCGGTGGCTTTGAGAAATCGTTTGGTGGGTGGTGCGTGGTCGTTGAGTACATTTCAGGCGGGGCCTAATTTCTATATTGGTAATAGCCTTAACGCGGACGGTTACTATAAGCCGTTGGTTCGTGGCCATGAAACACCGCAGTTTGAGCGGGCCGATGCGACGCTGCTCGCAGAGCGGGCGAAGGGTCGAGCGTTGTCGATGCGGGAAGTGTCGAGGTATTGGATGTCGCGGGCTTGGTCTGAGATTGGGGAGAATCCAGGTCGATGGCTAAAGATCATGGGGCGGAAGTTGTTGATGGTGGTCAACTGGTATGAAGTAGCGGATGTTGAGAGTTTGTATGTACATGCGGGGGTTTCACCAGGGCTGGCGGTGATAGGGACCGTGTGGCAATTTGGGGTACTTGCGCCGTTGGCGGCTATGGGAGTCGTGTTGACGAGATCGAGATGGCGTGAGTTGTGGATTTATTACGTTTTGATGGGTGTGATGATCGTAGCTGTGGCGGCGTTTTTTGTTTTAGCGCGATACCGTTATGCATTTGTGCCACTGATGATTCCGTTTGCGGCTGCGGGGCTGATGGGGGTTGTGCGAGGGGTTCGAGCGGGACGTGCGAAGCGTTTGTGGGGGGCGGGGCTTGCGGGTGTGGTGGTGGCTGGTGTTTGTCACTTACCATTGCATGATGAAGCTCGCTTGAATGCACTGGCCTATATGAATGCGGGGGTAGCTGCGGCGAAGGCGGGTGATCTGGCGGAGGCGACGCCATACCTGGCTTATGCGGTGGAAGTGAATCCGTCGTCGATGGAGGCGCAAAATAATTTGGCGCAGGCGCTAAGTTTGCAGGGTCGGTATGGTGAGGCGGTGGCTGAATATGAGGCAGCGTTGGCATTGGAGAAAGGTGATTCAATTGAGCCGCAGGTTCGAGCGGAGATGGAATATAATTATGGGGTGGCGTTGGAGCATGTGGGTCGAGTGAAGGAGTCGCTGGCTGCGTTTGAGCGTGCGCTAATGCTGACGCCTGATGATGATGTAGCCAGGACTGCAGTTGAGCGACTGAAAATAGTGTTAGATGATTTATGAGTTGGGTTTGTCTTGGGTCGTCGTGGTCATGACAAGTGTTGCCCGTGGAATGGTACTGCAGTACATCATCGGCTTCCCCATGTCCAAACAAAAGGACATGGGGCACCCGGCGGGTGGGTGGTATGGTCAAGCGTAGCCCGGCCATGTCTTAGTCGATTGCATTCATACATGATACATGCCCGCGCCTTCGTTTTGGGCATGGCACCCGACGGCTTGGGCAAAGCACCAGATTGAGTATGACACTCGACGGCATGACACCCAACGCTTCTTTACAGGCGCGGTTCGGATAGGGGATCTGCTTGGCCGTGCTGGGCGGTAATGACGCTATGGATTCCGCCTCGGACGCTCCAGGTGGATTGAATTTGTAGCCAAGACGGATTCATGGAGGTGACCAAGTCGTCGAGGATGACGTTGGTAATGTCTTCGTAGAAAATGCCTTTCGAACGGAATTGTTGCAAATAGAGTTTGAGGCTTTTCAACTCGATACATGAATCACCGGCGATATATCGAATGCGCAGTTGTGCGAAGTCGGGCTGACCTGTTTTGGGGCACATGCTGGTAAACTCGTGAACTACGTGTTCGATGATATATGGCCTAAGTGGGTGCGGGTTGGGGAATGTTTCGATGAGCATATCATTTTTCATGACCTGCGTTTCCTTCATCATTGTTGTGTCATGACTATGGCGTTTGGACACCCGCACGTGCGCTGGATCAATCGGTATTGTATTCCGTCTACGGCTAGCTGCAATATAAATATTGGTCCTCAAATAATGAACAGCCGGCCATGCGGTGGGTGGCATGGTCAAGTCAAGCGCGACCATGTCCAAAATCTTTCGGTTTTACGCATGATACATGCCCGCGCCTTCGGCTTGGGCATGGCACCCACTTGGGTAAGGTACCCATTTGAGTAAGGCACCCGATGGGCATGGCACACTTTTGAGCCTAGCACACGTTTTGGCATGGTACGCGACCACAACCCGGTCGCCTATGGTCGGGGATGACACTTTTCGTGAACGCGTTGGAGTTGGGTTTCGTTTACGTGGGTATAAATCTGCGTGGTCACGACATCGGCATGGCCAAGTAATTCTTGCACTACCCGCAAGTCCGCACCGCCGTGGAGTAGATGGGTGGCAAAACAATGTCTTAGGGTGTGGGGTGAAATGTTATATTCAATCCCGGCTATAGCGGCGTATTTTCGCACCAGACGCCAGATATTCGTTCGATCAAGGGGCCGACCGGTTCTGGAGAGGAAGATAGCCGTAGTGTGTTTTTCGCCGAGGAGACGTGGTCGAAGACCTTCGTCGTATTGTTCAATGGCATCGATGGCATGACGACCGATGGGAATGATGCGTTCCTTGCGACCTTTTCCCATACATCGGAGGTAGGCTAGCTTGAGATTGATATTGTCCATAGTAAGAGAAACGATTTCGCTCACGCGCATTCCGGTGGCGTACATGAGTTCGAGTAATGCGCGATCGCGCAGATAGAATTCGTCGCGTGGATCGGGGGCTTGCAGGAGCGACTCTACCTGATCGTAGCGTATGGTATGTGGGATGGTTTGCCAGCGCCTGGGCGATTCCATGATGGTGGTAATGTCGCGTCGTAGTATGCGTTCGTTATTAAGAAAGCGCAGGAATACCTTGATCGAATTGAAGTGGCGAACGATGGAAGACAACTTAAGTCCGCGCTCGTGTAAGTGCATGAGGTGTCGCTGCACTTCTTCGATGGTAATTTCACTGGCTTCGACGTCTGCGTCTACGAGAGAATTCCAAAATTCGCGCAAGTCGTGCTGGTAGGCTGTCACGGTCTCTCCGGATAGTCCGCATTCCAGGAACACGTAATCCAGAAAGCGCTTCACAAGCGGCGCAGGTTTACTTTTGGGCTTGGAAGGTCGCATCGCGACAAGCATAATGATAACCTCGTAAGGGAACGGTTCATTTATCAATACAGTGCCATTAGCGCGACAGCATCCTGCCGGGGAAATAAACCATAGCGGCCCTAAGCGCCTGCACTGTAGGGGTTCCATTGTAGAAACAATGCGACAAGATTCCAACGATTGAATTGTAGTTATGGGGCGCAAAGTATGCGCAATTTATTTCTTATATAATATCGGACGATGCTATATGGCGTTTACTGACACCTACACCTATTATGGTATAGTTCATATCGTGTGATGAAGGCTATTATTCGGACCACACTATTTGTTCTACCCAAGCTCACGAAACTGATTCTCTAGTGAGTAAACGAAAAAGATAATAATATATGGGCTATTCGTTACACGGACGGGGTAGTATCCGAATGTAACTACGGGGGGTTCGTCAAGCGAACCAAAGTAAAGCGTGCGCTCGTGCGTTCGATGAGTGGCGGGTCCACAACCCGAAACCAAAACTCCCGCCCTTGCCTTGGGTGTTCAATTACTTGAGTGTTTGCCAGTGAAGTCTAGTGCTGTGTCACAGCTTATTTTTCGGGTTCATCCAGGGTGGCATGGGCAACGTTTTTTTTGCCCGTGTCGGCCTCCGGAACTACACGGGTAAGTCCCGATGTATCCCGACTTTACGTCGGGATACATCGGGACT
>JAJRWX010000084.1 GCA_024276605.1 Planctomycetota bacterium | reverse complement strand
TGTTTTTTCGCCTGGTGCTGGGGCGGTTGTACACCAGTTGCTTAAAGATTTTGTGAATACAACGACCTTAGACAGTTTTGGTACGCCGGTCGGCGGTGATATAAATGATCCCGCTGCCGACTATTTTATCGATCCAAATGGCACACAAAACGGGATTGCTACGATTACAGCTGATGCCGCTAGTGTGAAGAGCGTCGACATATCTGAATTGATGCAGGCACTCATCGACGGTCAGTTAAGTAGTTCGAACGATGAACTGAGACTGTTCATCGCCCCCACGCCTGGGGAAAATGGAAGTATCCAAGCCGCAGTGCGCTCTAGTGAATTTTCAATAGAGATTGACCGGCCTAAGCTTAGCGTTACATATTCGCGCCGGGGAAACATTGGGGCGGAGGACTGTTTTCCTGATGACGTGGTCAACAATGTCACGAATACGCCCGATGAGCCACTCGGTGATACTCAATTTTATGCCGGGGGTATGGCCGTCATGTTGCACAGCCAAAATCGAGACAACAGTGGTGCAATTAATCCGATTCGGTTGGAATCAACAGTCGTCTCATTGGAATTGGTAGGTGTAGAATCAGGATTCCTTCTGGATGCCGGCGGAGTAAATGAACGGGCCGGAGCGATTTTTGCTAGAGCCGACAACAGTTCCGCTGATCCATTAGAAGGTGAGTCATCACAGGTGGGACGAATTTCCGGCGCGCGATTTCATCCCGGAGGCTTCGATTTTATTGACGCGAGAAAGTTGAATCAGGGGCCTCGTGAGGGTTCGTTCGGGCAGCACGTATCGCGTCTGGGTGACCTCAATGCAGATGGGCTGGAAGAAGTCATGATCTCTGCACCAACCAACGAGTTTTACGTGGACGAGCTTTTTCGACGGTTCGGTTTCAGCGGTACCCAGTTTAGGTCCAGTATGTTCAGGGGGAGTATTGTCGTTTTTCCCGGTCGAAATTATAACGATGAAGAGAGCCGTGAGAAATCAGACACAGTAAATGGTAACTCGTTTACACCATTTCTTGATCAATGGCAACATCCGGAATTCGGCAACTGCAAGCGAGCGGTACCTCGTCACTACGACGTTCCGGCAGATGCCTTCGAAATATTCGCAGAGGATTTACAAGACTTCTTGGGTGGTGCCGTGTCGGCTGGAGACTTTAACCAGGATGGACTTGACGATATTCTTTGCGGGGCACCGCTTAATAATAGAAGTTCATCACTCATAGACACAGGCGCAGCCTATGTGATTTTCACACGTAATGTGACCAGCGATTTCAGATTGAGAGATGCTGACAATCCATTGAGACGCCCCCCCATGTTGCGTATTAGGGGAATCAAGCCTGGAGATAAAATCGGAACCACGCAAGCCGCCGGACTTGATGTAAACGGTGATCGAGTAAAAGACATTTTCATTGCATCTCCATCCACAGACTTCGGCGCGATACGCCGTCTTACCTGTGCCCAGGATTTTGATGGTAACGGCATAATCACGGGGAATGACTTAAACCAATTTTCTTTCGATGTGTGTGCTAGTGCCGGGCATATCTTTAGCGATGAATCCTGCAAAGCGTTCGACTATAACAATGACGCCGTTGTCGATGATGAAGATGAGGAAGTATTTCGTTGTCTACTAGCTGGTGGTGCAAATTGTTGTGACAACGTTGTCGACAATGGATTTGTTGCAGTCATATTTGGAGGTGTGTTTCTGGATGGTGACCGCACTATTGATCAAATTGCAACATCCGATCTTCCAGGTGCCGTTTTCTTTGGCTCTGGCATAGGGCATCGGGCCGGTACATCCGTGGCTTCTGCAGGCGATTTTAATCAGGATGGTTTCGGTGATTTGCTCATCACTGCCCCTGGTGAAGTTAGAATTGATCGCGAAGGTAGAGAACGGCTTGGCGTGGTCTATCTCATCTTCGGAGGTCCGCACCTGGAAAACACGACATGGAACCTAGCTCAGGTGGCTTCTGATGATTTGCCCGGCATCGTATTTCTGAGTCCCTACACCAAAGGCCGCCCGAACGAAGCCGGACCCGTCTCCGTGGCTGGTCTTGGGGACATCAACAACGACGGTTTCGACGACATCGCTATCGGAAATCCTCTAGCTGACTTCCTCGACCTGAGCTTCCCACAGGGGCCTGATGCGACGGATGCAGAGCTTGGTCGTCGTCGTGACGCCGGCGACGTCTATATCGTCTATGGCAACAATTTTGGCCGTAACCGTGAACTGCCTAATTAATGCTGCGTTAGGTGGGCATGGGCAAGCAGCAGCATGCCCATGTTGTTCCGGAGGTCGCCACAGGCAAAAATAGCTTTGTCATTGCATATCTCTATCGGATGGCATCCATCAAGACGAGCCGTACTACCAGCTTATTGTACATCATCCTGTGACGACAAAAATACGCAATTCTGAACCCTACCGTTGGCCTGCTCGTACAACACAGGTACACTGTATCCTCATTCGATGCGTAGATGCGTCTACCCTAGGGTGGGGTGCGTTCGATAATCCTCGTCGGTATGGTCCGACAGTGAGAGCGACTTCGTTATGCGGAGTCGATTGACGGAGCATCAAGGGAAACGAAAGTATGGCTCATGCACATTTACAGAACGTCGAGGCGGAAACCGCCAAGGCAAGTTGGTTGATGATCGGCACGCTACTCGGTGGCATGTTAGTGGTCAGTTCTTTTATTGTTGACATTCCCTTTGTTGCCCAAACCCTGTTTCAACTATCCCCGGCCAATGGTATGGCTGGCAGTACGGCCTCCGTCTATTCCGACATGATTGCTCTATTGGGGGCTTTGCTACTTGGCGGACCTTTGGTCTGGCACGCCCTAACCTGTCTATTGCATGGCCATACCCATATGGACGAGCTTGTCGCACTCGCCATCGGGGCAGCTATAGCACTGGGTGAATATCAGGAAGCGGGCATTATCGCCTTTTTCATGGTCATCTCAAACCTCATCGAAACGCGGACTGCGCTGGGGGCACGTGCTTCGATCGAGTCGCTACTTCGTTTGACCCCGGCTAAAGCCCATCGACTCAATGATGCGGGCGAAGAAGAACTTGTCGAAGCCAAAGAACTTCGCAGTGGTGATCTCATCCGTGTCAGGCCCGGCGACAACATCCCTGCGGATGGCGAAGTCAAAAATGGTGAATCGACCGTCAATCAGGCTAATATCACCGGCGAATCCATCCCGGTGGATAAGGGGCAGGGTGACGAAGTGTTTAGCGGCACGAACAATCTCACCGGTGCTTTAGACATTCGCGTAACCAAGGCCGGGGCGGATACCACACTCGGGCGTGTCCAACAGCTCATTCTCGACGCCGAGAAAACCCGCATCCCCCTCATGCGTTTTATTGACAAGTATGCCGGTTGGTACACGCCGACGGTACTCATGCTGGCATGTATCGTCTGGTTCTTTTCTGAGAACAAAGACGAGGGCATACACAAAGCGATTACCATGCTCATTATCGCTTGTCCATGTGCATTGGTGCTCGCCACACCCACAGCCATGGTGGCTGCTCTGAGTTGTGCAGCCAGGCTAGGCATCCTCATTAAGAATGTGGTGCAACTGGAGTACGCACGCAGTTTGACAGCCGTTGTATTCGATAAAACCGGAACGTTGACCACAGGAGAGCTTTCGGTCACCCAGATGAAACCCGCACCTGGTGTGGATGGGGCCGATTTACTCTTGGCCGGTGCTTCAGCGGAACAATTAAGTAAGCACCCCACAGCGCTCGCCTTGGTCCAGGTGGCTAAGCGTGCCAAAATCAACCTAGTGAGACCGGATGCTTTTCAAGAAGCGGCCGGTCGTGGTGTGACGGCTAAGTTAGGTACTGATAATATATTGGTGGGACGATCCAATTGGCTTGCTGAGCAGGGCGTTGATATCAGCCTGACCAAAAACCCGGAATACGCTGAACCTGAAGGTGTGAGCATCATCTATGTCGCAAGAAACAAGCAATGTTTAGGATGGATTGGTCTGGAAGACCGAACGCGCTCCGAAGCACGTCATGCTATCGACGAGCTTCGTAGCTTGCATATCGGCAACTTGTCTATGGTGACGGGCGATAAGTGGTCCGTAGCGCGGCGCGTGGGTGCTGAGATGGGATGTACTGAAGTACTAGCCGAAGTCTTACCGGAAGAAAAACTCGATCTTGTAGATGATCTCAAGCGTCGCGGCCATCGCGTGGCCGTGGTGGGGGACGGTGTCAATGATGCCCCCATGCTCGCAGCTAGTGACCTTGGCATTGCCATGGGCGCCGCCGGTTCGGATGTGGCTATTAATTCCACTTCCATTGCGCTGATGAACAACGACCTGAGTCGTCTGCCATTTTTGATTAAGCTGTCACGAGCAGCCACCAGGGTTGTCTGGCAAAATGTGATCTTTGGTGTGTTGTTTATCGTAGTGACCATGACGCTGGCTATCTGGGGACCACTCCAGCCAATCACCGCTGCTATCGCTCATACTATCGCAACCGCCTTTGTCATCTTCAACAGCGCCAGGTTGGTGCGCTTTGGCGAACAACGTGAGCCGGAAGTGGCCGGTGTCATCGGGGAGCTTGTCGCTCCGCAACCGGTTCCGGCATGACCGGTATCATTTGCACAACAAGCCGATGGCTTCAGCTCTCGTGGGTGTGCGGGTGGGAAATGTCCTTCATATGGCCTGGGATCGTTGCACCCTTATCCCTGCAAGTCGACATTGACGAAGGGTAGATCAACATCCACGCTTTCATCAGTCACAATAACCGTGCCGCCAGGGAGCTGCAGAAATAGTTCTTCATTGTTGATGTCCAGGCTAATCAACGGCAGCCGCACCGTACCGACGCACTGAGTAAACAGCATAGCGCCAACAAGCGGCATAACCCCCAGGTACCAATGATTTACGTTGCGATGACGGCGATTGACCATGCCCATCTCCTTTAAGGGGAAAGAAACAAAGTGGGAAATATACACTCCTTGAATGCGCCAGATGCATCATACCATTGTCCGAAAAAGCAAGTGTCCGATCAGTGCCCGTTTCGCAAGCTTCTTGGCGCAATCCTCCGAATACACTCGTCATACTCACGTATGCGTCATACCCGCGCAGGTGGGTACCCAGTCGGATCGCACGCCCCCGTGCGTATTCTAGTCCGAACTTTTCGGTGAGATTGGGCGTTTTGGGAATTTAACTGATGTAGTGACAGAGGGTTAGGGGGATTTCGGCTTTGTCGATATGTAGCCACTAAATAGAAGATATGTGCTTGACTTCTTACTTAGGAAGGTGTACTAT
>JAJRWX010000083.1 GCA_024276605.1 Planctomycetota bacterium | reverse complement strand
TCTACAACCAGGCAATTGACGACTTCGGCTGCAACAGCCCCATTTGAGGGGTTTTGGAGTCGAACGTCAAAACTAGTTGACGTTAGATTGCTGATGCGTGTCACAATGGGTGTTGTGTTATCTGTGTAATTAGCGGTACAGACAACTACCGCACTGACATAGGTGTTGGTCAACCCGACCGTCACTGGCGAGCTTCCCACAACGACGGAAACGCTCTCCAACTGAGCCTGCGGTCCGGTGAGACATTGGTTACCCACTTCATCGCAGGTCTGACCCGGACACGGATCACTACCGGCTTGACAATCGAGCACTGGATCGCAGGTTTCCGTGCCATCGCAGAATAAGCCGTTATCGCAATTGGCATTATTGGCCGTGTTGCTGCAAGTATTCGTACCTTCTGCACAGGTATCGTCTGTACATCCTACACCATCGTTGCATGGATCCGTGCCTGCTTGACAGCCAAGTAAAGCATCACATGTTTCGGATCCATCGCAGAATAAGCCATTGTCGCAATTGGCGTTATTGGCCACATTGTCGCATGAATTCGTGCCTTCGTTGCACGCGTCATCCGTACACGGCACGCCATCATCGCAGTTGACCGTCGTGCCAGCGACACAATCGAGAACGGGATCACAAGTCTCTGCACCGTCACAGAACACACCGTTGTCGCACGCACCGTTGTTGGGTGTGTTATCGCACGAGTTAGTACCCTCGTTACAGGAGTCTGTGGTACAACCGATAGCGTCGTCACAATTCACAGCCGTGCCTGCTTGGCAATCGAGTAGCGCATCGCACGTTTCGGTACCATCGCAGAACAGCCCGTTGTCACAGTTCACATCATTGGCCGTATTGTCGCATGAATTGGTTGCCTCGTTGCAGACATCATCAGTACAACCAACACCGTCGTTGCAATTGACGGGCGTGCCCGACTGACATGAACTTGCCACACACGTTTCAACGCCATTACAAAACAAACCGTCGTCACAATCGGGATCAATGGTGCACTGCGGTGCGACCGGGTAGACGACGGCTGACTCGAACACGATATACCCAACCTGTTCTGTGGTGTGGTTTCGTTCGGTATCGCCAATGACATCCTCATCGATCGACAAGAACAATGCAGTTGTCGAGGTTTGAGACGCCCCATGCGCTTGTGACCATCCGCCGTTATTACCGTCCATGGCCGCCATTTGAGTGACAGCGACTTGCGGCGCAGATGTGAAGGGTAAACCGAAGTTATATACATAAGGCGGCGCATCGGTAGCACCGCGCACCGTATCCGCCCCAAGTGCCGATTCAAATGCGATGCCACCAATAGTTCCGGTACCGGCCTCGATGACAATAAAGCCGACTGTTTCGTTAACACGTGCGACGTTTGTATCCTCACATACCGTCTTGCCCGTTCGTAGTACTGTTGCAGAAGGTGGGGTCGTACGCGAACTGCCCTGGCACCAGAAGACGGACCAATTCGCATCGTTTTCGGTCATCACCTGGCCGAATACGACAGGGTTTGTATAGCTTTGACCGTAGGTTTGTGCTTCACCAACCCAACTATTGTTTTCGTCAGTGACCGTGGAAACATAGGTTTGGGCCTCGATATTTACGCCATCGATCGTCCAAGTACCCTCCTCAACGACGAGATAATTGATCGTCTCAGCGGCGACGGCGCCACCGGATGGGTTGTCAAGACGTACATCAAAGCTTGTGGATGTCACGTTACTCACCCGAGGCACGGAAGGCTCAGTGTTGTTGTTATACTGCTGGGAGCAGACAACGACCGGGCTAATGTAGGAATTCGATAGATTGACCGTAACGGCTGTGCCACCTGCAGTGACCGTGCCGCCTTCCAGCTTGGCACTAGGCCCTGCCACGCAGGTGTTTGCACCTTCGTCACAGCTCTGTCCCGGGCACGGGTCTACGCCGCTCTGGCAATCCAGTACGGCGTCACACGTCTCCGCACCGTTACAGAACAAGCCATCGTCACAGTTGCCGTCATTGGTGATGTTATCGCACGAGTCCGTGCCTGTGTTACAAGAATCGTCCGTACATGCCACACCGTCGTCACATGTGGGTGCCGTTCCTGCCTGGCAATCGAGTATGGTATCGCACGTTTCCGCACCGTTACAGAATAAACCATCGTCACATGCACCGTTGCTGGGTGTATGGGTGCAGGCATTACTGCCTTCGTCACATGCATCCGTCGTGCAACCAACGCCATCATCACAGTTGGGTGCAGGGCCAGCCTGACAATCGAGAACGGCATCACATGTTTCTGCACCATCGCAAAACAGCCCATTGTCGCAGTTAGCATTGTTAGCCGTATTGTCGCACGAATTGGTCGCTTCGTTGCACGTGTCATCCGTACAACCGACACCATCATTGCAATTCACCGTGGTACCTGCTTGGCAGATGCCAGCCACACAGGTTTCCGCGCCATTGCAAAACAGGCCGTCGTCGCAATCGCCATTGACCTGACAATCGACGCAAACATTACCTACTTCGTCACAAGTTTGTCCCGGACATGGATCGCTACCAGCCTGGCAATCGAGACCTACATCACAGGTCTCGGCACCGTCACAGAACAGTCCGTTATCGCAATTGGCATTGTTGGCGATATTGTCGCACGAATTGGTAGTTTCATTGCACGAATCATCCGTACAACCCACGCCGTCGTTGCAGTTGACAGCCGTTCCCGCCTGACAATCGTTAACGGCATCGCACGTTTCACTACCGTTGCAAAAAAGTCCATCATCGCACAAACCGTCACTCGGCACGTTGTCGCACGAGTTGGTACCTTCGTTACAAGAGTCCGTCGTACAACTCACACCGTCGTCACAATTGGGTGCGATGCCGGCTTGACAATCGTTAACGACATCACACGTTTCCGAACCATCACAAAACAGTCCGTTATCACAGTTAGCATTGTTGGCGATATTGTCGCAGGCATTCGTGCCTTCGTTACACGAATCATCCGTGCAGCCGACACCATCGTTACAGTTCACGACTGTACCAGCCTGACAAGAACCCGCGACACAAGTTTCCGCACCATTACAGAAAACGCCGTCATCACAGTCCGGATCGATACTACATCCCGGACCGACAAGCGCCAGTGTATTCAACACATCGATACGGCCCCATCCATATGCCCGGTCAAAACCAGCTGGCCCCATATCGATCGCGCCATCACGAATGATCTGTCGAACCTCGGCAGGGGTCAGGGATGGATCGAGTTGTAGAACCAGCGCGGCTAGACCAACAACCGTAGGGCACGACATGCTAGTTCCCGATTTACCTGTAATCGAACCGCCACCCGCTGCGTTACTCGCTGACCAGATATTGGCTCCCGGTGCTGTCACATCCAGGAAATCGCTCTCGTTGCTGAAGCATCCCACCTCATCAGTCTGCGGAGAAAAGTCGGTGCAAACTCCCCAGTTCCAGTTTGTGACATTATCTTCACAGGTCGGGTAGTTATTCTTCCAGGTCATACCAACGGCGATAACATTCGCCCCACAAGCAGGCGAACCCATTGAGTTAGAATTGTTTTCATTACCGGAAGCGGCGATAGGAACCACGCCGTTGGCTGCTGCATTGTTTGCGGCTACCGCCCAGCTATGCGTACACGAGCCACTGGTAAAATTTCCCGTCCCGATACTCATGTTGATCACGTCTGCTTGTGCCCCAGACGCGCTTTGATCCGCACAGTGATTGATGCCGGCGATGATATCGCTATCGAAGCCGCCACCGGCGGAGTTCAATACCTTAACCCCAATTAATGTGGCATTTGGGGCAACACCTTGAAACACCTGAGAACCAGCGCCACAGCCGAAATCCACGCTCAAGCCTGTTCCACCAGCCGCAATACCTGCTACGTGTGATCCGTGCCCATTGTCGTCTTCGGGATTGGGGTCGTTGTTATAAAAATCCCATCCTGCCGACGTATCAATTCGAGTTGAATACATCGTATGGTCTGAGTCGATACCCGTATCCACAATACAAATGCGCACGCCCGTACCATCGGCGGTGTATCCCGCACCGGTAATCTGACTTTGCAAACCACGGATCAAGGGGACACTATCATGCAGTCGAACAACATTGGGGTGATATTCATCCATTTCCACTTTTACGACCCCGGGCATATTTTCTAAATCGGCGATCGATGCCTGTGGAATGTTTCGCAGGTTGATCACGTTTGGTAGTACGCTTTTGTATTCATACTTGACAACACCTTGACGTTTCAAGGCCAAAGCTCGCACAGCTATACGTGGGTCCGCTGTTCCGCGCGCTAACGTAGATTCGAAATACACTAATACACTGACACGATTGTTCTTGCGTGCGATGCCTATTTCATGTTGCGCGGTTTCCGCGATGATCAACGCCTCGGTGACATCAACAGGTTGTGAAGCCTGCAACGCTTTCGCCCCATCAGCTGCGGACCAGTCGATGTCAAGTTCGATAGGCGTGGCGTCTTGGACCTCCACCTGTCGTGATTGATTCAACGGCCCTGCGCCAAGTGACGCGACACCAAAACAACTCAATAGTAAACCAGATTTCCAACTCGTTAATAGCTTGTGGTGACGATGCATTACGATGACGCTCCTTACAAAAATGGGTGAATTGCGATGGTTGCCATGACGACAACAATCACACTTATCAACCTACGCATAACTAGTAACTATTCAGAACAGGCTACGCATGTACTGCCATAACCAACAAACACAAACCTGCCAGGCATGTGAAAATGCAAAGCCTATCGCGCATACTTAAACTTTGGCCAAGAATATTTCACCCACCATACGACCTGACGCGATGCCTTAGGATGTTCAAAAAGATCAGGATGACGCCAAACATGAATTACCAAGCTAGCAGCTTTAACTTTCAAATGCAACATATAAATGTATTCGTAAATAATCCTCATCACGATTACACGGCGTGATTGTCTGTATGCGAGTATATATGAAGGACAGGCTATAGTGCGTTCGCACAAATCTTATTCGCCTATTCAAACGTGACAACATTGCGTAGTGCGCCACGGGATGAGAACATCGACTCAGGGTACAGGACAGAGTAACACAGTGGTGACATCGTTAACTGTAGTGGTCATTGATGCCGCTTCAAGCGCACATCACCGACCGTACCGCTTACGGTTACGGTTACGGTTACGGTTACCATAAAACCTACGGTTTCGTTTAACCATCACACGGGCCATGGACACCTTTTCCTTTTTGCTATCATGGGACACGTTGGTACGCTTGCTCAATATGCTCGGCGACGGTCCCCAGGAACTATGCACAACCGTCACAGCTGATAGCACAACTACTTGTCACACAGACAACCGCCTAAAACCCCGACAGTTAGGACGCAAATCGGTGCGAAACGATGCAGTGCCACGCGATGACACTGTGCGACGTGATGCGAGCCAAAACGATAATGCGCCCGGGGGGATTCGAACCCACGACCCCCGGTTTAGGAAACCGGTGCTCTATCCTACTGAGCTACGAGCGCCTGATATTCTCATCTTCATGTATCGTCACAGACTTACGTTCTACCACGCAAGTATCCGGACGCTAACACGGTAAGACGAGTATACTGCAAGTTTTACCTCAAGACGAGAAGCGCCGTAGCCACTTCACTAAAAAACGTGAAGTACACGAATCGAGCTGCCAAATGGGTCGCCCCTTGAATCATGAACAAAACCCCAGCCATCCAGTCCTCCGATATGATTGCAAAAGCAAGACACGGGTCGCCGGCGCTTGCCGCTCGGATAAATCGTTCGGATTTGTGGGTTCGGAGCATTGTAGATACTTGCGGGTCGTTACGTGAAATCCGAGCCGCAAGCGCGAGCGCCCGGTGTCTTCGGATGGAATAGGACGTGGTGAGTGTTCGACGTGCTTGCTGCATATCAGGCGTTTTGAAACGTGTATGACCTATTTGAAAACACGGGTCGCTCGCGCTCGCCGCTCGGATTTGGTGGAATGGTAAGAGAGACCCCTGACTTGCTGCCCCATCTTGAGGCTGCTAGACTCCAACACATGATAGGTCCACTTCGGCGGAAACATCCCGTTTATCTATCAATACGACTCCTGCCTTGCGGATGCCGTCGACAAACCTCTTGCATAGGGAGAACACGATGAAAACGCGACACACACAATCGCCATCCAGTTACATACGATCCACTGGTTGTAGTCGACTGTTCTTGCCGGCAGTTCTGTTTTTGTTTTTCTTATTGTGTCTACAGATTCGTATGGTTCATGCGGATGACGAGGTTACGGTAGGTGATATCGCGCCAAACCTAAAGATAGAGAAAATGCTCCAAGCCCCACCGGATGCCGACATAGATTTTAAGTCCTTACGCGGCAAGGTTGTTCTGATTGAGTTTTGGGCGACGTGGTGTAGCCCTTGTATTGCAGCCTTTGAGGATTTGAACGCACTGGCTAAAACCTTTGAATCACAACCAGTGGTGTTCATTTCCGTCACGGACGAAAACAAGGGCTTTATTCGCCGATTCTTGAAATCGCATCCACTGCGAACTTGGATTGGGCTCGATACAGATCGATCAGCGTTTCAGGAATATGGTGTCTCTGGTATCCCTCATACCATAATTGTTGACCGCAATAGCCGAATTGTTGCGATCACACATCCAGCCAATCTCTCCGAGCAGATCATTCGCGATGTACTGGACGGCAAGGAAATATCGCTTCCGCCAAAATCTTCCGGTCCGGGCTTTGACACTGTCAAGATGACGGCCCAGACAATCTCGCATGCTCAATTCTCAAAACCCGTGGCCGGAGAGAACCAAGCTTTCGAATTCGATGGATCACATATCTTCATGCAGGGCGTGCGCTTAATAGATCAGTTACCGTGGGCGTACGAGACAAGCACCTGGCTCATTCTCGATAAGAGTGGTATATCTGATCAAATCTGGACATTCTCCGCCAACATTCCTCGTCAGGACCATAAGCGTTTGTTCAATCTATGGCGAGCATCGATCGAGGCTACATTCGGTCTTTCCGCACACAAGCAAATGATTGATCGCAATGTATTCGTATTAACGAGTAGTGACCAACCTGGGTCCGCAATCAAGAAATCCCAGTTCAATCGTCGGATCGCAACGGGGCGCGTGCGGAGTGGTATTCGTAAAGGCGAAGGTGATTTGACAAAAGACTTAGCCGAGAAGCTCGAACTAATGCTCGGTGCGCCAGTCATCGATGAAACACATCTCAAGGGGCGGTTCGATTATCAGTTACTCTTTGACGACAACCAGGAGGAAACCATCATCGAGAGCGTGCGCCAGCAGCTAGGTTTCGACTTGACACGTACGACACGCAAAATCGAGATGCTGGTTATTGAAGTAACTACGGATTGACGAAGCAAATACCTGAAGCTTTATCGCTGTGATGGCACAGTCATAGGCGTGAGTGCCCGGTGTCGCTCAATGGCGGCTAGCGTTGTGGGCATCTACGTGATAGCGGCGTATCCGGCGTATGGAAGACACGGGTCGCTGGCGCTCGCCGCTCTGATTTGTGATTCAGATTTCGTGTGTCTGATCCGAGCCGCAAGCGCGAGCGCCCGGTGTTTTCGGATGGTATAGACGTGGTGAACGTCCGGCGTGCTTGCGGCATATCCGGCGTTTTGAAGCTTGTATAGCGTATGGAAGACACGGGTCGCTGGCGCTCGCCGCTCTGATTAGTGGGTGTGGTTCATTGCTTATTACTGCGGATCGTTTCATCAATCCGAGCCGGTAGCGCGAGCGCCCCGTGGGTTCTACGGGTATGTACGACTGTTCAACGTACAACCATTTGTGTTAGCATATCTCAGGGCCTTTACTGATTGGAATTCACGGCTGGAGAACTAAGCAATATGTCTCTAATAGCGATACAAAATATGCACCACACCCTTCCATGGTCAAAGCTGCGTAACTTTATAGCTTGGCTCACGGTTCTACCGCTAGTGAATAGTGGATGCACCACGAACACAATCCCCACAGACAGCGGCAACGCTGACACCGGCTCTACCGCCAAAATGGTTTTCGGTGTCATAGGCGATTACGGTGACGATGATGATAACAGCCGAGATGTTTCGAATTTGATGAAGAGTTGGAATCCGGATTTCATCATCACCGTGGGTGATAATGACTACAGCGATGGTGCGTTTCGAGGCACATTTGACGCACTGGAATTAAATGTTGGTCAATATTTTCAAGAATTTATTGGTGACTACCAGGGGCAACTCGGCCCCGGCGCTTCTGTGAACAAATTCTTCCCCACACCCGGCGATCACGATTGGGGAGATACCTGCGATGATCCAACCGGTCTCGACGATTATCTGCGTTATTTTACGCTACCCGGCGACAATACCGGCAATGAGCGCTATTACGACTTTCACCAAGGCCCCGTTCATTTTTTCTCTATTCATAGTATCAATGATTGCGAACCGGACGGCGCCACCGCAGACTCGGTTCAAGGAACATGGGTTCGTGACGCAGCATTGGCATCTAACGCGACTTTCAAAATAGCTTACTTCCACAACCCACCCTACTCCTCCGGTGATCGACATATTGGCGACGGCGCCCACATGCAATGGCCATGGGCGGATTGGGGCTTTGATTTAGTTATTTCAGGAGACGACCATATTTACGAACGCATCGAACGCGATGGTGTGGTCTACCTGGTGAACGGCTTAGGCGGCGTCGACATTCATGGTTTGGTGGATACGCCGGTGGAGGGTAGCCAGGTGCGTTATGCCAATCAATACGGCGCGGTGCGCGTCGACGTTTTTGATAATCGGCTCGACGTTTCTTTTTTCACTGTTGACGGCGACAAAATTGATAGTTTTTCAATAAATGGCCCTGTCGTGAGTGGGAATGACAACGGTACGACAACACTTGACCCGAACGTAGCTCCCATCACAGAAGGCGATTGGCTACGGCTAAGTGTCGAGAAAACCTGGCAGTGGCAACTCCAACCAGACGTTAACGATGCCATTAACACATCCTATCAGGTTGATGTATATGACATCGATCTATTCGACGCACCGGATGCTACTATTGAGGCGTTGCACGCAGAGGGTCGAAGCATCATCTGCTATTTCTCAGCCGGCACCTTTGAAGATTTTCGTGATGACGCGGGAGATTTTCTAGCAGATGAATTAGGTAACACGTTGGGTCAATTTGCCGACGAGCGCTGGTTGGATATTCGATCTAGCCATATTCAACGTATTATGTTGGCTCGATTAGATGTGGCTGTCGCACGTGGGTGTGATGGCGTAGAACCTGATAATGTTGATGGATACGTCAACAATAGCGGTTTTGATTTAACGGCCTCCGATCAACTAGCTTTCAATCGTTTTATCGCCAACGCAGCCCATGAGCGCGGGCTTTCAGTCGGCTTGAAAAACGACCTGGATCAAATTCCAGAACTTGTGGATTATTTCGATTTTTCGGTGAATGAACAGTGTCATGAGTTTGACGAATGCGCAACCTTACAACCGTTTATCGATGCAAACAAAGCCGTGTTTAATGCCGAGTATGCTGACATGTTTGTTAACAACACAGCAACTAGAGCAAGCCTATGCACATCAGCCTTAAACGCTTCACTACGCACACTGGTACTTCCGTTGGACCTAGATGACTCATTTCGTTTTAGCTGTGAACCCTAGAGCAAGTTATATATCACATTCGAAAACAAACCGTGTGTCAGCACAACACAATCTTTTTTGTCGGCAACAAGGATAGATCAACAGATCATTGTTCATAACGACAAAGCACGCTACACGGTATGATAACCACGAGGTAGTTATTACGGTGCGCCGGAACTGGAGGAGACTATTCCTCCATCAGGAACGGCATCTATCGGCTTTGTTTCGCGCAACAACAACTCTCGCGTCACCGTAGCGGGATCCGCGATCAAGGCTTCACGTACACCAATATCGGTGATGGCATACACGCTATCATCGATGAAGACACCTCGGGTAAACGAACTATAGAAAAATCCTGCATCACTGAAACGGGTACTCAATCGACCGAGTTCGTTGAAGCCGTCGTCTACGGAAGCACTGAATACGACCAGGCCATCGAACCCCTCGCTACTAATCATTTCGTCAGAGGAGACAAGATCGCTCGTCAGCTCATCAGGCGGCGCTCCCTCTAATACCTGGGCGGTTGTCGAATCTTCCGGCGACCTTCTACCTCCGCCAACAACATCAGGTGTTGGTGATGACACGACGGCGTCGCTTATATCAGAGGGGTCAACGGCAATATCCACCTCCGGCGCAAAGAAGAAGCGTTCCTCGAAAATCGAAAGGGGCAACGAAATAAGCCCCTTCTCGGCGAAGTATGTGAACGCCTTGGGGTTGAACAGCGCTTCGGAAGAAGCGCCGCTATTTTCACCGAGAACCACGTTATGTTTCAACGTAGGTTTGGAAAAATCGGAGACATCAAAGATCGATAGCTGAACGCCTCGATTGCCGAAAAATTCATCTGGAATATACTGCCCCACAGCCAGGATGTGATCCGCATCCATCGGCACTAGAAACGTCGAAAAACCGGGAACTTTCAGCTCTCCCATGACCCGCGGATTCGTCGGGTCGGATAGATCAAGCGTAAACAACGGGTCGATCTGCTCGAAGGTCACGACATAACCCCGATCACCAATAAATCGAGCGGATTGAATCGTTTCACGCGGGGCCAGACCACCCACGCTCCCCACGATGGAAAGTGTGTCGTCTTGTTGTTGTAATACATAGACCTGATTGACCGACTCGGTTCGATCAAATGCGGAAAACGTCGGCCCCACAGTCGTCGCAACGCGCAAAAAGCCTTCGTACTCACCCATCGAGTACTGATTAAGAATCCGACCCGGCACGCTACCCACAGCTACCGGCTTAGCCGTTCGGTCTGTGTAGGCAAATTTGTACACATCCGTCATTTCGCGCGTGTTACCAAAAAAGTCAAAATTCATATCCGTTAGATAAAGCGCCGTACGCGAGGAATAGACCAAACCGGGTTCTGCTACCACACCCACAGTGGTAAAGCTGCCGCCGGCATCAATATCTACCGCGGCTACGGTCACAATACCAAAGCCGTCCGGATCCTCCGGCCGGTAAAGACTTTCCCACGTCACAGCCTGCCCGCTGGACTCATTCCCATCCGCATCCGTAGATTCAAATCGTGGCAAAAAAGTATCGGGTTCGAGCGTTGTGGGATCGAATTGCGGCGTACCAATCGTGGGCATCACGCTTAAAAAAGTAGTCTGATAGTTGGCTAACACAAGGTATAAAACGCCGTCAATCATGCGACTATCCGAAGTCGAGCCGTCAAACGACGTCGTGGAAATCACCCGTGGATTGGCACGGTCAGCCACATCGATAATCGTCACGCGCGTCTTAGGGCGCTCGAACTGAAATTCCGGTTCGAAGTCCAGCTCCACATCCGTCACTATCGGTTCACCATCACCGTCTACGTTCACGTCACCAGTTATTGGTGCATCTACAGAACCACCGCTACCGCTAGCCGAACCGCTGTTAGTAGTGACTTCTTCATCCAATAAAATAAACGGCCCGTCAACGGCTATGAACCCGCCGAAGGTGTTCGTCAAAGCGACCACGGTATCGCCGCGTAGGTAGATTTCCCGACCAAAACCTTCGAGAGATACCTCAGACATTAGGGAAAGCTGCTGGGAAGGTACGGCGTGAACGATCTTTAGTGATTCACCGTTAATAATGTAGAGATATTCGCCATCGGTCTTGACAACATCAGCCTCAGCTACGCCCTCCTCCTGCTCGGTTGTTTGAGAGAAATCTGATTGATCCACATTATCTCCACTACTGACCGCTCCATCGGTGTCGGGCGAAGCCGATGGTGGCGCGGCACTATCAAAGGCATCCTCAGCACCGTTCGCACCCTCACCAACAGCCTCTAAGGTACGGACATCATCAAACATAGGCCGTTGGCTTCCCCGCGCCACAACTTGCCCCCCGAAGTAAGAGACTAACTCCTCCTCGGATTCAAATTGTTTCAAGCCCACCGCACCGGTATCGCCATTTTTAACGAATAGTCCGGGAAATATGAAGTCTATCACACCACAACCAGACAATGGCAAACTTATCAAGCTAATGAGTAGTACTCGACGCATGGGATGACCTCCCCTGAAAGATGTTTCTATCAATCGCCTCACAAACCAGGCACTCCACTCGCCCTTCACAATACAAGTATTGAATAGTCAAATGACCGGTCAAGTGAATGTCAGATAAAAATGAACCAAATACCGTCGGAGGAGTTCCTTACAGAAAACGATACCAATCCTGGCGATAAGACCGATGATTTGATCCCAGTATAGCGTCAAATCGCTGATTAATCTCTGAAGCAACATACGCTCGGATGTTACAGCGTTGTAGCGCTTGTATGAGCTATCAGACGATCAACGCTGCCACATTCCCCTACGCTTGAAATCCCTATATCCATAGACTGGCCGTACGGAAGACTAGCCAAACGGACCGTTTTCGGACATTATGTCAGCCCCTGATCCGGCACGTGGCCGTTGGGCCTCTGGGTGACATAACATCGGTAAGTAGGCCCGTTTTCAAGCCGATAGGATCGATAACGGTGCTGGAATTCAGGCGTATCTGTATTTGGCAAAGATTTAAGATAATGTCGGATACGCACGCTGGCTGACTATGGATAGCGGCTAGTGCCTAGGAAAATTGGCCAGCCGGCACCGCACAAGAATCTATTGATCTTAATGTGTGGAGATGACGGCTCATGGAAATCAGTATGGATATACCGACGACACATACCCACGAACCAGGAAAACTGAGCGGGCTACAGTGGGGGGCAATTATTCTCGGCGCAGTAGCCGTCGCCTTACTCATGTACAACTCGATGAGTGGACACCACGGCGAATCGCATGGTGAAGCGCATGCCCCCAGCGTGTGGGCCATCCTACCGTTCGTGGGCATTCTTCTATGCATCGCGATACTACCCTTAATCGCCGCCACAGAGCACTGGTGGGAAAGCAATCAGAATCGACTGATGGTGTCCTTGAGCTTTGGAGGCATCACGCTGCTTTATTACCTGACCACGCAAGGGACGCAGAAGGTTGTCGGTCTGCTCGAACATGCCGTGTTGGCTGAATACATCCCATTTATTGTGTTACTTTTTTCGCTCTATGTCATCAGCGGCGGGATTTCACTCAAAGGAGACTTAGCTGCTCATCCGGGCACCAACACAGCCTTCCTGGCTGTCGGGGCAGCCATTGCCAGTTTTGTCGGGACGACCGGCGCGAGCATGTTGTTAATTCGCCCGCTGTTACAAACCAACTCCGAGCGCAAGCATGTGACGCATACCGTGATTTTCTTTATCTTCTTAGTCAGTAACATCGGTGGCTGCCTGCTACCTATTGGCGATCCGCCTTTGTTTCTGGGGTATCTTAAAGGCGTAAGCTTCCTATGGACGCTAAGTTTATGGGTGCCTTGGCTAATCATGACCTGTGCGGTGCTCGCGGTGTACTATGTCTGGGATACCATCGCCTATCGTAAAGAAACACTCAAAGACCTCATTCTTGACGAAACGCAAAAGGTCAAACTGAGGCTGACGGGCTGCCTTAATCTACTTTGGCTACTGGGCGTTGTGCTGTGTGTGGCGTTAGTCAAACCGGGTGAGGAGTTCCTCGGGCTGGGTTTCAAAGCATTCCCCTTTATGCGCGAATTGATGATGTTGGGCTTCACTGCCTTGTCACTCAAGTACACCAGCAAACAGATTCGTTCGGACAATCAATTCAACTACCATGCGATCCTGGAAGTAGCGGCTTTGTTCATTGGCATATTTATTTGCATGCAAGCACCAATCGAAATTCTGCACGCCAGCAGTGAAACACTGGCCCCATACCTAAGCTCAGGTGGTGAACTCTCCGCCCATCGCTTCTTCTGGATCACCGGCGGACTGTCCAGCTTCCTCGATAATGCCCCCACTTATGTCGTGTTTTTTGAGACGGCCTCTACCATGACTCCCGAAGGCTCATCAGACGTTGTATCGCTAGTGGGTGGTGGGATGATTCTAACCCGATTGCTCGCCGCTATATCGCTCGGCTCAGTGTTTATGGGCGCCATGACGTACATCGGCAACGGCCCTAATTTCATGGTCAAGAGTATTGCGGAGCAAGCCGGCGTTAAGATGCCCTCCTTCTTTGGTTACATGAAATACAGCGTCGGCATCCTCGTGCCGCTGCTGTTGATCGTGACCTGGTTGACCTTGTAGTCCGTCGTGACTTGACTAATTGTGTTGTTCTGACATGTTACGTAGACTTCGTGGCACCGTGCAAGCTAAAACATGCGGGTCGATGGTGTAAATAGTAAAAAAAGAGGCGACTATGCTGGTTCGATTTGACTGTCCCGCCTGCGGCGGATCACATTCCTTTGATATGCCCGAAACCACCATTCACATGACCTGTTCGCAAACGCATCAGGTGATAGAGCTTCGTCTGACCAAAGGCGGTGACTGCAAAACGTCCATCGTCGACGAAAGCAGTGAACAATCACCCACCAGTACCAAGTAATGGCCCGAATGGCCCGATGGCACAAACGTTCTTCATTCCCACGAAAGCGGGAATCCAGTCCCGATGTGCCCCGACGTACATCAGGACCGAACTGCTTTGTGACACCTCGAGAGCGAACGTACAATATGAAACTGGGTTCCCGCCTGCGTGGGAATGATGGTCTAATGAATCCGGTTCCAGAGATATGGACACGATGACATCAAACATGCCCCAAACTTCAACGTCAGCGCTCAAACCCGGGCATATTCTGGTTGGGGTGATCTTACTCGTTGGATTCTTCTGGTTGACCAAACCCACGCAACCATTACTCGGATGGGAACATGATTTTCAATCCGCACAGCAGCAAGCCAATGATCTCCAACGACCGATGCTGCTGGCGTTCTACATGGAGGGCTGCGGACCGTGTCAGGCTATGGATCGTCGCGTATTGCCACAAGATGAAGTCACGCAGGCCCTGAAGGATTTTATTCCGGTTCGCTTAGATGCCATGCAAGAGCGTGAATTGGCCAATCGTTATGGTGTTTACGGCACACCAACTTTCGCTGTCGTGCAACCAGACGGCCAATTGGTGGCTAAATGTTCTGGATATTATTCTACGGAGGAGTTTGTCGCGTTTATCGAGGGCGCGAAGGCCCGCATGGCGACAACTCCGCCAAAGGCGCCACTCCGGCCAGGCGATCCTTTAACCACTGTCCCGTGACGCTTTCTTGGCATTCAACGATCTGCTCAGGTGTTCCTTGTGCCACCACGTTACCGCCATGCGCTCCACCGCCAGGCCCTAGATCGATCACCCAATCCGCCATCTTGATGACATCCAAATCATGCTCGACACAAATCACGGAATGCCCCTGATCCACAAGCCGGTTCAACACGCTAAGCAAGTGGCGCACGTCGGAAAAATGTAGTCCGGTGGTAGGTTCGTCCAATACATAGAGCGTGTGATCCTGACTGGTTTTGTGCAGTTCGGATGCCAGTTTGATGCGCTGCGCTTCGCCGCCTGATAACGTACTGGATGGTTGACCGAGCGACATGTAACCCAGGCCGACGTCACGTAAGACCTGAATGCGTTTACGGATGTTGGCAAAATTCTCGAAAAACACTACGGCTTGTTCCACGCGCATATCCAACACATCCGCGATGTTCTTACCGCGAAATCGTATATCCAACGTCTCCCGATTGAAGCGCCGGCCTTGGCAATGCCCACAAGTAACGTAAACGTCGGGAAGGAAGTGCATGGACACGCGCTTGGTCCCCTGCCCTTCGCAGTGTTCGCATCGCCCGCCTTTGATATTAAAACTGAATCGCGCCGGACCGTAACCGCGAATCTTGGCCTGGCGGGCCTGCGAAAACAACGTCCGGATCGGATTGAAGACCCCGACATAAGTAGCCGGCGTGCTGCGCGGACTTTTACCGATCGGCGATTGATCGACTTCCACCAGCTGATCTATCAAAGAAGCGCCCACTAGCTGTGTATACGCGCCCGGCCTGGGGCCTCGCCGAAATACTTCACGACGCAACCCACGCAGCAAGACGTTAGACACGAGTGTGCTTTTACCACTACCCGATACGCCGGTCACGACAACCAAGCGCCCTAACGGAATAGCCACATCAATGTTTTTGAGATTGTTAGCCGTAATCCCTTTGATCTCTAGGCAATGCCGATGATCAAATACCCGGCGCTGCTGTGGCAATCCTATACTCAATGCGCCGGTGAGAAACTTAGCCGTTAGTGAAGATTCGGTAGCCAGGACTTGCTTGACGGACCCCTCAGCAACCACATTCCCACCGCGCAATCCTGCGCCGGGGCCAATGTCGATCATGTGATCCGCACCGGCAATGATGGCTTCGTCGTGCTCTACCACGATCACGGAATTTCCCATTGAGGACAGGTTTTTCAGAATCACCAGTAATCGCTGAGAATCACGCGGATGTAGCCCAATGGTTGGCTCGTCTAACACATAGCATACCCCCGATAATCCCCCACCAATTTGGGTAGCTAAGCGTATGCGCTGCCATTCACCACCGGACAGTGTCTTACTGGATCGGTCAAGCGTCAGATACTCGACACCAACCTCAACCAAAAATCGTAAGCGATGAACAATGTCCTTCACGAGAGGTCCGGCGATTTTCGCCGCTTCTCCCGTCGGCTTATATGACTCAAAAAAGCCAAGTGCCTCCTCTATCGTCATGGAGATAATCTCTACCATAGTCTTGCCGCAGAGGTGTACCGCTAACGAGGCCTGAGAGAGCCGTGCACCGCGACATAGCTGACACGGTGATTCCGCTAGAAACGCATGAAGTCGCTGCTTAGCTGATTCGGAATCCGTCGTTTCCCAACGCCGCTTGAGATTGGGCATAACCCCTTCAAAACTATGGCCATGTGCCTGCTCATCCGCAGTCGTCGTCCCCTCAAGTAATATACGTCGCTTTTCATGGTCGATGTTTCGATATGGTGCATCCGGTAGAACCTCAAATCGCCGGCAAAACTCGTGAATCATGTGTTGATATATTTCATTCAGGCGTTTCCCTTGCCGTTTCCAAGCAGCAACAGCCCCCCCGGCCAATGACAAATTCGGATCAGCCACTACTAGTTCAGGATCAAAGTCAAGCGTGATGCCAAGTCCATGACAATCCGGGCAAGCACCCAACGGCGCATTAAAACTGAACAATTGTGGTGATAAATTTTCAATGCACACATCGTCGTGCAAAGGACAGGTCAACGTCGTGGAAAACCGTAGATCGCGCCACTGTTTATCCTCGCTTTGAAATGAAATCGTCACCCGCCCGCGTGACAGTTTAGTGGCTAGCTCTACGCTATCAGCCAGGCGCGTGGCTATCTCCGGCTTGGTCACCAATCGATCGACGACCACATCAATGGTATGCGGTTGCCGCGAGGAAAGACCATTTATACCCTCGATCAATTGCACCTCACCATCGACGCGCACACGTACAAATCCCTCGCGAGATAACCGTTCAAATAATTTATCATGGACACCGCGCTGTGCTTGAATAAGCGGCGCCAACACCAAGACGCGCTGCTCGTGAGGTTCCGCCAGGATGGCGTCAACAATTTGTGCGGTGGATTGCTTTTCGATACGTCGATCGCATTTCCAACAGCGAGGCTCACCGACTCGTGCAAATAACACACGCAGATAATCATATATATCCGTGCTCGTAGCCACAATCGAGCGGGGACCGGCGATCATACCGCGCTGCTCAATAGCGATGGTAGGGCTTAACCCCTCGACACGATCCACGTCCGGCTTTTGCAACTGTTCAAGAAACTGTCGCGCATAGGCGGACAGTGATTCGACATAACGCCGTTGACCTTCGGCATGAATGGTATCGAAGGCCAGTGAGCTTTTACCTGACCCGGACGGACCGGTGATCACCGTCAGTGCTGAGCGTGGTAGGACAACATCGATATTTCGCAGGTTATGTTGCCGCGCACCGTAGACGCGTATTGTCGTGTCGTCAGTCATATCGCTCATACTACATCATTACATCACCTACGCTATAACGCATAAAACCGAACCGCGCCTGTTAAGAAGCGGTCTTTCATGACCCGACAATTGGCCGCTTCTTCACAGGCGCGGTTCGGTTAGAACCTACTCATCCCAAGCGTCATATTGAATAGCCAATAATCTCTGGAGGCCATCCACTTCCTGACGCTACTGATCAGTAGAGCTTTCCCCAACTTGTATGGAATTGTGAAAACAGCTACGACTTAACCGGCAGCTACCCAAGCTGGTATCTCTGGCATCTATTGATGAAAGCGATGAGCAACCGTGTCGATGGATACATGATATAAGACCTTATCCCGGAAGTGTTGACTGTTTAACACGGGTGTAACGTCCACATAGAGAAAAAAAATCTCTAGTAGTGCAAATGCACGACAGTCCGAAAAACGCTATCGATGGAACCGGCATATTTCCCCTAACTAAAAGAAGTGGGTAAGCCGAAGAAAAGAGATAGTCGTGACGTACAGCTAACGAGGGGAGGATCGAACACCCCAATACGGCCTAAGGCATCATAGCTTTTTCTCAAGTGTCGCTTCCAAAAAAAATGACGCGGCCAATCGGGCCTTGAGGAGGCTACATCCAGATAGAGCTTGTGCTAACGGTCAATAAACAGTGGACCGACGCTAATTTCAACCATATACTGAAATTGACGTGGGCCACGTATCCTCCGCGGTATGGACGGTTCTCGTCAAGTTGCACGCTTTGCGGCTAGTCTATCCGGGCTAATCTATGCAATCAGATTGTGCATGATCGTGCCCGACCCATAAGGTTGGAACGACACCGCAGGCGAAGTAAACATGCCCTGACCCTGATCGCCTGTAGCGTTTGGTGTGGCATGGGCAGGTCTACAAGTTACGAAGGAGTCATCATGCAGGGTTTGTTTGCCAGTACAAGAACTTGGGCCATTGTTCACATCATAGCATTACTCGCTTTGCCATCGCTATCCACAGCCCTGGCCAAGGACACGCAACAAACCGCTACAAGTACGCATAACACGCTCTGGCAACAGACCTTTGAACAAGCTGCAGAAGGTCATTTCGATACCGCTGCCAAACTCATTCAAAACATTCCCACGGAAGGGCCGTTAACTAAACAGGTCCGCCAATGGCTGCTTGAATACCAAGAAAAACAAGCCGCACGCCGGGAAATGGACCAACAGGAAATAGAACTTTATTCCCGTTACGCCAAACAGCGCATTGAACGAGAAGAATACAGAATTGCGCTGGACTGGGTGCTGCTAGCCGCTGATTGTACGCAGGACAAAGAAGCATTCCTAAAGACCGATTGGATTCAAGCACTTATCAGTAGCGCACAAGAAGCTGCGGAAAAAGCTCGTAAGCAGGCTGAGTGGCAAGAGGCATGGGGTTATTATGCCAGACTCGGCGATATGTTTGAGCGCGAACCACGCTATAAAAAACTCGAACGCGAAGCACTCACACACCTTCGACTCGAATCCATATTCAAAGACGACAAGAGTATGAAAGAGTGGAAGGAGCGTGTTGAAAAAGTCAAGTGGGATGACGCAGAGGCGGCACTCGAATATATTGAGCTATATTACGTCGAACAGGCAGATTTTAAGGCCATGGCTGAAAGTGGCCTAGAACAACTTCTTTACCTCGCGGAGTCGAAGTCGGCCATAGAACATTTTGACGGACTTGGTAATGAAGATGACCGAAAGGATTTTGTCCAGCGCCTCACAGCCAGACTGAATCAAGCGCATAACGCACCCACACTCTCACGGCGAGATGCCGTGCGCATCTTCCGCCGGGTGGTTCATAACATCAATCCGCAGACCGTGCGATTGCCTCGTGAGCTGATCGTTTCAGAACTCATGCGTGGTGCGTTGGAACCGCTTGATGATTACACGACCATCATTTGGCCCCAGGCGACAAGTCAGTTCGATAAGCACACGCGTGGCGATTTTGTGGGTGTGGGTATTTCAATTTTGGAAAACCGCAGCACCGAGGAAATCGAAGTGGTCACACCGCTGGAAGACACACCAGCCTATCGAGCGGGCATCCAATCCGGTGACATCATTTCGCACGTCGATGGTCGCCCCATCAAGGGCTTTTCCATCAACAAAGTCGTGGACATCATCACCGGCCCTCAAGGCACCGACGTCACACTGACCATCAGACGAGACGAAAAAGAATTGCTTTACACACTGACACGCACCCGAGTCAAAATTCAGTCCGTCAAAGGGGCTAACCGAGACGAGCACGAAAAATGGAACTATTGGCTGGACCGCGAACAAGGTATTGGCTACATTCGCATCACCAACTTTCAGCGTAATACCGTCGAGGACGTAGCCAATGTATTGAGTCAACTCGAAGCCGGCGGTCTGAACGGCTTGATTTTGGATTTACGCGGCAACCCCGGCGGCCTGCTGGACTCTGCCTGGAAATTCTCGTCGTTGTTTTTGAAAAATGGCGATGGCGTCGTGAGCACACGCGGGCGAGACCCGGCGGAAAATCAGCGACTCAATGCCACAGGCAACGGTCCCTGGGCCGACCTACCCTTGGCTGTGCTCACCGACGAAAATAGTGCGAGCGCTTCAGAAATTCTCGCCGGGGCTATTCAAGACAATGGCCATGGTGTCACTATTGGGGCACGCACGTTCGGAAAGTTCAGCGTACAAAATCTCATCCAATTAAGTCATACCAAAGCCAAGCTCAAACTCACTACGGCCCGTTATTATTTGCCCAATGGTCGATCGCTACATCGTGAGGTAACTTCCGACACATGGGGCGTCGAGCCGAACTTACCCGTCAAACTCGTCTATCATGAACGGACAAAAATGTGGAAGCTTCGCCGGCAGGCCGATCTTCTAGGCCCGCAAAAAGCGGAAAAGAAAGATGACAAAAAGGAAGAAGACAAGAAGGACAGTGACGCGAAAGACGACGACAAAAAAGCTGACGATGATCCTTCGGGCGAGCAAGCTGAAAATAAGGATGGCACTGCGGATGAAAAAGTTGCCGACGCCGGTGACGAGAAAAAAGATAAATTGCCCCCGTTGGAACAGCCCAATGAAAACACCCGCCCGGATGGTGATCCGCAACTCGACACCGCACTTTTACACATGCGCATGAAATTGCTGGGCCTTGCGCATCCAGTCGTCGCTTCCGCCGACGAGGCTAAATCGTCTATGACCAACAAACATACCATCGATCGATAGAGCAAGCTCTATTTATATGTAGCGGTCAAAACCCTGTTATTCCCGAAAGATAGCCCTGCATAAAAAACCGAACCGCGCCTGTGAAGAAGCGGTTATTGTGCGAGGTGCGCCGTGGCCGCTCTTCACAGGCGCGGTTCGGATTGGGAAATCCACTTCCACGCAACGTAGCTGCATTCAACTGTACGTACAACACACCATCCGCATGATGGCTTCCGGTCTTGTTATAACCCTTTCCTTGACGGAATCAGCCCACCTGCTAGATTGTCCGCCCTGCGGCGGGAGGTTATTGATTACCGTTTTATAGGCCTCGCGCTGCTGCTGGGAAAAGCGACTTCGCACGGTCGCCGAATAAAAACCCCTTTGAAAGGACGAATGCTTTGGAACGTACGCTGATTATTCTCAAACCCGACACCATTCAACGCCGTCTTATTGGTCGCGTACTGCAACGCTTCGAGGACAAAGGCCTGGTCCTAGCCGGGATGAAGCTCATGTGCATCGATCGAGAGTTAGCCCAGACCCATTATGCCCCGCACGAGGGAAAACCTTTCTATCCAGGGCTGATCAATTATATCACTTCCGGTCCGGTGGTGGTCTTATGCCTGCAAGGTAATCGGTGCATTGACATAGCCCGCAAGGTTATGGGCCAAACATTCGGCTTTGAAGCAGACCCCGGTACCATTCGCGGCGACTTCGGCGCCTCGCGATCATTCAATCTGGTACACGGCAGCGACTCACCCGAATCCGCAGCCACGGAAATCGCCTTGTATTTTAGCGACAACGAACTACTCGATTACGCCCCCAATGGTAGCGCGTGGGTATTCCCCGAAGACGACGCATAACATAAACACCGTCCTGCGGAATGAGCAAACAGGGTATCCCATGTCCTTCCTTTTGTCGGGGTGGCCCATGTCCTGTTTTTTGGACGTGGGGGAGCCGATGATGTACGAGTCATGTCCAACGTAGCACCAAATCCGAGCGGCAAGCGCAAGCGACCCGTGTCTTCAATGCGCTACACACGCCGCAATCACAAAGAACACGAACAGCCTGTGTGACCATCCTGACACACCGAACGTCAATAATCAGTGATGTCCCCTTTTCATTTCGTGTGCCCTTTTTCATACCCCACTGTTATGGCTTAGGTGCAGCCGATGCGGCGTCTTCGCCACATTGAAAACGCACCTTGGCCTTCTCAATGTTCGTATGCAGTTGTTCGATTCCACCGAATTTCTTGTCGAACCATTTTTGAAGTACTATTTCTCCATGAACAACCTGCGCCGCTTTCATTATCAATCGCTCAGCTTCATCGAAGTCACTACTGAAAAGGCGCAAGGTTCCGTGCTGATACAGCACGCGGGGTTTGAGGTAGTCGTCCGCTCGCTGAGCGGCTATTGTGAAGGCCTGATAGGCTTTCGTGGTATCTGGATTCTGCATGAGTTGTGCTACTCGATACTTTCCTAGTGCCAGATCATTGTCAAGCCCTCCTTGCTTGTTCTTCCTACGGATGGCCTCTTCAGCTTCCTCAATACACAACGCATAGTAGCAGCAGCCAGCGTAATAAGCAGCGTAGGGCGTGTAGCTGGACTCCGGGAATCTTTTGGCCAATGACAGTAATATTTCAGCAGCATTGTGAATATCGCCACGAGGCCCTGCCTCGCGCATGCTGTCTCCTACCCAATTCTCTCTCGTCGCATACAGCAAGCGACCGATGACCTTCACTGCCCGGACCTCTGGGTCAGCGTACTGTTTTACCGCATTCCCTGTTTGTCGTTCAAAGAAATCCTCCCCGAACATCGCTCGCATCAGTGCGGGATCAGCTAATCCGAAAATGAAATCCAAATCGGCGGATACTGCGTTAGACACCTCGATATTCTGCACGATAGTACGAAACGGAATGGTCCGGTCCTCGTATCGGATTTCCCATTTGAAGTAATATAGTCCAGGGCTATCGAAGAAAAACGATGATTTGCCCATTTGAAAACTACCCACAATGGCCAGAAGAACTGTCGTCGTCCCATCCATAGTTGCTGAGGATGTGAATAGACGCCCAGGCCGAGGAAGTCCTGCGTTTGTGCTTTCAAACAGCTCTCCATCACGGCTGAAGGAAACGCCGATGCCAGCAACTCTTCCTTCGGTGGGGAATACAACGCGCACAACATTGAAAGCTCGTGCGTTCAGTTTCGCCTGCGGTGTATTGTATTCTGACTGCGCCTGTACGGCGATAGGAAACACGTAGAGTACGGTAATACCTGTCACCAGAATTCCATGTCTTGTCAACATACTCATGTGAAGCTCCAGAAGTTTACGGCCCATTGTAGTCTCGAAGCCGTTTCAAATTGGCCGGTACGAACGGAAGGTTGTGTCCGTTTCCTATCTCATCCATTAGCCCAATAGGCGGAACAGGTGCTTGCCTGTCGTCCGGATCGTTGTGTGGCAAACCCAATGTGTGTCCAATTTCGTGAGCAGCCGTGAACCCCTCCAGAATAGCAGATTCATTCGCACCGGCTTGCTTGACAGCCTTGAAAATGGCGATGATTCCGGTATATGCCGCTCCAATGGAACTCATTGTCTGTCCAGCGACATATTTATTGACTCCTCCAGTCAATCCCTCTAGGGCTGGGTCTTCGTCTTCTGCTTCTTCTGCCTGCCATGCTGACACCACCATCACGGTCCAATAGTTGCTCGTAGACACGCCCAAATTTCGCGCTGCTAGGCATTGATCCCAAAGGGCTTTTCCGCTGTCCTGACTTTCCTGCCAATTTCGCAGAAAAGTCACCAGCCCCTGCACAGCGCTTGATTGAATATCATGGACTGGGTCTATATAGGCTGAATAATAGAATAATAGGGACAGTCTCCTATTAAACGATCATTTCTCAGGTCAAAGCCTTGCTAGTCGTTGGTGCGTCTTTTGCGCTTACTCTTATTCTTGGTCTTCTTATTGTACGTTTTCGGTCGGCCCACCGGCAGCGGGCGAACTCGTCGACCGAGGCGATGTTCTATCTTACTCATAAAGCTGTCCCGGCCCAACGGTCGTCCGCGCGTCGTACAGAGACGAAGTGCCGAAACCTCTGCTTCGTCTTCTTGATGGGCCAATTGCGCTTTCCACTTCTCACGAGGCCACGAGCGATTCCATGCCATCATCTCCAACAGCCCCGTAGCATCCACACCTGAAACATGTGCTGCTGCAGATGACCAGGGATACCGCCAGGGCACGCGTACTATCTTCGCCCGTACCGGATTCCACTCAACGTAACATAGCGTTCGTAGCAAGTGAATGTCTTCCAACGCACAGGAGAAAAACCGATTCTGCCATAAGTGGCCGCTACGGCTATGCATGGCATTGATGTACTGCGTGTAGTGAAAATGCGTTCGACCGATGGCTTTGGCCAGTGAGCTGTCTCGTTTCGGCGTGCCGACGAGGTGGACGTGGTTGGTCATCAGGCAATAAGCGTGCATCGTGAAGCCGTACGTCCGACACTGCTTGTCGAGGATGGCCAAGTAAAC
>JAJRWX010000082.1 GCA_024276605.1 Planctomycetota bacterium | reverse complement strand
TCTCCGTCAAGATCGGAATCACCGCCGTTATCTATACCATCACCGTCCACATCATCATCTTCGCCATTCGGTGTACCATCACCATCCACATCGCCATCGTTACCGTTCGGTATACCATCACCATCCACATCATTATCTTCACCGTTAGGTATACCGTCTCCGTCAATATCCGGGTCTTCACCATCTGGAATGCCATCGCAATCTATATCCCCGGGGCAAGGAGTATCATCGGGTATGGGGCCACTGCCTCCGCCGCATCTTGCCTGCGAGCCTAATAGGATGGCCTTCATTGGTGATGGGAGAGATTTCAGTGTTGCCTCAGTGGCGGTTATACCTTTGGCCATGCGACAATCGACCGCTACGTACTGGCCCTTCCCCACTTCCGCAAACTCCGACGGATCGAAGCCCATAACTTCCAGGGCTAGAGCGTAGGTGGCTGGTTGCCAGGTGGTGGAGTCCGATGGTTCGATCTTGGCCTTGCTCATAGCCTGTTTCAACTCGGCGGATTCGTCCGTAAAAGATAGATCGATGCCCAGGTCGCGTTCAAGATTGAGCAGGGCATGGCCCATGTCACTCGGCGATACGACCAGACGACTATAGAGGAACATCTGTTGCGTAGAGACATCGTTCCACCAAGCTAGCGTACCAACGCTATCACCCGAAAAACCTTTCGGTGGCTCAGCCTGAGAAAGGGAGAAGACGCCTTCGTCTGATACCACACTCACCCCGGCTAAGGGTGATCTTGTAAATGCGCGAGAGGCTTGTTCACGATCAGCCAGGCTATTTCCCGAAGTGGAGATATCCGAATCGCATCCCATCATGGCTAACATCCCGGCACAGGCTAACACAAGACCAACATGGCCTATGCGGCGACGATAACTGCCAAGCTTACGACAGCATCCGCCTATGGAATGATAGTATGAGGAAATGGGGGGGGGTAGGCAGCTTACCGTACGCAGTTCACGGTTTGGTTCGATGACGACGCGCTGAGGGTCCATCTATCTCTCCTTTTCCGATGTACGTTCGTACTGTACGATCAACCCCACGACCTGAGTAATCAAGGCTGCATCGTAGCTGAATCATTCCCGTAACCGGGTGATACCTACCGAGCCACACTGAAGAACATCAGACGCTCAGGCAGATACCGATAGGCAGTACAACTCAACTGCCTTCCTTGGACGATGCTAACAAATCGGATCACACGGTGTCAATGAAAATCTGAGAAAGTTACTTAGATTTTTATCCCGATTGATTTGCGTGGCTCATGTCCTACCTTTTGGACGTGGGGAAGTGTGTCCGGATGGATGCACACGTGATGAATGTTCTACGAAATGGTGGCGCGGGTGGCGTTTTGAAGACACGGGTCGCTTGCGCTCGCCGCTCGGATTTAGTGCTACTTTTTTCGCGGTGTGTTCTGCCACCTGGATTAGCAAACACGAACGTGAGTACTGTTGGGTTATACCTGCCGGCTGGCTGACATCACGGCATGTGGAACCTGCTCTCGTTATTCACTATGTTTCTATGCACATTTACGGTCGGCCAAATACCTCGACGTAGCGTGGCCAAAGCTTGTCTAACCATTCGTTGGCATAATTCTCAGCAAACGGTTCTTGTGTCGCAGTCGGTAAACGTGGTGTCCCAACTCGTGCAAGAGAATGTGGAGTAGCATATACGCCTTGGCTTGTGCTAGGGTGAAGCGGCATTCCCAACCGTCGTTTACCTGTTCGTAGGCAAGGTTGATTCGATCATATATATGGCGATGCTGGTCGAAGTAGTCGTCGTTTATTTCAATCCATAAGTCTTTTTCCCAGGCTGGGAGTAGGATCATGCCGGTTTGCTCTCGATCGAAATGTTCATACAGACCGTCAAAGTCTGCACCGTCGCCCGGTATAAGTATGATAGATTCAATCAGTTCTGACACTTCGTTCCACTGCGGCAGGATGCTGAGAAAATCGCGGACATCTCGTTTTGACAAAACGTGGCGATAGCCTTTGCCAGGCGATTTCCGATCGATCACACATCGCTGGTGCGATGTAAACGCATGGCGATTCTTTTTTTGTACTTGGCCATCTTTAACGCCGGGCGTCGTTTTTCTGTTTTGTGGCCGAAGCATGATGATGATCCGTTTTCTTCAGAGTAATATGTATTCCGCGTAGGATGATTCAGGTTATTGCTTGTTGTGGGCTAACTCTTTTCGATTAAAAACAAAAATTCTCGGTTAGTTACCTCGTCGTCTCGTAACCATTCATTGGTCCATGTCATACCAGACATGATGTTTTTTTTGTAATCAATTTTCACGACATCCAGTATTTTTCCGTTACTTTGAATGACATCATTCAATTCTTCGGTCGTTGCCCGACCTCCAGAACTGTATGACAGGATGATCCACCGGGCTTGAGTCGCTTTAATAAGCTTCTCAATTGCATCGACAGCAATGTACCCTCCGCTACTGTTGCGTCGAAACTCCTCGAATACTGAAATAGCAACCTTGTCCGACGTGTCTTTGCGACGTTTAGCTTTACCGAATAGCGGTGGTTTGTCGAAAAGACATAGGCTCGTCCAGACATGATAGTATGATGCATATCGTACTCGTGACGGCGGCATCTTCTCGTTGTTCGATCCATATGGCGGATCGAAGTATGCCAAGTCAACGGATATAGACGGTACCAGATCAAAGATGTCACTTCGGAACACTTGGTGTTCACCTGGTGATGAGAAGATCTTTGGAACCTTAAGAACAAGCTCGTTATATGATCGAGGGGACCAGTCCTTTAGATATGAAACGTAATGCCCTAGACTGCTATCCACCTGATCGAGTGCCAGAATAAGGCTTGTCAGAACTACAGCTTTATCAACAACATCGAGACCAAGTATCTCTATCTCCTCGCGGATTGCATCCAATTTGCGGGTGTTATGCACTTGCCAAGGTTTCTTCAGGCCATCTTGCTGAACTGCGCATCCTCCGTTAGGCATGCCGCCATAATGCTCCGTAAACCAACCATCAATAGGGCTGACAGAATTGAGATGATCAATCAATTCCTTATACTCGATGGGCAGCTTTTTGTTGATGAGATAGCAGGTTCCAAAAATCTTTGACCAAGCTGATAGGTCGTTACATATGACATTATATCCAGATTTCGCAAAAGCTTGAGATACGCGTGTGGTTCCCGAGAATCCATCCAATACCGTTTGTGCATCAACTTGATTTGCAAGCTGAAGAATATGCGGAACCAGTTTCAATTTTGATCCTGCGTACTTGATGCCTTCAGTTTCAGGCACATCACAAACGAGGTCGTCAAACAGAGGTAGTGTCTTCATTATTGCAGCATCCCACACTGTTGTTTCATCATTACAATATCCTCCTTGACCTTCTCTAATGCGTACTTGTGTCCGGCTTCAGATGAGACAAGTGCGTGCGAGAATAGTCTTACAAGAACCAGATTGTGGGAGTAGTCGATCCACCCTTGAGTAATACTATCAAAGTAGTTCAGTCCGTTTTTCGTATGCGTCCACAATCCCCGCTGCAAGGCGTTTGCCGTTGCGTCACCGTATCTCACTTCGCAAATATAATTATCTGATGAATCGTAAAATCTGTAGACTGGATGCTTTCGACCTCTCTTGCCTTCCTCTCTTGTGATACGTGCGGTATCACGGACTGCTCGATTATAATCAAATACTAGAATGTTGCATTTTTGATTCTTCTCGTCGTAGATTAGGGGGAGAACATTGATGTTTCGAAATGCAGCGAAAACAGGTTCGTTGAGAATTTTTTGAACTTTGGCTAGGCCAGTGACTCCATCTCCTTCCCTTTCTAGTCGGGGAAACATCTGGAAATTCTTGTCTGTTGAAAGTTGAAGAGGCCCATCGCCATAGGCCTTTAGACTGACGGGAAACTCAGCCTTGGTGATCTCATTAATGATCTTGATATCTTCTTCTTGTGACTTCGCGCGGTAAAGATCCTTGCCGACGTGTACGGACCGAAAGTCGTACATGTACTGGTTGATGAATTCTGCTATTGCGATCTCGGCAAGATCACCATGCGTTTTGTTACCGATCAGACGCATTGTGAATATGTTGCTAAGAGTGGTTGTGATCAGGTCGGGGTACTTACCGATTAGAAGCTTGAGCCGATTTGTAAAGTCTATATATGGGTCTTTGTCTGCCATCTTGGTCCTTCCTGTATGGGTCTACACATTTAGGCTATCCGATAATGGCGCCAAACGGAATGATAAAGGAATAGAAAAACGAATTTGCCAGAGAATATGCCTAAAATCCTAGAGGCATGTGTGCAACGGTTCTTCATCTGGTGTAGCCAATGATAAATAATTTGTAAGTCTCGACGAATCAGGTCAGAAGGGCAATCCCGGCGTGCATCAGGACGCTCTACATTTTGCAGCCTACGCGAATCGGTAGTCCTCGGAAAACCTATTTTTATATGGCTACGGCTGAGGTGTGCTCAGTTGCTGTTTCACAACTTGCAGAAAGCCACGAGCGTCGGGGTCTTTGGGGTCTATTTGGATGGCGCGTTCGATGTGATGCAACGCCTGCTGTGGTTGTTGGTTCATGAGTAAGGCTACGGCTAGGTTGTAATGATAGAGTGAAGTGTTCGGGGAAAATTTTGCAGCTAGTGTGAGATGCTCAATGGCTTCATTGGTTTGGCCGCCGGCTAATAGGGCGTAGCCAAGGTTGTATTGTGCGGCTGGAGATTCGGGGGCGATGGTCACGGCGCGCTTAAAGTGACGGAGACTTTGTCGGCGATGGCCAAGCGCGGACTCGGCCACGGCTAAGGCTATGAATCCGCGTGCATCAGTTGGATATTGTTGCGTATAGGCTAACCAATGTTGCTGTGCCTGGTTGAATCTTTGTAGTTCATTGAGTACATCGCCGAGGGTTCGTTTCATTGCCTGGGGATCATCGGTCGTGCTGATGCCTTGTTGGAGTAAGTCGATAGCTTGGTCGGGTTTTTCTTGGGCGATAAGAAATCGACTCAGCTCACGTCGGGCAAGGTCGTAAGTAGGATCGAGTTCGAGTGCGCGATGATAACTTGCGATAACCTCTTCGTTTCGGTCTAGTTTTTTAAGCACACAGGCCAGCGCGCGGTGGGCGTCGTGACGGTCTTGGTTATTGTCGATGACGCGGCGTATGACAACCTCCGCCGCGTCGGTTCGTCCACGTGCGATATGTAGCCACACCAGGTCTTGAAGTATTGACGCAGTAGTCATGAGGCCCCAACGGTCGGCGCGTTGTAAATGAGTTAGTGCGTAGTCGAGTTTATCGCGTTGATCTGAGGTGGCATCGGTCCACCAGTGTTTGCCGGTCATCCATATGTCATCGTCAAGTGCCAACTGGGCCATGGCTATTCTGCCCTGGGCTGAACTGTACTGAATAAAACCGCTGTGCAGCGTGAATGCTGACCAAATCAGGGCTAATGAGATGAACACGGTCCCGTGGCGCGTGAGCTTACGGCCTCGTTTAAGTTGTAGTTGTTGCAGGCGGACGTTGGTGCTCATGACGAGGTGTAGGCATTTTATAGTAATGACAACAGTGATACAGGATAGACCCATAGCCATGAGCAGGGGTACTTGATTGTATAGGCCACGAAATATCAGCAGCGAGGCCAGACCGATGCCACCGGCTAATAGTTCCTGGGGTAGAGATAGGTCGTAGTGTACGGCTCGTTTTTTTGATGTTGGCCTGGCCCCGAGTGATGGTAGGCCGAACCCGTAGTACAGGGCATCGTTGGGGCAGACGCTGACGCAGTCAAAACACTTCATGCAACCGGGGTCGACCACCATACCATAGAGGGCGACTTCTTCGTGGACGCGTACGTTGGATGTGCAGGACGCGGTACAATGGCCACAGTGTTTGCAGGCATCCGTGACGCGGATACGTCCCGGTGATAACGGTTCTACGAATCGGAAGAATCCGCCGTAGGGGCAGGCGTAGGTGCAGAATCCTTTTGACCCAAGAAAATAGACAATGGCGAAGCCGGCGGTCGCTACCGTCAGGATGAAGATAACCGGACCTGGGAAGGTTTCCCAGAAGTTTGTTTTGATGATGTGGTTGGTCCACGTTGGGCTTGGGATACCATGCCAGACGCGGTAGAGCGTTGGCCAAACGAACATGTAGATGGCTAAGGCGAGTGGCGCAAAGATCAGTAGACGTGACCTGAACGGCTTGGGCTTGATGCCCAGCTTTTTCATAAATGAGGTGGATAAGTCCTGGTAAGCGATGAAGTGACATCCCCACCCGCAGACGAATCTTCCCATGACAAGCGTAGCGAGTATGGCGAGGGCGAAGAAAATAAATCCGGCGTTAAGATGACCGTCGTTGAGGGTGTACATGGCTTCGTATGGTTCAACGGGTGACAATGATCGCCCGGTCCATAGCCAATGGGCGATGTGGGTTAGCAAGGCTAGGTGTACGGCGATGAGGACATAAGCACGTTTGCGACTCATACGCGACGGCTTGGGACGGTTTAGATTGGAAGGGATCACCGGCAGGGAGGTGGTTGTCGCAGCGGGTGGCTGGTTGGCGGTGGTCATAGCTTGTCTCAATGAAGATCGCGTCCGGGCGTTAATGCTATTATATCGATCAAATCAGCACGAGGGGTAGAGTAAGCGCACAACGAAAGCGTTTATAGTCAGTTTTCGCCTCTATATTCGCTAAATACTGTACGAAGCTCAATACACCGCTCGGGCTTCCGACTAGACGGGGACGATATGCCGCCCTCGGCTAAATATGTGTCGGTATGTTTGACGGCGGAAGTGGAAAATGCAAGAGTCGTGTGGGGTGGCTATTGCTAGGGTTATATACTGACGTGACAATGTATGGATATATTGAAGTGGGTAATAACAGATGATGTCTGAAACGAGTAAGCTAAAGCGTGAAGAAGAGATAGCCAACCGATTGGCGCATCACGTGCGCGAACGTCCACATTTGACAGAGCACATCTATCGTGAACTGCTCATCCTGTTGCATCGTCGGGTGATAGCTAGTATCGACACGATTCAAGATGAAGCCCGCTCTCGTTTGGGGCATGATTCTTTCGAGGTGTCTACGGATCCGAATCTGGCTGAGCGCGACCGGTGGGATGAAGCTGAGCGCCAGCTTGTAGAATCGGTCACGCGCGACTATGCGTGTAAGCATCTGTCGGAGGCGGATATCGACGATCTGATCAATCTCCTCATCAAGCGCGAAGAGGTCCGCAGTCTTGACAATGTGACCAATCAACCCAGCGTGACGTTTCGTGAGTTGGCTGATCAGGTGCAGCGGTTTTGTGAACTTCCTCTTGGTGAGACCTTGCTGCCACCGGCGGAAGTGTTGGGTACGCGCGTGTCACTGACGCGACATTTTTTAAGTGATCAACTCGAGTTTATCGGCATAGCAAAAAATCATCTACGGATTCGAGATTTTGATGATATCACACGACGCATCGTGGGTAGTGATGATTCGATGGGTCGTATTGGTGGTAAGGCGGGCGGCATGATTCTGGCACACCGCATCCTGGCTAATGCGGAAGAAAAAAAGGATCCGTTTCTTCCGGTCGCCATGCCGGAGTCTTACTATTTGCGTAGTGATGTTGTATTGGATTTTCTTCGTCTGAATCGACTTGACGAATATCAAAGCCAAAAATATAAACCCATCGAGGATTTGACCCGTGAATATCCGCTCATCCGCGGTGTGTTTCGTAACGGTGATTTTCCTCTGAAGATCATCCACGGCTTGCGCCGCATTCTCGAAGGCATCGGCCATCACCCACTCATCGTTCGATCGTCCAGCCTGTTGGAAGATCGGTATGGTACGGCGTTTTCCGGTAAATATGCAAGCTTTTTCCTGGCCAATCAAGGGGATTTGGAGCATCGTCTGCGGGCGCTGTTGGGGGCCATTGCGGAAGTCTATGCCAGTGTACTGGCACCAGACCCTATTGAGTATCGTCGGGAGCACCATTTGCTCGATTATGTCGAGGAAATGGCTGTGCTGATCCAAAAAGTCATTGGGGTGCAAGTAGGCGATTATTTTCTACCCTCTTTTGCGGGCGTGGCCTTTTCGCGTAATGAGTATCGGTGGTCGCCGCGTATTAAACGAGAGGATGGACTGGTTCGACTGGTCATGGGGTTGGGTACGCGGGCGGTTGATCGTAGCGGTCCGGAATATCCACGCATGGTCGCGTTGGGAGCACCGACACTGCGGACGGAATCCACGGTGCAGGAAATCAAACGATACGCACAGCAAACGCTCGACGTGATTGACATGAAAAAGAACCGGCTTCGCCCGGTACGCTGCCATGATCTCCTAGCTCAGTCGATGGACGTCGCCATGCTAGATAAGATAGTGTCCATGCAACGCGATAGCGACCTGTACGCACCGCCTGGTCATTATATCGATGCCGACCCTACCGATCTGTATATCACCTTTGATAAGCTGCTTCGCGCCACACCGTTTGCCCAGCGGGTCCGCGACATGCTTTCGACACTTGAAGATGCGTATGGCGCTCCGGTGGATATGGAATTTGCCTGCGACGGGCAGCATTTTTATGTGCTACAATGTCGAACGCAGTCGCAAGCACTGGATGCCGGGCCGGTGGAAATTCCCGAGGATATTCCCGAAGATCGAATCATTTTCGATGCCCAGCGTTATGTGCGCACCGGTTTGGTGCATGGCATTGCTCATATCGTGTTTGTAGACCCGGCTGCGTATGATGCCATTCCTACACGTCAGCAGCGCGTAGCCCTTGCCAGGCTGATCGGGCGCATCAATCATAAGCTTGCCCGTCGATCGTTTATTCTGATTGGTCCGGGGCGATGGGGTAGTAACGACATTCGACTGGGCGTGCCGATTCGCTATGCAGACATCAACCATTGCCGCATGCTCATCGAAGTAGCCCGGGATAATAACGGATTTGTCCCGGAGGTCTCGTTTGGCACACACTTCTTTCAGGACTTAGTCGAGGCGGACATTCACTATCTGCCCCTCTATCCCGATGATGCCGCCAATCGCTTCAACGAGGAGTTTCTGCTTCGCTCACCCAACAGCTTAAAAGACATTGCACCGGACGATCGTGAGTTTGAAGATATGTTACGCGTGATCGACATACCACGCACCACGAATGGCGCTACACTAAGCATAGCCATGGACGGCGAAAGCGACCGGGCGGTGGCTTGGTTGAACAAATCGTAACGATTGAACGTGATACATACAAATAAAGCCGCAACCCATGTTAGGCGGGTTACGGCTATGATTGAAACGAAGACACGGTCAACGCGGGTGCGCGGAACCTCTGTGTTACAGACTCCCGCACGATCCCGACAGTTTACGTGGTCGTTAAATCGTTACCGTCGTCAAGGCTTAAGAACAGGGCGGAGATCAACGCCGTTGACAGGCTCTGTGTCGTCGTTTGAAGTCCGTTAAGCAACGTGGTACGCACGGCTGGGTCGCACCCACTCAGTTGAAACGCCGTACCGCCGACGGCTAACACTGTTGCAAATCGCATGAATCTACGTTGAAGGCTCTGCTTATTCATTGTCTCATCACTCCATAACGCCAAGTTTGGCTATGTTCGGTTCTTATATTATCGGGCGAATGAACCGATTTTCTTTGTCTTGCTCAAATCCTGCCATAGCAGCGAAAACCACTTGCCCCAGCCGCCATACCATCAGACTTGGCCCTATATCTATTCGTTCTACCCATCGGCCAGGTCAAGGTCGCGGTTTAGTCCATCCGATATTTCGTTAACACTGACCACCAAAAAACAGTGATTATACGGTTGATATCGAAGATCGTCTCATTCTCGATCAGACGATATTGCCTGTGAATTGGATTCTACCGCCCCTCTCTATGGTTGCGATAACGTAGCTACACGTGGCAAAACGCTTTTTCTAATCGATAGCATGGGAAAATGTTTTCCCGGGCATCGGGTTTTGGGATCCACCAATCCGTGAGAGGTGATCATGTTAGCCGAGATGCCGCTCTCAGCGCATAGAAACCGCAACAATTCCGAAAGCGAAGCCAACTGCTTCGGGGTGGGTTTAGACTTCGTAAAATCGCCCACCAGGCAAATGCCTATACCGTGCTTATTGTGATAATTTCCTGCTGTTTTGCAATGTGCACCGGTCTTTTGCTTCTGCCATCGGCTACCAACTTCCACCAGCCCATCGCGTGTGTCCGTACCGTTGCCTATGACAAAATGATACCCAAGCTCATCCCAGCCCCGCGCCTCGCGATGAAATTTGTCAAATGATTTAGCGCCGCCACGCTGGGTCGCACTATGGTGCAGCACGATGGTTGTCCATCGTGGGCTGATTCTACGTCCGACAGGCAACCATTCCTCGTGATGTCTTGCGGGTCCAATAGGACGACTTGGCTGGATGATGGGGCGTTTCCGCGTATATGACTTACTGGTAGAAAGCGGTGGCCGTTTATTCGGGTTATGACGTGCATAGAAAGCCGGGGGAGGAATGGTCTCGGCAGTTTCTAAGGAGACACAGCCGGTGACAGTCGAGGCTACGACCATGCTTGTGAACAAAACCCAGCGTGTGCTCCTCTCCCGTATTGGCATAACACCACTCCTACCACTCATAGCAAATTAGTCTATCGTTCGGCTATCCGCGCGTTCTCCGCTATCCGGCATACCTTTAGCACAGAGAAATCACTCACGAAACAGTATTCGCTCAAAAACATGAACACGGCGTCGGTATACGCGGCTATGATTTCCAAGTTATCGGTCATACACGCCCATCTCGTCAAGTCTAAGTGAGCAGGCCAGGGGATCCTTGTGCTAGGCGTAAGCCCTAAGCCCTCATCGGCGTATTCGAGAAGCAAATAATATCGGAACTTAACTTCACTCACCCGCCATTTCGCACGATGTTGATGCGACGGCGATTCACCTGATTGGGAGATTTCGCCGGCTTAAGGAGTAAGCGACATGTATTGGTCAGCCGATCCCCATCACGCATTGGACAGTATGGCAACCTCTCAGTTGGACCTCCACACGGTCGCGTCAGCCAAAGAGCCTGCACCGCGTATGCACAAAGTCCTAGCCGCCAGGCAGGCTGTGATTTATCAAGATTTTGATGTCGAGGAACTGCTCGATCAAATCATCAATTCCGTGACGTCAGATTTGTTGGCTAGTAAGGGTAGGCGATAGTACCCCCGTGATGTTTGTAGTCAGCAAACAGCTTTTTCGTGGCTATTAGTCATTCCCGCCAAGGTGAGAATCTAGCCTCGGTCATGGGTGCGTATGGATTGAATTTGGGTTCTTGTCTGTACGGGGCAAACCGAAGCTCGTGTTTCCGAGCAGACGACCAGCGAGTATAATGCATGTGATGATCAACAATACTTCTGAAACGTATCTACTCACCATGATTCGCGAACGGATTGTGGATCAGTTTCAGCCGATTAAGCTGATCCTCTTCGGCTCCCGCGCTAGGGGCGATGCTCGTGCCGACAGCGACATTGATTTGCTCGTTGTGCTGCCCGTGGTGACGGACAAGCGACGTGTCGCGATCGAAATGCGTCGTGCCCTGCGAGACCTTCCGGTCGGGAAGGACATCATCGTCACTTCACCCGAAGAGATAGAACGTCGTGGAGATCTTGTCGGTTCGATTTTGCGACCTGCCCTGCGAGACGGAAGGACGTTCTATGAGCGAAGCTGATCAGGAAGCCGAAGTCCGTCGATGGCTACGCTACGCCCAGGAAGATTTAGCCTCGGCCGAGCAGATGACACAGCGTTCGCTGGGTGTACCTCGGCAGACGTGTTGGCTTGCACAGCAGGCAGCAGAGAAGGCCGTCAAGGGTGCGCTCGTCTTCCAAAACATCGAGTTTCCAAAGAGTCACGACCTCGATCTATTGCGCAGATTCCTCCCGGAAGACTGGCAGCTGAAGACCGACCCAGTAGACCTGGCTGAACTTTCGGAATGGTCCGTCGAAGCCAGGTATCCCGGTGAATGGCCCGAAGCAACGCCTGCTGATGCCCAACAGGCAGTGGCACTGGCGCGGGAAGTTGTTCATATCGCAATGGAGGACCTCGCTCATCGAGGATTGATTGTTTCTTTGGATTAACTAAATCTCTTATGCAGTTTCGTGGGAATATTCACTTAATTCTTCTGGCATTGATGCGAATGATCCGGTTTGGACTGTAGCCCCTTTGTGCGTTGATACGACTACGGTTGTGGTATATCGAGATGAATCGGTATGCCGGATAAAGAAGTGCGTAACAGGGATGCTACTTCCGCGGTATCTTCCCTTACAAAACATGGTTATATACCACATCGGTAGTCTAATACCCAATCCACATAGATAGTAAGCTCATATATAAGTCATCCAAGATGAGGCATGTAATCCTATAAAAGCCCCACACTGGAATTCCACCTATACGGAAGTGACGAATAGGTTGACGCAATACCTGTGAAGATCTGTACGGCCACCCTACCCATGCAGTAACTTAACAGAAGTAGTCATCCATTAGAGAAAGTTGTTACAGAGCAGGAAAGCTATAGCTCTACGATGACTTGGCTACGGATGATTCGACGAACAAGATTCTACCGCAGCATTTGCACAGTTGGATTTCGTCACGCGACTGCAAAATATTGACAATCTCCAGCGATATTTTCAAATTGCAGCCAGTGCAGACATAATCATCCCGCTTAGGATGTACCTTACCTACCACGGCCATGGCCTCGCCTTCATGATGGGCTGCGACGCGGTTAAAAGATAATAACGTCGTCGGTGCAATACCGCTTTCGCACACTTTGCGTTCTGCGGTGAGTCGCGTGGTTTCTTTATTATTTCGCTTATCGAAGGCAGCCAGTTTTTCTTCCGTCTCGGCTAGCGCTTCCGTATAGGCTTTTTTCTCTTCCTCAACTTGGGCTATTTCTTTGTTGATGGATTGAATCTCTTCCATCCGTTCGAGTACTTGACTCTCGATTTTACCTGTGTCGGCCTTTTCCGTATTCATGGCCGCGAGAATCGTACTGTATTCTTTATTGGTTTTGGCGTTGTTGAGGGCTTCACGGTGCTTGACGACGGACGCCTCGCGAGAGGATACCTCAAGTGACAGGGCGTCCATGGCGACTTGCTTTCGACGCACTGCAGCCGTGAGTTCTTCAATTCTTTCGTTCGCTTGTTGCAGGCGTCGCCGCTGAACTTCAACGCGACGGAACTTGATATCACGTTGACTTCGTATCTCAGCTATTTGTAGTTCGACTGCCTGCAAACGGTGTAACGCTTCGAGAGTCTCTCCCATGGCCCTATTATGCCCGCAACATGCCGAAACATCAAGGCTAGTGCGTGTCGGAATTGGGGCTGGTTACTTTCTTAGAGCACGTCGATGAACGTCGGAACTGACATCATGGGTCTGTGGGCTTATGCCTACGGTGCTGACTGGGCGTCTCAATCCCACTGGAAGTAGCATGGCTCCCTTCTAGTCCGGTTGGGAGCAGGGGTATTATGGTTATAGGATGTCCCCACACAGCCAGGATTGCTAAGATCGTCGAATATGAAGAAAGGTACGTTATTATGCTTTTCGGCAGGCGACTTGTAGATGTGACGCACGCCCCATCGCGGCTTCATCACGACACAACGAGTTTTCGATTTGTCCCCACATACGTTGAGACTGCGAAGTTTCTAATAAATGGCGGTAATGACGCATGGGAAGTACGGTTTTGCCCACTAAGTCGAGGATGTCGAACCCCGTACTGCTCACCAGTTTACGCAAATCGTGCGGCGTATAGGTAAAAATTTCAAATTGTTCGCTTTCATCTTTGGTGAACCAGTGCGTTCGGCCATCGCGCAGAAACCGCGCAAACTGATCTATGTCGGTCTTGCTCAGATGATAATCAATCGCTGCCAGGCGATTATCGAAAGTGGCTACGAGCACGCCACCAGGCCCGAGTACGCGACGAATCTCTTTGAGGGCCTTTGCCGGAGCATGCGTGCATCCAATCGGATCGCCCATGGCTAACGCGAGCGTGAAATGGTCTGCGGGAAGCATCGACAAATCGCACAAATCGGCATGTACAAATGAGGTTGGCGTTGTGCGGTCATCCATCGCCTTACGTGCTACTTCCAGCATACGGTTGGAGATATCTACGAATGTAGTGGCGAATCCGGATTTGACGAGCTTTCCGCCCCACTTGCCCGTACCGCATCCCAGATCGATTACCTTGGCGGCGCAATCTTTGGGGAGAAACGGCTTCACATAACGCCAGGTCAGCGCATCATGCCATTGCCAATAATCATCCTGGTAACTGGCGTCATAACGCGGGGCCACGCGATCATGATATTTTTGAACGGCTGTACGGCGAGGTCTACTCATGTCATGTATTCTAGAGCAAGCTCTATGTTTATGTAGCGGTCAATACCCATTTTCCGGGGAGATTTTCTCAGCAAAGCGCTACACAAAAATGTAGGACGCTATTAGGTGTGACGGGAAAAATGAAAAACAAGCTGGCATAAAATGTCATTCAACACGCCTTGCGGATCTCGTGTGAGCCATGCATTAGATTAGATAAAGGAGTTCTCCACACAACCGCGGGCATGAGCCTAGGTGCTTGTTCGTGCAGGCCGAGGCCGGCAGCTTGGATTAGGCACATAATCGTGAAAGATGAGAAAAACTGCGTAAGTAACATGATTCTCGGACGCAAAAGGGTGATAGCCGGAATCAAGCCTTCAAGGCTTGACCGACCATGTGTAGCCGAGGATGATCCAACCTGTTATTTGTGTACAACCTATGAGGGAACACCATCGATTCTGGAGTTAGCGAGCATGATTAAGGCTGTCGAGCTTAACAAGGGAAGAACCATCATCTATGACGGCGAATTAGCCGTCGTCCACGAGGCGCAGCACGTAGCCAAGGGGAACAAACGCAGTTACGTCCAAACCAAACTAAAAAACCTCAAATCCGGACGTATTTTCGAAGAGCGATTTCGTGTCGACGATCGTATCGAAATTCCTTATGTAGAATCGAAGACCTATGAGTTTTTGTATAAGGAGGGCGACAATTTCATTGTCATGGATGAAGAAACCTACGATCAGATACACGTTAGCCCAGATGTTGTAGGGGAAGCATCCAAGTGGCTTAAACCCAACGAAAAAGTCTCATGTCAGGTTTACAACGAACAGATGATTTCTTTTGAGCTGCCCTTTGTCGTGGAGTTGGAGGTGACGGAAACCGCACCTTCAATCAAAGGTGCAACAGCCACCAACCAACTTAAGGAGGCTATTGTCGAAACCGGGACAAAAATCCGCGTTCCTCCATTTATTGCCATTGGTGAGGTCGTTCGTATCGATACGCGCACCGGCGAATACCTGGAACGCGCAAAATAAGCCTGGTATTTCAACTAGGCAGGACTTCATATCCTACTTTTGCCATCGTACATGCGAATCAAAGTAATTGGCTACTATCGGGACTATACCTGATAGGCCTTATATAAAAAGTAACAAGCAAACTAACGCCAATGCAAGACATCGCAGTGGCTTTGTTCGCTTGCTAACAATCGTTTTACTCCACAAAGTTTTATGTTCGATGGTGCAAAATGCCGCTGCCGTGATCGTGTCGCGTGCGTTGCATCTGGCCTCTGGCTACACACGATACATCAAGATTTGGTTTGAAGCATGGCAATCCAATTTCCTTCAAATCGCTTCAAACGGGCTGTTCTCAAAAGGCTTGGCAAGAAAAAAATAAAAAAAATTTGAAATTTTTTTGGTGTGATTTTATCCCCTACCGGAAACCCAATTGACTGTCGTATCATGCACCATGCTCGACGGCGTCACAGGTGCATGTAAGGCTGTTTCCATGATCTTATCACATGGCCAAAGATGTGCGAATGGTTTGCGTTGCGACAAACAGAAAATCCAAAAGCGGTTGCCGAGCTAAGTTGTGCTGACATTAGTTTTGTGGCATACCGATCCGAACGGCGTGACGAGTTTGGTGAAAAACAATGCTTTTTTCTAGGGAAATGTTAATTCTTTTGCCCGCCTGCTCAACTGAAACCATGTCGTTACCAGGTGCGATGACATGGCGCGGAATGAAAAAAAAGATGCGCATTTCCTTTCATTGCAATGGTGCGCAAGATGATGCACGGGACTATTCGGTAGGCAAGTACATGTAGTGCCATTAATTTGACGCCGCATATTTTTTCTAAAAAAGGGCAATCATAAGACGAAAAGCTACGAACATTTTTTTGCTTCAAATCTTATGCTATAGGGGCTGACATCATGTCTTCAGCAGAAAAATCTTTTGACACGATGTAATCATCGTGTAGGATTTTATACAAGAAAGGAGGTGACGCTCTATGGCTAAGAAACGTAGGAAAGCCAAGAAGGCCACCAAGAAGAAAGCGACAAAAAAGAAAAAGGCTGCAAAGAAGACTACCAAGAAGAAGGTAGCGAAGAAGAAGACAGCTAAAAAGAAAGTCGCAAAGAAGAAGACGAAGAAGAAAGTCGCAAAGAAGAAAGTAGCAAAGAAGAAGACTGCCAAGAAAAAGGTAGCGAAGAAGAAAGCTAAGAAAAAGACCACCAAGAAGAAAGCGGCCAAACGCCGCAAGAAAAGGTAGTTTGGGGTACTTAGCTTGAGCGGTTTACGATCGTAGCGCCGGCTCACGCCACGGCAGTCGGCTGATCAAAACTGCGACATTTGCAGAGATGCAACATTTTAGGGATGGGACTGGTGCCGATTGGGCACACAGTCCTATCCCTGTTTTTTTATCCCTAACGACGGTTTCTTATGTCATAAGTGGTTTCGTAGTGGATTCAGATCCTCCAGCGTGATACCTTTGGGGTTGGTACATACCATTTAACCATCAGGCTTGCACGTTTTACAAGCCTTCCGCTCAGATAAGTACGCTTTGTCCAGGTTGTTAAAATGGACAAGATTTCCAGGTTTGATTCGTTTAGCATGCGGACATGTACTTAGGTGGAAAATGTTAGAGTGCTCGCTTCCCACAAAAGTTGAGGCTGTATCTCTATCAGTTGTGTTGCTTTCTTGGATTTGTGTAGTCTTAGACTGTTGGAAAGGTGAACCGGCTTGTTGCCAAGCGCTGTTAATCAGACTGCCTGATAACAACACCGCAGCTTCCAGTTGACCCCGTATGAGCATAGCTACGTGTTCATGACGGCCTGTAGTCATGCTCGCAGCTAACTCAGTGTTATTGTAGAGGTCATGGCCAACGGATGATGCCCGATGCAACGATGCCAAAACCGTTTGAGAAATGTCATTCACCTCCCGCAATCGTTTAGGCCAAACGCGAATTTCATAGGAAAAACGTTCTCCGTACTCATTCAGCCGCTGGGATTCGTGAAAGGCTAATCTCTCAATCTGCTTATGCAGCTTTCCCGCTTTTGGGTCTGTCCAATCGGGTTCTACTAATGCAACGTGGCTGGGAAGTGAGGCATCGAGCACGTGATGCACCAATGTGCCACAAGTGGAGATAGCCAGTCGTGTATCACCCTGGCGAAAAGCCTCGACCAGCGACACATATTGTTGCTCAATCATCTCAAGCAAGGATGGTGATTGGCCATCGACTTGCGCAATGGTCAAAGTAGACAAGTAATCGACTTTCCGGCGTTTCTTAAGTTTGTTTGGGTAAGATTCTTTCAGCCAGGTAAAGTGCTGCTGCGATGGGTCGTCAATCCGAAGCTTGATCTCGTCCGTTTTCGCCGTGAATACCGCCGCATAGAGATCGCCTCGGTTATCAAACCAACTGCGTAAAGGTGCAGGGAGCATTTCGATAGTTGCACTGGCTACAAGTTCGTATGTCTGGCGCGATTCGACGATTGTTTGGGAGAAAGCTGGAACTGTGACGATCAAACAGGCTAGAGAGATGCGTAGCGGAAATAATCGTCCCGTTTTACATCGTGTCCTATTCGTTATGATGTTGGCGACAAGTGAAAAAGGTGTAGCCATGTGAACTGTTCCAAACAGGCTAACGCGCGGGGACGGGATACGAAAATGCCATTAACGGGATTCGAGTACAACGACATCCGCGCGCTTTAGTATTTGTCGTAACAGGTAATCTTCCATAGCCGGGTCACGCCCCAAGTCGATCCAGTGCTCGTCGGTTGCCGCGACGAACGGCTGACCCGTCGTGGCAGGAAGTTCCGTACCAAAATATTGGTAAGCAGCGCCGGTACTATTGAATTGACGATCAAGCGAAGATATCCGCTGCTTGTTGACGGTGACTTCAAGCTTCATCTGTCCTGGTTCGTCCTGGTTTGACTGTATGTTGATGGCTATGATGCGGCGTATCGGGTTGATTGCGGATTCCCAGAGGTCTTTCGACGTGTCAACATCGTGACGCCAGAACTCAAATAGCTGCTGCGATATCTCCGGTATGGTTGTGATGACCCCGGCTTGGCGATCGACGCGGTCAAACCGATACCCCATCCGGCGGATGGTTTCCTTCGTAGCAGCCCAGAGCCGATCGTCAGTGTCCGATGACTGTGTGCTGGGCCATTGATAGTAAGAAGACATCACCCGTGTATGACGCGATGCGCATGAAGTCCCCAACCCCAACAGGCAAACCAAAGTGACAACCGAAACTAATAATTGAATCCGTCGCATGAAAGGCGATACTACGTTGACGTATCTCAGGGTCAAGGCCATTACATATCTCAGGTGTGGCTAGGCTGGGGCCAGGGATTATAGCATCGGATTGATAAGCCCGTTGTACCCGCGAATCCCATCGTTCTCGAACAGGTGGGAACCCAGTTTCATGCTTTACGTATGCTGGGCCGTTGCTGAATTCCCTCCTGCGGGGGAATGACAGCATACAAAACATTGTGCCTAACCTATTGAAACGTAACTTGCCGGGTCCGAGAATATGTTCATCAGTGGGAATATTTTGCGTTGTCATGCTTGAGGTGTCAGAATATGCCTATCGAAAGGTCCAATAGATGGTTAGACCTTCGTCGACAGTGTTTGATTTGAGGTTGCTCTTGTCCGATAAACGGTATAGAATCCTGTGTTTGCGGGTACCCTTGGCACGTTCCGGAAAGTGCGGGTGATCGATGAATGAGTGGTTCGAAGCCGAACAACGTGCAGAACGCGCATTGCAGTTTGTTGAATCTCAGCGATGGGTAGAGGCGCTAGCCGAAATCGAAGCTGCGATTGCGATCAATCCCCATAATGCTGCGTGGCATGCGCAGCATGGCTATCTCCTCGAAGAATTGGATCGTACGATCGATGCGGTGGATGCTTATGAACAGTCTCTATCGCTCGACAGTGAAGATGCAGAAGTAGGCGTTGCGCTTGGTATGGCGCTGTTGCGACTTTCTCGACATGCCCAGGCTATCGAACGCTTTGAAGCCTTGGCCGCCGCCCACCCCGATTTGGAACCAGCTTATTGCCATCGCATTAGCGCTTACGCCGAATTAGGTCGCCACGATCGTGCGGAAGAAATGTTCTATCTTGCGCAGCAATTGGACGAAGATTGTCCACATTGTTTCTTCAGCATGGGCGCATCGTTGGCTGCACGTGGTCAAACCAAGCGAGCGATTTTCTGTTGGAAACGGGTACTCGAATTAGAACCCATTTACATCGGCGTAAATCGACGCATCGCGCAAGCTTATCGTGCGCAAGGCCGACTTGATCTGGCCCGCGAATACTTCCTAGCTGAGTTGCGGGATGATCCCGGTAACACGGATTTACTTTTCGAATTAGCCGACCTATCCATCGAGTCGGGTCAATTTGGAGCAGCCGCTGCCAAACTAGGGCAGATTCTGGAATTGGCACCCTCTCATCCGAGGGCGCGTTTTGCGCTCGGCAATCTCTGGTTGCGACGTAACTACCCTAAGCAGGCGCTAGAATGTTTTCGTGAGGTCCACTTGGACCTTGACACGGACACGCGTTTGTCGCCGGCTTTGCTGGATGAAAAAACCGGCGAGGCGCTAATGAGGTTGGGCAGATTTGCGGATGCCCTCCCCGCGTTGCAGCGTGCCAGTCGTTGCGAGAAGCCGGTCGCTCGAGTTTGGATGTTGTTGGGCAATTGTTTGATGGGGTTACGTCAGTTCGGATCAGCAGCCGATTGCTATCGATCCGTGCTCGCCCACGACGCCAAACACGCTCAATCTCACCATAATTTAGCCGTCTGTCAGTTGCGGGCGGGTCGGTTTGAATCCGGCTTGGCTCATTGTTTAGAGGCACTGCGATCCAAGCCCGATTACTCCACAGCTATGTATCATGCCGCCATTGCCATGATGGAGCTTGGTCGATGGTCCGAGGCGAAGAAGATGCTCTCCAGGGCCAATAAGAGCGATCCGGACAATGAAGCGATTGAGACTTTCCTTCGAGGTCTCTGGAAATTTCGAGTGCGAACGTGGGCGTACCGTGTTATCTCGATGTTTGGTTTTCGATCACCGAGGAAAATAAAGCTGCAAATCCATCTCGAATAGTCGGCCCAGCACCGGGCTGGGTGGATCTAATCCTGGCTGATGTATGTTACGCCCCTTGCCTGGACTTTCCATTTTGCGTCCAATATCTTCATACAGGCTTGTTGATTATCTATGGGCGCTGCAACCGCATTGACTATATAATGCGTATAAGGTAGTAGCTGACCTCACCCTATGACTGACGCAGTCGAAACCGGGGTCCATGGCACGATCGCTTCTCGTGAGGCGACGTGTTCGAGTGCAACGTCGGGACGGTCTTGGTTCCGACCGCTGCGTAAGAATAGAGCTTGTTCTAAGGAAACCAGGGATAAGATCATCATGAAAACATCGCGTTTTTTCGTTTCGTTGTTGGCCGTTACCGGGCCTATGCTATTAACCAGCTTCGCAATCGCTTCCGACCCGCAAAATGCCCTTCAGCGTGATTTGGAAACATCGAGGTCAGCCAGTGCTGCCACCGTTGAAACCATTCGTAAAGCCGCTGTCAGAAATATCGCCGCGCGTTATAACCTTAACGAATTACAAGCCAAGCTCACCGATGAGTTGATGGAACGCGAAGTTTACCGTTTTCTAGCCGAACACGAAGAAACCGTTTGGCCGATGATCCGTGATCTTTTGGCTTGTCAACTTGGTGCTAACCCACCCGGCATTGAGAAATCGCGTCAAATTGGCAAGTCGGCGTTACCTATTATTGCTGAAGTAAAAAAGGCTATCTTTCAAGCCAATGACGAATGGCGAACCATCCTCTCGGACGAACAGAAGACCATGCACGACTGGGACTTATCCGAGATGGAAAAGCAGTTTCAAAAGATTAACAAAAACATGCAATCCTGGGCCAATGGTACACCCAACAGTGACGGTCTCTTCCCACCCCAGGACATGGCCGGAAGCCCGCGCAGACCTAAACTGCCGGCTGACGGTTGGTTACCCGGTGGGTCGCCAACCGATATGCGCGTCGCTCAACACACCAAGGAAAAGACCCAGCCAAGAATCGAACCTAAAGTTGAAATGTTCCATCCGGACGTCTTCGAAAAATTCGTCGAGGAATTCATCAAAGACTATAACTTAGACGAGGGACAAATCGACTCGGCACGATCCATTCTAACTGAGTATAAAGGCAAAGCGGCTTTGTTTTACAAGAAATCAGCCGCTCAATTGACTTCGTTGGAAAATCAAGAACGACAGGCTCAACGACCGTTCGATCGAAAGGCCGTAGCCAAGATTCGTCAACAGCGCAAGCAGTTGTGGCAACCCATTTACGATCTGTTCGCACAGATGGAAGCGCGCCTTAAAGCGCTTCTCAACCGAACGCAATTGGCGCAATATAACGAGAAGCAACCGGCAACGCCTACGTTTGAAAATCAACACAAAAAGCCATCGAAGAAAAAAACAGCCAAAGCCAAAGCGGATAAAACAACACGTGAACCCGCGACGGATTAACTTGTACGCTCAGCACGAAAATAGGCCAACAACCAGTGCGGTTAGTATCAACGACTGCCGGTGACAGGTGCGCAGATGCGGCACAAGTCCCATAAACCAATAGGCCTGTTCTTTGCCTAGTTTACCTCATATTTATCCATATTAAGGCGGTGTATAGGACGGCTTTTCAATCTTTAGTCACGCTTTTCTTTGCGTGGTCAATTTGTGAATCCTAACCTTAATTAAGGAGAATCCAGGGTCAAAGCGGACCTATGATGAAGAGGTGGCTATAGCGTTTATTACCCAAATGTAGCGTGAAAAGTATGCGTAGCCACAGGAAGAATCTGCTTTTAGGCGCTAGAGTTAAATAGAGCAAGCTCTGTGTATCTGTAGCGATCGAATTCAAGCAGGCCCACTGGCGGATGGTTTGTGCCAGCAAAGATTGTTTCGAAACCGCGATACGTAATCATTGGGATCGCGATAGCCAGGATAGGCATGAGGAGCCGTATGACATGCAAAACATTGATCCAAATCATCCATTGCGTCGCCATTTTGCGGCAGCGGTAGAGCACGCTTTCTGTGAGGAGGTTGGCCTATGCGATCCCGAGCTGACAAGCTACCTAGCTGACCTGCTGGTCAACTTCACCCACATCGATACGCTCAACACCATACGCAACGTGCAGGGCAGAGAACTCGAACAGATTGCTTCGGTGCTCATCGCTATCAGCGATGAAAAACCGACCACGGACGCCGAGCGCGATCGTGCGGTATATCAGCACATTGGCGATTTCACCCTATTTTGGGCCGGTTTATACCCTGAGCATCTGCGTAAGGCCTCGCGCCAGAGGTCGGATGTGTTGCTTGATTATGTGATCAGGGGCAAGCAATCCTATCACATCGTGTCTTCCCTGGCCAACCAGCGCGATACCTACCCGCCGGAGCTGTTTCAGCATTTAAGCGAAGATTTTGAAAGCTGCCTTTACGGTTTAGGCCTGGTGCGACGTGGCTGGGAAACCGCGCAATCCGATGAAGATCAACGAGGAGAACTGCTCTATTAAAGCCGTAGACCTGCGGCATCGATATGGTCAATCTCTAAGCCTACTTGGTTGGCTATAGATAGTTGACTTGATCGCCACCTGACGAGAAGATGTTACACCTCGCTTCGGCGACACATACGATCCCCGATAGCTCAATCGGTAGAGCGAGCGGCTGTTAACCGCTAGGTCGTAGGTTCGAATCCTACTCGGGGAGATTGACACAAACGCTGAATCCATAACGACTTATGGATACCCGTCAACGCGACGGAGCGGCTGTTATCAAGGCGAAAAAGGTACCAATGGTACGTTTTTCTTTTGAAAAGGCTGTTCCGCATGGCAAAAAGCAAAATTCCCAAGTTACGAAGGCAGAAAGAGAAGAATGGTAATGACCGCGCGTTCGTCGTCTTGGCTGGCGTTCGTTTTCATCTTGGACCGTATGGCTCAAAAGAATCACGGGGTGAATATGACCGTTTGACCGTCGAGTGGTTGGCGAACGGTAGGTGTATGGCTGTAGAGCCGGATCAGATAACCATTGCTGAATTGGTTTCACGGTATTGGGATTATGCAGAGTTTTACTATGCCAACCCCAACGGTGACGCTTCGAGCGAACTAGTGAATTATAGGCAGGCATTCAAGCCGCTGATAGCGCTCTACTCTGAAACACCGGCCAAAGACTACGGACCGCTTGCCATGAAAGCTGTACGGCAGAGGATGATCGATACCGGCTGGTGTCGGTCGTATATCAATCGTCAAGTGTTTCGCTTGAGACGTGTATTCAAGTGGGCATCGAGCGAGGAAATACTACCGGCGTCCGTCTACCACCGGCTGGAAACGGTCGAGGGCTTGAAGTACGGCAGAACAGATGCCCCTGAGTCTGGACGTGTTCTGCCCGTCGAGGATCACGTGGTCGATGCGACGCTACCACTCCTAACGCCAACTGTTCGCGCCATGGTCACAGTGCAACGGTTGACCGGCATGAGACCGGGTGAATTGTGTCGAATGGGGGTGGTTGACTTGGATATGTCCGGCGACACCTGGACGTACACACCGACGCACCACAAGACACAGTATCGAGGTCGGTCGCGGACCATCTATCTCGGCCCGAAGGCCCAAGAGGCTATCCGTCCCTATCTGCGCAATCTCAAAGGCTACATGTTTACGCCGGAACAAGCGGACCGTGAACGTCGAGAGATTATGCACGCTAACCGCAAGACGCCCCTATCGTGCGGTAACGTTCCTGGAAGCCATTGTAAGCCGCGTCCACAACGCAAACCGGGCGAGCGGTATTCTACCGGCACCTATGGCCGCGCTATCGCCTACGGTTGCCTTCAGGCGTTTCCTGCCCCCAAGGGCATGAAGGGTGAGGCGTTGAAGCAATGGAACCGAGAGCATCACTGGAGTCCAAATCAGCTACGTCACGCATTCGCCACAATGGTACGCCGGGAGCGCGGGTTGGAAGATGCGCAGATTCTACTCGGACACGCAAAAGCTGATGTAACACAAGTCTACGCCGAACGCGACGAACAACGGGCGATAGAGACCATCCGCAAGATTGGCTAGCTGGGGATCGTAAAAGCGCGCCTCAAGGGTAGGGTATTTGTGCTTGAGAGGCGTCTAAATACATCACAAGCACAGGAAATAAATACATGACTACCAACGACCAACCGGCAACGCTGTTCAGCGTAGTCCGACCAATATCGTTTTATCAAAGTGATGACGTAGCATCGACCGATGGACTGACCTACACCGAGGCACGCCAGCTAGCTGACCGTTATCGTCGTAACGGGCTGGATGTGGCTATCGTAGAATATGAGAGTGAGTATCCTCACGATGTAATTCCACAACCATCCCCTTGGCACTATCCCCCCGAATTCCAGAAATAAGGTTTGCACACTTTTAGTGAAGCTGGATAATACCCATAGCTAACGTCCGTTGCGGACCACAAGACAATTGAACCCCGCGTGTGTGTCAATCCTTTGTGATGGACGTTAGCAGCACACGCGGGGTTTTTTTATTTGATGTGTCGCTATCTTGACACGTTGGTTGGATGGTAGGTGAAATCATTTCAACACTAAGCAAGCACGCACTAGAAGTCTTACAGATAATCGAGGATTTACAATTCACGGGTAGACCATACACGAAGCCGAGATACGGGGATGGTCGCCTTGTTTATTTTGACCCGGTTCCGTTCGTCGCTTTATATGGAGAGCTATCGCCGGTTACTTTCGACATATACTTACAGTTACGGTTACTCAAAACCGAGGAAGCTGTGACCCATAGTGTTCACCACGAGGCGAGACGCGCGAATTACATTCGCCCGGATGGGAAAGTAGTAGCAATATACGCTCTGCTTAGCGAAGATGAGGATTATCAATATGTTGCAACCGTCGATAACCATAGAGTGTATGCCAAGAATATCTTTATTGCGCACGGTGACACCGACCCTAAGTTGATGGATCGTTATCGGATTGACTGCTATCAAATAACCAGAGTAGGTAGAGCGCTGTTAGCAACCAACAATGCAAAAGAGCTAGTGACCCAACAAAGGGAAGCAAAGGTAAACGACCGACAAGATTATGAAATTGATATTATCCGAGAGCATGGGCCTACGCACATATATGGCAAGAGTAGGCTTGTAGGAAAGCGATACGGTATCAGCGGTCACATTGAAGATGCTAGTCTGCCCACGCAACGCGCCTTCTATCCGAAGGATGATGAAACACCCGCAATATCAAGTGATAGCAATGGCTACGATGAGGTAATAAGACACCTAAAACCCAATCATAGAAAAGTGTACGAGGTCATTGTGAAACACTACCCGATTATGCTGCAAGGCATCATTGGACATATACCCGGCTTGACCGAATCCACAGCGAATCGTGCAATCAAAGTCCTCAAGGAAAAGGGGTTTATCCATAATAAACCTGGTTACGGTTACTGCCCACTGCAAACGCGACTTGTCAACGACTTGTCAAAAATGACAAACGATTGACAAACGATTGACAAGTAAATGGCATACTCCGAGCAAGTGTAACACGACACAATCCCCGTAGAGTAATGAAATTCCTACGGAGATTGTACTATGTTGCAGAATGAGCAAATCGTCACGTTCGCGGAAGCGGCTAAGGCCCTACCGAAATTCAACGGCAAACGCCCCCATACATGCACGATATGGCGCTGGGCACGCAAGGGGTGTCGGGGTGTCAAGCTTGAGGTCCGTCGCCTGGGCGGGCGGTTCGTCACGTCGATGGAGGCGCTCGAGCGATTCTCAAAAGAGCTGGGCGAGGTAGAGTTACCCGACCGACCTGCCCCACCACCGAAACGACCGACCAATCGGCAGCGATTGAAGTCCATCGAAAAAGCCAAGCAAACTCTAAAAGAGGCTGGCATCCTGTGATGTCTGAGAAGCTGCACAGGCATGGGCACGTGGTGCGCATCGGTGACGCCATTGACCACGAAGTGAGTATGTGAAAAAAAAAGACCGCCACAGCCGGGGAAGTGCGAGGCGGTCTTTCAAGAATTAAGGATACAACAAATTGTATAAAAATAATGTGATAAATCAAATTGAAACTGCATTCCCGCATGGTTTCAAAATAAATGGCACCTTTACAAACCCCCGACGTTTGACCGTCGCCGATGAGGCTTTTTCGGAATGCTCGTTAGGCGAGCCGCTTGCGGAATCGTATCTGTCAATGTTTTGTTTCGGTGAAGAATTTGCGCAGCAGATGAAAGCCACAAACTCCGTTGCCGGTTATGACGGACCTACGTGGGCGAGGTGGATATGGTTCGATATTGACCACGACGACGACTTGCCTCAAGCCGTTGAGGATACTCGCAAACTATCTGCAGCGCTTGTCGAGTGGGGAATCCAAGAGGATGATTTGTTGATATTCTTTTCAGGGCGGAAAGGCTTTCACGTTGGGGTGCCTACTGGCGTGCTCGACACCCACCCGTCGCCTGAGTTTTCATCTATCACAAAAAAATTCTGCAAGGAGATTGCAGAAGGGGCATCCGTCACCATCGACGGCGGCGTTTACGATAGGGTTAGGTGTTTTCGATGCCCTAACTCAAAGCATCCGGAAAGCGGACTGTACAAAAGATGGCTATCGCATGACAGTGTTATGGCATTGTCGGCAGATGCCATTCAAGACCTGGCCCGTGAGCCTATCGAGTTTACGATCCCACAACCCGATAATAAATGCGACAAACTGATAACGATCTGGGAAAAGGTTCAACAGCAAGGCATATCAGTAGCCGCTACGAAAAGCGTCACAAGCCC
>JAJRWX010000081.1 GCA_024276605.1 Planctomycetota bacterium | reverse complement strand
GTGATACTTGGGGAACGGATTCCCGTGCCGCGTGTGGTACGCGACCCGTGTGCGTATCCGAGTTCGTCTGAAATCCGCCTCCGGGTTGCGCGCGATGCGATAGCCTCCAGCGATTTTCGTGACCCGAAAAACGCTTGGCCTCCGTTCAGGGGAAGGTGGCACGATAACTGGCGTAGTTCGCCCGCGTCGCCGCCGACCACCTTTATTGCCTGCGGCAGAACCAGTGCCGTCCTCGACCTCCAACTCGTAGTGTAGAATGTCCCGAAGCAGCTCCTCATCACGCTCCTCCGGCGGGCGTGACAGCAGGGTGGCCAGTTTTACGACACTGTCTTTGACGAACCGAATAATTCTCTCCGGCTTCACATAGTGGTCTGTAAGATTGGTGCGTCGTGGCGTCCAGTCAGTGTGGGCCGGATTCTCCGCATCGCCCAGCATCTGCGACAGCGGTGCATCGTCGATGAACACAATTCCGCAAACATTCCTAGTGCGATTTCTGGCACCGACCTCCGTAATGGTCAGCCCCTCGCGCACGAAGTGACTCCGGCCCCTGTCCGCAGCTTCGTCTCGCTGGAGAACGACATGAAAGTGTGATCGGGCCGAATCCGCGCCGATGCGCTCAACCGTCACTGGCACCCTGAACGCCAGCGCGTCGCCCGACTCGAACTGGTGCCGCAGCGTTTCGAGGGCATCACCAGAAAAAAGGTCTTTGCTCCATCGCAGCGAGACTGGCGGTTCCTCTAGCCGAGTCACCTCGCTTCCGTCCTCAAGGATGAAGATGGCCCACTCGGCAAATCTGAATAAGGTAAGGAGCGAATCAGCGTCCACAGGGTATGACGCCCAGTCGAGACTGCGCGTAACATCACAGATGTTTCCAAGAGTAAGCGACCAGCGATCCGCTCCTCGAACGACCTCGACCTCCAAGTCACAGGCGAGTATCGGCACATAGAAATGAAGAATCGCCGACCGAATGATATCCTCTGCGGCGATCTCCTCGTGAGGATATGGCACGACGATGGAAAGACCCGTATCGCCGTTTCTCGTAAGGCCAAAGTCCCGCGCGAACTCACCAGCCGCCTCGTGTTGCTGGATCGGGAGCTGAAAGCCGTCGGATGCGAATACGCCGTAGTAGCCATATGGGTTGTGACGATCGTCCCCCACCTTGTGTGTTCGGAGAACAGATTGGCCCATCAGGAGGGTTCGAGGTTCCTGATCCCGCATCGTGAGGCCAAGGAAGGATTGGATCCGCGACGATGCAGGAAACACCGTCTTGCCCAGCCCCCAGCGCCCCCGCTCCTTCTCCGACTTCGCGGATCGCCCGATGTTGCGGAAGAAGTAGTAGAAGTTGTTCTTGACGACTGCATCACCGATATGGGGGGCGTCATCATGCTGCTCGTAGTCTCCTGTCAAGCCAACCGTCGAGAAGTCCTCGATCACCATAAACGGCATTTCGGACAGGTTGTGCGGCGGCTGGGACAACCCTTCTGTCAGATGCTCAGTGAGTCCGGACAGGTACTTTGCTGCAGCATCCCCACGGAGCGGTTCATCTATTCCGGTCAGGTCGAATCGCACACGCACTGGCGAGGAGCCGTCCGTCGCGTCCAGCGCGTTCTGGACTACCTCCCGCAACAGGGCGTCACTGAGGCTGGACAATGCCTCGGTCGTGAAGAACTCGGTCTGGATCGGGTCGACGTTTGGGTCGGCCCGCTCCATCTTCTTGAATCGCCATGTTCCTGCCTCGGGCATACTGCGCGTCCTCCACCAGTGGTTTGCGACAGCTACTTGTTCAATGTCTTGACCGGGAGCATTTGCCAATGCGTATCCACCTGGCCCCGGAGACCTTCGGGATCAGTTACCGAATACCCCTGTCGCCCATGCCGTTGTACCAACGCGGCCTCGCGCAGCCACGCCAAGCACAGATAGGCTTGGTAGCTTGGGATTTCCGTTTTATCGCGCGAATCCTTCACGGGCATGACATCCTCAGTCGTAAACTGATCCTGCCGTGCGCCGACCTCAGCGATCACTGCCACGAGATCGGTTAGCGCCCGCTTCGGAGCTTTATGCTCGTACTCCGCCTTCGAGGACTTTGACCAAGCCACCTTGATGAGGTTGTCACCTGTCCGCAGAAAGACCGGGTACTTACGGGTATTCGCGCGCGATCGGCCTGTTGCAGGGTTGCGTCGACGTTTGGTTGCTGTCCCGACCTTGCCAACCTTTCGAGTCGCAGCAGCCGCGTTCCGCGTGGTCGCTGGCGGTCGGTGGGAGGTGGCACCGTCAGCCATCCGCCTGACGGCCTTGGCCAGCTCGGCAACACGGAACAGATCGTCATAGTCGCTTCCGTTGGAAGCGCCGTCGGCAAGAAGGGCGCGGAGGGCTTTCTCGGTGTCGAGGAGATGTTGAGCTGCACGCTTCACAAGAGCCATGGTCGTATAATACAGCGAAACTACAGGCTGTCAACCCCGCCGACGCCGTTTTTTTGCCCTGGCCGCGTCGTCCGGCTATAAATCGTTGCCAGCGGCCCTGCTCCACCCGGCGGACGGCTCCGTGGGGGCGTGGCTCTTGCCCAGCCCTTGACGGGGCGGTGCGGTCTCCAGCCACACCATGTCGCCGGGTGGCAAGTGACCGAATGCGAGTGCATTGGCGGTCACAGGCCGGCTTGTGTAGCTGGAGCGGATGCAGAGCCGTCAAGGCTACGGGATAGCAGGGTTTGGCTTGCATGGAGGTGTTCACTGTTGCGGGGACGAGTTCTTGATTTGTTTGCTGGGTGCGGCGGATTCTCACTCGGGTTTGATGCCGCCGGATTCGAGATCGTGGATGGTATCGAGTTGGCAGCCGTGCCTCACGCGACCTATGCAGCCAACTTTCATGCGGCCTGCGTTTCCAGCAAGCCTCGTGACATCCGCCAGGTGGATGCCCGCGAGTACGAGGGTTCCCGCGTCGACGTTATCATTGGAGGCCCTCCTTGCCAGCCGTTCGCCCGGATCGGTCGCGCGAAGCTCCGGGAAATTGCCGGCGAGCGGCTCGCTCACCTGAGCGACCCCCGCGTGTCCTACTACACACATTTCTTCCGATTCGTTGAAAGCCTGCGCCCGGCGGCGTTCGTGATGGAGAATGTGAGGGACATCGCTCGTTTTGGTGGCCGCAACATTGCCGAGGAGATTGCGGCGACCGGGGCTGCTTTGGGTTACGAGGTTCGATACGCTATTCTGAACGCAGCATGGTTCGGTGTGCCGCAGATGCGCGAACGGCTTTTACTTATCGGATTGGATGGACACTTACAGCAAGCGCCGCAGTTTCCCAGCCTCACGCATGCGGTTGACCTCCCTGTTGGGTACGCCACATCCCGGCACGGACGAGATGACAGCATTCCCGTTCTCGAACCACACGACTACTACACGGAGGACTTCGAGCGCGTGCTGAATCCGGCATCGGCGATCACAACGGGGCAGGCTCTCGGCGATTTGCCCGCCATAACGGAGCATCTGCGGCATATGAAGTCGAGGGCGGGCGCTCGGCGATTCCTCACGGAGATCGCGTACAACCGTCCGGCGAGGAACGGCTACCAGCGGCTGATGCGATCATGGCCAGGTTTGGAGCAAGCTCCGCCTCCGGCTGACCATGTGATCCGCTACACGCCGCGTGACTACACGATCTTCCGGAACATGAAGCCGGGCGATCAGTATCCAGAGGCGCACCAGATTGCGGAACGCCGCTTCGTCAGACGACTTGCCGCAGAGGAGCGCCGGCGCGGCAAGAGTCTGCGTAGCCATGGAGAGCAGTATCAGGAGCTGCGCCGGGCATGCGTGCCGCCATACGACCCCTCAAAGTTTCCGAACAAGTGGCGGAAGATGGAGGCGTATGCCCCCGCGCGGACGGTTACGGCTCACCTTGGGAAAGATACCTACTCGCACATTCACTACGATTCTGACCAGGCACGAACAATCTCGGTACGGGAGGCCGCCAGACTCCAGAGCTTCCCTGACGGTTTCCGCTTCTGTGGCGCGATGAATGATGGCTTCAAGCAGATCGGCAACTCGGTGCCGCCGCTGATGGCCTATGCCATCGCGTCAGCTCTCCGCACGCAACTAAAGGCGGCTGGCGTGATAACCGAAAAACGCCGGCGCTCGGGGCGGACGGATTCTCTCCGCCTATTCGTGCGCGTGGCATGAGGCCGTCAACGGGGTAGTCCGCCAGATGGCTTTTCACGACGCGGGCGAATCGAAAGGGATGCAGCAGGATGGATGTCCTGACGCCTGACCAGCGATCTTATTGCATGTCGCGTATCCGTGGTGCGGACACCAAACCGGAACTGGTCGTGCGACGGGCTGTCCACGCAATGGGCTACAGGTTCCGGCTCTACCGGCGCGATCTCCCCGGACGGCCTGACCTGGTACTGCCACGCCACAGAAAGCTGATCTTCGTACACGGTTGTTTTTTCCACCGCCACCGATGCAAGTATGGTCGGCCACGCCCGAAGACCAACGCCCAGTTTTGGGCCAAGAAGTTTGCGGGGAATATGGAACCGGATCGGCGGAACATGCGGAAGCTCAGGCGCGACGGATGGTCGGTGTGCGTCGTTTGGGAATGCGAAACACGCCAACCAAGCCGTCTGAAGAAGAAGCTCGAAGCCTTCTTGGAGCGTCCCTGATGAGTGCGGCAGGTCATGCAGCACGGAAGCGCAGGATGGGCTTCAAGATGGCGATCTCCGGTTGGGCAATTCGCGTTGGTGCGTTCTCGGGGAGTCATTTTTATTTTGCCTGAATTCTCAGGCCCGATTAGTTAACGGAGGCCCCGAGGCAGAGATCCTCCGGGCTTTTTTTGTAAGCTGTTGAAGCTAAAGAGTTACAGGGAATTTCATGAAAACCCACAAGTCTCTCATTAACAACCCCGTCCCACTAGCATCCCGAGTGGAACTCGAACTTTCTCATTTTCCGGTGAACAACCATCTCTGGGTTAATATACTTGTTCCCACCGTACCTCAGTTCAACGCTTCAAACTTCCTAGAGGATACGGAGGGATAATGTCCAGCATAAAGCAAGACTCCTCTCAACGGATGATGGACTGGAACGTGCTTACCAGCACATGGCTACACGTAATAAACTTAAATTCCGAGCCCCTAGTTTGTTCTCCATTAGACGCCATGAAAAGGGCAATGGATATCCGCTGCATTTCATCTTCAAGTCCGCTAGATATGTTCGCCGCACACCGTTTTCTTCTGACGTTGCTTTATTGGAAAGCAGATGAAGCGGAAGGGGTAGAAAAGCTGCGGGATATTCTTTTGTCAGATTGCTTGCCATCGAAAGTGTTTGATGCCATCGAAAGAGAAGCAAACTATTTCAACCTCTTCGATGACAAGGTTCCTTTTTTGCAAGACCAAAAATTGAAAAACGCAAGAGCCCAAAAATCCGCTGGCTCCCTGTTTGCTGAACTCGCTTCGGGTACCAACGTCGCCCACTTTCATCATGGTGACGACAAGAAAGCGTGTATATGTCTTCCGTGTGCATCATTAGGTATGCTTCGATTGATCCCTTGGAGCCAATCCGGCGGCGCAGGTTTGACCCCTTCTATACACAATGCCCCACCGATCATGGCCATCGCATCGGGCAAGAACTTAGCATTCACACTTGGCCTAAATCTCATACCCTTGGATGTCAATGCAGGGCGAGCGCAATGGTCCGGACACTTCGAACCGGCTGATGCGGGTGCCACTATCCCATATCTTGAAGCTTTCACCTGGAACCCGCGATGTGTTTTCTTGGATTCACACAAAAATTTGAAAACTTGCTGGAGATGCGGCAAGTCTGGAGTCTCTGTCGTCGGCCCTATCGTGTACAACAAGAACAAGAATACAAAAAAACGATCAGACAATAATCCGTTTGAATGGCAGGATCCCGCTGCCTTCTACCCCAGTGCCGAATCCGATAAGCACCGGACGATAAATAAGTATAAAACGATGAAAAGTACGAAGGAAGAATGGGCTGCAATCGGTCGAGATCTCGGCGCGCTGGTTGGAAAAAAAGATCATTCACCTCCGCAATCGGCAGTCGTCAAGGGGAACTCAAACCACGGCAGTTGGCAACTCGTGATTCCCTGCACAAATCCGGCAAACAACAAGACTTTTGACCACCGACAACTCGATCTGCCAAGTCTTTTGCCAGGTAGTATCTGTAATTACTTACCCGATAATCGATCACCACAAAGGACACAGGGTATTGACGGTTGGAGAAAGCCCACACGTACTCCCTCTACAGGTGCTAAGCGATTTGTGCAAGCAGCCGCGAAACTTCTTACACGTACGGATTGGGTTGCATTGTTAAATTCCGCATACCGGGATATGCATGATTCACCCGGAGGATTCGATGTACTAAGCGGCTTGTACTGGGGATTACGCAGCAAGGGAGTCCAAGACCTCCCGTCCCGAAAAGTAGCATGGATGGTTCTGAAACTTATGGCCGCCGCCCCATCCTTCGCTCGCGTGTCATGGAACAAGGCTTTTTGCCCGCTCAGCACTTTTCCGAAGCGTCAATTGAATGAGCGCAGCAAGGGAAAGTCGGCGTCTCTCTATCCGGTTTCATTCCCACGTGGACGCCGATTGGAAGCCGAACTTCGCAGTGCCCTTGACAAGAACATGCGACAACGAAAACCCGAGAGGGTTGACTGGGCAGGACTTTGTTCCGCCCTCGATCAACTGATCAATTGATACTTACGAAAGGAATATCCCCATGTTTGTTCAAATCCACATGCTTCAAAGCATGCCGCCGGGAAACCTCAACCGCGACGATACCGGACAGCCAAAGAAGTGCATCTTCGGTGGCGTGACGCGCGGACGCATCAGCAGCCAGTGTCTCAAGCGAAATATCCGGCATTCTTCTCAATTCAGAGAGGCATTTGGAGATGCACTTGCGGACCGCACACTATACTTGCCCCGAATGGTCGCGGATAAACTGAAAGAATCCGATTTTCCCAATAAGGACTTGAGCAAGATCAAGACGGCGCTAGGGAAGAAATTCAAATCAGAGAAGTCAAGTTCCGACGACGCTCGGGAAAAGAACGACTCAAAAAACACTAATTCAACCGGAGACGATGTTGCGGACAAGACTGGTCAACTGGTTTACTTTCCGCCCCTCTTTGCTCAAAAAATAGCTGAGTTGATCTCACGCCTGAAGAAGGACAACGAGAGCATCTACAAAGAGTGGATCAACGGCAAAAAGAACAAGAACGGGTATGACAAAATTGAGAAATTTGAAAGTGAGATATTTAAGGCAAGCGAAACACTAACCGTCGATATCGCCCTATTTGGGAGAATGACAACCAGCGATCTGGTGGTGAACGTTGAGGCGACCTGTCAGGTGGCCCACGCGATCAGCACGCATGAGACAATGATCGAGAGCGATTACTTCACAGCCATGGACGACCGGAAACGAGAGTATGCCTCGACGCAGACGGATCAGATGGGAGCTGCCTTTCTCGGCTCCGGAGATACAGAAACATTTTTCAACGCATCGGTCTATTATAAGTACCTCAACGTTGACTTTGACGCTTTGAAGAAGCATCTTTCATGGGAGGATAAAGACTCGGCAAATGCGGTCGGTAATCTTGTCTGTGCTTCGGCACTCGCCAATCCCACGGGCAAACAAAACAGCTTTGCTGCACACGGCGTCCCCGAACTGATTCTGGTTGAAATATCTGGGAAAAAGCATCCGATCAGCTATGCCAACGCTTTTCTCCAGCCCGTAGAGGGTCGCAATCTCATGACCGAATCTGCGAAAGCTTTGAGCTCCTATATTAAATCCGTCGCAACCGCCTTCGCACCTCTAGATATGCGTCGGTTTCTCCTTGCGGTGGGGTCTGCTGATTCGGTCGAGGTCAATGGAGCGACATCCTTTAAGAGTCTGGAGGATCTTGTCAAATCCGTTGTCGATGCGCTGGAGAAAACAGAGGCAATGGCATGAGCAAAGATGGTAATACTCTGTTTCTTCGTCTGGCTGGTCCCATGCAATCATGGGGAACCTCATCGCGTTTTCAGCTGCGGCGTACCGATGGTTACCCCAGTAAATCCGGCGTGTTGGGAATGCTGCTTTGTGCTATGGGGGTTCGTCGTGAAGATTCGCCGCCAAAACTGAAGCGACTTGCGTTACTTCAGATGGGCGTGCGCGTAGATCGACACGGAACCACCGATTGGGATTACCATACCGTAGGAGCGAAAATTGGCATTCGGAGTGCCGATGGCAAAATCAAAAAGACCCAATCGACCGGCAAAGAAGAGACCTTGCTTTCCCGCCGTCAGTATCTTTACGATGCTTCGTTTCTCATCGCGCTCCAAGGGCCTTCCGACACAATCAACGATTGTGCCTGCGCGCTGGACGATCCGGTGTGGCCTATATTCCTTGGACGCAAGAGCTGTATTCCGGGCAAGCCGGTTTTGGTGGGCGTGGAGATCTTTCATGATTTGAAAAAAGCACTTTCTTCGGTTGCGTGGCAACCTCGAATGCCGACCATTGATGATCATGGGCAAGGCTCCATGCAGACGCTCGACATTTATATTGAACACCCAGCGGGAACACCCGCACCTGACAGCGCAATACTTGTTCATGATGTTCCACAGGTCTTTGGCTTTTACAGTCATGACCCGCGATGGGTGATCAAAGATCAGATTACTGTTCCCGTGGAAAATGCGCTTTGTAATCTCACTGATCAACCTCGAGTACGGCGGGTCGATTACACGTCTCAGCAGTGGAAGAACGCAAGACAAGCTCGTCTGCTACTTGACAATTACCTTTGTGTCTTTTGCAAATCACCTGCCGAGGAAGTGCATCACGTGGATTACAGCAACGTCGGCCACGAGACGAATGAAGATCTCCGATCTTTGTGCAAATCCTGTCATGATGCTTGCACCATATTGGAATACGGGCACGACATGCAAGCGCGTCGCGTCGACCCTTCTGACCCGGCTCAACGTCGGACGATTCTCGATCTGATCAATCGACTTCTAAAGGAGCGGCGTCTTGGCCGTCGCCGCGAGTTGCTGGAGGCTGCCCGTACGGTGGATTTCTTTGGCAGCATGCTGGATGCTTCATCAGGGGAGGAAGATTGAATGTTTCTTAGCCGACTTTGTATTGCCGTTGACGATGGCCTCGACCTTCCCCGTCCTGGGCAGAAGTGGCTACGCAACCTTTACCGCGTTCATCAGCGCTTGTGTATGGCTTTCCCATCGGAGCAGCGCAAGTCGGATGATCCGGATTTTTTAAAGCCGTTCAAACCGGAAGATTTTGGTGATAAACAGGTCCATGTCGAAAGAAAAGAAACATCCGGTTTCTTATTTCGTATTGATCCTATAATGCGCGGCGGAGTGGCTATTCTCGTCCAATCCGCCCTCCGACCGGACTGGGATTACGCCTTTCATAATGCCGGTTATTTCCTAGCCGCAAAACCGGAGACGAAGGACTTTAATCCTGCCTTTGTACAAAACCAAGTTTTACGGTTTCGCTTATTTGCAAATCCAACACGTAAGATCGACACAAAAAGTGGTTCGGATGGCAAACGACGGCACGGCAAACGTGTTCCAGTGCCGTCCGATCAGCTTGTTAACTGGCTCATTGTCCGGGCCGAAGCGGGAGGTTTCGCCGTTGATCAGAATTCTATCGTCATCCAGCCGGGTTATGTCTATGTCAACAAAGAAGGTAAGAGGCAAGGAAAACGTCTGCGTTCCGTCCGTTATGACGGTAGTCTAGAAGTTACCGACCCTGAACGCCTGCATGAAACTATCATCAAAGGCATCGGCCCCGCCAAAGCGTTTGGCTTTGGACTGCTGTCCGTCGCACCACTACCAGGGTGATTGAAATGAGCATACAAGATTTGCACGTCTTGCCGAAATTCCGCGACGGGTGGAGCTATCTCTATGTGGAGCATTGTCGCGTGGATCAGGAGGCTCGTGCCATCGCTATTCACGACGCCGCTGGTAAAGTACCCGTGCCCTGTGCCAATCTCGCTCTTTTGATGTTAGGCCCCGGCGTTTCGATTACCCATGCCGCCGTTTCGGTGTTGGCAGACCATGGCTGTCTTGTCGTCTGGTGCGGTGAGGAAGGTGTGCGATTCTATGCGGCGGGCATGGGTGAAACGCGCAACGCATCCAACACGCTCCATCAGGCACGGATGTGGGCGGACGAATCGCTTCACATGCAAGTCGTGCGGCGTCTCTATCAGTTGCGTTTCCCTCAGAAGCTCGAACCGACTTTGACACTCAAACAAATTCGTGGCATGGAGGGTGTCAGGGTACGGGAAATATACGCCAAAGCTTCGAGAGAAACCGGAGTTCCTTGGTCGGGGCGAAGTTACAAGCGGGACAAATGGCAAAACGCCGATCCGGTTAACCGGGCACTTTCAGTGGCCAACTCATGCTTGTACGGCATTTGTCATGCTGCGATTGTCTCAGCGGGTTTTTCTCCGGCGCTTGGTTTCATTCACACGGGAAAGATGTTGTCTTTTGTGTACGATATTGCTGATCTGTACAAGGCTGAGATCACGATCCCCCTGGCGTTCAAGGCAATAGCCCAGGGTACGGAAAAATTGGAGCGGCAGATTCGTCTGGCCTGCCGCGATGTCTTCGTTTCTACCAAACTATTGGCAAGGATTATTCCGGATATGCAAACAATACTGGCGATTCCCACAAGACAAGCGAAAAAAGACATTCTTCAACCACATGATCTTGAATCCGCTGCCCCCGGAGGATTGTGGGATCCGGACAAACAGATCGTGGAAGGAGGCCTTAACCATGCTCCGGAAAATGAGGTAGATCATGATTGTTCTGATTCTTGAACGAGTATCGCCAAGCTTGCGTGGTGAACTGACAAGATGGCTATTGGAGCCGAAAGCATGCGTGTTTGTCGGACGGGTGTCTGGTATGGTACGAGACCGCTTGTGGGAAAAGGCTTGTGGCAAGGCAAAGGATGGAGCTTGTATCATGATGTATTCGAGTAATACGGAACAAGGCTTTCAGGTGAGAACTTGGGGAACAACGGCAAGAACAATTGAAGACTTCGAAGGCCTATTTCTGGTTAGGAGCACATAAATGGCCAAATTTTTAGTATTGTCCCCACGCGCGTGGGGGTGAACCGTATCTAGTCAATGTCAACGTGTTAACGACAGGATTGTCCCCACGCGCGTGGGGGTGAACCGCATGGCCGGGCAGGATGGGATTCTTGGGTATAATTGTCCCCACGCGCGTGGGGGTGAACCGCTACCTTAGATTCAATTTCCACGTCGCCCCCAATTGTCCCCACGCGCGTGGGGGTGAACCGCTCATCCATGCCAAAAACATCCAGCAATTTGCATTGTCCCCACGCGCGTGGGGGTGAACCGGACACGAACGAGGCGACTAACGCAATCAAAAAATTGTCCCCACGCGCGTGGGGGTGAACCGATTCACAGGGCAGGCGTTTAATGGCAACTTGGATTGTCCCCACGCGCGTGGGGGTGAACCGCACGGATAGAACTCGCGCTAGCGAGAGAAGGGACATTGTCCCCACGCGCGTGGGGGTGAACCGGTGTTGCCGATGGATTAACTGCGCCGAAAGAAATTGTCCCCACGCGCGTGGGGGTGAACCTCTCACGGTGGGCAACGGGGTGCCGGGGACCAATATTGTCCCCACGCGCGTGGGGGTGAACCGAACCTGCATGGCGTTGTCGATCCAACCATCGGATTGTCCCCACGCGCGTGGGGGTGAACCGGTTTATTGCGGCGGCCTATTTGTTTGTATGATATTGTCCCCACGCGCGTGGGGGTGAACCGGTATAACCTTTGGTGTATATTATATGTAGATGAATTGTCCCCACGCGCGTGGGGGTGAACCGAAATCATCACCGTGCCGCACAAACCGCCATCTTACATTGTCCCCACGCGCGTGGGGGTGAACCGATGCTATTGATCGTTTGTATGACGCTTATGGTATTGTCCCCACGCGCGTGGGGGTGAACCGTTGATCAATGGCGTCATTTCGCACCCACATGAGATTGTCCCCACGCGCGTGGGGGTGAACCGGTGTACGATAACTCCGGTATCTATCCCAACACATTGTCCCCACGCGCGTGGGGGTGAACCAGACTTTGATTCTACAGGCTTCTCGTTTTTTGGAATTGTCCCCACGCGCGTGGGGGTGAACCGGCCTCGGCTCGTTTGGTTTACCTCCGGCGAGTATTGTCCCCACGCGCGTGGGGGTGAACCAGTGTATGGCGAGCATATGATTGAAGGTGTTAACATTGTCCCCACGCGCGTGGGGGTGAACCGATGTGATACTAGATTTAGCGCGGTCAGATGTCAATTGTCCCCACGCGCGTGGGGGTGAACCGCGACTTGATACATCATCGCTACACATTAGAGCATTGTCCCCACGCGCGTGGGGGTGAACCGGCGTAACTCGTTTGCAAAAAGCCGTGGGTACTACCGTTTTGCATAGCGGATACCGTGTCTAGAGTAAGCTCTATGGTCGTGTGGCGGTCTATATTCATCATTCCCCAGAAGATGGCCTCAACAAAGCGACACACAAAAACGAAGGATGCTGTATGGCTGCGAAAGCGGAAAAAAAGAACGGCGATGATTTTATCTTGAGCCATAACATGGCTATTACATCAGCGATCGTCAACAATTTCTGAAGGCTCCAGATATAGGCTGCGGTATGTGGCGGCCTCGTCTTGGTGTCCTATGGATTCATAAAAGCGAAGGAGTCTGCGTAACGCCCCTTGCGTGTAAATATCCTGCGTACCACGTTTTGTGCCTAGTTGCGTGAGGCTATCGATCAGCAGCGCCTCGGCCTCGTCGTCTCTACCTAGTGATGCGTAGCATGATCCCAGAATACTTCGCGTGTGGTCCGTCAGCCAATGATCGGGTGGTAGTGCTTTCTTTCGAATGTTCAATGCTTCCCGGATGGGTTGGACCGCGCCGGCTGCGTCACCCCCCAGTTGAAGTGCTTCCCCCAGTGTCAACAGTGTGTAGGCCACGTCCGGGTGTTGACGACCGAGAAGTTGGGTGCGAATTCGAAGCGCTTCTCGTAGTAATGTTTCGGCGCCGGTGTAGTCTTTTTTGATCTTTAAGAGGATGGCGAGGTTGGATATGCCAGTCGCGACTGCCGGATGCTCTTCGCCATGTACCTGCCGAAAAATATCGAGCGACTCACGGAAGCAAGCCTCGGCTCCATCATAATCCTTCAGGTGTTGCAATGTGACGGCTAAATTGTTCAGTGTGCCCGCCACATCCGGATGAGCCTTACCCAGTAGCGCGCGTCTGCTGGCGAGGGCGCGTCGGTAAAGCGGTTCCGCGGCTGCATCGTCACCTTTGGCATTCATCAGGGCGGCGAGGTTGTTGAGGCTAGTCGCTACGTAAGGATGATCGTCACCAAGAATTGTTTGCCGAATCTGTAGCGCCTCCCGCATGAGCGTTTCCGCTTCCGTATAGCTGCCGGCGTAAAACATGAAATTACCAAGATCATTGAGACTCTGGGCGACATGAATACTGTTGTCGCCGAGCAACTCGCGCCGCATAGCCAGCGCTTGCTGTAGTAGGGGTTTGGCTTTCGCGTAATCACCTTTTTGAATGAGTAGCCAGGCGAAATCGTTCATGGTTTGGGCGATGTCCGCGTGTTTGGATCCGAACTGAGCGTGCTGTTGTTCGAGGGCATCGCTAAAGTATTGTTGGGCCTCTTCGTAGGCACCTTGGGCCGTCTTCAATCGCCCGAGCGCGTGTAAGGTGCGTGATGTATCTGTGGATACACTCTGCTTTAGATTGATGGCAGCTTGTAGGTGTTCTTCAGCTTGACTGAGTTCACCCAGACTTAGGAAGGTGGTGCCAAGTGTGTGATGTATAGCGGCGGCGACTTTGGGTTGGTCGGAGAGTTCGGTCTCGATTCGTTTATCCGCTTCATTAAGCACTTCTCTAATCACACTGATGTCACGACCCCTGGCTGTTTCTGGTGTAATCGAGGCCAACATACCCTGTAGAAACCTGGTCGTTTGGTCTGCCGTGGTAGCTTCGGTGATGGCTTTTTTCTCCGCTCTCTCGGCCCGTGCGAGGTTGAATGTCGCCTGTTCATGCTGCACGCGTTCCGCCTCCAGCGCCTGATCCGCCCGACGATAAGCCCAGCTCATCCAACCTGCGAAAACTACGGTCAATAAGAAAACCAGTGATGCGAAGGCGCATGGTAGGCGATGGCGGGCGACGAGTTTGTGTAACTGATAAATCGCCGTGGGGGGGCGTGCCAGAATCGGCTCATTAGCCAAGTGCCGCTCAATGTCTTGTGCCATATCTGAGGCACTTTGGTACCGCCTGGTAGGGTCTTTCTCTATCGCTTTCAGTGCGATCGCTTCCACATCGCCACGTAGGGTTCGATTCAGGGTGCCCGGTCGCGTCGGCGAATCCTCGCAAATCACGCGTACGGCCTCCGGTAGGAGGATGCCGCTGAGATTGTGCGGCAACTTGCCGGTGACGAGTTCGAAGAGGACAACCCCAAGCGCATACACGTCGGTCATCACGCCGATCTCGCCTGAGCGACCGCGGGCTTGTTCCGGGCTCATATAGTTTAGTGTGCCCTGAATGCGACCTATCTCAGTTCCCATGGTGGTCAGTGCCAGATCAGCGTCTGTAATCCTGGCCAATCCAAAATCCAGAATCTTGGGGCTACCCGTCGCGTCAATGAGAATATTGGACGGTTTGATATCGCGGTGAATGACCGCCCGCTGGTGCGCGTAGTGAATGGCTTCGCATACGCGTTGCATCGTGCGTAGGCGGTCGGCCATCGATAAATCATGACGGTTGGCGTACTCGGTGAGCGGCACACCTTGTACAAGCTCCATGGTATAGAAGTATTGTTGGTCTCCGGAAACCCCTGCCTCATGAATGGCGGCGATGCCTGGATGCCGAAGCCGTGCCAGCGATTGTACTTCGCGTTGAAACATGCGTCGCGCGTGTTCGTCCCAGCGAAAGGCATGACTGATCACTTTCAGCGCCACCAACCGGTGCGGATGGGTCTGCTCGGCTTCATACACGACGCCCATCCCGCCTCGGCCAAGTTCGCGTACGATGCGGTATCCATGTATTTGATCCGGCTCATGATTCGTGGGTGAAGAGGGAAACTGCACACCCGCGCTGTTCCATAGGGATGCTTCGCTGGTGACAGGTGTTTCCAGAAAACTCTTCGCACCGTCAAAAGCGGCGAGAAGAGATTCAACTTCACGCCGCAGGTCTGTGGCATCTGCACATGATTCGTCAAGGAAGGCTGTACGAGATGCCGGCGGCAAGCTGCTTGCCGCATCAAACAACTTACGGACACGTTGGTCTACGCTGCTGTTCATGGCATCGCGTCACTATTGGAACGATTTTCGCCGTCACCGAGTTCTCGAAATAGCCACGCTTTGGCGAAATTCCAATGACGCCGTACTGTCCTATCACTAATCGCCAAGACCTTCGCAATGTCCATAACGGATAGGCCGCCGAAGAAACGCAACTCGACAATGCGGGCTTCAGTCTCTGATTCCGTCGCTAAACGCGATAGGGCATCATCGAGGGCGACGATGTCGACCGGTGAGGAACCCGAAGGCGCGGGTATCAGACTTAACGTAACTCGTTGGAAACCCTGTCCTCGTTTTTTACGGTTATGCGCTCGGGCGTAGTCTACCAATATGCGGCGAATGGTCTGCGATGCGGTCGCAAGAAAATGGGCCTCATTGCGCCAATGCGCGTGTGTCTGGTCGGCCAATCGAATATAAGCCTCGTGTACGAGTGCCGTGGCATTCAAGGTCAAATCGGATCTTTCATGTAGCAATTGTCGCTTTGCGATATCGTGCAAGACTTTGTACAGCGCAGGAATCAACTGGATGGCTGTGGGATGGTTACCGTAGCCTGAAGGCGGTAGGGCGGCGGTTTTAGATTGTCGTGAAACCCGTTCCAAGTTGCCTCCAATCTTTTTTCATATTACGTGTCCGGTTTCTATCCGGAACGGCGCATTTACTACTGGGCGAGGTGCGTCCAGTTCCCCTTGGGTGAGGTGGCAACATGTTACATATTAGCAGAAATCTTCATAAAATACTAGCCATTGTACGGTCCTTAGTAGGGCGCACAAAAGGCCGGCGCTCTCAATATCGGGCCTACAAATGCCCAGGATTGATCGCCACGGACGATCGTTCACGAAGGTCCCATATTGGGCAAGTCATGTTCCGGCATGTGGTTGGTTTCGTGCCGTTTCGGTTATTCCGATTCGATGGCTCAGACGCATTTTTCAGTCACACAATTTACCGTTTTTTTGCGGCCATTGTTTGCCCGTATCACCTTGAACGCATTACGGCCGTTCTAGGGGGCGGACCCGAAGCCGTGACGCAATACACTTATGTGGAGTTGTTCCCATGCTGAAACGACAAGTCTATGTCATACTCGCTGCCGTTGTCGTTCTTTTCATTTCGAATGTCGATGTCTTCGGACAATGTGGCGTATCCGCGAGTGACTCATGCGTAGCACCACATGTCATTATGGGTACACCTGGACACCATGTGGTCCGCATGGACGTTTCCACCGCAACCGGAACAGGCACGATCTGTAGCAAGTCAGTCGGAAAGACGGTTTGGTTTGAGGTGACGCCGACAGTTTCCGGCCCGCTGACTTTCAGCACGTGCCATCCGTCTACAACTTATGATACCGTTGTCCAGGCCTATAGCGGCGGTACGGCGGAATGCCTTGGGTACATCGACGAGGGTTGTAGTGACGACGATCCGGCAGCCGAGTGCTATAATGGATGTTCCGGAAGTTCTTCCGTAGTGACCATCCCCAATGCTATCGCCAACACACGCTACGTCTTTGAGGTCGGCGCATTCGGCGACAACTCCGCAGTCTGCACACTTTGCCTCGGCGTGATCGTGACGATTGGAAATCCATGTGGGGCGCCTCCGCGCAACCTGGTTTGTTCAGAAGCTATTGATTTGCCCGGTACACAGGGTACGCACGAATTTACAGTGGATGTGCAGGATGCAGAAGTGCTTATGTCCGAACCGCTTCCGCAGTGTGTTACGCCTGCCATCGGCCATTCGGTTTGGTTCAAGGTGACACCGCAGATCAGCGGGCCTTTGACATTCAGCACCTGTCATCCCAACACGACGTTTGACACGGTCATTCAGGCCTACCTTTTCGGAAGTGGTTGTACCGGGTTCTCTACATTAGTCGCGTGCAATGACGACTTCACTACCGATGCACAATGCGCCAACGGTTGCGATCTTAGCAATCGCCGCAGTGCCCAAATGACTATTGACAATGCCGTGGCGGGTACGACGTACTACTTTCAGGTCGGCTCGTTTAACGACAACTTTGCAGGTTGTGATCCACTATGTTTGGGTGTGCGAGCTACCGTGGCAGAGTGTGATGCAGACACCGACTGCGACGACGGCAATCCATGCACCTCTAACTTTTGCTTCAGCGGAACGTGCAATACCCTACCGGTCGTCTCAGGCTTAGCTTGTCCCGACGATGGCAACGTTTGTACGAAGGATCAATGCGACGGCGCAGGTACGTGCGCACATCCGCCCGAGCCGGTCAACACAACATGTGGCAATCCCACGGTTACGGAATGTGACGGTGCCGATTCCTGCGACGGAGCGGGCGTCTGTAGCCCGAATTTCGTCATCTCAGGTACATCATGTACTCCCGATGCCAATGACTGTACGCGCGACGTATGCGATGGTGATGGATCATGCAGTCACCCGCCCGAAGCAGTCGGTACGTCCTGTGGTAATCCTGCGAACACGTCTTGCGACGACCCGGATACCTGCAACGGAGCCGGTGTCTGCTTCGCCAACTTTGCGGCCAATGGTGTGTCCTGCTCTGATGTATTTTTTTGCAATGGTGATGAACGTTGTAATGGAGAGGGTGCATGCCAAACCATTGGACCCGCGTGCTCGACCGGCGAGGTGTGTGATGAGGGCCAGGATCAGTGTTTTCCCGACTGCAACGGTAATGGCATCGCTGATTCGATTGACCTGGAGCAGGGGACGAGCAAAGACTGCAACGGTAACCTAATACCCGACGAGTGCGAACCGGATCAGGATGGTGATACCATTCCAGATGTCTGTGACAACTGCCCCGACATTGCGAACGTGGATCAAATCGACTCGGACGGTGACGGCGTAGGCGACGGATGCATCATCGACTGTTACTCCTGTACGGATTGCTCATCGAAACTCGACGGTCGTTATGAGACTGTGCGACTGGCGGTCAACCTGACCGACGAAGCAGGCTCCTGTATTCTGATTACGGCTAACACACTCGTGTTCGACTGTCAGGGAAATACGATCGACGGCGATGCGATAGGCGAGTTCGATATTGGTATCGACGCGGTCGGGAGGACTGGCAATACCGTTAAAAATTGTGTTATCTCCGACTACACGACCGGCATTCGGCTCGAAAATTCGTCCAACCATATCCTTGACGGTAATACCGTAACGCGCACGACCAACGCCGGTCTTCTGCTTTCAGCAGCTAACGGCAACCAAATCAAAAACAACGACATTCAGCAGAGTAAATACGGCGTCCGTCTGGCGGACGCTAACGACAACGCTTTCCTAAATAACACGTTCTGTCAGAACACGCAGCAGGATATATTGGACAGTACACCAACCGCGCCGAGTCCGCTCAACACGCGCAGCGGAAACAAGTGCGATGCGATTGTTAACTGGAACAGTGACAACGACACCACCTGGTGCGACACCGTGTGTACGCCCAATGTAGCGACTGCGTGTGGCGATGCGGCATCGTGTGCCACTGCGCTGGGCGGTGGGTTTAACGTAGTGACGCTCGATCGTGACATCACAGCACCCGGGGGCTTTGGCATCGCAGGGAGTCACGTCACGCTCGATTGCAACAACTACACGATTAGCGGATCTTCGCAAAACGCTGGAATTGTGCTGGATAACAAAATCGGTGTAACCATCAAGAACTGCATCGTTGATAACTTCAGCGTGGGAATCGAACTTCGCTCGGCTACAAAGAATGTGCTCAAGTGGAATACCATCAGGAACAACACAACCGGAATTCGTGTAACTTCCATAGGTCAAACGCAGTCACGGTCTAATACTATGTTGAGCAACACGATCCGCGACAACGCCACGTATGGTATTGCACTGTCCAACACCGAGTTGAACACGTTGGACAACAATATACTCATGGACAACGGACTGTATTCGATATGGGTGGATGGCTCCTGCAACAACAATATAGTCAATAACTACGGTGGTACCGGGGCGAACCCTATTTTTTATCAGCATGATATTCCGGCTGGAGGGTCTATTTCCGGCGGTACCTACTCACAAATTATTTACTGTAATGTGGGCCACGCCGTCATTGACAATGTGACGATTGATAACGGTGCCAAGAAAAACGATGGTATTCTACTGGTCGATTGCTTCCCACTTTCAGTGCGAAACAGCAACATTCGCAATAGCAACGGTATTCTCGCACGTAACTCGCGCAACACGACGGTACGTGATACGACGGTCGAGCGAAACCAGGTTGATGGCATTGTGCTTAACCAATCACCTTATAGCGAGGTGTTCGGCTGTACTACACAAAATAACCAGGGATTCGGTATTCTTGTCGACGCCGGTTCCCACAATGCGAAGGTGTACAATAATACAGTGACGGCCAATCATGGCGGTATACGGGTATATGCTGCCAACGACGTCCAAGTGTATGACAATCAAATTGATGACCATACAAATACGCTGGTTGGCACGGGTATTGAGATTGAGGCGGCTAATGCTTCGATCATCGCAAACAATGATGCGGTAGCGAACAACTACGGACTGTTCTTTTATAACAATTCCACCAACGCCACAGTTACCGGCAACTCGTTTTGCTATAGCGCTAGCTCCGATGTATACAATAACGGCACCACCAACACCGGCACAGGCAATACTTGTTCCAACAATCTCTGGGGGTGGAATGATACGGGCGCCCCGTTGGGATGCACTAACAACTGCGTCGGTTGGTATAATTATCAATGGGGTTTCAGCTTCCACAATCCCTCTAAAAGCTCGCTCTCCTGGGCAAGATACAAACAGACTTTCGGTTCGAACGAAGTGAACATCTCGTTGAATGTCTGCATCGGTCTACCCCTTTGCTTTCCGTTCGTAGGATGTAAGTGTTTGGGTAAGAAAGTATCCATCGAGACACCCATTCCTGATCCGTTTGCCGCCATCTATTACGGCATTGCCTACCGTCCCAGAGCCGCCGCCGGCACTTGCTATGGCATGTCAGGAACCTCACTCGCCTTTTATTATGGTCATGATTGGGTATCCAACTACGATCCTAATGCCACAAAAGTGAAGGACTTGTCGGTCAACAGCGCGAACGGGAGCCACAATCTTGCCGTGAAACGTGAGATCATCCAAGGAAGTCAGATGTCCTCGGAAAGCTTACACTATTTTCTCAAAGAGTTAGCCTATGGACATGCGAATGCCAATTGGGTGTCCTACATCGCAGCACGTGATCTAGCCCAGCGCAAGCAGGGTATGGTCTCTATCAAACAAGGTCTTACCAAAGGCCACGTGATGAATTATGACACCGTCTTGCCTGTTGTTGCGGGGAAGGAACGTATGGTTCTATACGACAACAACAAGGAGAGCTTTGCCACAACCATTCAGCGTGATCCGTTGATGTATCCAGCCATCATTATTGACACGGCGACTAACGGTTGGAGCTATGATAATGGTGGCGGTAGTGTCTGGAGCAACGGAAATATTTTTGATGTTCCCTATTCACTAGTTAACCGAACCGACTGGTCACTACCGACCTCGATGGATGGCATCGGCATACTCGTTTTTGGCAATGCGACAGGCAACGTCGAGGACAAGTCCGGCCAACGGATCGGACTCGACGCCAACGGCACAGCTAACGAGAATATTGCGATGGGCATGTCCTATCCAGTCTGGGCGACACCCAACGAAGATATCATGGACACGATTCCGCCGATCTATCTTGTACAACCGGACGATTATGATTTTAACGTCTACGGCAAGACGGGGGCATACTCGATCATGTCGTTCGGTCATGACGGTGCCTTCGTCCTTGAAGACATACCCGCTACGGTGTCTACACATGATGTCATGGAGTTTCGGCGCATCAATGGTTCGCTGTCGCATAGTGCGCTGTCGTTCGCCACAAACGATGTGTCCAAGCTCATCAACCTCAGCCTGATGAAGCAGTTCGGTCCGGACGCTGATCGCAGGCTGTACAAAATTTCCAACGCATCCGTAACGAATACTGATAAGCTCATCGTGAAAGTATCACCCGACCTTCAGTCGCTGGTGATGGCCAATGTAGGTGCCGGTTCGATTGTATTTGATGTGATGTTCCAGAACGAGTTGATCGACAGGCAGGCGTACTTCGTGGGTATATGGCCCCGCCTGGCATTAGCCGGTGTGCGCATCGATCCACAACAGATTCAGGTGCTCACACCGAGCAACTGGGGCGACCTTTCGAATGCGACCGTCATGATAAGTTCCAACGTCTGCGGAGATAGCGTCTGTGCCGATGGAGAAGATCACGTCAACTGTCCTACGGATTGTGCCGCGCTGGCCTGTGTGATTCCGACCGACGATATGGTGATTACCGGTTCTGTTACACTCTGCCCAGGCATATATGAGATTACCGATGTTGGGACGGTCGGCGTGCTTCAGGTTACGGGTGACAACGCCGTCTTAGATTGTAACGGGGCAACGCTGATGGGAACCGGAAGCGGCGTGGGTGTATCGTCCGTTGGTACCACGGGTATTCAGATCAAGCAATGTAAAATTAAGGGATTCCAAACGGGTATAGAACTACTAGGTGTCAGCTCCCCGACGATCAGCGCGTGTGCCATCACCGACAATAGCGACGTTGGTCTATCGCTCCTGACAGCCAACAACGCAGAACTGACGCACAACGTTATCATCAACAACGGTGACGGCGTACGCATGATGTCGTCGGTTGCGACCACGCTAACCGAAAACTTGTTATGCCCGAACACCGCGTTCGACATCTGGTCCGACAGCGTTACCGGAAACAGCGGACTCGCCAACGCCTGCTCGAACACGGTGGGCTGGAATGACGCCAACGTGACCGGCTGCACCTATCCCTGTCAAATTGTTGACAACGATGAAGATGGCATCTTGATCGATGTGGACAACTGTCCGACTACCTTCAACCCGATGCAAAGAGATGGTGACGCCGACGGGATAGGCGATGCATGTGACTGTTGTCTCGATACGCCGGCGGGCTTATCCGTAAACGGCTCCGGATGCGGTATATTCGATGTCGGCGACGTCGATGGCGATGGACAAATCAACCTCGAAGATGCGGGCCGTTTCCTGCCTTGCATGGACGGACCGGGGATACCCACTAGAACAGGGTGCCAGACATCTGACATAAATGCCGGTGGCGAAGTAGACTTGGCCGACTTCGCCCAGCTGCAGCGGAGGTTATGCGAACCATAAGTTAATCACGATTGCCCTTGCGGCTCACGAGTCCAACGCGCGCCAGATATCCAGCAGAACCTGTACATGCAGATACTCACCGTCCTGCATGGACGGTGCCGTGAGTACCCAAGTGGCAGGCTCAGCCGCCGGTGTGAGTCGGTTTTCAGGTGATGTTCCCACTTTCATAGCCTGCTCCGGAACAGGTCGCCATCGTCAATCGGTTTAGCGAGTTTCATAGTGAGGCAATCGGTTTACTTTCCAGTCACGACCGGGGAATCCCGGGCTGCGGCCTTCAAGGTTTTCAATAAATGCCGGGGGATCATATGACATCCTCGTGCAGATTGAATCTACGATGTTCAATCTGTCAGAATCCGAACTGGTTGTCATGCGCTTTACGCCTGAGCAGGGCTGTTTGTGTCCGTGACAGATTAGGCGGGCTTGAGTGGGGTTGAAACTATGTAGCAAGTCTCCGTCAAATTGGTAGCGGAATGAAAAGAGGCGTAGGGGCGATGTTTGCCCGTGCTTTTCTTCGGTTGTGCCTGTACGGGCAAACGCTGCGCGTAGCATCCTTTGGACATTCGACTGCCCGCTGTTTGTGCATGAAACCCGTATTCTTGTCTGTGCTCAAGCTCTAGTGCTTTGTCACAGCGAAGAATTCGGGTGGCATGGGTAAGTCCCGATGTATCCCGACTATACGTCGGGATACATCGGGACTTACCCGTGTAGCTTCGGTAGCCACCACGGGCAAAAAAAGCCTTGCCCATGCCACCCTCGATGAACCCGAAAAATAAGCTGTGACACAGCACTAGGACATCTGCTTAATCAAGGCCTCTGCTTGGTCAAGCAGGTTCTCGAAGATCTTCATCCCGGCTTCGATGGGCTGGGGCGTTGTCATGTCCACGCCGGCTTCCTTCAATTGATCGACCGGATACTTGCTGCTTCCGCTCTTGAGGAATCGCATATACGCATCGACCGCTCCAGGCTCGCCGGCCATCACCCGATTGGCGATATTCGAGGCCGCGCAATAGCTCGTCGCGTACTTGTATACGTAGAAGTTGTAATAGAAGTGGGGGATGCGAATCCAATAGTTGTCCACGATGTCGTCGTGGGTATACGACGGCCCGTAGTATTTCTTCATGATCGTGCCGTACTCAGACCCTAGTTTGTCGGCGGTCAGCGGTTGACCTTGCTCCGCCAGTTCGTGAATGCGCTGCTCGAACTCGCTAAACATCGTCTGGCGGAAGACCGTGCCTCGGATACCTTCCAGGAATTCGCCGATCAGATAGAGCTTCTTCTTAGGGTCGGTCGTCCGTTCGAGTATGTAGTTCTGCATGATAATTTCGTTGCACGTCGATGCGACCTCGGCGCAAAATATGGTGTAGTTGGAATAGATATACGGCTGGGTGTTACGCGAGAAGAATGAGTGCATCGAGTGCCCCATCTCATGGGCTAGCGTGGACATATCTTCATAGCCGCCGTGGAAGTTCAACAGGATGTAGGGCTGCGTCAGGAATGTGCCGCTTGAGTAGGCACCACTGCGCTTACCCTTTGTCGGGAACACGTCTACCCAGCGAGAATCGAAGCCCTTCTGCATGGGAGTCAGGTAGTTCGGTCCCAACGGGGCCAGCGCCTTGATGATTGTCTCCACGGCTTCTTCATAGGTGAACTCCAAGGTCTGTCCTTCGATCAATGGGGCGAACAGATCGTAGGCGTGTACGCCATCCTTGAAACCCAACACGCGCTCTCGGATCTTTTGATATCGGTGCAGCAAAGGTAGATTTTTATTGACCGTATCCACCAACGTTTGATACACCTTCACCGGAATGTTGCTGTCATTCAGGGCTGCGGCCAGGCAACTGTCGTAGCCCCGCGCCTTTACGGTATAAATATGATTCTGCACCGCACCGTTGAGCAGGGCGGCGGCTGTGTTGCGATAGTCGCGATATGCGCCCACAATTCCTTTATAGGCGTCGCTGCGTACCCGGCGGTCGCTCGAACGCATAAAAACATAGAAGGCCGAGTCACTCAACTCTACCGTGTTGCCCTTCTCATCCTTCATCGTGGGGAACTTGAGGTCGGCGTTGGCGAGCAGGCTATAGGCTTGACCGGGCGTGCTCTGCATCTCGCCCGTCATAGCCATCAACTCTTCCTCTCGCGGCGACAGAATGTACTTCTTCCGCCGGAAAAGATCATCGAAGGCCTGATCGTAAAGGGCGAGGTCTTTATTCACCCGCATCCACGATTTGAGTGTCTCGAAGGGGATGCTTGTCAGCTCCGGCTCCATCCACGAGGTAGCTTCGTTATACTTCACAGCCAGTGAGCGGGAACGCGATTTCATCGCTAGTTTCTCGCCGACCCGTGTGTCCTGATCCGAAAGCAGTGAGCTGTAGACGTAGACGCGGTCAAGCCGGGACTCCGTGTCATCCCGCATTTGGAGCACCTCGACTAAATGCTTCGCGTCTTTCCCGAGCGATCCCTTGAACTTCCCGAGCTCCGCCACTTGTTTTTCGACCGCAGCATATTCTTTTTCCCACGCGTCTACATTCGGAAAAATATTCTCCGTGGCCCAAAGGTACTTTGTCTCAATATCTCCGCGCTCGGCTACGTTAACTGCTTCATCCGCAAGCGACGACGCAGTAGGAATGAAAAATGTTGGAACCATAAGCATGATTGTCCATCTGGTAATTAAAGTACGTGTCTTCATGAATCTAACTCTCATCATGGGGGTATAGGTTGCCAAGCCTACGGCGGCACAGCTTGCCGTCGACAGGCCCTCCAGCGGGAGCATAACGGCACCGGGAAATCCGGGCAAGAAAGCGTACAGCCGAGGCGTTAAGTGGTCGGAATGTGCTGTATTTGCACGGATCGGACGTCCGCTCCATAGTTAAATCACTGAACAGGGTGTTCATCCTCCTCCGATTGTCCTGCACCGGCTGCCCCACGGCCTCGCGTTGTACGCGCCGTTCACGCCCCCATCGTCGTTGTAGCTACACGGCGTATAGATGCCGGTGGGACCGATACCGAATGAGTGAGGGATTAGGGAATCCCCTAGGTGGAACTCCCGGTATGATGTAAAACGTTTGTTCAAGACGATCTAGGATAATAATGGGCAGGGTCGTGATGAATACTCAGCTATGCGAGCATGTGGTTTTATGATGGAACGGCGCATGCGCGTGGTTGAAGATGCTACTCGGGCATTGATTTTTCACGACAAAGAATGTATGGTTCGTGTCCCAGCCAGCCAATCTGGCGAGTACCCGTTGTTTACTGCGCGGTAAATGCGGTTATGGCTGTGGTTCAACGAGACTGATGGATATTGGGAAATGGATGGCATGAGATCTACAGACACACATATGACACCACAAGTATCAGCTTGCAACACAACAGCACAGACTGTTGAAGATCAGAGCAAAGTTCAGGCGGACAAAAATATGGGCCGGTTTAGTAAAATGGTGCGCGCGGTTGGTTGTTGGTTCGACAATTCCAAAATGAGTTACTCCAGTGACGAAACGGAGAATCGGTACGCGGTGGATTGGACGCGTATGATCCCCTACGTGGGGATGCACCTGATGTGTTTCGGGGTTATATGGGTCGGTTGGAGTTGGATTGCCTGTGCTATCGCCGCCGCTCTATACGTGGTGCATATGTTCGCCATCACGGCATTCTATCACCGGTTGTTTTCGCACCGCGCGTATAAAACATCTCGTGTGGCACAGTTTATCTTTGCCGTGATTGGAAACTCAAGTGTGCAGCGAGGGCCTATCTGGTGGGCGGCCCGTCATCGTCACCACCACCGCAACTCCGATCAGGAAGACGACGTTCATTCACCCGTACAACACGGTCTTTTCTGGAGCCATGTGGGTTGGGTCACATCCAAAGGTGCTTTTGGTTTTGAAGAAAAAACCGTGCCTGATTTGATGAAGTTTCCGGAACTACGCTTCCTTGATCGATACGACAACTTGGTACCGCTCATCGAAGCGGTAGGGTTATTTTTTCTGGGTGTGTATCTGCAAAACCTTGGCTGGAATACCTCCGGCGGACAGATGTTGATCTGGGCCTTCTTCATATCGACCATCGTCTGTTCACATGCGACGTTTACCATCAACTCATTGACACATGTGTTTGGTAAAAAGCGGTATAAAAGCAAGGACGAAAGTCGCAACAATTGGTGGTTGGCTATCATCACGTTCGGCGAAGGTTGGCACAATAACCACCACTATTACCCAGGCGCTGCACGCCAGGGCTTTTACTGGTGGGAATATGATTTCACCTACTATGTACTTTGGTGTATGTCCAAGCTCGGTATCATCTGGGATTTGAACGAAATACCGGAAAAGATTCGCGAATCGCATCACATCGATGCCAAATCCAAAGCAGCCTAAGCCAAGGCACCTACTGCGCCCGACGCCCCACCATCCTTGCTCGCTTTTTCAATCAATGCGGGGCAGCGTTGATACGCGCTAGGGCTGCCGTATCCTGATAGGGACACCATGTTTTATCTTGTTCGGTCAGCCGTAACACCTGCCCCGCACCGACTATAGGCCGGTAAAATCGCATGGGACAACTCAAAAAAAGGCTTTTTTCGTAATATCGATGCTGCGTGTATGACATGTTTCGACACAATAGTTAGGAATGATCATGCATGGATTGACGTGTATTATTTGGTTATACTGATAGCGTCGTGGGCCGCGACAAGTAGTGAAAGCGCTGTCGTAGAGACCGCGGGAAAAAAATATCCCATTAACAACAAAGGACTCATTTGATGGACACTATTATCGAAAACCATCGTCGCGCATGGCGCAGTGTCAGCCGCATGGCTGTCACAGCCTTGACATTTTCTGCATTAACCAGCCAGATGGCTGTGGCCCAGTGGACGCAATGGGGTGGTCCGAATCAAAGCTTCAAAGTGGATTCGACCGGCCTAGCGGATAAATGGCCGGACGAAGGCCCTAAAAAACTTTGGACGCGTGATCTTGGCGAAGGATACTCGGCTATTCTGGCGGAAAATGATCGTCTATACACGATGTACCGTGATAAAAAACGCGAATACACCATTTGTATGGATGCGAAAACAGGTGATACGATTTGGGAGCATAAGTTCACATCCAAGCCGGAAGAAGGCCATGTTGAGCAGTTTGGTACCGGACCTAGGAGCACGCCGCTGATCGTCGGCGACCGCATCTATACGATCGGTATAGCCGGCAAGATGCACTGCTTAAACAAAGAAGACGGTAAGAAATACTGGTCAGTGAATTTATGGAAGAAGTACAAGGGCAATGTACTCAATCACGGTTATTCATCGAGTCCGATTGAGTATAAAGATTCGATTATTGTTCTCGTCGGCGGTGAAAATCAAAGTATCATTGCGCTGGATAAGCTAACCGGTAAAACGAAGTGGAAGAAACTTAGCTATGAGAACAGTTATTCAACGCCGAAAATGATCAATCTGGCAGGCGAAGATCATTTGGTTACCTTCATGGCTAATGAGATTGTCGGGTTCAATCCAGACAATGGCAACTTGCTATGGTCATATGAAATCGGCAATCAGTGGAAGCAAAACATATGCATGCCGGTCATTGATGACGATATTTTATTCCTCTCGACATCCACTGCCGGATCGCGCGGTTTGAAGCTGACGAAAAACGGCGACAAAATTGATATCGAAGAAGTTTGGTCAACGCGAAAAGTGCAGTTCTACCACGTGAATTCGATCAAAATCGGTGACTATGTATACGGTTCTACCGGTAATCGCGCACCTAACTTTTTTGCTGCGGTTAATATCAAAACCGGCGACATCGCCTGGCGTAAACGCGGTTTCGCCAAGGCCACGTGCGTGTATGCCGATGGAAAATTTATCATCTTGGATGAAGACGGTGTATTGGGTTTAGCCACAGCAACGCCGGAAGAATTCACGATTCTCTCTAAGGTACAGTTGCTCGATAAAGTCGCATGGTCCGTACCTACCTTGGCCGGTAAAACGCTGTTCGTGCGCGATAAAAAGAAGATCATGGCCCTTGATCTTGGATGATGCGACTGAGCGGGTGCCCCATCCTTTGCCTACCGGCAAAGGGTGGGGGAAGGATGTTCCGTGTCATAATATTGACACTTGCGAGGCCATGCGAAACTAAATCCGTCCCCTCGCCAATCCGAGCGGCGAGCGCAAGCGACCCGTGTCTTCGATACGTGACTCACGTCTCCATGTCGTAAAACCTTCGTGATTAGCGGGTACTCCCTTCTTTGCTTACTGGCAAAAGAGAGGGGAAAGATGTCTCATGCCAAAATATTGACACTTGTGAGGCCATGCGAAACAAGATCCGTCCCCCACCCTTTGGGAGTACCCAAAGGATGGGGCACCCATCTCCTTCACTATTAGTATTTTTCCGACGTAGCTAAGTCGAAACCTTCATGGGCGTCGTTGGGCGCGCACTTGCGATATTCCGCGCGGCAAGCATAGCATGTCGTGACTTTACCAATGAAGAAGTAGATGGCTAAGTCCAGCAGCATGGCTGACGCGAGAATAGCCCAAGAGGTCAGAACGGATGTATTGAAGTAGTAAATCGCGGCGATACCGAATACGACAACAATAAAAAAACCTATCTTTTGTGGAAAATCTTTACGAACAAACAGCTCTCCACCAGAACACACCGCACATTGATCCAACGATTGCTCGTTGCGCATGGCGTCCGTGATATGCATGTGATGCTTGGTATGGCAGCGCGGACATTCCATGGTATCGCCGCAGTTCTCTAACGGCTCATACTCGATAATAGCTACGCAGGTATCCGTCGGACAGTGAAAGCGTATTTGCATAACCTTATTGTCACTCCGCTTGATCCGCAGTGCATGTTACTGCGGGTCATCCGTTATATGGGCCAGCCGCATTCTACGATGAGATGCTGATTGGCCAACTCCCCTACGTATACAAAAATTGAGCCAAAATACAAAATGCCCGTAGCCGATTGTGTAGCGCGAAGCCTGACACAATCCGACACCATATAAGCGAATATCCCAACAGCTACCAAACCAAGTCCTAGCCTGATGGTGACGATGAGCCATTGATTCTGCAATAAGTTCATCACCCAAACGCCGGTATATGGTGATACCTGCGAGGTTTCTCCACCGCCGGCAAAGTAGGCTACAACCAAACTGATAACCGCAAAAACCGCCCGGGCAACAACGGAAAGCGTGAGCATTCTACTAAAGTGTTGCATCGGTGCGATGGTCATTTTGGTGGCGGTTAGATAAGCATGACCCAAGAGCCAGGCAACGGTAATGCTGCCTAACAGCATAGCCGCTAACCAGGCGTTGATGACTACCATTGTAGCGACGCCCGTCGAAAAAGATTGTCCCACACACGCCATAATGGATGCCCCACCCAGACCACCCAGACCAGCCACGATGCAACATGAGCGAAAAATGGCAGGAATACGGGCGACTAACGGGGCTAACAATATCATACCCATCGCCCCCAAAGACGCCACGACGCCGAGCACCGTGGCGACACCAACGAAGGTTTCATCCGAAGCTTGGTTTTGCCAAAGCCAGACGGTTGGCGGTACAGCTAATACAAGCACCAGGATGCCGGCGAAGCGGTGGAATTTCCAGGCAATCTGTCGGGGATTGTTGGTGGCTAATACAATAGACACGCCGCCTGCTAGCGCATAAAGAAAAGTGATTATCATGGTGTTGTTTGCCCGCTCTACAACATGGCTCGGGAGTCAATCTTCATATCTTATTGTCTGCGAGTTACGCTCGCATGGCAACTAGTTGAACGGTGGGGGAAGGATGTACCGTACGATGGCAGTGACACTTGCGATACCTTGCGAATCGGGATCCGGCCCTCAACATTTGGGAGTACCCGAAGGGTACCCTATGCCGGGCGGCGTCAATCTAATCGTCCATACCGGCATACAGCAGTACCCGGCCGCAACCGTCGCACATGTAGGCGTGTACTTTGCCTTGAACGGGAAACTGGCCTGTCCACTTGCTCTGCTTGGCCTCGCTGACTGCGTACTCCATAACGCCGTGCGGAGTTATGCCTAGACCTTTCTTATCAATGATCTGGATAGCGGTTAACGCTCGGTTACAGTCCGGGCAGGTATCTCGTCGAGCTGACATGTTTGTTTATCCAAAGTACAAGTTCTATCTTATCGTAGCGAGCAATACGCGGTTTTACATGCATAGCATGATATGGAAAACACAACGTGTTGAGTAGGGTGGCATGGACAAGCGTCGCGTTGAAGTAATCACGGATGAAAAGAGGCGTAGGGGCGACGCTTGCCCGTGCTTTTCCTCGGTTGCGCCTGCACGGGCAAACGCCGCGAGTAGCATCCATTGGACATTCGACAGCCCGATTCCGCAGCGTTTGTCCATGCCACCCACCCGCCAATGTTGTCATGCACATTGTTGAGTGTAACCGTTGTAGTCGTCCTGGTCGTGGCTGCTTAATAGTGTATACTCGTCAGCGAGTATACGTCCATCAATAGGAGCCACGAATCATGTCCGAGTCTCAGCCATCACCGGATGCCCCAACACCGGAGGAGCTTCGCAAAGCACTCAAGGCTTTCAAAAAGCGTCTCAAGCTTTCCCGCCTCGACGACGAATCAAAACTTGGACACGGACCCATGTCCGGCGGTAAGTCGTCCGGCATTGTAGCCATCATGCCCCCCATGCAATATCCCAAAGCCATCTGGGAAAAACTGGTCGAACAGGGCCGACTCAAGTACGCCGGCCAAGGACTCTATCAACTGGTGACGAAGTAGTGACGCTCATTCCGAACACTTTACTGGTAGGGCGGATTTTACCCGCCGATTCTCTACCGCCATCATAATTGTCAATATAGCAGTTTCTTCGATCCGAACTGCGCTCGTGAGGAAGCGGCCACTTTCCGGTGGATGATATGCTATAGTCCGTACCCGAGCGACTGCCTGATCCGAGCGGCGAGCGCCAGCTACCCGTGTCTTCGGATGGTCACATACGCTGTGATTGTTCTACGAGATTGCAGTGTGTCTAGCGTTTTGAAAACATGGACAGGCGATATGGTTAAGTTTCCAAGACACGGGTTGCCGAGTTGCCGGCGCTCACCGCTCGGATTGGGCGGGCATCCAACCCTATAGGGCGGGTTTTACCCGCCGATCTTCTGAGTAAACAAGACCCCGGTAAATAGCATCATATTTTGCAAGAAAATTCTTGAGTCAAGCAGACTGATTTCGTAGAATAGCCTTTTAGTTCGATGGCATACGTGCCATTTGGCCAATGTCGGATATGAAGATGTGTCCGCTATGCAGGGCCGTGGCATCGAGAGACTGTCAATCGGATGGGAGGAAAGCAAGCATGAGCAAGTCAACGAGATGGCCCCTCGGGTGCGTAGTGGTGGTTTTGTTATCCGTCATCACTTCAGCAGAAAAGTCCAAGGCTGCAGAGGTCACGGTACAAAACGATTCGCTCGCCGACGGCGCGACGGGGAATATCCAGGCCGGCTTTGCTGTTGGTGAGAGTGCGGCTTCATGGCTCACCTCGCCATGCGATGGCAATATCGTAGCCATACAGATTTTCTGGCGATCAGTTACCGGCACGGAACCTCAATCCATTGAGGACTCTATCAGCATTATGGAGGCCGGCACCTTTACTTTCCCCAGTACGGTGCTGGAGACGATTTCCGGACCGGTTATGACTGATGGTGCCAATAACGAGTTTCGTTTTCTTGACGACATGGGCGCCATTCCGCTTCTGGTACCCATCAGCAACGGTCAAGAGTTTGTGGTCTCGTTAAGATTTCTTAACGCGCCGGATCCCACCAACGGCCCCAGCATCGTCACCGATACCGGCTGTCAGGTTGGCAAAAACGCCATTGATGCCGATGGCCTTGGCTGGTTCAATGCGTGCTCCCTTGGGGTGTCCGGTGATTTCTTCATTCGCGCCGTCATTGATTGTGGTTCGCTGACGGGGGCTTGCTGCGAAGTCGGTGGCGGGTGCTCCAGCGTGACAAGTACAACTTGTGCTGTTTCAGGTGGCGCCTTTCAGGGCGAGGGGGTCAGTTGTGGTGCGGTAAGCTGTCAGGAAGCCTGCTGCTTTGGGCCGGCTAGTTGTCTCGACTTGACCGTGGCAGACTGTAATCTAGCCTCCGGATTCAACCAAGGCCCCGGCACCTTATGTGGTACGACGATATGCTTTCCAACCGGCGCTTGCTGCAACCCGGATGGCACTTGTGACAACGACATCCTCGATACTGACTGCGTGGCGTCCGGCGGTGTGTTCCAAGGCGACCAGGTCCAATGCTCAGCCGGTTTGTGCCCGCAACCCAGCGGCGCCTGTTGTCTAATCAGCGGAGGATGTCTTCTTTTGAGTGAAACGGACTGCGGCGTCATCCCCAACTCCGCCTGGGCCGGTTCTCAAACAGACTGCACTGATGCCAACGGCAGCGGCATAGCCGACGATTGCGAGGCGCCACCCCCGCCTGTCCCAACCATGTCAGAGTGGGGCGCCCTAGCCATGGTACTTCTTCTCAACATAGTAGGAACGCTCGTGTTTCGGCGTAAGCGTCCAGATATACATAACGCTTGACCATGCCAGGTAGGGCGGGTTTTACCCGCCGGATTCACCGTTCTATTCCCCCCCCCCTTCAGCGATCACCCGCCACGTTCTATAGGTGTGACGATCAATAATCCCAACCGCACTCGTAAGTAAGCGGCCATTCGTAGGACGGGTTTCACCCACCGGTTCTCTAATCCGAGCCGAAGCGCCAGCGCCCGGTGTCTTCAGCTGGACACTCGCGCTGCGATGGTTCTACGTGATGTCGGTGTGTATAGCGCTTGAAGACACGGGTCGCTTGCGCTCGCCGCTCGGATTTGACCGTCTTGATTGCGCATACGGGCCTCCAACTCCGTAACAACGGATAGGGCGGGTTTCCAACCGCCGGTTTACCGTGACTGAGCAGTGACGACACCATCACCAAACATATACCACGCAATGATGCCATAACCATGACAACCAAAAACATCAACAAACAACCCGCTCACCCTAAACCATTCGTCCCCCTACTTCCCTACCAGCGCCGCGACATCGAATCTTCCGCTCGCTTCCGCTGGAACTGCTGGGCCAGGCAAACCGGCAAGAGTTTCACCAAATCACTCCGCCGCATCCTTCGCGGACTCTCCAGAAGACGTAACCAGATTTTTCTCTCAGCCGGTATGCGCCAATCCCGAGAACTCATGCTTAAAGCCCGGCAACACTGTCGGGTATTACAAATCGCTGCCCAATACACCAATGCCACCTACTTCAACGATATGAACTTCACAGCCGGCGAAATACTCTTACCCGGCGGCGTGCGCATCATCGGTCTACCCGCCAACCCTCAAACCGCCCGAGGCTATACCGGCGATGTACTACTCGATGAATTCGCCATGCACCGTGACGATCGTGACATATGGGCGTCACTATTCCCTACTCTACTCCGAGGCGACGGCGAACTCGATATAGCCTCCACCCCCAAAGGCAAGGGCAACCTCTTCTACGACTTACGCAACAACCCACGCTTTTCTACGGATTTTCTCACCCTACCAGACGCCATCAAACAAGGTTTGAACATCGACATGGAAGCCCTGCGCCAAGCCTGCGGCGACGATCTTCTCTTTCGCCAGGAATTCCTCTGCGAATTTATCGAAGAAGCCACGGCTCTGCTGAGTTACGACCAAATTCTTGCCTGCGTAGACGAACAACTTCAACCGGCTCACGCCGTAGTTGATGTCCCACGCGATGCCGGCGACCTCTTCATCGGCGTAGACATAGGCCGACTGCGTGATCTGACCGTCGTCTGGGTCTTAGCGATCACCGGCGATGTTCTATTGACGGTGGGGTTATTTGAACTATCCGCCGCACCCTTTCGAGCACAACAAGCCATGCTCCACGAACTACTTTCACTGCGTTGCGTCAGACGATGTTGCATCGATGCTAGTGGATTGGGTATGCAATTAGCCGAGGAACTACTCACGCGATTCGGAAAACATCGCGTTCATCCCGTCACCTTTACTTCATCCATCAAGTCCGCCTTAGCCGGCGACCTGCGCATCGCTGTAGAGAATCATCGCATTCGTATTCCCAACCGCGACGCCGTTATCAACGATTGGCACAGCGTTGAGCGATCCATGACAAGCAGCGGACACTTTCGCATCTCAGCCCCCAGACAGGAAGGTAGTCACGCCGACCGATTCTGGGCGGCGGCGCTCGCCGTCCGAGCAGCCCACGACGCGCACGCCACCATCGAATCCGTCAACACCAGGCCGCTTTCATTTGCCCGTAGCGGCGCTTGGTAGCTAATGCATGATTTTCAAAACTTCCCAACCGCTTCGACTTCAAGGAGTACGACATGACCTGGACCCAACGAATCGTAGGCGCTGTTCGGTCGCTTAGACAACCGGACCCCAAACCCGGCCAATCTCTGGTGCCGCGCCGCCAAGACACCGTTCGCGACTACCCCAGCGCAGGCCTGACCCCTTCACGACTGATAGCCATCCTCCGCGAAGCCGACGAAGGATTACCCGCGTCCATGTTTGCACTATATGAGGAAATGGAGGAAAAAGACGCCCATCTATACGCCGTCGCACAAACCCGCAGGCTGGCGCTGACCGGATTACCCTGGCACATACTAAGTGCCACAAACGTGACAGACGATAGCCGTCGAAAGTTGGCCGACCAGGCCGCCGATTACTGCCGCCATTGGCTGGGGCGGTGCGACAACTTCGACGACACCCTGCAACACCTCTCATTAGCCGTTGGCCGTAACATCGCCATATCCGAAATTATCTGGGATGTCGTGGACGCAGGACTCAGACCGGTAGATTTTATACCTGTCGATTTCGGTCGCATTATTTTCGACGAATTGGATCAGCCTAAATTGCTTGCCGATGACGACGACCGCGAAGGCCAAGCGCCGCAACCCAACAAATTTATCATCCACACCCCCCATAATGCATCGGGCCATCCACAACGCGGCGGCGTATCCCGCGTGACGTCCATGATCTACCTCGCTAAAAATCTAGCCATCAAAGACTGGATGATCTTCGCAGAAATTTTCGGTATGCCCGTCCGCGTCGCTCGCTACGGCCCAAATACCACTGCCGATGAAAAACGTGAGCTAATCCACATGCTCGAATCACTCGGCAGCCAAGCCGCCGGGTTGTTTAGCCAAAGCGTTGAACTACAACTACTCGAACCCCGTCGCGCTGGCAGCGGCGCACCCTACGAAGGGCTGATCCAATTCCTCAATCGCGAACTGAGCAAAGCCTGGTTAGGTCAAACGTTAACCACCGACATTGTCGGGCAAAGTGGATCCATCGCAGCCGCCCGCGTCCACGAGCGCGTCCGCAGTGAAATCCTGGCCGATGATATGCGCAAAGAAGCACGAACCATCCAGCGCGATGTCCTGGCACCAATGGTGCGCTTGCGCTTCGGTCACGATGTACCCATACCACAATTTCGTAGAATCACCGATCGCTTCGAGCAGCGCAGCGCGCAAGCCGACCTGCTGGAACGAGCCATCAACAAGCTCGGTCTCTCCGTGCCCAAGCCGTGGATGCACGAAACGCTGGGCATTCCTGCGGATCAAGAAAACAAACCCACAACGCCATCGAATGCAGATCAATAGAGCTTGTTCTTTGGAAAAATAGAGCTAGCTCTATGAGCGACCACCGGCGTTGTTCTTTTTATAGACACGATGACCACACCAAATGAGGATCAAAAGATGAAGACCAATGACCAAGCGATAACATTAGATCAAGCCCGTGAGGTTCAGCCGTTACGATCAACCACGCTGCACGGCGATGCCCTCGCCACCCGCATTCTGCTCGCCCCGTGGGGAAACGTCGAGAGTACCAACGGCTCATTCGCCGTAGACGAAGAGTCCGTTCAGCTCGTCCTCGCAGCCTTCGACGATCACGGCACGGACCTGCCCATCGACTACGAACATCAAACACTCGGCGGCAGTTACGCCTCGCCCAACGGACAAGCCCCAGCCGCCGGATGGATCAAACGTATCATCGGTGAGGCGAGTGTGGGCCTGTTCGCCGAAATCGAATGGACCCAGCAAGCCCAAGAGATGCTTGCGGCTAAACAGTATCGCTACCTCTCTCCCGTAGCCATCATCCGCAAATCCGATCGTAAACTGATGGCTATTCACTCTGCAGCGCTGACCAACAAACCCGCTATCGTAGGCATG
>JAJRWX010000080.1 GCA_024276605.1 Planctomycetota bacterium | reverse complement strand
CGGGGTTGCTCAGGCGTGCGAAATCCACTCATGTCCTGGGTTCCTTTCCCTATAAGACACCATCCATGGCTAACAAACCACCGATCGATAGTATACAAAAATCAACCAGCAAGAAGCGCGCCAAGTATTTCGACGGCCTGTAACAGGCGCGGTTCGGATTATGAAATGTCATATCAATGGCACCATCAGCTAAATCAAACCCGACGATTGCCCGACATATAATAGCTTTCCGCCCACCAACAACAGCAACGCAAGAATAACCAACCCCCACGTGCTCACGGTAGGAATCGCTGAGCGACAATCACCGAACACTTCGTCATCCGCCCCCGGGCAAATGTCCACGCAATCGAGCACGCCATCGCCGTCACTATCACCCGCGTCCAAATTTCCACAGCCACAATCCCCAGGCTCAATCTTGTTCGCATCGTTCAGGCAACCGTCACACACATCACCAACACCGTCGCCATCGCTATCGGTCTGATTGTCATTGGCATCATTCGGACAGTTGTCACAGACATCACCTACACCGTCACCATCAATGTCCGCTTGATTGTCATTGACATCGCTTGGACAGTTGTCACATTCATCCGTAACGCTATCGCCATCAACATTGACATCGCATACATCGCCAACGCCGTTCAAGCCACAATCAGCCTGGTCTTCGTTATCATTCACCGGGCAGTTGTCGCAAACGTCACCGAGCGTGTCAGCGTCGTTGTTCGCTTGATCTTCGTTATCATTGGATGGGCAGTTGTCACAAACGTCGCCGTGCGAGTCCAAATCACCGTTAGCCTGATCCTCATTATCAACAGCTGGGCAGTTGTCGCAGGCGTCCCCGTGCAAGTCGGCATCAGCATTGGCCTGATCATCGTTGGCAATAACCGGACAGTTATCACAAACGTCGCCAAGTACATCACCATCGGCATTGGACTGATCCGCGTTAGCAATTTCCGGGCAGTTGTCCAAGCTAGCGATAACCCCGTCACCATCGCAATCAACATCACCGCAGGTAACTTGATTGTCCAACACATTAAGTCCTAATGGCAACGTACCACCAGCCGCCGTACAATCAGAATCGTTGAGCATCGAACAGGTGACACCTGTACAACAAGGACCGACCGGATCGGTGCAAACCGTCAATCCGCCAAAGTCAGATACAGTTGGCGGAGCAAATGTAACCAGTCCCCAGTCACCGACACCAAGCTTACCTTCAGTCCATAAAACTGACCGTCCTAATGCAGCCTCAATTCCGTCGAGTGTGTTCTGGTCCATATCGCCACTCACGATTGGTGGACCACCAGCTATTAAGTAGCTAGCAGCATTCGACGTGGTACGATAAACCAAGAATCCTTCTGTACCAGAGAATCCTGTACTTAGAATAATACCCGACGGCAGACCACCATTCGGCTCGCAGAGTGGGATGTCCGCAGGAGAACCACCCGGCTGGATGGTAAAGGTAAAATTACAGGTCGTACCTGGGATCGGCGCATCTGGATTTCCGTCTGCTCCAATCGTATAAAGTTGAGTAGTTACCTGGTAGGGATCACCTACGCTTGCACCTATAGCACGACCAAAGATCTCAAACGAATAGCTAATCAGATCACGACCGGCACCATCGCGCAATGTAAAATCATCTGCTACGCCACATCCATCACATTCTTGGATTATAGGACAAAAACCAGCGAAACCACAATTTCCACGTGGTTTCAAAACCGCTGTGCAAGCTGGAGGAGAAGGGCCACATGCCTGTGTAATAACATCACACTTTTGCCATGTCGGGCACGGCGGCGGGGTGCTCTGACACTGACCATCAGCATCACAAAACTCTGCACCGTTGCAGAAATCCCCATCGTCGCAGTCAGCGTTCGTCGTGCATGGCGGTACAACTTGTGCCACATCGACGTTGTATGCACCATACGAATAAGCACCGTAGCCTTCCATGACTAAGAAGTAATTGTTACCAGCCGTCAAGAACTCAAAGATAGCCGATGGCCAAGGCGATCCGCAAGCGTCACCGTTGCAAGCGATGATGTCGCCGGGACAACCAGCGCCGGTGTCCTGACGAATGTGCATGCTGGTATCGTACGCATTTGTACCGGCGCTAAAAAATCCGCAACCGGCATCGAACCCCCATATGCCGTTTTCGTTCACCTGAAACGAGTGGATGTTATCGGGAGACATGCCCGAACCATAACCAGTACCCCCACATATCGGATTGCCAAGAGCGTCATCAAAATCATCTACACTCAACGAGGTATCGCCGACAAACGTAGTAACACCCACTTCGCTAACCACGCCCTCAACTATGACCAAACTGCAATCATTAGCCGAACTACTTGTAGGCAACAAAAATGACATCAAGCAAGTCAAACAAACACCAAGTCGTCGCACCATGACCAGCTCCTTTCGCTTCCCACTACACGAACCTCAAGGGACAATGTACGTCCAATATACCAGATACCAACGACGAAACCAATCATTTTTTGCCGACGAACGCATTAAATTCGTGTCCACAAGCGGCAGGCATCGCCCACCTTGCGTCAGGAATGCCAATTTCCCTAGGGTAATGGCACATGCAAAGTCCCATAGGTTCAAGCGCCCCTGGCCATAAACCGCAATACACCCGTTACGAACCTGAGACGGAACCAATTCGCCTGCCATGCGTCATACATGGTGATGCATCTCAATAGTCTGTGAGTCGTATAAATCGAGTCACAAGAACTGCGTTTTAAGTTAGCAGTGACAACGCTACTTAGCGAATAGCCGAGGGCTTGCGTCCCCGGTGTGCGCTGAGCATGACAGTTGTCACACAACAAAAAGGAGAATAGCTATGAGAAAAATTTCGTGTGTCTCACTTATCGTATCGTTACTGGCTACCATAGGCGCAGCCCAGGCGCGTAAAGTATCACCAACTCCCTACGATCCACCCGCTTCTCGGGCCATCGACCTGGTCATCTGTCTGGACACTTCCGGCAGTATGCAAGGACTCATCGATTCCGCCCGGGCTAAACTTTGGGACATCGTAAGCGAACTCGCCCAGGCCCAACCAACACCGCGTCTTCGCGTGGGACTGTTAACCTACGGATCGCCTAATCTTTCCACGGCCAATAGGGGTTGGATCGTTCGTCAAATTGGTCTGACCAGCGATCTCGACGCCGTCTACGAACGCATGATGGCTATGTCTATCAACGGCGGCGATGAATACGTCGGTTGGGTACTCAACGACGCCGTCACCACCATGGACTGGTCCACTGACCCCACAGCACTCAAACTCATTTTCGTCGCCGGCAATGAATCTGCCGACCAGGCTTCGCATCAAGCCAATTTCCGCTACGTCGGAAACATGGCCATCGCCAAAGGTATTAAGATCAATGCCATCTATTGCGGTTCGCATCAACAGGGACTCAATGAATCTTGGGATCAAGTGGCACGTTGCGGCGGCGGAGTACTTAGCGTTATCGACATGCAGGCTGCTACCACTCAGATGCCAACACCCTACGATGATGCCCTGCTGAAACTTAACATAGAACTCAACGCCACCTACGTTCCCTATGGAAGAAAAGGACGCGTCGGCGCTGCCCGGCAGATTTCAGCGGATACAGCTGCTGAAAGTATGGGCGTAGCCTCTGCACCAAGCCGGGTCGAGGCTAAGGCTACGGTCTTATACAACAACAAAAATTGGGATCTTGTCGATGCGTCTTCAGATAAAGATTTCAAACTCGAAAAAATCAAAGAGGCTGAGCTACCTGAAAATATGCGACGAATGGCGCCAAAACAAAGGGCAGATTATCTGAATGGACAACGCATGTCGCGCAGTCGTGTACAAGCTAAAATTCAGCAGGTTAGCAAACAACGCCGTACCCACCTGGGCGTGCTTAGAAAGAAAACATCTTCAGGAAAGCAAGGTCTGGACGACGCCCTGATCAAAACCATCCGCAAACAAGCCGCGGAGAAAGGCATCGTCATAAAGAAGAAAAACTAACGGCGATAGTTCGTGTCATTTGCGCTATCGGCGATCGTCTGTGTTAACGGCGATCGCCGTAGTGACGGGATCAACAAAATCCGAACCGCGCCTGTAAAGAAGCGGTCACTCATAAAGCGCACGAAAACCACTTCCTCACGGGACGGTTCGGATTGCATCATCAGAGCACCTGGCGCAAGCCTGGTGACACGGCTATTGTTTCTCTATCTCAGCCAGTCGTTTTTCTAATTCATGCACGCGCTTCAGTAGTGCCGGCAACTTGCGCACCGCTGCCTGCTCTCGCACAAACTGACTGTTCGGCACGCATGGCACGCCACGCACAACTTGACCATCCTCGACATCGCGCGTCACCACGGACATAGCCGCCACCTGCACTTGATGACCGATGTTAACATGGTCAGACGCTCCACCGTGCCCACCGAATGCCACATAGTCACCAATGTTGGTCGACCCGGCAATACCGGTCTGCCCCGTCAGGATACAATGCTGACCGATCACAACGTTATGGGCAATCTGGCATAGGTTATCAATTTTAGTACCGGCTCCTACGTGCGTGACCCCGCTCTTGGCACGATCGATCGTGGTATTCGCCCCGATTTCAACATCATCACCAATCACCACACGACCGATTTGCGCAATTTTTTGATGGCGTCCTTCTCGAAATATATACCCAAACCCATCCGCACCCAGCGTACAATGCGGGTGAATGATAACCCGGTCCCCCACCTGCACCCGCTCACGAATCACCACGTGAGGCCACAGCACACAATCACGACCTATGTTCACCTCAGAACCGACATACACACTGGCGTGCAACTGCGTCCCCGCACCAATCTCCGCCCCAGCGCCGACGGTAACATAAGGACCAATCGCCGCCCCCTCCACAACTGCCGACGCATGCACCACGGCTGTCTCGTGTATACCCATACAAACCTCATCCACCGGCGGGGCAAATAGTTCGAGCAACATGCACGCTGCCATCTCAGGATCGTCCACGCGAATCACCGGACTACCCTCCGCAACAACCGCATCATGTGAGACAACAATAACAGCCGCCTGCGAGCTACCCATGCGCGATAGCGTAGCCTCAGAACCAACCCACGAAATAGACGAAGGATCAGCCTCTTCCAACGTAGCGACACCGGAGATTCGCAGCGAAGCATCACATGCCAACCGACCATTCAATCGCTCGGCTATCTCACCCGCACTATAGTTCATCTTTTGCGTCATGATCGTCAGCCCTCAATAACCCCACTCGCACTTGCCGCACAGCCAAACCTATTGTCACCATGCATGAATTTGAAGATAATCTCGCGTCTTACGCAATGAGTTAAGGATAGTATCGCCTCCAGGATGCACCAGCGTTGGGTGGCATGGGCAAACGCAGCGGAATAGGACTTCCGAATACCCGATGGATGCTGCCCGCTACGTTTGCCCGTGCGAGCACAACTGAGGTAAAAGCATAGGCAAGCGTCTAGCATAAATGAAACATGTAAAAAGTGAACAAGGGGAAAATCATGTCGTCACTCGAATCAAAAAAGCTGATGGGACTGTTATTGACACTCTCACTCTCCATCGTCTCAGCCTGCAAGCCATCGCCTCCACCTATGGACGCCGAGACCACGGCTAAGGTTCAAGCCAAGCTCGCCAAAGCCGACGCTGTAGACGGCCAAGTCGATAAAGTCATCGCCAAATGCGCGGGATGCTCGCTAGCTATGGATGGAAGCCCAGAACACACGATGAAACTCTCAGGTTTCACGTTGCACCTGTGCTCAGCGTCATGTAAGACCAGCTTCGGCAAAGACACGGTTAAAATATTACTCGCCATAGAAATCACCGAACCGTAACGTGTGTCATATCTCCGTCATAATTCGCGCTCAACGTCCAACATGCTCATGAAATCAGAGCCGCATGCGCAAGCTTGCGGTCATACCGCGAACAAACACCGCTTTCGCCGATACAAGCCTTAAACAAGTCGCACGCGACCACCGCCACGACGCACCACGCCCAACTCAAACGGTCGCTCACCCGCTCGTTGCAATGTCTGCATCACTCCGCCGGCAAAGAACGGCTTAACCACAAACACAAACCCCACGCCCATGTTGAACACTTTGAACATCTCCCCCCGCGTGGTACCCAATCTACGGAGAAAATCGAAAATCGGCGGCGGCGTCCAGGATTTCTTCTCGATCACCGCATCACACCCAGGCGGCAAGAGTCTCGCAATGTTCTCGCGCAATCCCCCGCCGGTCACATGAGCCATACCCGTAACCACCCGCTTGACACGATAGCGAGATAGCAATGCTTGAACCGGCTTCACATAAATGCGCGTCGGCGTCAGCAACGCTTCTCCCACCGTTTCCCCCAGCGCCTCGTGATAAGTCGATAGACGACATCGCCCTTTAGCGATTAATTGTCTCACCAGTGAGTAGCCGTTGGAATGAATACCGCTCGAAGGAAGTGCTATGATCTTGTCACCAGGTGATATCTTCGTGCCATCAATCACCCGGCCATATTCCACTACCCCCACGGAAAACCCCGCTAAATCAAAATCACCTTTTCGATATAGATCAGGCATCTCCGCCGTTTCACCGCCCAATAGGGCACATCCGGATTCCCGACAACCCGCAGCGACACCCTCGATCACATCCTGCAAATGACCCGGATCGAGCTTGTGGACCGCCAGGTAATCCAGAAAAAAGAGAGGCTCAGCCCCACAGGTGATCAGATCATTGACGTTCATCGCGACCAGATCAATGCCAATCGTCGACAAACGCTTCATTTGAATAGCAATCAGCACTTTCGTACCAACGCCATCGGCGCAGCCGACCAACATAGGACGCTTGTAATTGCGCCGAAAAAGTTGCTCGTCATAATCAAGGCGAAACAGACCGGCGAAGCCGCCGTGACGTGCTTTCGGTACGCGCGGGCCGTACGTGCTGTGCATCGCCGCATGGATCGCAGAAACCCACCGCGTATTCGCCGCAATATCTACACCACTGTCACGATACGTAATCAAAAACGAGGCTCCCACTTAGGTTGAGTAGGCACAAACCCCCACAAGGCTGCACCCGATCAGTCCCATGACACACCGTCGTCAGCACATCAGGTAAACATGCGCATCTGACCATGCTCCATGGCGAACTTCTCCACAGGCTCATCTATATTCATGGGGTAATGACCGGAAAAGCAGGCTGTGCAATATTTCTCCGGCGGCATACGCACACAAGATAGCATGCCTTCGTGAGATATATATTGCAGCGAATCCACCTTGAGGTATTTACGAATCTCATCCACCGTACGTGAATTGGCGATCAGCTCATTCTGCGTGGGAAAATCAATACCAAAATAACATGGATGCCGAATCGGCGGAGACGCCACACGCAGATGAATTTCCTTGGCCCCCGCTTTTCGCAACGCACCAATTTTAGACCGCGTCGTCGTCCCTCGTACCACGGAGTCTTCCACAACGATCAAACGCTGACCCGCTACCGACTCCTTTATGACACTCAGCTTCATGCGCACCGCGATATCGCGCCCCGATTGCGTCGGCATGATAAACGATCGACCCGCATAATGGCTGGTGGTAAACGCCCGACCAAAGGGAATACCAATCTCTTTGGCATAACCCGTAGCGGCACATGTGGCACACGTTGGGATCGGAACGACTAGATCACCCTCAACCGGGGCTTCAATCGCCAACTGCTGCCCCATCCGCGCCCGTACCAGATGAACATTTTCACCAAATACTACACTCGACGGATCAGAAAAATATATTTGCTCAAAAATACACGCTGCCCCTCGACCACCGGTATCACCGCCAAATCGTCGTGAATCAATTCCAGACTCGCTGATCGTCACAATCTCGCCTGCCTCAATTTCTCGATCGTAGGTGGCACCGATCATATCAAACGCCTTGGTCTCCGAGGCAACCACGATCGCACCGTTATCCATATGACCAAGGCAAAGTGGACGAAAGCCCAATGGATCGCGCACGGCGACCATACGATCAGGAAACATCAGCAACAGGGAATAAGCACCCTGCAGATGATTCAGTACGTGATTAAGCGGAAACTTCTTTTGTTGATGGGCCGGCTTAGCCAGAAGGTGGATGATCACCTCCGTATCACTTGTCGACTGAAAAATATGGCCAACATCTTCATACTTGCGGCGGAGTAGCGCAGCGTTGATCAGATTCCCATTGTGTGCCACGGCAACCTGTCCACCCGCAAAGGAAAACAACAACGGTTGAGCATTGGCATTGGTACACGAGCCGGTCGTAGAATATCGACAGTGCCCGATAGCTCGGCTGCCACGAATCGAAGCGAGATTACGCTCATTAAAAACCTGATTCACCAGCCCAAGTCCGACCTGTCGTTCAAGCCGCTCGCCACTAGTAGAAACAATACCAGCCGATTCCTGACCACGGTGCTGTAGTGAATACAAACCTAAATGAGATATAGACACAGCATCTTCATGGCCAAAGATGCCGAAAAGGGCACAGTTATGTTGCATGGCTGGATTTTGCACGGATGCCGGCTGTCGCTTGGTTTTACTTCGGTCTCTGTGTAGGAGTCTAGCGTTGGCTGAAAACAACGTCAACGATGCCTCTTTAGTACGACCACGCTGTCATTCCCACGGTGATGTCCGGTCATTCCCACGAAGGTGGGAATCCAGCAGCGGCCCGCACGCGTACAGCCATCATCCAGGTTCCCTCCTACACACGAATCACAACTTACACGAAACTTCGAAGTGTATGCGGTATCTAATGAAAAATGACGCTTCACCGGATTGTTTAATACTCTACAGCATCCTTCGTTTGCGTATCGCCTTTTGAAACAATGTTCTGGGAAATTACGAGTATTAACCACTACACAATAAAAGAGCTTGCTCTAAGTCAAACAAATAACGAAAAAAGGCGACGCATGGCTATTTGCTGCCATGCGCCGCCCGTACTTACTCAGACCCACATCGGCTTAATGCCGATGGGTTGTGCAACATCCGTAAACTATCGGCTGCTGCTGCGAACGCTCTTGCGAATCTTGGTGTTACTCAGATCCGGCAACACACCCTGCATGAACAGAGCCATGTCATCCGTATCGAGGAAATTATCACCATTCAGGTCACCAATCGCCAAGTCACCAAAGCCGGTGGCCCGAAGTTGCTTGACCGAAATCCTGGAACCAGCATCTCCCGCAACAGCAGCGACTGGAGCTGGGCAGCAGCAATTCTTGCTGTCCTTCAGGAAGTTCTCAAGTATGGCGGTATAGTCGAGGGAGTCGACTGCACCGTCGGCATTCACGTCACCATGCGGATATGCTGTAGCACAATCCGTATCGCCACGTGGAGCATAGGTCGAACCGTTAACGATCTCGGACATGAAGACACCAAAGTCCACAATGTTGACCGTGTTGGCATTACCATGACTGTTACCAGCTTTGGCACCGTCAAGGTTACCACCAACTAGCCAGTTGCCACCCTGTAGTGGATCACCCTTCCACTGGGCTGCCCAGCTACCACCAATGCACTCAGGCGTCGCACAAGCACGTAGCGTATGCAAAGCATCCCGAGCAGTAACGCACTGGTAATTGCCCTTGTTGACCTTCAGGTTAGCCTTGGCATGGGCCGCAAAGTTGAACGGACCACCAAAGCTAAGAACATCACATACCGAAGTTGGATCGGATGAGCAATCGGAATACAGATCAAACGTGATCGCACGATTGAAGATGCCGGAGTTCATGTCTGGTGACAGATGAACTTCAACGTCCAATGACTGCTGATCAGAAACGCGGACAGTCCACAATTGCGAAGCTGATGAACCACAGCTATCGTTAGCTGAACAGATAAAGAACGCCGTACCTTGTGGAATATTACCACCACCATTAATCCAACCATTGACCATGGTTTGCGGAATGGATGGATCACTGTGTTGTGCTGAACAAGTAACAGTCAACGGACCCTCGCAAGAGTTGTCCGCATTAGGTGCATTCCAACCAACATTCGCGAATGTTTCCATGCAATCACTGTTGGTATCAACATCGCTAGGCGTGTTGATTGTCAACGTTCCCGCATCCCGTACAGGCTTGCTACACGTAGTGATAGCTAGCGGTACTTGGTTACCGGAAATGTTAGTAAGAATCGTACGACGTGGATTGTTATCCGCCAGGCAAATATCGCAGCTATTACAATCACCAATCTTGGTGAAGTCTAAGCAAACCATATCAGCCGGACCCGGTGAAGATACCGGAGCTGTCGGATCACTGGTGAGGGCATAGAAAATCTCGCCCGCTACTTCATCAATCTCGACTGCAATCTCATTGTCGAAAATGCTACCCGCACAAGGACCAACACTGATAAGTGTCATACATGTGGGATCGTAATTGATCAAGAACTGACCACCAGCAACCTCTTCAGAACCTGAACCGATTGAAATGGCTGTGCTGATCACGTCTCCAGCGCCATAGCAGTTTTCATCGGAGAAACCACCACGAACGCAGTCATCACCAGCTGGGCAATCTGCATCTGCCTGACACGACGTACCAGCTGACGCACATACCTTATCCAGGAAGGTAAAGCCAAGCGGTGTATCCTCTGAGCAAACGCAGAATCCAGTTCCCAGATCGCACTCACCCAATGGGCAATCGGCATCACTAGCACATGTGATGAGATTCACATCGTCACCGGAGCAACCGCCATTAGCCTGACTATCAACGCCGTCACAGTCATCATTGACCGTGCAAGCGCGACCATCGTCACACGTCACACCAATAGCACCAGCAGGATCATTAGACACGACACCCGTAGCGGCATCACAACTGTCAGCGGTACAAACGTCAAAGTCATCAATGCCTGTTGTACTACCATCTGCCGGATTACAGCAATCCGTTAGGGCATTGAAGTTGTTATCGTTTGAACACACACCCGTGGCTGTATTACATGAATCATCCGTACAGGCATTATTGTCGTTGCAATCAGCGGCAGACTGGCAAGCGGGACAATCAAGACCAGTACCAGAATCCGGACCGATGTTTGTAGGGCCAATAGGTGGGCACTCTTCGCCGGCACGGTAATCGAAAGCCGCACCAGGTGACAAAGCGGCACAGGCGTCTGCGGTTACATTGTTTTGACATTGCGTGGTACCCGGGCCAATGTTGTAACAACAGGCACCGGACGTAATGGTAATCGTAGCACCATTCAAATTCCCAATGGCAAAACTCTTGGCCGCTCCGTCAGCATTAAAAGTACGCTCGGTATCCAACGAAAAATCGATGGTGTACGTACCTACCGCAGTGGCAGGGACTTCAACCAACAACGTACCGAAGTACTCTACTAGACCGCCATCTGCTTTACCACCCAGCTGCGATACGCCCGAGAACTCATAGTTCAGTCCGGGGAATGCGATGGGCGATAGCGGATCAAACCCTGAAAACAAGTAACCTGGATCATCTAGGCAAAACTCGCCAGGACAATCACCAGCTACGGAGCAAGCACCACCCGTAGGGGGACTCGCAAAACCAACCGTGCAACGTTTCGTAATGACAAAAGCACCATCACTACACGTGCTTCCGTCTGCCGGACAGCCGCTACCCTGCGGGCAAGCCAGCACAGGGGCACCGGGATAACCAAGTGGGTTCAGCGGAGCACCGACACCACTACAGTAACCGCTACCGTCCATAGTCGCTTGTACGGATTGAATCTGGCCATCACCGGTGGTTGACCACTCGGAGACTGACAGTGCCAATTCAACCACTACACCACCAGCCGGGATTTCGATAGCATTCCCTACCAAGCTGGTTACAGACCCTGTACTACCGATTGGTGTAAGATCCAAACGGGCATTACCGGGCGGGTTTTGGCCAAACGCCGACGTACCAAACGCCAACAGACCAATTGCCATTGCACTCACAAAAGAGCGCGAACACGTAATCTTTCCTACTCTCATTCTTCCATACCTCCAATTGGGGGACACTTTCCCATGCATCATAAGCATAAATCCGAGGAACAATAAAATCCAATAAAAAGAACCAACCAGTTACCACCTAACGTGCGACTCCACATCTGAGTCCGCACGTCACCGTCACCGTCACCGTCATTTATCTCCCTTCATGAAATCTGAATCCCAAAACACGTAGTATCCTAAGACTATTATCAAAAGCCTCCACGGGGAGGGCGAGATTAACTCGCCCTCCCACGGCGGAGAATCAACAACTATCCAAACTACTCACAACCCGGTGTCGGCGGGACGCACTGGCCGGTCTTACAACCCGTTACGCCACTACCAAAATCATCACCGGCGAAACCTCGAACCGCTCTGAGGATGTCATCCGAAGCAGAGATACCATTCGGGACGGCCCCAGCAGTATCCACTCTCGCCAACAGCGCGGCATCCGGATCCAAACCAAACTTCTTCACCGCGGCTACAATATCGTTCGTAGTCACAATACCGTCCGGGGGCGTCCAAGCACCGGCAATAAGTCCACCCACCGTATCACCGAAGGCACGAGGAGGCCATTGCGGTGCGGTTGTCGGAATGACTAAATCAGTCGAGAACACAGACCCATCGATCGTCATGGCGATGTTATAGTCGTTACCCGGAACCACACTACAACCTCGTATATGCAATCCG
>JAJRWX010000079.1 GCA_024276605.1 Planctomycetota bacterium | reverse complement strand
GTTCATCCGGGGTGGCATGGGCAACGTTTTTTTTGCCCGTGTCGGCCTCCGGAACTACACGGGTAAGTCCCGATGTATCCCGACTTTACGTCGGGATACATCGGGACTTACCCATGCCACCCGAATTCTTAGCTGTGACACAGCACTGGTAGTAAAATCCTACCAAGATCAAGTTCAGGGGCGCGTGGCGATGGCCATGGCTAGTGGATTGACGAAGTGTGGAACGATATTATCGCTGGCAATCTCGTGGGCCGTTTGAAACAGCGAAGTGTAAGCGTCGGCCAAAGATTTAGGCGGATCGACACCCCAATACTTGCGTAGCGTTAACATGACGGTGATGGGCTGATCTTCGTATGCATCCTGTCGAACCTCGTAGGTGGTCGTACGCGATTTGACTTCTACATATGCCTGTAGGTCACATCCAGCGCTAAGCGAGACACCAAAGAATGGCTGAGCGTCGATGATCTTCGTATCTTCACTGACCAGCAAGGAACCGATGGCTGTTTGATCAAGCCGCAACGCCTCGACCACGAGTTGATCATGATTACCACGATAGTTCAATTCAAATCCGAAAATGACTTCCAAGTGATCGTAATCTAATTCGCTGAAAGTCAGGTGATAAGGGGCCTGTGTATAGACAAGTTGACCGAATCGTTGGGCGTCGTCGAGATCAGTGGGTGCGAATTGGCCAAGGCGCAGGCTATTGCTATCCAACCGTAACCAACGGCGAGGTCGATCGTCGGAACCGTCGTCTTCAAGGATTAAAGCCCCATCTTCACGTCGATGCATTTTGGTGAGATGGGTATAATCCTTACGGACACGATCGAAAAAATGTAACACTGTTTCGCGCTGAAGTGACATGTCGAGCTTCAGGAAGAGCCGACTACTCAGGTAAAACTCATCGCAAACCGCACCCAAATAATTACCCATCGGTACGCACGCCTCCCTATTGTGTCGGGGTACCCTCGACTCCTCCATATTATTGTACGCAGATGACAACTTTTCTACTAGGGAATTCTGGTCTGTATGCTAATTAAGGGCGATTGGATGTGAATTTCTTGATTGAGGTGTTAAAAACACCTAATTTCAGGAGGTTTATGTTACGTCGATGCACAAGCTTTGAGGCTTAAATCTTAATGGATATGTGCAGCTTTTTGTGAGGATCCTGGGGAAAACTGTACTGATTTGCGGTAAAACCAATATAGCATCGTTTTGATGAATGCTGATGGATGTTGGTCCTAAGATTGGATCATAAACAAAGTTATCTTTCATAAAGTAAATCGCGGATGGAATTCGCCCCCCGATTTTGTTAGGAGTCCGTGATGAATCTACCTATCTTAAATACCTTAATCCATGATCTTGCGATTTTCGATAGCACAATTTGCTCCATCGTTACGTTAGTAAGCGAATACTCCATATTTAAGTAAATAATCGTTGAGTCAGTTACCGACTGTTGGTACACTGGCTATTTGTGATGGCTGCGTATGGTCGTGTTGATTGCGCACCAAGTGGGGATGCTGTGAAAAAAGCCTGTGTGTCTGAATGGAGCGGGAGGAGAAGCCATGTCAAGGAATGGAAACTGGTTTACGGTTGTAGGTGTAACTCTTGCCTTAGCAACGCACATGCAAGCTGCCGATATTGCCTGGGTGCCTTTTAGTGCCGATGGCGCGCATACGATCGTCGGCGACGAAATTATTCTACAAGGCGGCGGGCAGATTGTGCGGTTGGACATCATGATATCAGGGTGGGATCCGGACTTGAATGGCGTACCCGAATTGGGATCGTTCCAGGCTGCCTTCGACTCTACCACTTTAGCCAGTGGATCAGGTGCTCCGTTAACGGCTTTTTCCAACCCTGACCCTAGTGCGGGGGCTTTCCAAATTCGCAAACGTTGCACGGTAAATTTTCAAGATGACCCCTCGGGACAGCGTTGTGATCTCGTGCCGTGCCCGGCGCCTGAGTTCTGCATAGATAACACCGATTTGATTGTTGCCGGTTTTGATCCACTTTGCGGGGTCGCGACGATTTTCGATGATTATGAGTATTTTTGCACAACGGGCACAGCGGCCGCTAGCGGCGTACTGGACGACGGTACAGCCCGGTATGGCGGTACTCTACTTATCGTGGTTCCGCCAACGGCAGCAGGCACCTATACGATTGCCTTCAAGAACAATCCTCAACTGAGTTTTTTACTGAACTTCGCAGGCGCCTCGATCACCCCGGTTACTTTAACAGCCGCTAAAATTACGCTCGCCTGCCAGAATAATACGGACTGCGATGACGGTTCTGCCTGTACAACCGACGTATGCGACATCAATAACCGTTGCGTAAATACCCCCACATATGATCCGGTCATTGAATGTTGTAATCCCGCGACGGGGACTACTACGGTTATCAATGATGGTAACGAGTGTACTTTAGGCGTATGCGATGCTGCCACCGGTGTTGTCACACAACAACCTCAACCAAGTGGTACCACCTGTGGTAATGCCGCCGTAGGGGAATGCGATGCACAGGATACTTGTGACGGTGCTGGGTTTTGTGTTGACCGATCTCAATCTATGGGGACGCCCTGCGGTGATCCTACCACCTCTGCATGTGATGATGCGGATACGTGCGATGGTTTAGGGGCGTGTCGTGCGAACCCCAGGACCGCTGGGACAGCGTGCGGAGACCCTACTAACACTGAGTGCAACGGTGCGGACACTTGTGATGGCAATGGCGTTTGCCTGGCTAATGTACCTATAGCCGGCACGGCTTGTGGCGATCCGACGGATTTGGAATGCGACAATCCAGACACCTGTGATGGGGTGGGTTCGTGTCTCGTGAATAATGAACCAACCGGTTTACCTTGTGGTAACCCGGTGGGCAACCAATGCGATGATCCTGACACGTGTAACGGTAGTGGCGTTTGTCAAACCAATGCTTTACCTGCGGGCACGGCATGTGGCGACCCCAGTATTTCAGAATGTGATAACGCGGATGTGTGTGACGGGGTTGGCGTCTGTAGCGGTAATAATGTACCCGATGGTACCGTATGTACCGACGATGGCAACGAATGTCGAACCGATATTTGCCAAGGGGGGCAGTGTACGCATCCACTGGCAGCGGCGGGAGTGCCATGCGGTGACCCATCAAATACGGAATGTGATGGTGCGGATACATGTGACGGTACGGGGGTATGCGCTACCAATCTACAGCCGGCTGGGGCAGCGTGTGGCAGTGCCGTAGCTACAGATTGTGATGGTGCAGATTCATGCGACGGCGCGGGTGCATGTGCAACCAATTTAGTTTCGATAGGTACTTCGTGTGGCGACCCATCGGATACGGATTGTGATGATCCCGATACCTGCGACGGGTTAGGAGGGTGTCAGGCTAATGTCTCACCATCCGGCTTACCGTGCGGAAATCAAGTGGGCAATCAGTGTGACGACCCGGATACTTGTGATGGGGCTGGTGTTTGTAATGGCAATTTTGTCCTGGCCGGTACTGCGTGTGGAAATCCCGGCATGTCAGAATGCGATAATCCAGATACGTGCGATGGTATAGGCGCTTGCGCGGGAAACCGTTTAGCTGATGGTACGCCATGTACGGATGACGGCAATGAATGTCGAGATGATGTGTGTTTAGCTGGTACCTGTGCGCACCCACTGCTAGCCGCTGGGACTGCATGTGGCGATCCGACAGCCAGTGAATGTGATAATGCCGACAGTTGTGATGGTACAGGTGGATGTTTGCCAAATTTAGTCTCTGCAGGAACCGCTTGCGGTGACCCTTCCAATACAACATGCACCGGTCCAGACACTTGCAATGGCTTTGGTGCATGTCTGACCAACAACATGGCTGATGGTACCAATTGTGATGATGGATCATTTTGTAATGCCGGCGCGACGTGTGTGGGCGGAGCGTGTGGTGGTGCATCGACCACAGATTGCGACGACGGTCTGACGTGTACTGTGGATAGTTGCAATGAAGCGCTGGCCCAATGCGACAATATTCTCCAGGCGGGATTTTGTCTCATAGCAGGTGTTTGCTATGCAGATGGACAAATCAACCCGGCTAATAGTTGCCAAGTGTGCTCAGCGGCTATATTGCCTAATGCTTGGGACACTGTAGCGGTTGGTACGCTATGTGACGATGGAGATCCTTGTACGGGGACTGGTGGAGTAGGCATTGGTGTAGATGCCTGCGACGCCACGGGAACGTGTGTGGGAACGATCGATCCCACGTGTAACGACGATTGTATAAATGCTGTAGAAGTTTTTGACGGTACTAATAATAGCAACAACCAAAATCGCGGTCCTGACGACGACGAAGCCACTTGCCAATTTGATTCCAACAATGACATCTGGTTTTTCTATGTGGCTACATGCACCGGGCCTGTTGTGATGAACACCAACGGTAGTGTGTTGCTGCCGTATAATGACACGGTATTGACAGTTTACGGCGCCTGCGGTGGTGCGGAAATCGCCTGTGATGATGATAACGGTGCAGGGTTGCTCTCCTCGCTGGTTTTTAATGCCGTAGATAGTCAAACATATCTTATCCGTATCGCCGGTTTTATGGATAATGTGGGTGATACGGTCTTGAATATTTCGACGGTGGATGGTTGCGTTATCGGGGGCGTTTGCTATTCGCCAGGCCAGGCGAACCCAGCTAATGACTGCGAAGTTTGTATCCCACTGTTGTCGAGTACCAATTGGTCTTCGCAGTCAGCGGGGGTTTTGTGTGGTGATATTACTAATACGGATTGTGACGCACCCGATACCTGTAATGGTCTGGGTGTTTGTGAAGTTAATCATAAATCAAATGGTGAATTATGCACGGATGATGCCAACGACTGTACGGATGATGTTTGTTTTAGTGGTGTTTGTACGCATCCGGACAGGCCTGTTGGTACGGCATGTGGTGATCCGTTGACTACGGAATGCGACAACGCTGACACGTGTGATGGTGCAGGTCTGTGTCGTACGAATTTTGTTCCCGTAGGTGTTCCATGTGGTGATCCGACGACTTCTGATTGTGATAACGCAGATGTGTGTGATGGGTTAGGGGCGTGCGATGTTAACCATCAGCCCGATGGCCTGATTTGTACTGATGATGGCAACGAATGTACGCTTGACCTGTGCAGTGTAGGCGTGTGCCAGCATCCCTCTACACCAGCGGGCGCACTATGCGGCGATGGTTCCAATACCCAATGCGACAATCCCGACACGTGTGATGGTAATAGTGTATGCGTGTCTAATTTTGAATTGTCGGGTACGGTATGCGGCGACTCGACGAATACAGATTGTAATAATCCCGATAGTTGCGACGGGGCGGGTACATGTCTATCCAACTTTGAACCTGTCGGAATGCTTTGTGGAAGTCCTACGGATACCGGGTGTGATAATCCAGATACGTGCGATGGCGGTGGTAGCTGTTTGGCGAATCTTGAAATTAACGGTTTCCCATGTGGTGACCCCTCGAACACGCAATGCAACAATCCCGATACGTGCGATGGTAGTGGTGCATGCTTAGATAATTTTGAACCGGCTGGGTTGGCTTGTGGCGACCCCAGTACTTCCGATTGTGACAACGCTGATGTGTGTGATGGGGTTGGCTTGTGTGATCCAAACCATCAGGCTGATGGCGTCTCTTGCACGGATGAAGGGAATGAATGTACGTTGGACTTGTGTGCCACTGGTGTGTGTGTGCATCCGCCAAGAATTGCCGGCTTCCCTTGTGGTGATCCTACCAATACGCAATGTGATAACCCCGATACTTGTGATGGCAATTCCACCTGCTTATCAAATTTCACGTTGAGCGGGACAGCCTGCGGTGATCCGTCGGATACGGATTGCGACAACCCCGATACTTGCAGTGGGGCAGGCGTCTGCGACAGTAATTTTGAGGTGACGGGTTTTGCTTGTGGCGATCCAGCGAATACCGATTGTAACGATCCCGATACGTGCGACGGTGTGGGTGTTTGTTTGGACAATTTCCAGACGCCAGGTTTTCCTTGTGGCGATCCCGCGAGTACACAATGTGATAACCCGGATACCTGTGACAGCGTCGGCGTATGTCTATCCAATTTTGAGATAGCAGGGACGGCATGTGGTGATCCGAGTACGGACCAATGCGATAACGCTGACATCTGCGATGGGGTAGGGGCATGTGACAATAACTTCGTAACTACCGGGGCCGCATGTGATGACACCGATGTATGCACTGAAAATGATACATGCAATCAAGGAGCGTGCGCGGGAACTGCGATACCGCAAGCGCCGCTTGTGGAACCCATCGGCCCACGGGCGTTCCGCGTGACGCCTTTACCTGCCGGTTCGGTGGCTCCGGTAGCCCTTCGATTGACTTCGACGGATTGGACTTGCCTCGATAAATTTATTGATGCAGGTGGTTCCCTCGTTGACACACCTGTGACACAATTGCCGGCTACCTGGGATTCTATCATTGTACAGGGCATTGAAATTGTGCCTGGGCCGGGTAGTTCATATGATGTTCAAGCCGTGTGCGGGTCGTTTACGTCGTCAGCGGGTACGGTAGATATGCCAAATTGGGGGGATGTAACCGCCGATGGGATAGTGAATTCAGAGGATATTCTAGTTACTGTGCTAGCGTTTCAGCTTGATTTTTCACCGGGTTTCCCATTTGAGGCATTCGATATTATGCCATGCGAACCTAACGGTATCATCAACGCGACTGATATTCTGTTCGTCGTCAAGGCATTCCAACTGGATCCCTATAGTTTGACAGGCTGTCCTGTGCCTTGTCCGTAGGTCGGTGTGCATCATACGATTGCCCGACTACTTCGACTGTGTCATCGTTGAGCTCTCTGCCCTGAGTACAAGCGATTCCACCATGGCTTGCGCGATGTCCGTGATGACGCGAGCATCGAGCCAAGTTTTTTAATGGACCCAACCGCCTAATTGACCGAGATGCGCAGCCTATCCGGTATGGCGTCGTTTGTCACACGAGCGAAACCATTGTGAATAAAGACTCATGTGTGCGCTTGAGCTTTCAGCCATTTTGATTTCTTATTGGTTATTGCATGAGGTTTTACCACGTTTGGCTAGATAACTCTGATGATAGTCTTCCGCACGGTAGAATGGAGATGCGCTAGTGATTTCCGTTACGATATCACGTGAGAACCGTCCGGAATGTTGCATGGCTTGTTTCGATCTTGTCGCAATGGCCTGTTGCTTGAGATTGTGGAAAAAAATAGCCGATCGATACTGAGTGCCGAAATCAGGGCCTTGCCGGTTAAGTGTCGTTGGGTCGTGGATTTTCCAGAAGGTGTCCACGAGTTTTTCATAACTAACCTTATGGGGATCGAAAATCACTTCTACGGCTTCAGCATGACCTGTCCGACCGGCGCAAACATCTTTGTACGATGGGGCGATCATTTTTCCGCCGGTATAGCCTACGGAAGTAGTGATGACTCCATCGATCTGTTGATAGGCTGATTCGACGCCCCAAAAACACCCGGCTGCGAACGTCGCTTTTTCGGCATAGTCTGGAATTTTAGCATTTGCCTTCGCCAAAATTTTCTCAACAACATCGGCATCTTGTGCCTGCGTCTTTTTATCACAGCCTAGACTTAGCATCACGGTAACTGCGATTATGCTAATCAGTGGTACTATTGAATATGTTGTGTGCGTTGTCATGATTTTTCTTCCATTCTCATCAAGCCACATATATTTGGCTACACTCAAACGATAGCCTTACTTAGTCCTATGCTCGCAAGATTATATCGGGCAGGCAATCTCTCCCAATCGCTGTGTCAACAATGCGTTCTCTCTGTAATCGATAGGAATAGTAAGCACGCAAGGCCGATCCGCGCTGAAGGCTTCTTCAAGTGCTGGTGCAAGATCAGTTGATTTTTCCACGCGCAGACCCAGACAATCAAACGACTCAGCTAACTTCACGAAGTCGGGATTGTTAAAGCTAAGATCACTGTGTTTCCCAAACTGATTTTGTTGTTTCCAAGCAATAAGCCCGTATTCTTTATCCTCCCAAATCATGACTACGATGTTAGTGCCGATTCTTCGTGCCGTTTCCAGTTCCTGTACGTTCATCATAAAGCCCGCATCGCCGCAAATAGCTAACACGCGGCGTTCTGGAAAAGCCATCTTAGCGGCTATGGCGCCTGGCAATGCAAAGCCCATTGAACAGAATCCGTTGGAGATTAGACAAGTATTCGGTTCGTCACAGTGGTAGTATCGGGCGATCCACATTTTGTGTGCGCCGACGTCACTCAATAAAATATCTTGAGGGCCAAGCGCCTGTCTTGCATCCCAAATGGCTTTCTGGGGGCGGATCAATCCATCCGTGTCATCATCTTTATGTGCCGCGAAGTCGCCGAGCATCTCGTCTCGAATGGTAGCATGTTGATGCGTGTGAAAATCGACAGGCTCACGCATGACACGTTCGTTCAGCATCCACAAGGAGTGGGCCAAGTCGCCGACGACTTCAACGGAGGCATGATAGTGATCATCCACTTCAGCAGGCAGGAAGTCCAAGTGTACGATTTTTTTGTCACGATTTTTATTCCACAATCGCGGATGATATTCCACCATGTCATAACCAAGTGTAATCACCACATCGGCGGCATCGATGGCACAGGCTACCACATCTTTGGACTGTAATCCTACAGTGAAGAGGGCGTAAGCAGCGTGACGATCAACACAACCTTTACCCATAAAGGTGCTGATAACGCCGATGCCGGTAGCATCGGCGAAGGTGCGCAATTGCTTGCTGGCTCGTTTACGAATGGTGCCATTACCTGCAATGATGACCGGACGTTTCGCGGAGCAAATCAATGCCCACGCTTGGTTGATAATTTTATCATCTGCCACCGGTCGTCGAACGGAGTTTGGCTTTATCGGCATATCCGAGGCTGATGATGCCGCGATGTCTTCGGCTAATTCAATATGACATGCACCAGGTTTTTCCGTCGTCGCTATCTTGAACGCTTTGCGTACGACTTCCGGGATACTGTTTGCGTGGAGAATCGGTGTCGCCCATTTGGTGATGGGCTTAAACATCGCCACAACATCCATATTCTGGTGACTTTCCTTGTGCTGGCGTTTGCTATCGGCTTGGCCGGTGATGACAATCATCGGTGCGCGATCCATGTTACCATCCGCCACACCGGTGACCAAATTTGTCGCACCAGGTCCAAGTGTTGCGAGGCAGACCCCTGGTTTGCCTGTCAGTCGGCCATACACATCAGCCATGAACGCAGCACCTTGTTCATGACGCGTCAATATGAACTGGATGGAGGAATCTTCAAGTGACATCATGAAGTTGGCGTTTTCCTCGCCCGGTACGCCGAATATGCGCGACACGCCCTCGATTTCAAGGCACTTAACGAAAAGGTCTGATGCATTCATAGGGTATCCTCTTGTGGGATCAATCATTCAAGCAAAATAAAGTATCGATCCTAATGCACTATGGTATACACGCTCAACTTATGATTAAGATTTAACAAAGAAATCTGCCGTGCCTTGCGCAGCGATGGCTTCGCCGATGCGCTCCAGGGCAACCACGTACGCAGCCGTGCGCATATCTACTTTTTTATCTTCCATCACCGCGTAAATGGCGTTAAATGCGCTAACCATAATGGGACGGAGTTTTTGATGAACTTCTTCGACGGTCCAGTAGTAACCCGCCCTGTTTTGTACCCACTCAAAATAACTGACAGTCACACCGCCGGCATTGGCAAGAATGTCCGGTACAACCATCGTGCCGCGCTTAGACAAGACTTCGTCAGCTTCGCTTGTCGTTGGGCCATTGGCCAGTTCTACAATAATAGGGGCTTTGATGTTATCTACATTGTCTTTCGTGATCTGATTCTCCAAGGCTGCCGGTAGAAGTAAATCTACGTCCAATTCGAGCAATTCTTCGTTGGTAATTTTCTTGGCATCAATGGTTTCGCAAACGGTTCCGTGGCAATAGACCGCTTCCAAGCGGCGCGAATCCAACTTCATTTGGATGAGACTGGGGATATCAAATCCATCCGGTGAATAGATACCGCCGCGTGAATCACTGGCCGCTACGACTTTATAACCATCAGCATGAAGCAGTCGCGCCACATGCTGTCCGGCATTACCAAATCCTTGTATCGCAACACTTACTTCAGTGGGATTCCAGCCACGTTTTTTCTCTAGTTCTTTGATGCAGTAATACGCACCACGTCCGGTGGCATCGCCACGACCGAGACTTCCGCCTAGCGCAATGGGTTTTCCCGTGATGACTGCTGGGGTGCGGCGGCGGTGAATTTTTGAATACTCATCCATCATCCAACCCATGATCGTAGCATTAGTGTATACATCAGGCGCGGGAACATCGGTGTCGGGCCCGATGAAATCAGCTACTTGTCGGATGTAACCTCGACTTAGTCGTTCGAGTTCCAAACGAGAGAGTTCTTGCGGGTTAACGATTACACCACCTTTGCCGCCGCCAAAGGGTATGCCAACGCATGCACATTTGCACGTCATCCAAAATGCCAAGGCCTTGACCTCACCGGGTGAAACACTTGGATGAAAACGAATACCGCCCTTAGCCGGTCCGCGTGAATCATCATGGCGCGACCGGTAGCCCGTGAAGACGCGAAGCGTGCCGTCATCCATACGTACCGGGATAGACACCTCGATAAACGCCTTGGGGCTTCTGAGTCGCGCGAGTGATTCGGCATCGATGGTTGCATGCGTAGCCGCTTTGTCCAATCGACGGAGTGCATCGTCAAATAGGCTAACATGATCGTTATGACTCATTTTGAAATCCTCCGTTTTTTGAGTTGACTCACTTTTTCAATCTCATTTGATTCCACCTCGCTTACAAGATAACGAAATATCTATGTAAGCGATGATGGTAGCCCTATATCTTCCACTCTTACCAGCGAGGCAACCAGCTTATCATGTATAATCTTACCCTGTGGCCCGAAACGTCCAAACGAAAGCACGCCGGTAGGACAGCTTTGTACGCATGCTGAGCAACGCACACACTCGGGATCAACCATCGGGTTACCCTTGTTGGCAAAGTTCATGATGTCAATGCCCTGGTGGCATACAGATGTGCATACGTTACACGAAATACACTTTTTCTTCTCGGCAAAAATGCGAAACTTGGTAAAACGGGCGTAAATATGCATCAGCGCTGCCAGGGGACAGGCAAACCGGCACCAGACGCGCCCGCTGAACCAGAAGTAACAAGACAATCCGAGCACACCCGCCAGCATGACATCTACAGACCATGTGTAATTCAGGTAGGGTATTTTCTTAAAGGCATAGACAAAGCCGGTCTGAAAGAATGACCCCGGCCACATCCATCCACCTACGCGCAGCAAGAGCAGAATAAATGCAAAAGCAAGAATGACTTGGCCTACCATGTTGAGACGATTCCAGACCGGTCCGTGTGGCATCTTATGGCGGTGGGTATCGCCGAGTGTCTCAGCCAAAGCGCCACACGAACAAATCCAACCGCAATAAGCCCCCTTACCCCAATAGCGAACCATGAGAGGAATGATCATAAAAGTTTGGACCATGCTTACGACGAGCCAGCCCCATATAGGGCCATCTGTGAAGACATTGCTAAAGAACAGCGGCCAAGCCAACACGAAACCATAGGATCGCCAGTAAGAGCCGTTCGGAAAAAATTGATCGCCGAACCATCCCATGATGCCATGTTCAAACCAACCATTATGACCCATCCACGGTAACAAAAACTGCGGAAGAATAAACAAAGGGAAGCACTGAATGGCCATCAACGTCAACGTCTGCACTTTGACGTAAGGCGTTCTGCGCCGCCTGATACGCTTTATGCCGAACACAACAATGCAAACGCTATAAGCGAGAGAATAGTAGAATGAACCATCCGCCATAGACTGCTTCAAAGTGTATAAAAAATGTGTCTTAGTATTGGCCGCGGACGAAATGGCACTACTTAACGACGTAAAAAGCACATCTGTGTTGAACGGGAACCATCCGTGCTGTCGAAACCATGATTGAATAGGTAGCTCAACTACATCTTTTTTCCAGTGGTAAAGAAAAAGGCAAAACGCGGTAAATATCGTAAATCCGACGAACGTTTTCGTCCGCCATTCACCACGAATAGGCACGCCCGCGCGGCGAAAGAAGTCCAACGGCGGTTCCCGGCCAATCATTGAGAACACTACATCGTTGGGGCATGTGTCGAGTTGATCTTCGACACCCTTAAGTATGACTTCCTTCTCGCGTATTTCGACAACCTGAGTAGAAAGGGCTAAACTTATCGAACCCTCAACCGTTGGCGCATTCATGCTGGGTGTAAACGATGTCGTCACGCGCTCCGACGAAGGTTCCGCCACACCAACTTCAGCTATAGGGTTAGACACGAGTTGATTAAGTTTTTCAAGGTTTTCGGGTTTGGGTCTAGCAAACGAGTCGCGACGATAGCTATGCGTGACCTTCGCACCGGCGAGGGCTAACGCAATGGACGATTCGATAGCTGAGTCACCACCGCCAACCACCAGAACATGTTTCCCTTTGAATTCGAGTGGATCATGCAGGCGGTTAAACACTTTTTCCATTTCTTCGCCGGGCACACCCAATTTGCGAAAGTTGCCGGTACGACCGATGGCAACGATCACGCACTGCGCTCGCACTTGCTTATTACCATAGTGAAGGACCAACTCGCTGCGTTTTCGTTCGATGGTCTCAATGCGCCGTATAATAGGCTCGATTCCGGCGTCACGCCGTTGTTGGTCTAATTCAGCTACCAGCGCCTCCTTGACGGTAGCGGTAAATTGGAGATCACCCGCCGGCGTCATGTCTGTAGGATATGTGAAGATCGGCTTTCCTTTGGGAAAGTTGACGATCGTCGAAAAGGGTTGTGTGGCTTCGTATAACTCGAACTTCAAGCCGGCTTTTTTGGCCTCAATCGCCGCAGCTACACCGGAAACCCCACCGCCAATGATAGCGACATCCAGTAGATCGGTGTCTTGGTCTACTTTTTGGAAATTAGGTTCAGCTAAAATGGCGCGAATGGCCTTGGCGCCGGTGTCCGCAGAAAATTTGAGCAGTGGGACACCAGTCAGATCGCCGACAACCCGCAGACCGGGCACGGCGGTTGTCCCATCTTCTCGTACTTCCGGAAGTTTTTCGATTTTGCCAGCCGGCCATCCGGTATGCAGCCACTTCATATATTGACTTAACCACATAGTGTTTAGGCTCTCTTACCTCATCTACAGATTTATATCTTTGAAAGTAGAAAAATCATGCTTGTTTCGAAAAAATACACATCTTTACACATGCGTATGATACCAAATCAGTGATCAGTGCCAGCATGCACTTATTCCAAATATGTCGCAGGTATAACGCCAACAGGGGTAGATTATTTTATCAAACCTGTTCATTCACGATCCTCAAAAATTAGCGAAGCTGAGTTGATGCAATAGCGTAGACCTGTCGGTGCCGGCCCATCATCAAAAACGTGCCCGAGATGAGATTTGCATCGGTGGCATAGCGCTTCCGTGCGGCGCATACCAAGGCTAAGATCAGATTTCGTTTGAACCGAATCGTCTTTAGCAGGCTTCCAGAAGCTTGGCCATCCTGTACCGGATTTGAACTTTGTTTCGGAATTAAACAAAACGAGTCGGCATGCCGCACATCTGTAAACACCTTGGCCCTTATGATTCCAGTAGGCACCGGAAAACGCACGTTCCGTCCCTTTTTCTCTGAGAATTCGGTATTGTTCCGGCGATAGGCGTGTACGCCACTCCTGCTCGGATAGGTGAATATAATCATCGGCATCAACACGGGACGCATCCTGCATGCGCGATGGTGTTGAAGAAGCATCCGTTTTAAGTTGGGTACGCCGAGCGGAAGAATCGGAGCAACCGTTGAGTGTCAATGTGACTGTAACGAACACAACGGCGGTCCTGGTTGTCAACCGATGCATATCATCAATCTCCAGTGGGTTTGTCGACCTACTCGTGGAATCAGCCGTATTCAAGTTCTGGTGTGGCAGGTCTACATGTTTGTCAACGCAGCCAAATAAAGTAGTGTGGGCCTTTGGTCCATCGTTTCAAACGCGTCATTGTTAAATTGTATGCTACATACCACGATGATAACGATCGTACTATACATGCTGCGTAAAGGAACTCATGAGTGACACGCCATTGCGCCGGAATGCGATTCGATAATCATTTAGAAAATTATCGACGCTCTGCCCACGAGCGCCACGCCATGCTGATTGTAGGAGATGTCGAGCTAATTGGGAATACTCATTGAGAGAAGTGATTTTGGGACAAACATGGGGATAATCGAAACACGACTCCATCGAGCCAAGTATACATGGCGAACCCCGCTTTACAGATCAAGGTAAATTACCCACATAGGGCTGCTGCCTTGCAGTTATGGCTTCGTACGCAATTTCGACCGCTAGCTTTGGCTTGGTATAGCTGATCGTCGGCAACTTTGATGATGGCTGCGGTGGATTCCGTAGTCACAATTTCCTCAACCACAGCTACACCAACGCTGATCGTCACTTTTAGTGGATCACCCTGCCATGGAATATGTAAACTTTCCACGGCTTGACGAAGTCGTTCTGCCAATAACAACAGCCCATTCGACGGCGTATCTGGGGCGATGACGGCAAACTCTTCACCTCCGTATCGCGCCACATAGTCTACTTTGCGAGCGTTATCATCGAGGATTTTGCCTACCTCCTTCAGCACGCGATCGCCGGCTTGATGGCCATACGTATCGTTGAACGATTTGAAATGATCGACATCGATCATGAGCAAGCCAAATGTTTCACCCGACCGCGCGACGCGTTCTAATTCCAATGACATACGCGCATCGAAAGCGGCTCGATTGGCGATACCTGTAAGTGCATCGGTCGTGGCGCGTCGCATCAACTCCTCCTGATTTTCCGCCATTTCCTGATGTTCTATATGCACAGCCATGCTAAGCTCAGCTACGCGCTCTTTCATTGCGTAGTCAAGCTCTTCAAGAGATCGAAGACTATCGGATGGCAATGACAACGTGTGACGCATTTCATCCGCTTCGGCGGCAATGAGCGATAGACATTGTGAAGCCTGATCGTGATCCATGTCGAACAGATTCTTCATTGTGTGAACATAGGTGTCGCTGTCGAGCGGAGTTTGATTGGCAGACGGACAAAGCAGCGTAGCCAAAGATTCCCCGGCAATCAGAATTTTTCCTAACGGCATCTTTGGTGGTTGTGTGTTCGACTGTCGGTATTGCGCGATAGCATCGCATGTAGCCATAGGCAATCGCCACCGGCGCAGTACGCGAGCACCGATGTCTGTATAGTTGAAACCAAGTATGTCTTGCTCGATGAGGGCTAAATCCGATGGAGCCTGGGTCGATCGTGCAAGTACAGCCTCATATTCCTTGGGAACAGTCATGGCGATCATCAGCCGACCGATTTGGCTTAATAAACCAGCTAAAAAAGCTTCCTGTGGAGACTCCGTTTTTGTGATGTCGGCCAGCTTACGAGAAGCAATAGCGCATATAGCTGATTGCATGGTGAAGGATTCTGTGTCGAATCCCTGGCAATTACAGTCACGTCGTGGTGACAAAAACGATAAGGACAGCGCCAGTAACTTAACAGCACGCACCCCCAGCATAGCTACGGCATGGGGTAGGGAAGTCACGGTTCGGGTAACGCCGGAAATAGGAGAATTCACAAAGCGAAGCACCTTGGAGGTCAGCGCAGGGTCCAGCGCAATGGTATCTGCTAACTCTTGAACCGTTGTATTTTCATTCTGGGTAAGGTCCAACAACCTCATCACAACCGCCGGTGGTGTCGGCAACCTCGGTGAACCCTCGATTTTCTCCAAAAGATCTGAATTCATTCCTTCCTCCCAAACCAAGTTACTTGCCCATTTCTTTCCCTAGTACGCCGAAGCGTACCTCCTCAAACCAGGGTGACATATACTGACTAATGTCTCAGTCATACGTCAGGACTCGCTGGTATCACAATTGACGCACCTCGATACAGCGCAAGTTGCCCGCCTATAGCCAGGATTACGTGCTCCTGACAATAACCAACCCAATAGGTAAAAGTCGCATAGGACTACCGGCCGGCGCTCGATATTGATTCATCGGTTGTGCAATTGCAACAGTTTATTTGTATGTATTAATACGGTGATACTGTATTTATTCTTGATCGTCCTGGGGCTGTAACAATCGATGAGCTAATCGGACCTTTATCGACGTTAATGTGCGACAATTAGCATCTCTCTACTATTTCTGCAATTTGAGAGGGCATATTGGTAACGTGAGATGTCGATAACCCGCACATTTGCTTTGAATTGCTTTAGCATGGCAACCAGTTCTTCGATGGATGGTATCCCATCGCTTCGATACGAAACAGCTAGGATGCACGTTGCATAGTGTTCGATAATCTGACGAAACATCATGTGGTTTGTCTTTTTGCTGCACCATTTATTATCGACGGCTGCTAATCGACGATGTTTAGAGCGGTGATCGATCATACTTGGCCATTGGTCGTATTGCATGATACCTTCGAGGAAATGATAGAAAGCGAGATAGTCTACGCTGTGGCCTGTAGCGCCAACGTAAGGGGGATCAATATAGACCAAATCCGTCGCGCTGGGTTCGAAGTCTAACGCATCTTGATGGCGAGCTACGCAAGTGTTTCCGCCGTCGAAAACAGCAGCGTTCGCTTGCCGTGCAAATTTTATGAAATGATCCTGAAAACTGCGGTCCCATGTTGTTTTGTTACCGAAGGATCTTTCGACTTTGGATGTACGCATATACAAATTACGGCGGTGAAAAAGATTGTATGGCCTTTTGCTCATGGCGGCTTGAAATAATGAAAACCACGCCAGGGCTTGGAGGTATCGGTTTTTGATCGAACGGATGTTACCCACGGCGACATCCAACCACTGATTTTCTTCATCAGTATAATAAATATCGTGAAAGAGTTTTTGGATCATGTGGCCGTAGGTGATATGGCTTTGACGCATACCAATATGAGCTACGGTTATATCGTCCAGCGTAGTTGTGTCGTTTTCAATCAGCGCAAGACCAATCTGCTGATTAAATTGTAATGTGTCATTATACGTGACGTGTTTCCCGGCAAGTTTGAAAGCGTAAGAGACCGCGGCTGTCCCTCCGAATGCGTCGAGTACGCTAAGGTAATCGAGATCGCTTAATTCTAAAACGATACGTTGGGCTATTTTTCGTTTACTGCCTTGGTACCTGGTCGAAGGAAAGGATTTATCGATGAAAACAGCATCCGTTCGCATGTAAAGACTCAGGCTGTCGGCGCAGGTTTGTCGGTCGATGTATGGTGGGGTAAATCATCAGCATCGAGGGAAGGGATTGCTGATACACGGCCACCGCTGCGTTGGATAGCTGCTCGGATGCAACCAAGAAACATGGGTTGGGGATCGAGCGGTCGACTCGTTAATTCCGGGTGTGCCTGTGTAGCCATGAAGAACGGATGCTTGTCTTTAGGTAATTCGAGTATTTGCATGATCGGCGCAGAAGGGCTTCGACCGGAGAATACTAATCCTTTAGATTCCAGCTTTTCGATGTAGTCAGGGTTTACTTCGTAGCGATGTCGGAATCGTAATCGAATTTGATCGTGATGACCGAATAGCTCATAAGCAAGCGTGTTCTCCGTGATGGTTACGTCAAACCCTCCAAGTCTCATGTTCCCGCCTAGCCCTTCAATTTTTTTCTGTTCAGGTAATAGGTCTATCACCGGTTCAGGGCAGTCCAGTTCAATTTCGGTACTGTTGGCGTGCGATAGGCCACACACATGTCGGGCATATTCAATAACCGCAATCTGCATACCATAACACAAACCTAGATAGGGAATGCCATGCTCTCTAGCATACCGGATGCAAGCGAGCTTTCCATCAACACCACGAAAGCCAAATCCGCCGGGTACGATGATGCCATGCAGGTCGTCAATGTGCTCTCCGGCATTGTCTTCACTGAGGTCTGTACTATCGACCCATTCCAATTGTACTTTTGCACCGAGGTAGGCGCCGGCATGTTCGACGGATTGAATGATACTTGCGTAGCTGTCTCGTACGGCAGTATATTTTCCAATGATGCCAATTTTGATGGAGTGCCCCGCGGATCGAAACCGAGAAATGTAATTTGCCCAGGTTTTTCTCGCGCGATCTTCAGCATGAGCATCGGTCCGATCGACTAACCCCAACATGTTAAGCACTGTGGCATCAATACCAGCGCCGCGGAGCATCTCCGGAACGACATAGACGCTGTCGCAATCGTGCATGGAGAATACATCTTCCATAGGGACATTAGCGAATAACGCGATCTTTTCACGTACTTTTTTATCCACCGGCCCGCTTGCCCGACATGCGATAATGCTCGGGTGGATACCCGCCGCATTGAGCATTTTCAGGTTCATCTGGGCGGGCTTGGATTTTTGCTCACCCAAAATTTTCGGCTCGACAATATAAGTCAATGCGACGAAACAGAAGTTCTCTCGACCTTCCTCGAAAGCCATCTCACGCACGGCTTCGATGTAATATGCGTTTTCCACGTCGCCTACCGTGCCGCCGATTTCTACAAAAACCACGTCGGCTTCCGTGGCGACAGCTAATTCACGCAGACGTAATTTCACTTCGCCCGTGACATGCGGAATCATCTGAACATCCCGACCGAGATATTTCCCCTGACGCTCTTTATCAAGAACCGAGGAGAAGATTTGGCCACTCGTCGTGAAATTCAGACGACTCAGGTCCATATTGAGCATGCGCTCATAGGTGCCCAAGTCCATGTCGCACTCGACACCGTCATCGAGCACAAACACCTCGCCATGTCGGTGGGGGTTGAGCGTACCGCTATCGCGATTTAGGTATCCTTCGAGTTTGATGGGGGAGACGCGCAGCCCTTTGTCTTGGAAAATTTTAGCCAGCGAGCTGGAGAAGATACCCTTACCAAGACCGCTCATGACAGTACCGAAAACGACAACGTATTTGGTCTTGCCTGGCTCATAAGCCGAAGGCATGGGGGTGAAGAATTCTGTGTCGTCGCTGACGTGTGTGAGTGACGAGAGAACATGCTTGGAACTCATAGGGGCACCTCGGCTTGGGTCTTGTGTTTCATACGCTGAAATCTATCCACGAAAGCAGCGTAATCTTCCGGTGTATCTATACTTACAGCGTCATGGTTGACAATGGTGACTTTAATGCTTTGTCCCATGGCCAGCCAACGCAACTGTTCGAGCGACTCGCTGGCTTCAAGCGAGCGACCACGTGCTTTCTTGTCCCCACAAATCATCTGTAACGTATCAGCGCGAAAAGCATAAACACCCACATGCAATAGCCAATGAGATGGCTGATCGACGGCGCCTTCAGTCGCACGTGGATACGGAATCAGACTCCGTGAAAAATACAACGCTTTACCCGTTTCGTCTACGACAACTTTGACACAATTTGGATCAGCGGGCGAGCCGGCACCAACCTTTGGTCCGTTGTCTTGAAACGGTGATGCCAATGTGCCGATGCGATACGTGTTGTGACTTTTGGACATGTCCCCCACGAGATTGGCTAACACGTCCGCACGAATATCCGGCTCGTCACCTTGCACGTTAAGCACGAGATCATCGCCACGAAGACCAAGTTGCACGGCGGCTTCAGCGATGCGATCGGTCCCGCTAGGATGATTCGCCCGTGTCATGCAAAAACGTCCACCGAACGATTTAACGGCTTGTGCAATGCTATCATCGTCAGTGGCTACCACGACGTCGCCAATAGTAGGACAAGATTGAACCCGTTCATAAACATGCTGCACGAGGAATTTGCCGGTATCCTTGGCGAGCGCTTTCCCCGGGAACCGAGTAGAGGCGAAACGAGCCGGGATGATCGCCGTAGCTTTCATCCTTTCTCCCATCGTATCGCAAATAGTGAAATGACCTCTAGCACGAGGCAACACTAATCGACAGAACCCGTCTTGTCAAAAAAGCCCGCCGCTTGATATGGTTAAATGTAAAGACGGGTGGTTTGTAGTCGTGATGAAATTGTCGTCTTCACTTGTCTTGGTGTAGTATGCAGTGGCCGGTAGTTCGTTTGTACTCGATGTACACTAAGTTGAGGAAATGAATGCCATGCTTTTGACGTGAGATTTGTCTGATACAACAATCTAAGATGATAACATGAAATTAAAGCTACATTATCAGATACTCATAGCTATGATTATCGGGGCTGGGGTTGGCCTGCCTCTCAACATTCTTGCGGATCAGGGTGACATAGATGTGTCCATACCGCGCACTTTGGCCATGTACGGCAAAGGCGTCGGTGATGTGTTTCTGCGTCTACTTTCGATGATCGTCGCGCCGCTGATCGTGACATCTCTTATTACCGGGGTCACAAGTACAGGCAACGCCAAAGGATTAGGTAAACTCGGCGGGCGGACCATGATCTATTACATGTCCACCAGCATGATCGCCATCATCACCGGCATGCTCGTCTTCAACCTCATTTCCCCCGGGCAAGGCGCGAATCTAGCCTTACTCGAACAAGGGGCTGAAAATCTCTCAGCTACTCCTCACTTGGTTGAGCATACATTAGGTCAAACCATGTGGAATCAATTGTTTACGCTTATACCAGGTAATCCGTTTCATTCTCTTGTTGATCCGGGAAATCGTTCGATCCTCGGTGTGATCTTCTTCTCGATTCTATTTGGCGTGTTCATCAATGCTTCCGGGGACGATACTCGGAAATCTCTAACTATTTTTTTTCACGGCGCGTATGAAGTGATGATGAAAATGACCATGTTTATTATTCGCTTCGCACCGATCGGTGTGCTTGGCTTTATGCTTTATGCGTCAGCCGGGAAGGGAATTGAGGTGTTTCGTGCGCTTGGTTGGTATGTACTAACCGTGGCGCTTGCGCTCAGTGTTCATGCCTTTATCACACTTCCGCTCATTCTGTTGTTTTTAGCTAAACGTTCCCCGACGCAATATTTTAAGGCGATGTCACCAGCTCTACTTACAGCATTCAGCACCGCCAGCAGTAATGGAACGCTTCCGCTGACACTGACATGTGTGGAGGAACGCGCTGGTATCAATAATCGCATTAGTTCATTCGTGTTGCCTCTTGGGGCCACTATCAATATGGACGGTACTGCACTCTACGAAGCTGTCGCGGTATTGTTTATCGCGCAGGTAACGGGGCATGAATTAGCCTTTGGTCAGCAGGTGATTGTTGCCATTACAGCACTTCTCGCCAGTATCGGTGCAGCTGGTATCCCACACGCGGGTACAGTGATGATGGTGGTGGTGCTTAGTGCCGTTGGTTTGCCCATCTCAGCGGTGGGTTTGATTTTAGCGGTTGATCGAGTGCTGGATATGTACCGTACTTCCATCAATGTTTGGAGTGATTCAACTGCCTGTGCCGTCATGGATCGCATGATGGGAAAGCCCACTGTCACACCATAGGAACCGTAAAATACTCATAGGTACGTAAGCCTTGATGATGATTTAGAATGATCGAGGGTCGATAATGTTGATGATGTTTCTCTTTGACGACGGCATGAGCGAATTAGATCTCGGTCGTGTTGAAACGAATCGATGTTTCGAGTGGCAGTGACCATATTTCTTTTTTTCAGAATAATGCACCACAGATTAAAGCAATTCTTAATTCGTTTCCATGTTGCTTTTGGTTCTATGAAGGGCCTATAAGTACATAGCGATAGATTTTTAGCGAGGATGGTGTGGAAACGGTTGATTTATACCTGCGGTTTCCGTTACACTGACGCATTGTTCTCGTTCAGGCTATTTCATGGGCCGAGCCAAGGCGCCGCTGGGAAAGAAAGAGGGTTAAGATGAAGTTGAATGTATGGCTGAAAATGAGTGGTCTTATTGTATTGACGGTGGCAGTTTATCTGGCCCCACAATTATGGTCTACCCATTGGACATCATCGACTACTGCGGTGTCTTCCGGTGACGCTTGGCTGACCCGGTTATCGGGAGGCCATGTGTATTCGTATGATCGTACTGCCAGCCTTCTTCCAGCTGAACTGCTGGACTTTGATGGATTTGAAAGTTTCCTTCAGACACTACATTTAGCTGCCATCCAGCCTACGTATACTTGTTTCTCACGCGGAACGCCTGAAGAGCAGGAGGCGATTCTTAGAAAGTACTCTGATCTTGGTAACCCGCGCCCGACTGATCCACTTGCTTTCTTTTCCGGTTCAAGTTGGACACCGGTAGGTGAAGGAACAACACTTACTTGGAGTCTCGTGCCGGACGGTACTTTCATTCCCGGTTCCGGCGCAGCACCAAGTAATATGTTCGCTGTATTTGATGCACAGTTCGCTGGCGTAGGTGGCAGGGCTAAATGGATCAGCTTGGTTGAGCAATTTCTTGGACGCTGGACTGAACTTAACGGAAATACTTATGTGCGTATCACCCTGCCGGGAGTGGATTGGGACGACGGGGCTAGCTTTAGTGGAAGCCCAGGCAGTTCCACGCGGGGTGACATTCGGATTTCCGGTCGATCAATCGATGGCGCGACTGGTTCAAATGTTTTGGCATTCAATTTCTTTCCCACGAATGGCGACATGGTTATCGATACCGACAATAACTGGTCGAATAGCGCTAACAACTTCAGGTTTTTACGGAATGTATTAATGCATGAGCATGGGCACGGCATTGGCCTAGCGCACGTTTGCTCCACCAATAGCAAACAACTCATGGAACCATTTATCGACACCTCGTTTGACGGCGTGCAGCATGACGATGTGCGCGGTGGCCATCGTCAACATGGCGACCCTTTTGAGCCTGACAATACTGTCGCACAGGCGACTGACCTGGGTACGCTCAACATTGGAGACTCAATTGTTGTGGGTACTGTGCCATCTCCCAGCATTTCATCGACTGATAACCTAAGCATTGACGACGACGATGAAGAGGATTGGTTTCAATTCACAGTTGTCGAAGAGGTGGGTGTAACCATATCGGCGATACCACGTGGATTAACCTACGACAATAGCCAGCAATTCGGTGACGGGTCTTGTGATTCCGGCAATCCTTTTGATAGTACGGCAACAGCGGATTTGAATCTCAAACTGTTTGCCGCGTCAGGGTTTGTATGCGCTTCTGGGGATGATTTGGGCACCGTATGCTCGTCGGATACTGATTGTCTTCCCAATGATCGTTGCCTTGGTGGCTCTGAAGACGGTGTTCTGTGCACTGCCGCGGTAGAATGCCCAGGAGGTACTTGCGGTGGTGTGTGTGGTGTGCCTTTGGAGGAATCCGACTTGCCTATTGGTCTGAGGGAGGATCTTACGGATGTACGATTACCTGTCGCGGGTACTTACTTTGTCCGTGTTGGTGAGCGTCCCGATGACGATATCAGTGGGGAAACACAGCTTTACCGGTTCACGATAAACGTGACTACGCCACCTGCGGCAAAACCGCCAGTGGCAGCTATCGATCCATTTGGGTTCCCCAAGGACAGATACATTACATTCGATCCATCGGCAAACGGAATAACTCCCATTGCGATTCGTGTAACCGTCCCCGGCGGTGGTTTTAAATATGTGGGTAACGTTCAGGACTTAGGATCTGCCGGTTTTTTTGCGGAACTGATCGCGACTGCTGAATTTCGCGTTTGGCCGGAAACAGTATTACACGTGCGGGGATGTGAGTTCGCACCGGGAAATGCTTACGTTGTTGAATCTACTTTGGACGACATTGAATTTTCGACGCAGTTTATGGCTGTCACAACCGCTGTGCCGGCACCGCGCGAGTTTGGCGATGTGGTTGGTAGTTTTAACGGTGTTGATTGGGCGGCACCTGATGGGATTGTGACAACTAATGACATCTTAGCCGCGGTGCTAAATTTCCAACTCAACCCTATTGCCCCTCACAAAGCACGCGTAGACCTCGTGCCAAAGGTAGCTAATACTATTATCGCATCGGATGATATTCTAGCGGTGGTTCGTGGTTTTGCTAGCGATCCTTATTTCTTTGGCACGGATTGTTCTACCGGAACCTGCATTCCGAGCTGTCCGTAGCTACCCGATACATGGCCATATGGTAACACTTGCCGGCACGGATTTTGCTTCTTTTTGAAGTGGAATCCGTGCTGGTTTTGTGATTGTTACAGCATCCTGATTTTTTTGTGTATCGCTTTCTTCTCTAATTTTTCGGAATAACAGAGTTTTGACCACTACATAAAAATAGAGCTTGCTCTAGCCATGTCCGAACGACACAGTCAGTGCGTATTGCAGTGATAGTATGGCATGCTCGTTTGTTATGCGGTGTGTAACTGTCGGTCAATGAAAACGCGGCCTACGTTATAAACACTATGTACATTTCTGTGGCAGGGTGGTCGCTGAAACCATGCCTTTGTGGTACATTCCGTCACCTAGCCATACGCCCTGGCGCTATATTAAAGGGCGATTCACGCTGCGGCTGTGGCGGAATTGGCAGACGCGCTAGATTTAGGATCTAGTGGGGGAATCCCCGTGGAGGTTCGAGTCCTCTCAGCCGCATGGATGACAAAGGTGACTAACGCTATCGTATATGGCGAAGTCATTGATTGCCGAAAGCATTCAAAAGAAAAAATTTCCGCAATACCACAGCCACGTTGGGCTTGCTCTAATCGCCAACATATCCCAGCGCTTTGAGGCGTTCAATGTCTTCCTTTAGGTTACTTTGTCGCCCTTGTTGAATGGGGGCCATACGAAAAGATTGAAGTGTTTGCATGAGTGGGAGCAGTATGTCTTCTTGGGTTTCAGCTAGGTCGAGAAGCTCGTCGGGGTCTGCACGTAAATCATATAATAATACGGTTTCCGGCTGATAGAGGAAATTGACCCATTTACTGGAATGCCAGATAAGCTTTTTGCCGGATTGCCTCACAGACCAGTGGGCATAGGGCTTGCCCTCATGCGAGACGCGTGTGGCGATGGTGGGGATGTCGAGGGCGGTCTCGTCGTTACGCATTAAAGGGATAAGACTTCGTCCGGTCATCGGTGGTGTATCCTTAACACCAAGCGCATCAAGAATGGTCGGTGCAATATCTACCAGACTGACTTGCCGACTAACTCTACTTGCTGCAAGGCTGAGACCGGGAAATTGCATGATTAACGGAACGCGTAGCGATGGTTCATAAAGCCGTCGTCCGTAGAAGATGTCGTGTTCGCCCATACTCTCACCATGATCAGACGTGACCGCTAGCAGCAGTTGTTCATCAAGTTTTCTTTTTCTCAGATATTCAAGAACATGCCCTAGCTGTTTATCGGCGTACGAAATCTCACCATCGTATAAGGCTAGCATGTGTTTCATATGGCGCGGATTGGTTGCGATGGCGGAACGTTGAGAGGCCCCGAGTTTGTACCAAAGACCATTGGCTGGTCCTTCGTAGTTTGGATCGTGCATACGATCATACGGAGCTGGCGCCTCATAGGGTAGATGTGGGTCAAAGTAATGCACCCAGACAAAAAAAGGTGCATCGCTGTTGCGGTTAAGCCAGTCGAACAACCTGTCATTGGTAGCGCCGGCGGGGCGGTCATTACCGTGCCATTCTTTTCCCAGGCCTCGACTTATATGGGCAAGAAAACGGATGGGTTGCAAGTCGAACGCTTCATCGCGTATCCACGTCACGCGACTTAGATCGTCGTCGTAATAGTCAAAGTGGGAGGCGAGACCGGACATGGCATCATTAAGCGTCCATCCACTCACAAAAGCTGCCGTGCGATACCCCTGCGTTGATAGAACGTATGCCAAGTTGGGCAAGGTTGAGGGGAATTTGATACCATTACGCATTGAGCCGTGTTGTGAGGGTAGTAGTCCAGACAGTATCGTCATATGAGATGGACCCGTAACTACGGCATTTGATACAGCATCCTCAAATAGACAGCCCGAATCAGCAATGGCATCGAGAGTGGGCGTGGAACCGGATTCATATCCATAACATCCAACGTGATCAGCGCGAAGGGTGTCTATCGTGACGAGCAGGATATTAGGTAAGTCTTCCTTAGTTTGGCTATGACGTGGAGTTTTTACGTACGCCATTAAACCCAAGCTACAAATGCTTGCGAGGTATATAACTAAGTTTACGCTACTGCTGCGACGCTGCGAAGTCACCATCGAATAGACTATCGATCCCACGCTTGAAACACCGATCACTAGGCCGACAGTCATTGGCCATCCAGTAGAGATGGTTAGTGCAACGATGATCGATAATGACGATAGGGCTGCTACGTTTAATTTGATCCATACGCGGTGGTTTTCCAGCCAAGTTATGTTGCGCAACATGCGAACGATGATTATCCCAATTGCACATGCCGCAGCTATACCCATAAACGTGGTGAATAGTCCTCGCAACGAGGTCAGTGTATGAAGAAAGTTACCGTGCCCAAGCAAGAGCATGGCTACGTATATTGCCAAAGCGCAGCGAGCGATACACGGACGTTTGTCGTGTTGATGGGGTAAACCACTATCGAACAGGCTGCACAACGATGCGATCAGCCCCATCAATACCGAGGCGTACACGGCTACCAGAAAAACCTCGAAAGCCACCTGGCTAGACCCATACGCGCCGCCAATAGTGCGTATAACACACTCAATTGTTGTCAAAGAGAGAATAACAAGAATGGATATGGCGATCCTGCGCATGCTGAGCAGCTGCATTCCGGTGGTATTGCCGTTAGTAAAGCCGGAAGGTCACAATTTCCGGTGTACGATGTCCAATATCTGACGTTCTAGGGTAATGGCTTGGCTTTGAATAACTTCGGCCTTTTCGAGCATGGCCTGCACCCATGTTTTGTCATCGACATCGCCGGCGTTGATCTTGACGTTGAGATAGGCGCCCATGACAGCTGAGCGGGCTGCCAATGCACCAACACCTGCATCGGAAACGGAATTGGGGTTGCCTAATTCAGCCATGGCCTTGATAACCTCCATTGAGGCATACGCCGCCTGCATGATGCGGAAGGGGATGTCGATAGCATGTTTCGTCGCCTTCTGAACCGCCTCTTTACGCGCTGATTTTTCTTCTTCTGACCCGTTGGGCAAGCCGAAGGCGTCCATGATTTTATTGAATGCCTGCGTGTCTTCATCCACTAGTCGAAGCAATTGATCGTGATAGGTTTTGCCTTTTTCCGCCCAATCGGAAAACTCTTCCCAGCGATCATCCCAACCTCTTTTGTGCGACGAAAGATTGGCCACCATCGTCGCCAGCGCTGCGCCCATGGCACCCATAGAGGCCGCGATCGAACCTCCTCCAGGTGCCGGTGATTCTGAAGCGGTCTCGTGTACAAACGCCTTCAAAGTCATATCCACCAAAAGTTTATTGTCGGACTGACCCGCTTCAATAGCGTATTCGATAATCTTTTCTTCCGGCTTGAATGGATAAAGCTCGTCCAAACCAAGTGATTTAACGGCGATTTTGATAAGCTCGCTATCGGATACACCAGCCGATCGTTGCTGTTTACGGAGGAAGTATTTCCCCGCGTCGAGCATGGCCTGCAATGGTATGAGGCCAACCAGTTCCGAGCCGGTTACGCGTATGCCACGTGCGCGAGCTTTTTCGCATGTTTCATCGAATACGATATGAACCGGCGTGACACTGATATTCGTCAAATTTACCGAAACTTGTGCAATGCCAAATTCCTCGATGAACCATCCGATGCCTTTCACGCATGTCAAACTACCCGGTATCCAAACGTCCCGCCCTTGCTCATCTTTGACTACCGGTCCGGTGATTGGATTTTCAGTGCGTTTTTTTCTTCCTTTTTCTCGAATGTCAAATGCGATAGCGTTGGCGCGACGGGTGGAAGTTGTATTCAAATTGATGTTGTAAGCTACAAGAAAATCGCGAGCGCTAACAGCCGTAGCCCCACAGCGTGCATTAAACACCGCTGGTCCGAAGTCTGGTTTCCACTGCGGGTCAGAAAGTTTTTTCTTGAGGCCTTCATACTCGCCCGCCCGCACCGTTGCGAGATTGCGACGTTCTTCTTTAGTGGCGGCGTTCTCGTAACAATAGATCGATAGACCCACCTCATCACCGAGTCTCTTAGCCAGTGTGTGGGCGTGTGTCACTGTTTCGTCCATCGTGATGTTTGCTATGGGCACCAGTGGGCAGACGTCCATCATGCCGAAACGTGGATGTTCGCCGTGATGTTTGCTCATATCTATCAGTTCAGCGGCTTTACGTGCAGCGCGCACGGCGGCTTCGATAACTGCCTCCGGTTCACCCACAAAGGTCACGACCGTGCGGTTGGTCGCTGCGCCGGGGTCTACGTCGAGTAATGTCACCCCATCTACAGTTTCAATTTGATCGGTGATCTGTTTAATCACACCCAAGTCACGTCCCTCGCTAAAGTTGGGAACGCATTCAATGAGTTGGTTAGCCATAGTCGCAAATTCCTTGTCTTATGCTGTTGTCATACGAACTGGTGAAGATTAGCCGGATCACATCTAGTGGGCAAGACTGTGGAGGTAGCAGATGGTGTTTGGTTTAAGGCCGGTAGGGTGGCTGGTTTATTGTGTGCAAAACCGTTCAACTGCCATGTCGAGAATGCGACGAGCCTGAGCGAATTCATTTTTTGGCATGAACTCGTTTGGTTTATGCGCTACGTCAATACTGCCCGGCCCCCAGATGATAGGATCGATGCCCATCGTCTGAAGAATTGCAGCATCAGTTGCATAGGAAACACCTGCTGCGCTTTTCTGTGACATGAGATCGCACATCGTTTGACAAATGACGGAATCCGCACTCACGAGCAGTGGGGGGGAGTTGGCGATGACTTCGAGCTTGCAGTCGATGTTCGGTGTTTTCGCTTGACCACGCCGCATAGCCGACTCTATCTCCGCGATCAGCGCATCACGATCCTGCTCTGGTAACGATCGCAGTCCGACCGTGATTTGGCAATAGCCTGGGATGATATTGTTGGCGGATCCTCCCTGGATTCTCGCTACATCCAGCGTCAAGTATGGTGTTTCAGGAAAAAGTTCACCTAACTCGATGGGTTGAGTCGCCCATCGGCGTCGAAGAATGTCCAACTCGGTGACGATGCGAGCAGCGGGTATAATGGCGTTGGCCCCGAGATGGGGTTGTGCGCTATGTGCGCTTTGGCCGGTGACGTGGATGTTAATATACATGCAACCTTTGTGGGCACGAACCACGCGCAGCGAAGTCGGCTCACCGACAATAGCTGATTTTGGTAATGGAAAGGGTTCAGGCCAGGTATTGGCTAAGTGCTGTGCGCCGAGAAGACCTAATTCCTCATCAAACGTCAACATGAGAACCAGCGGATAGCAGAGGCGTTGGTGTGCAGCCTGCCGCGCTGTATTGATGGCCAATGCCACGAATCCTTTCATGTCGCATGCGCCGCGTCCGATGTAGGCATCGCTGGTTTCATGCAGTTCAAATGGATCACTCTCCCATTCGTTTTCAGTAGCCGGAACGACATCGAGATGGCCGGACAGGATCAACCCCTGACTCACGATATTTTTTTCGGTGCCTACAACGCGCGCGATGATGTTTACTTTGGATTGCTCGGCGTTGAAGTTGCGTACAATCTCAATGCCGCCGGTTTCGAGATACTGGGCAATATAAGTGGCGATAGGTACATTGCTTTTATGGCTGGTCGAGTCGAAGGCAACCAGCTTTGCTAAGAGTTCAGCGTCGGTAAGTGCAGTAGTCATCAAGAGGTAACGTAATCTCGTAGGCGCCATTTGTCACGCTGAGAGAGTTCACAACGCAAGTAAAGTTATAACGATTAATCCTAGTGGGGTGTTTCACGCAATGACAATAATGCGCCCCATTGGAGCCGGCGGCTCGAATGTCATGGTATTCATGTGACACGGCACAAGTGCGTAAACAAGCAGATTACTGGAAAGTGGTTGAAGCTAGTTTTTCTCGGCACAGCGATGCGATTTCCTCAATGATAGGCATAGCAGGACATAGCGTTTTCCATTCATCGCACAGCCCATGAATTTGCCCAATGTTTTCACCTCCGCCGCCGGCTAGCCAAGCCCTCGTCTGTTCGAGCACCATTGCGACGCATGCATGGTGTCCTCCTTCGGGACTGCCTTGATTTTTGATCAATCGCTCAACCTGCAAAGCCAATGTAAATGCTTGAGGTATGTTTTCCTTCGTTGCGGCATGTAAAGCGAGTGGGATCAATTGGAAGGAAAATTTTCGATACATCTCGGACGCTCGCGCTAGGTCCATCAGTTGGGACCAGTATGGATGGCATTGCGTCCAGGACGATTGATTTAATCGCAGGCACAACGTGCTAGCAGCGCTATCTAGCAATGCTTCCAGTAGTTGAGCCTCCACACCGGTAACAGATATATTAGCCGTTCTTTGAATGCTTTTTAATATATCGATAGCTTCGGTTTCTGCAAGACAATCGGTTGAATCGTATAGATTGGCGATGAGTGCGCGACCTTCTTCACTGGTGTTGCTAAAGTCTGGGGCGGTTCGCTTAGCTAAGACTTCAAAGGCCTTTTTTTTCCACATGCGTTCGATAAAATTGAGCCATGGGTTTTTGGGAATGGATGCGGTCTCTTCTGCGGTAGAAAAGTATTCGATCGATTGTCCGGCACTGCGCGATTTGCTCACACCTGTTTCGTCCGACAACATATTCAAGTTAAAGTGACGGCCAGTGGAATAGCGAATTCCGGCTCCGAAGGATACGCGCTCACGCATCGGCCCTGGAAGACTCATCATGATGGCTTCCGTAGCGACAAGCCAGTCGTTATCCAAATTTACGATGATCGCCTTATCACAGAGTAGACGATCAATGGCTATCATATATGCGTTGTTGTTGGATAGAGTTGCTACGCAAGAGTCATCAAGTGTCGTAGGTGCCGTGTTGACTTGCAGAGACAAGGGTTCGAGCTGAGGCTTGGGTTTGAGTGTGGGTGTTGTCAGGTCTGCTTCTACCATGGCTTGAGCAATGTTGAAGGGATTAAAAGCACACGCCTTAAACTGATCTGATGGAAAGACCGCGCAGTGCGTATAAATTCGTTGCCCACCTCGACCGGTGTGCTCCGCACCGGCAAAACAAGATATTGCCACACACAATTGGCCACTCGGCAGTTGATAAAATGAGACCGCCAGAGGTATATAGGATTCGGAGGCATCATTTTTTTCAGGCGCACAAAGTCCATCGTGTGATGGACTACGCTGTGTGATCATCTGTTGATCTTTAGGGTTAATACCTTTGCTGGCTGCGATAATCCGATAGCCCTCGCCCATGGGCGTGCGGATAGACGTGAAAATAGCCTGCTCGCATACTAACGTGGTCTGTGCCATCACGGCTTCCCCTTGTGTAATACGAACCGTTAAAGCCTGGACAGTACCCAATCGATCGGTTCGATAATGCCGCGCGGTGCGACATGAAGAGGATAAGGGATGACATTATCATATTCATCACTACCAAATGCTAAGCTCCCGACAACACTGGTGGCGAAGAACTCGAAATGTTCAAAACGACTTTCGCATATATTCCAAAGTCGATTCAAATTGGTTTTTGCAAAGGCCCGCGGATTATCAAACGCCTCCGGTGTATAATCCGACTTGGACAACACAATGGCCACCGGCGAACTGATCCGTTCGTTTGGTGCAGATGCCACCACGCCGTCGATGTAGCTCATGAGTTTCAGTGCAAAAAAATCAGGTTGAGGTGATCCAACACCAGCCATAGCCGCATCCACCATCAGTATCGCACCTCTACTCTTTTCGAGAAGTGATCTAATGACTTTGAATGTTTGCGGTGACGACACCTCCGCCGCGATCGCCTCGCCAGCCATGTCCGGCATGACGAGGTCGTATATCATCGAGTACTCGTCGTTTCGACGTACCTGATAATACGCCCATTGCCATAGGTCTGCTTCCATAGCGGTCTTGGGAGGAAACTGACGCGCGCTAAGATAGCTAACGACGGTATGTTGCAAGTTAACCGAGTAAGCCCCTTTGGGAATGGCCTCGAAATCGTCCGCCCGTTTGGCCAACATGTCCAGCAACATGCCAAGGTAGACGGTCTTTCCGACATTACTTTCGCCGATCACCGTGACGATACAGGGATCACGATCTTGCGCCAGTGCATCGTGGATTAAAGCCATCGGCGCGCAGCATTCGCTACACACTACCGCTTCGCTTGGGTTTTTCGTTTCACAAATAAGGCACGGCAACGTCGCCGGCATGGTTTGCGCATCTATTGCTGCCACGGTCTATTCTCCTATCTCATCAGAATCATCAGTTAGCCACGCCGCCTGAGATAAATCCATCGCACAACGGAAACCGATATTCGGCGTGCGCGCTAAGGCGATCTGTCCTGTTCTAAATAATGCGGTAGATTGGGACTCAAAATAGGTGTCGAATGCACCCCCACGGATGCTTTGCATGGGCATTTCGCCAAGTACGGGGCGACCTTGTTCATCCGAAATTTGATATTCTGCGTCCGTCCATTCCCAAGTATTTCCGACGAGCTGTAACACTTGGTTCGGCGCAGCACCTCGTGTGTATTGATCGACTGGAACGGTTTGACCATGCTTCGAGGACCAAATGTTGCAACGTTGATTATCCATAGCATCACCCCAAGGAAAGCGTCGCATGATGTCGGCTGAACTGTTAATATGCCAGCAAGCCGACATCTGCCATTCAGTTTCCGTGGGTAAGCGCTGTCCGATCCAAAGCGAAAAAGCCTGTGCTTCGTACCAGCTAATACCAACGACCGGATGATCCGCTAGGTTGGCATCGTGACGACCTTGTTGCCAGAACCGCGGTGCCGGCTCGCCTGTCATGTCCTTAAATTCGATTAAGTGAGGCCATATTTCTTCCGGCCAATAGTCCAGTTCGTCATATCCATCATCATCAACAAAATCTTGAAAACGTGCATTTGTGACAGCGTTAACGTCTAGCAGAAACGGCTGTACCTCAACATCTGTTTCAGTTTCCCCTGGCTGTGCGCTGAGCGTAGTCGGTAAGCTGATGGTTCCCGCTGGAACCAAGGCCATACGTCGTTCAAGCTTCAGATTAGCTGCCTGAATGGCATCTTGGCCGTCAGGTTGCGTTTTCCAATGATGTGCATCCCGCAGAAGTACCGCATAGCGTCCCTGTTCCAATAAGCACTTAGCGCCGTCGCCATTCAAAGATTTTTGTGGCGCAGGGACAAATGGCCTTTGCGTGGGTTCAGGCATTGACTTGCGGCTTTTCATGGCCGTTCGCTTGGTTGTTTTGTTTGTCCAATTCTTTGTACGTGCAAATAAACTCAAAGCCATGGTTGTGTCCCCTGAAGAACTGCGTCAATAACGTGCTGTCATTCGTCTCTAGATCATGCCCCGATGGCGCGCCGCTTTGCATCACGCCGCAATTTCCTAAATTGATCTGCGGCTGCACTTACTGCAGACTTTGGTTTTGCTGGAGGTGTGTGTATTTCCTCTAAATCATCCACGTGTTCCTTGTGAGATGTTGTTTTCGCTACCGACATACTGCTTGTAGGTGCTTGATGTATGGAACCTAACCTAGTGAGCAACTCTTCACGTTGAGAGGCTACCATCTGCTGGCTGGATTCTAATTCTGATTGCATCGTGACGAGCATTTCGCGACGATCGTCCAGCTCACTAGCCAACGCTTCTAGTTTATTGGCACGTTTTTCCAACACTTTCTCGCGTTTGTCTAGCGCATGCTGTCTGGGTTCGATTTCCGTCGCAAGTTGATTAAGCTCTTGCTCGGCCTCTGTCAGCTCACGTTCTCTTTTCTCATACAATTTGACGGCCTGTGTATGGTTGGCACGTTCGGTTTCCCATTGCTTTTTAATCTTTTCAAACTCATGTACGCGATTGTCCAATGCTTGATGTTGGGTGGATAAGTCTGCGAGGGAGGCGTCCATTTTCTTTTTTTGGTTCTGTAACGAAAGAGTGAGAGTTTCCAATCGTTCAGACTCTGCTTCAAGTTTCGCCTGGGCTTCTCGAATAGTAGCGCTTTCAGTTTCAAGTTGATTTTGGTCGGCGTCTATTTGGTCGCGCTGGGCATCCAAGGTTTCAATTTGTTCATGGAGCTGCGTCTGTGCAGCCCGCAGCGCATCGAGGGCGTGCGTGGTCATAGACCGTAATTCTTGCGAATCCGGGATATTTGCTGTGCAATTTGTCTGCTTTTGTTTATCCACGTCGCCGTTCAACTATACATAGGACTATGTATTACCGTACCTAACGCGTTACCGTTTCTGGCTTATTCGCCCGACGGTTCAATGCATGGCCATCATAAGAATAACCAATGCAAATGATGTCTCGACAGCCAAGCCTACGATACGTTCGGACTGCGGTGAGGTTAAAAATATGCAGTTGAGTAAATGATTTGGATAAGACCGGTAACGTCATCACTGCGTACAGCCTGAGTTAAGAGTACACACGCGATTCGTACCTGGTCCGAATATGCTTTAATCAGAGTCGTTAAGTAGGTCAAAATGTACACTGAAGTCATGTGCGTTGTGCTCATTAGTGTGAGCCTATGTGAGGGTAAGGGGGCGTGGCTAATAGCTCTACGTTTCGATATTTTTAGCTGCTTCCATATATCTGTGGGTGTGCCGTTAAAGGCGCTATAGTCAACATTCGGATTGCACGCATCATGCCGAAAAAAAAGTCTCTCGACAAAGCAGTGGCAGCGGTAGATTCAGCCGTACAAACTCTAGAAGACAGTCTCCTCAACTACCCGGATAAAGTTGATCGGTGGGCTCAAAGTTGGCTACGCACGTATGAACAGCGCGAAGTCCAGCAGCAGGAAATATTTGCTCGACTTCAATCTGAATCAAAAAGTCAGGTGGAAAAAAATCATGACGAGGAAAAACGACTCGATCAGCTAAGCGAAAAGTTATCCCAGTTGCAGCGTGAACTTGCTAAGGCTGAAGATGGACTTAATCAGCGCCAACTGACTATCGAGGAATCTGCCGCGGCGTTAGATAGGCGCGTAAAAGATTTTACTGCTCAACAAAACACCCTGGAATCGGCCACGAAAAACTTTAAGCGTGCACAGGCCAAGTTAATGCAGGCCGAGCAACAGTTGGAAGCTGATCGTGTTAAGCTGGCAAAGCAGCAACAATCTTTGGATGTACGTGATGCAAGCATCAAAGAACAACTCAACGCTATAGACGAGCGTGAAAAAAATCTCTCAGCACTGGACAGCGAACTATCTTCGCAATCAAAGCGTTTGGAAAAGGATGAACAGAAGCTTTGTAATCAGCAAGAAAAGTTTGCATCAGAAGTTGAAAAACATCAACTACGCGCTCAACAATTAGACGAGCGTGACAAGGAAATCGCCGGGATTACCAAAGCGCAAGCCAAACACGAAAAAAACTTAGCTTCACAGCAGGCTATACTTGACAAGAGTCAGCAAGAGCTGAATCAACGAGCCAGACAGTTGAGTCAAAGTGAAGAGGCGATGCAGATTAAGCAAGATGAATTGACCACGCAAAGTCAGTTGCTGACTGCAAATGAAAAGGAGTTGCAAAAGAAAGAAAAGAATGTAGTTCGGGCTAACAAGGAACTTGAATTAGAACGAGATAAGCTAGCTGAGTTTGCTCAACGATGCAACCAGCGGCAGGAACAACTTAAACAACTCGAAGATGAACTAACACAAAAAAATACCAACATTCAATCCCAACAACAGGAACTGGATAAACAACTACAAGCGTTGGATGTTAGAGGGGCAGCCCTTGCGCAAACTCAGAAAAAATTGATTGAAGATAATCGTGTGCTATCTGTCAGGCAGGCATCCTTAAAAGACGCTGAATCCGCGCTTCACGAGCGACAACAAACGTTGAATCAAGCGATCAATGACTTTGGCGAGCAGCAGAAAAAGCATGAAGTCGAGGTTCAGCAGTGGCTAAAGCGAAGCCAAACGAAGGATCAGGAACAGGCTGCGATGGATACGCAGCTGAAACAGCGTCAGGCAGAGTTGACTCAGCATAGTCAGGCGTTGTTAGAGAAAAAAACAGTGTTGGACGATCGTGCACTCTGCGTTGCACAACAAGAAAAAGAATATACGGATAAACAACAACAACTGGACCAAGCATATCAGCAGCTGAAAGCCGAAACGGACGAACAACAGCAACAAGCTGAAATGTTAAGGCAGGAAATCGAGCAGGAAAAGCAGCAGCTTCAATGTCAAGAAAATGAACTACGTACTCAACAACAGGCGTGGCAAGAAGAACAACAATCAGCCGCAACTCTGATAGCAGAAAAACAACAAGCACTATCTCGAGTACAAGATGAATTGGCTGCGCAGCAAAAACATGCTGATGAGCGGGCGAAAATTCTCGACGAAAAAGAACGTTGTCTTTCGGCTACGGACAAAGATACCCATCGACTCAAAGCCTCCTTTGATGCCACGCGTAAGGAGCTTGAGCAACGACAGCTAGCCCTAGAGCAGCAAGAACAAACGTTGCATAGTCAGGAAGCAGCGCTGAGCGAACAAAAGGCGCAACACGAACAAAAACAAAGCGAACTGGCTGAGGCGATAAAACGCAAAGAAGAGCAACTCCAAGCTCAGTTTGCATTGAGTCAGGAAAAACAGCAGACGCTTGAAAATGAATATAAAGAAAAGCAACAAGCATTAGCTGCTGTCCAGGAAGAATTGTTGTCCAAACAACAGCGTGCCGATGAGCGAGCCAAAATTCTCGACGAAAAAGAGCACTGTCTTTCGGCGACGGACAAAGATGCACAACAACTTGCAGCTTCTTTTGACGCAACACGCAAAGAGCTTGAACAACGACAGGTTGATTTGCGGCATCGTGAAAACGCCTTGCAGGAACAGACCGTCTCTCTGGCTGAGCAAAGTAAAACCAGCGATGAAAAAAGGCAACAACTTGAGCAAGAAATTCAAGACCAACGTCAAGCATTGCAAACTGAGCGTCAAAGTATCGAAAAGGCGAGTCAAGAAATAACAGTTCAAAGACAATCGGTTGATCAGGCCCAACAGGAACTCAATGAACAGAAGCAGTCTTTACAGATCGCAAAGCAGGCGCACGAGAAACAGCTAGCTGACTACGCCGAACAAGTGAAACAATTGGAAGGACGCGCCAACGAGCAAACGGATCAAGTACAACAAGCATTATCCGTCGCACAGGCTGAGCTAGCGCAGGAGAGAGAAAAAGTAGCTGGGGATCGCGCTGATGTTGAGTCCATGATGCTCGAATTAGAAAAACGCGAACAAGCGGTTAACGAGCATGAATCTCAACGCGCAGTTATCAATGAAACTTCGCAACTGAATGATCATGCATCTATACATGCTTCTATCGAGACATTTTGGAGTACATTCGATTTTTCAACATTGCAAGCCCCGGAAGAGATAACTGCAAATAATGATCAAGCCGCGATCGATGAGCTAAGCAACCAGGGAGATGTTTCAAGCGAGGTGCATCCGGAAGTGACCGAATCAAGTGAGACGGACAGTAAGGCTCCCGTCATAGAAGAAGTTGATCAAAAAGCAGCGCTGCAGGCCGCCTTGATCGCGGCACAGGCTGAGATCGAAGGTGTTGACCAGCAACCTGCACCTGGTACCGATACGGATTACGGCGATCTAATGCCCGCATCGGTTGACATTCCCATAAAGTTTACGGGGGAAAGTATTATCGCCGCAAAAGAAAATAAAAAAGACAAAAAAACCGGCACTTCTAAACTCAATGAATTGCCAGCCGATCTAGCACCAGAAATAGCGCGAAAAGTCAGAATGTTGCAAAGACTCACACCTAATAAATCCATAGAAGCATTGATCAAGCAGGCGAAGAAAGAAAAAGGGCAGCCATCCGGCAACAAACCCAGTAAAAAACGAGGTTGGTTTTCCAAGAAGTAATACGTGAAAATCTCTCTCAACACCATTCAAGCTGCAAATCAGCATGGATGTCTCGAGCTGTAGGCTTCACCCATCGCGGTCGAGTGGCATAGGTACGTGATAGCTTACCCGTGGCATTCGCGGTAACCCCGAGGATAAAATGCGATGTATCTTGGGACGTGGGGCGTGCAACAAATCAGTTGTAGACAAAGCACCAGTCAACAACACACTTGCCAAAATCTCTGTCAGCTATCATCGTATACCTATGTGGCTAACCAAACACGAACGCACGGTTGTGATCTTCAACGCCGTGTATATCACCGTATTCACATGGATCGCCTGGCAGCGCGCAAATTATGAGTTTGTCATGTACGCGGTTGTTGTCATGGCTGCGGCGCTGTGGATTTTGTGGAAACAGCGAAGCGTCAAATTTGATCTTCTCATTTTGTGGGGCTTGACGCTATGGGGCCTGTTGCACATGGCCGGCGGCAATGTCCGCCTGGCTGATGGCGTGTTGTACGGCGCAAACTTACTTTCCCTGTTCCCACGATACCACATTCTTCGCTATGACCAAATCGTCCACCTACTGGGCTTCGGTGTAGCGACACTAATGTGTCACCACTTACTTCAACCATACCTGCATAAACCATTGGAACGCTGGTGGCCCTTGGCGATTCTCGTCGTGCTCATGGGGAGCGGTTTGGGGGCTATCAACGAAATCATTGAATTCATAGCCGTAGAAACCATTCCCGAAACCGGTGTCGGTGGTTATCAAAACACGCTACTCGATTTGTGTTTCAACCTGCTCGGCGGCATCATCGCCGTCATGTGGCTAACCCTACGCCGCAAACCTGTTGCATAATCATTAATGCTTTGTCACAGCTAAGAATTCGGGTGGCATGGGTAAGTCTCGATGTATCCCGATGTAAAGTCGGGATACATCGGGACTTACCCGTGTGGTTTCGGAGGCTGACACGGGCAAATCTCGATGCACATCGGACTCTTGCTGCTCTCCGGATCGTCTGCAATCAGCATATCTCTGAACAAGAGGCCTATGTCGTTTCATCCATGCTTACAAATCTCTCTCGTTACAACCGTGGCATAAGAACCGGGAGGTAGCGTGAAGGATACTTGTAAGTATGGCCCGTGGTGATCTTGACCCTCTTCAAGAGAGACATCAGTCAGTGGTACACGCAAAGGTCGGCGTCCGCCGTCAAGCTTCTTACCTTCAGGTGAGTTGATCTGATCCCGCCGTAAGTTGGCACCAGCCAGGATCGATTCTTCTATCGTAGCGGTAGTGCCTGTTGGCTCCTTCATTTTCTTTCCGAATAACGGGCCTGTTGGCGAAATCTCGAATGCATCACAACGCGGTTGTTCCACGGTAGCATCTTCCACCCCAAAGCATGCACCATTCTTGTGCTTCCACGCGACGTCACCGTCTACGAGTTTATCGATACTGTGAATACGGCTAGCTATGACCTGATTAAACAACTCGCTTTGCAGTGCGGAAAAGTAGAGCTTGCGCATGCTATGATTGACCGCACGCCATGCCTTGTGTGTGTTACGATCGGACTCAGCCAATATGCGACATACTCTAGCGTTATCACGAAAACCATGCTCCCAAGCCTTGGCGGAGGCTTCAAGATCACCCGCGTCGAATAAATCACGTGCTTCTCGCGCGGCACCACTGTCAACTCGCGCAGTTCTCCCCAACAACAATGCGATGGCTTCGTCGTAATGATCGAGCAACACAGCCCGACCAATCGCTGCATTGTCGCCGCGAACGCCAAAGCGCTGCGGCCCGAAATAATTCACCATGCCGCGGCGCTGTAATACCTCCATAATAAGACGTGTGTTTTCTATGGCATGAGGCTTTACGTCTCTGATACGGATGATGAAATGATTACCCCGTAGATGACCAAGCTTGATCTTATTGGTATGCTGGGAGGTAGAAAGAACTTTGATTCGACGCAGCTCCAAGGCAGCAATGATCGACGGCGCCACATGCTCGATACTAATCATCTGGCGGGTCAAACCATGAGCATCTTTCAGGCCCGCGTACCCGAAGTCTCGCTCTCGCTTACCAAGCGCTTTACTTAGGATGCCGATAGCGGCGTGGGTGCTTAACCCGTGCTTTTCTATACAGAAATAGGTGTGCGTACCCTGGCCGCACGCTTCGTAGCGTGGCAATTCTTCTACCACAAAATCCTCATCATAGCGTTTGATGACGCCACTAATGCCGGGGATATCTGCCGTAAAATGGGGAAGCGTTTGTGTGGCGATTATGTCTGACATACGCCTAGTGTACCCGTAGGCACGACGCATGAGAATCGCCCGCGTATTGGCTATGAGGAAGATACCGGTTACGATGACAGCCCCATGCGATGGTTCGCAGACTTCCTATATCTTATCGTCGGTCTCCTCTACCTTCCGGTAGCCATGTACAATGCGCTACTACTGGGCAAGAACCGTTACGGCTGGCGTGAACGGTTTGGAGGTTTGCGCCGGTTCGACCCAGCGCAACGACGTGTTTGGATCCACGCCGTGTCACTGGGCGAGATTAATTGCACGCCGCTACTGGTGAAAAAGCTTCGTATAAAGATGCCCGACGTAGACATCGTCATATCCACTACGACGGATACGGGTTTCGCTCGCGCGGTACAATTGTTTGGTCGGGACGCTGTATTTCGTTTCCCACTGGATTTCAGCATGATCATCTCGCGGGCGCTCAACCGCATCAAACCATCGCTGATAGTCTTGGTTGAACTTGAAGTTTGGTACAATCTGATTCATCAGGCTAATCGGCGAAGTATTCCCATCGCAGTCGTCAATGGACGACTCACACAGCGCAGCGCTGGAAGATTAGCCTGGCTTGGGGCGATTGGACGATCCATGTTTGCAAGGCTCTCTTGGGTGGGGGCGCAGGACGAGGCTATCGCCTCGCGTTTTCGCACATTGGGGGTGCCCGATAGCCGTGTTGAAGTGACCTCCTCATTAAAATGGGATACCGCGACAGTAACTGATTCTGTTGAGGGTGAAGACGCGTTAGCTGTTGCGCTGGGGATCGATCGATCTCGCCGGTTATGGGTATGTGGCAGCACCGGACCCGGAGAAGAAGCCATCATTCTTGAAGCCTATAAAATGATTCTTACAAATTGGAAAGCGGAAGAAAAACAATCGCGAGACACACTTTCGGATGCACCCTTGCTTGCCATTGTGCCGCGTAAGCCGGAACGATTTGACGAAGTGGCCAGGCTGATTCGTAGCGAAGCGTTTACTTGTATTCGACGTAGTCAGCGAGCGGATGGATGCGAAGCCCCTGAGCCTGATTATTCACCGGCTGTAATCCTGGGCGACACGATGGGTGAATTGCGCAAGTTTTATGCATTGGCAGACGTAGTGTTTGTAGGAAGGAGCCTGGTGCCGATGGGGGGATCAGACCCTATGGAAGTTGCTGCTATGAGCAAACCGATGATCGTCGGTCCTCACATGGACAACTTCGCACTGCCAGTAGCTGCATTCGAATTAGCGGCGGCGATTCACACGGTAACCAACGCTAAGGAATTGGCTGAGGTGGTAAATAGACTACTGTGTGACTCAGAAAGTGCAGCCTCTCTTGCTAAAAAAGCCCAACAGGTCGTGCTGGACAATCAAGGTGCTACGGATGTAACTGTCAACAAACTTGCTGCTTTACTTCAACATGTGTAGGCGTTGGCAGTTATTCAAGGTTGTACTACGATGTCAGGTACGTGATGTGCGTGCCGTTACAACGCGATATCGTTTACAGTGATTCAGGAGTAAACCATTATGACCAGCCCAGAAACCTTCGCCCCCAACACTGACTTTTCAAAGCACGCTCACATCGGTTCTATGGCGCAATATCAGCAAATGTACAAGCGATCCATGGAAGATCCTGAAGGTTTTTGGGGTGAAATCGCAGAAGAGTTTTTCTGGAAAGAAAAATGGACCAAGGTCTGTGACTACGATTTTACCGGCGACATATCCATCAAATATTTCATCGATGCCAAAACGAACATCACCTACAACGCCATCGATCGTCATCTCCAATCTCGCGGCGATCAGGTCGCCATTATATGGGAGGGAAACGAGCCGGGCGAAGATGCCACGCTGACCTATCGCCAACTGCATAGCGAGGTATGCAAATTCTCTAACGTGCTCAAAGCGCATGGGGTCCAGAAGGGCGATCGCGTGTCGATTTACATGCCTATGGTCAAAGAGTTAGCCATCGCCATGTTAGCCTGTGCCCGAATTGGCGCCGTACATTCGATTGTCTTCGGTGGCTTTAGTCCGGACTCATTAGCCGATCGTATTGTGGACTCAACATGCCAGGTACTTATCACCACGGACGGTGTGTTTCGAGGGGCAAAAGCCGTTCCCCTAAAACAAAACGCAGATGCAGCGATGGACTTGGCAGCAGCGCAAGGCGTCAACGTGCGTAGTTGTATTGTCTACCAGCGCATCGGCCAAGAAAAGATGCCTATCGACATGCGTGCAGGTCGAGATCACTGGTGGCAGGACGTCATGGCCAACGCTTCCCAGGATTGCGAACCTGAATGGATGGATGCCGAAGACCCGCTGTTTATTTTGTACACCTCCGGTTCCACGGGAAAACCGAAAGGGGTAATGCACACTACCGGCGGCTACATGGTCTACACCACGACCACATTTAAGTATGTATTCGATTACCACGATGGCGACATTTATTGGTGTACCGCCGACATCGGGTGGGTCACCGGCCATTCCTACATTGTCTATGGCCCACTCTGCGCCGGCGCGACAACCGTCATGTTCGAGGGTATCCCCACTTATCCGGACGCTGGTCGCTTTTGGGCCGTGGTGGATAAATACAAGGTGAACCAATTCTACACCGCGCCAACAGCTATTCGTGCACTCATGCGGGATGGCGATGACCCGGTGACCAGACACAGTCGAAAAAGTCTACGCCTGCTCGGTACGGTCGGTGAACCGATCAATCCCGAAGCCTGGATGTGGTATCACCGCGTCGTTGGAGATGAGCGGTGCCCCATTGTTGACACTTGGTGGCAAACCGAAACCGGCGGCATTCTCATTACGCCATTGCCCGGAGCGATTCCTACAAAACCAGGCTCAGCTACACTGCCGTTTTTCGGCGTCAAACCGATCCTGCTCGATGCCGATGGCAAGCGTATCGACGGACCCGGCGCCGGCGTGTTATGCCTGGAGCAACCCTGGCCCGCGATGATGCGCACGTTGTATGGCCAGCATGAACGATTCAAGGAAACATACTTCTCTGCCTTCGAAGGGTTGTATTTTACAGGTGACGGATGTCGCCGAGACGAAGACGGTTACTATTGGATCACCGGGCGAGTCGATGATGTCATCAACGTGTCAGGTCATCGCATGGGATCAGCCGAGGTCGAAAGCGCCCTCGTAGCCCACGAGGCAGTCGTCGAAGCCGCCGTGGTTGGTTTTCCGCACGAGATCAAAGGGCAGGGTATATACGCTTATGTAACCCTCAAAGCAGGTGCAGCCTATACGGATGATCTCAAAGCAGAGTTGGTCAAACACGTCCGCAAAGAAATCGGTCCCATAGCCTCCCCGGACGTTATCCATTGGGCGCCGGGTTTGCCAAAAACTAGATCAGGAAAAATTATGCGCCGCATCCTACGAAAAATCGCTGAAGGCCAACCGGACCAAGTAGGAGATACCTCCACCCTAGCCGACCCTGCAGTGGTTACGGCACTCGTCGATTCGTATCAATCGACATCATGACGTGGTTAGACTGAGAAGTTCATACGCAAAGCGGATGAGTCACTCATCCGCTCCGTATCATGTACATCTTGTGTATATGTCGCCCCGCAATGTCTACTCGATAGCCGTTTCCGGGTCAGTCAACACCGGACTCCACTCGCCGCCGCATACGTCTTGCGTGCCGCCCTCACACGGATTGAACCACTGGGCATTGTCGAAATCCTCGAAGAACTAGGCATCCTGAACGTCGAACGTGAAAGTGACTGTGGTTTCATCGGAGTCAGTGACAAGGGTCAGGTTCAACTCACCTTCCAGGATGAAAATATTCTGATGCGCGCGTCAGGCATGACGCGCAGCGTCATGACCTGGCGCTGCTAACCGGTTAGCGAAAGCGACCCGGGATGCGACTTGCCGGGTGAAAGTCCCGGTGGAGGCCTTGATGGCAGGAACTCCTAGCCGAACCGCAAGGGT
>JAJRWX010000078.1 GCA_024276605.1 Planctomycetota bacterium | reverse complement strand
GGTTCCTTTCCCTATAAGACACCATCCATGGCTAACAAACCACCGATCGATAGTATACAAAAATCAACCAGCAAGAAGCGCGCCAAGTATTTCGACGGCCTGGTGAGGGAGTGGACTTCGCGAACCCTAAACTTAAGGTGTGACAAAGCACTAGAAAGAATTCACTACTTATCAATAACTACTAGAGGTGAGATCATTCATAGTCAGGCTGTTTGCCCCAATGCAGCTTCGTCACTAACTTGTGCCAGCGAGGGTACATGGGGTTGCATACGATGTGCAGCGCACAGGCATATCGTTTGATCGTGACTCGATCACCTGGTTTGAGTGGCATCGCGACCTGGCCGTCCACAATGGCGGTGGTGCCTTCGTTGACGTTTGTGGCGATGATATCAACCACACTATCACACTCAACCACCAAGGGTATGTGTGTAAGCGAGTGCGGCGCCAATGGTGTCAAGACAATGGCATCTACGCCGTGCTGAATAATAGGCCCGCCCACGGACAGGTTGTGCGCTGTAGACCCGTTAGGCGTGCAGACGATCAAGCCGTCGCCGCTGACTTCCGTTAGCGGCATGTCGTCAATCGAGATACCCAGCGCTACCATCCTAAACGGCGATCCTGCCCGAATCACACAGTCGTTAATCGCAATGTGATAATCAAGCACCCTTCCTTCACGGGAAACGGTAACGTCAAGAATCATTCGTTTCCGCAGAAGCGCATCGTCGCTTAGCGCTCGTTGAAAATGCGTTTTTAATTCCGCTAAGGAGAATTCAGCCAGAAACCCAAGCTTGCCGATATTGACGCCGATGAGCGGTACCTGATGCTCAGCTAACGACCGAGCTACGCTAATGAGGGTGCCGTCGCCGCCTAGAACAATCAGCCGATCAATGCCGTCATCTCGGATATGCGCACAATCAAGCCCTTGCTCGGTGCCGACAACATGACAGTGCGATGCCGCAAACGTGGCCAGAAGATCCATAGCCTTGGCCGCGGCAGCCTTATCCGGGTTGCTCAGCAAATACACGCGTTTGTCAGAGACTTCCTTTGGCATGAGATTGACTTTATGACCTACAACCGTGCGACGACATTCTTAGCCATGTGTACATGGCATGACGACTAACGTGAAACCAAAGGCACGTTTATGGCTGTTGAATCGTCCGACGATAGGCGCGGTACATCCTTTTCAAATATTTGCAGCAGCGTCGTGGCGATACCCGAAGCATCGAGATTGCACTCAGCTAACTGACCTGCGCGGGAACCGTGGGCGATAAAGCGATCGACCGGCAAACCCAGACGCGTGAGTTGCGAGGCGTCCAGTCCCAGCATCTGAGCCGTTTCCAGCACAGCCGACCCGAACCCACCGGATATCGAATGGTCTTCTATAGTTATCACAGGCCGACCACCGTGTAGTGCTTTTCGCACCATAGCTGTATCCATAGGCTTGGCGAATCGGGCGGAGATGACGGCTACTTCAATACCCCCGCTGGCCAACATTTCAGCCGCAGCCAGGGCATAATTGGCCGTTGCGCCGTAGCATAATAGGGTAGCTGCATCACCATCGCGGAGTTTACGCGATCGGCCAAGCTCAAACGGTGGGCAATCGGGTACCGGGGCTGGGACATTATCGCGCGGGTAGCGGATCGCGCAAGGTTGATCGAGCGTAAATCCTAACCTGAGTGCCGCCAACAATTCGACTTCGTCAATCGGAGCCATCAACACCATATGCGGGAAATTGCGCAAATAGGCAATATCGAGAAAACCATGATGAACCGCACCGTCACTACCCACAAGGCCCGCGCGATCCAGGCAGAACATGACCGGTAAACCTTGTAACACGACCTCTTGGAAAATCTGGTCAAAGGCCCGTTGAAGAAATGTGGAGTATATGACGGCCACCGGTTTGATCCCGGCTTTGCACATGCCCGCTGCCATGTCGATCGTGCAACTTTCGGCAATGCCAACATCGAGGTATCTATCGGGAAATTTTTCCGCGAACAGGTTGAGTCCCGTTCCGTCCGGCATACCGGCGGTCATGGTGAAAATATGATCATCCTGCTCCGCTAGCTCGATCAGACTATCTGCAAAGGCTCGCGTCCAGCTTTTACCCGCGTTTTTCTCAATGGCAACCTTCCCACTTTCGATGGCGAACGGTCTAGGACTGTGATACTTACCCGGTTCCGCGGATGCCCAATCGCAGCCATTACCTTTCACGGTATGCACATGCAGCAATACCGGGTGTTGCGCATGTTTTATCATGTCGAGAAGTTCAATCAGGTGTGGGATGTCATGGCCGTCAACCGGTCCGACATATTGCAGACCCATGGCTTCAAATACTTGCCCGGGTGAAACTGTCGCCTTAATACCTTCTTTTAGATGTGCGATCATCTCGAAGGCCGGCTTACCGAGTAGAGGAAGCTTGGGGAGCACGCGTTTCGTGCGTGATTTCATATCCTCATAAAAATTGCTCGCACGAAATTTAGCTAGGTATTCCGCCATTGCCCCTTGAGAAGGTGCAATGCCCCATTCATTGTCGTTGAGCACAATCAAAAATTGTCGCTTTAATAATCCGGCTTGATTGAGCCCCTCGAAGGCTACGCCGTTGACGATGCTCGCATCGCCGACCAGGGCTACGCTGGCCCGGTTGTTACCGAGCAATTGATCCGCCCTGGCCATGCCTACCGCCGTGGCGATTGCCGTACCGGCATGGCCCACATGGAACAGGTCGTACTCACTTTCGTGGATGTCGGGAAAACCGCTAATGCCGCCGGGCTGTCGTAATGTATCGAAACGCTCATTTCTACCTGTCAACAATTTGTGGGGGTAGCATTGATGCCCCACATCCCAGAGAAGGCGATCAATTGAAAAATCGAAAACGCGATGCAAGGCTATGGTTAATTCCGTGACGCCGAGGTTGCTGGTCAGATGTCCGCCGTTTTGACCAACAACTTGCAGGATGCGTGTACGTATTTCCCCCGCGAGGGATGTTAGCTGTTCCATCGACAAAGCTGACAAATCGGCAGGTGATTGGATGGTATCCAGTAAACTCATAGATTCTCCCGGTCATTGACGGTCATAACAAACTAGCTCAAATTCGCCCAGATTACCGTGACATTATAGTGGTAAGCTGAGGATGGTAGCAGTTCTATACGCTGTCTAATGTTTTCGATCAACCACAAAAGACGCTAATTGTCGTAAGTCTTCCGCCTTTTGGCCGAAACAGGTAAGCGAAGCTAGGGCTTCGTCTTTGGCTATTTGAGCCGCTTTTTGGCTTTCTTTTAGACCAAAACAAGCGGGGTAGGTCTGTTTCCCCGCTAGATCGTCCTTACCCACAGCTTTGCCCAGTTCGTGCTGCGATGACGTTACGTCCAATAAGTCATCGGCGATTTGGAAAGATTGCCCCATCTTGTGACCAAATTGAGCGAGATGACTCACAAGTTTTTCGCTCCCTGCCCCGGTCAAGGCACCCATTCTACAAGCGGCCTCGAATAACCTAGCGGTTTTTCGAGCGTGTATGAAGGTCAACAGGTCGGGTGAACTCACCTGCTGTTGTCCGACTACATCCGCGGCCTGACCGCCTATCATTCCCAGCCAACCTGTGGCTTGAGATAACTCTTGCACAAGTTGTACCCGGAGGTCGGCCTCTACCTCTACTTCGCTCAGCAGCGCGAAGGCCAGCACGGATAGCGCATCGCCTGCTAGGATGGCTATCGCTTCACCGAATTTACGATGGCACGTAAGTTTACCACGACGTAGATCATCGTCATCCATGGCTGGCAAGTCGTCATGAATAAGGCTAAATGCATGAATACACTCTACGGCTGCGGCTACGGGCCAAGCTCGGTCACGATTGCCGCCGACCAGTTCACAGCAACGTACCACCAGAAAGGGACGAATGCGCTTACCGGGAGCAAGTGCCGAGTAACGCATGGCTTCAAATAGGGGGGTATGACTGTGCTGTGCGTTGTCGGACAGCAAGTCATCAAAGCGACGATCGAATTCAACGGCGAACGTTCGAAGCGTAGTCAGTGAGGGATTGGCCATGGTTTCCAAGTTCAAAGTAGGTTCCAATGCATCGTCATGTCGCCCATCAAATGATCTAGTGTCAATGCACTGGATCAACACATAAATCATCATTCTTGCAAAAAAAGCGCATCGTATCGTCGTAGTCGCCTCAGCCGAACCGTGACCGTAATGGAGTGGATTTATGCAGTCAATAGCGATGCCAAGTTGTTCGTGCCATAAGAGTGCATGACAACATTGGCGGGTGGGTGGCATGGACAAACGCCGTGGAATCGGGCTGTCGAATGTCCAATGTGCTGCTCGCGGCGTTTGCCCGTGCGAGCGCAACCGAGGAAAAGCACGGGCAAGCGTCGCCCCTGCGCCTCTTTTCATCCGCGATTTCTTCAACGCGACACTTGTCCATGCCACCCCACTCAAGCCCACCTAATCTGTCTGGCACCCCGGCCCATACGATTGTAGCATGGGCATTACCGGATTTGTACGTGTTTTCATCATCGCTGGTTACGAGTTATCCTCAAGAAAACGCAGTACGAGCGGGGTGATCTCGTCGATAGCCTCCTCGACGACATAGTGGCCGGCCTGCTCGAAGTAGTGTGTCACAGCCTTGGGGAAGTGCTGTTGCCATTGCTGCAAATACCAATGATTAAAACAGAAGTCCTGTGCGCCCCAGCAAATCAGCATAGGGTGGTCACGAAACTTAACGAGCGATGCGGCTGTGCGCGTGATGATGTCATGGCTCGCTGCGCGCGGCGTTAGCGGAATGTCCTTGACGAACCGATGCACCGCTACGCGATTGGTATAACTATTGTACGGTAGTAAATACCCGCGTTTTACCGCACGCGGAATACGCTGCGGATGTGCAAAAGCCATCCAGGTAGCGGGGCGGGCAAATCCGTTTAAGCCTCGCACGATGAGGTTGCCTATCACGGGCCAGCCGCACACACGGATGCGAAGGGGGCAAGGCCCTGAAAAGGCCGCTGTATTAAAAACCACAAATTTCCGCACCAGCTTGGGATGGTCTACTGCCCACCCAAAGCCAATCGCACCTCCCCAATCGTGTACACCCAACGTGATGTCTTGTAGATCAAGGGAGGTAATAAGTCGATCGAGGTTGGTTATGTGCTGAGCTAGTGTATAAGCATATCGTTGTGGTTTATCCGAAAGCCCGCAACCTACATGATCGGGTACAATCACCCGGTATCGGCTGCTTAGTGCTTGGATCAGTTTACGATAGTAAAACGACCATGTGGGGTTGCCGTGCAATAGTACGACAACAGGCCCTTGGCCTTCATCAAGATAATGTAACCGTACACTTTGATCGAGTGTGAGGAAGTGAGATTTGAACGGATATAACTCACCCAGGTCGTGGTGCGGGGCAGTCATGGCTGACAATCACCAATGCAACCCAAGCATCACACAACTAAGACCGCTTCCAATACCGAGCATGGCGATATTTTCCTTCGATTGGGGTGGGTGACGTTCTAGGCCCAGGGCGGTTGTGATCGGCAGCGAGACGGACCCCACGTTGCCGAGAAAGTCGAATGTCGAAAAATCCTGCGAGGGATCCTTCCCAATGGCCTCGTAGAAACGATCGCGGTGAGTAATGCCGACCTGGTGGCAAAAGGTGCGGTCGATGTGCTCATGTGTCCAAGACATCACCTTCTTGAATGCCTCCCACGTACGTTTGGCCAGGGCGCAGCCACCGTCCAGCAGCGACTCCGAATCGGTTGACATGGTGATCGGGTTGTCTGAAGCAAAGCCGGTATCGGCACTGCCTCGACATAGGTGGTTATGTTGGGTGGCAGACTGAACGACCCCGCCGAGTAAGTGATGATTCGTTTGGGATACGGAATCATGCGTCATCACCAGTGCCGCGGCTCCCGAACCAATGGTTAGTGAAGCGAACGCCGCTTTGAATTCTTTCTTTGTCAGCGAAGGTGTGAGGTGTAACTGCTTAATCGTCGATTGAACCAATTGGCGACTACTCTCGCCCGCGACAATTAAACCTCGTTTAACCTGTCCCAGTTCAATCATATTGGCCAATGAGATCATGCCGTTGAGAAAGCCCAAACAGGCATTTGAGATGTCATACAGCATGGATTGGCCGGGGATGTTGAGTTTCTCATGCACGACGGATGCCGTCGCCGGCTCTAAAAAATCCCGAGAAACCGATGTGTGTAGTAACACTTCGATATCCTGTGCATCGACACCGGATTTTTCCAACGCATCACGACCTGCTTGAACACTACCGTCACTGGGCACCGACCCTTCCGACCAGAAACGTCGCTCTTTAATCCCCGTCATCAATTCCAAGCGTCCCTCATGCAGGCCAAACCGCTCATAGATGGTGGCAAGCTCTCGTTCTAACGATTCGGAGGTGACCCGATTGTCAGGTATGGCATATCCAAAGGATTCGAGACATACATGCTTGTACTTGAGCATAACTGGCAGCTTCCTGTATCCATGGCGTCGTTGAGGAGAAACCGGTTCGGGATTATAGCAAATCGTGCCCAGGCCGATAGGTGTCTCCATTGTGAAAGCGACCTGTTTGGTAGGGCGGCAAGGGTATGATGATGTATAGCTATGACACATGGTCGAGTCTAAGCTACCGGTAACGAGCTGTTGATAATCATCCGATAAACCCCATAGACTTGGGAGGGTAAACACTATTGCGGGTCAATAGCAAAGCTTTAGGAGGACATATGACACTTTCGTTGCGCCCTTTTTGCTTGATCCTATGCCTCTATTCCCTATGTATGGTCAGCAGTTGTGGAGATTCGTTTAGTCACCAGTTTGATCAAAATTTTCGAGCACAGCTTGTCTTTGCCGAAGCGGACAACGCGTGCGGGCAGGTCACCATAGCTGCGCTCATACCGGATTGTCCGGTAGAGGGACTTTGCTTCACCTCCGCTTGCGAAGGACACAACGATTGCTACGCCACCTGTGGGGTTGACCTAAGAACATGCGATCAAAACTTTTTCAACGACATGATTAGTTTGTGTGCTCAAAGTTTGTCGATAGACGATCCCAACTTTCTTGTATGTCGCTACACCGCGTTGTCCTATTGGCTGGTTGTACAACAACTGGGCGTTGAGGCCTATGAAAAAACGCAGGAACTGGCGTGTCCTGATAACGACCTGCCCACCAATGAACCACCTCCGGTAACCGGAGCCTGTTGCCAGCCAGGCTCGCCACCGGTTTGCTTGGACAATACACTTTTTGTGGCCTGCCCGACGGATTCAGTGTTTATTACTGATGTGACTTGCGATGAAGTGAACGAGTTGTTTGGCGGATGCCCCATCCCGGAAAACGATAAGTGTCAGTTGGCGACGCCCATTTGCGAGAATCAGGAAGTCGGCGCTTTGCTAGGCCGATGCGCAGGTGATGTCGATATGGACCGTGGGGGTGGTGTGTGTAGTCAATCACTTCAAGATTGCACCAATGGCCGGGCCTGTCTACCGGCGGATAGCGATGTCTTTCGCTGTACGGTAGAAACTGACAATCGTTTGGCATCGACCGACGGGCCACAGGCCGGCGGAGCGTGCGCTATTTCCGGCGCAGATGCCTTTCAGGCGGATGTATGGTACCAGTACGTGGCCCCCTGCGACGGTACGTTGACCATCCGTATGTGTGACGCCATCACCTATGATGCTATGTTAGCCGTGTACGGTTCCCATACGCCCGACGCCGAATGCATTTGCCCTACGGATGACTCACTGCTTCTCGAATGCAACGACGACTTTTGTGGATCCGCCTCAACCGTTTCCGGTGTGACCATCGAAGGCGTCCAAGCCGGCGCGTGTTATACTATTCGCGTTGGCGGATGGTCGGGTAATGGTATTGACACCAGCGCATCTCGTGGCATGAGTGAAATAGACATTGGTGTGGTTTGCGCCACGACGAACAACAGTAACATGACCACAAATGCAGCGCCGTAGTTACGGCGCATAAAACCGTCTTTCCTACTCATACGGGCATCCAGCCGACTTGGGCAGTGGGTGCCCCATCCTTCGGTACTCCCGAAGGGTGGGGGACGGATCGTACTTCGATAAGGCTTTGTAAGTGTCGCTGTCATGGCACGTTACATCCTTCCCCCACCCTTTGCCAGTAGGCAAAGGATGGGGCACCCGCGCAAATCATCGTCTCCCCCACGTCCAAAAAGAAGGACGTGGGCCACCCAAACAGGACAGGGCTACCCGGTTCGGTCTAAATATTTCCGTGTGCAATTACATTTGGCTTAGGGGTGATGAGTGATTATCATTGCAGCGGGCGTACAGGTATTATGTTAGACCATAGTTTCATTAGATGCAGTCGATTGATTCGGCTGCGTAGCGATGCCATTAGCCGGCGTCGGACATGCGGTAAGGAGGAGCGATGAAAAAACGAGCGTATCGAAAACATTCATTTTCCATGGCACATAGATTTTCAACGACCATGCGAAGCAAGCATGGGGCGGTGTATGGTTGGATGTTGTGTGTGGGAAGCGGGTGGCTGTTGATGCCCTGTTCGGTTGTAGCTACGAATGACGCTTCGCCTCATGCCAATTCCATCACGGCTGAGTATCGCGACACAGCCAAGAAAATTATTGATACGACCATGGCTGGTAATGATGCTTGGAACAAGATGGAGGCGCTATGTCTGGAAATTGGTCACCGCCTTAGCGGTTCACCGCAATTGGATCAGGCTATCACCTGGGCGGTTCATACTATGAAAGTTGATGGTCAACAGAATGTCATCGCCGAGCCGGTGATGGTCCCTCGTTGGGTGCGTGGGTTGGAGTCCGCGACCATGATTGCCCCTCGACACGAACGCTTGGGTATGTTGGGGTTGGGTGGTTCCGTGGGTACGTCGCAGAAGGGGATTACGGCGCAGGTTGTCGTTGCTGATAGTGAAGAAGCGCTAAAAGCATTGGGTGAATCGGTCAAAGGCAAGATCGTGTTATTTAACCAGGCTATGCCACCTTATGATCCGGATCGTGGCTCGGGTTATGGCACGGGTGTCTATTTCCGTACGCATGGCGCAAGGCTGGCGAGTGAACAGGGTGCGGTCGCGGTGCTGGTTCGCTCTGCCACTGCGCGGAGTTTGCGATCTCCCCATACCGGGGCTATGCGCTATGGTGATGCTAAAGTGAAAATACCGGCAGCTGCGATTACGTTGGAAGATACGGATATGATTGCGCGTCTGGTGAAACGCGGCGTTCGTGTCATGGTCAGCCTGAAGATGGCGGCGAAAACATACCCCGATGTAGCATCAGCCAATGTGATTGGTGAATTGGTCGGTCGATCGCATCCCGATGAGTTTGTGGTCATCGGGGGGCATTTAGATTCGTGGGATGTGGGACAAGGTGCTCACGACGACGGTGCCGGGTGTGTTATGGCTATGGAAGCCATCAATGTATTGCGTAAAATGAACCTTCGACCCCGCCGGACGATCCGCGTTGTTTTGTGGACCAATGAAGAAAACGGTCTCCGCGGCGGCAGAGCATATGCGAAGCAACACGAAGCCGAGTTGCCTCGTCATGTAGCGGCGATTGAATCAGATAGCGGCGCTTTCGCACCACAGGGTTTTTCCGTGGATTGTGTGGACGAGCAGCGTGAAGCCGTAGCCGTGGAGCAGTTGAAGGAGATTGTGGGGCTGATGCAATCGCTCGGCCCGCTGGAGGTTAATGTGGGTGGTTCCGGGGCTGATGTGAGTCCCATGAAACCATCCGGTGTGGTGTTAATGGGGCATCGCGTGGAGGGATCGACGTACTTCGATTACCACCACTCGATGGCTGACACGCTGGATAAGGTTGATCCGACATTACTTTCGAAGAATGTCGCAGCTATGGCGACGATGGCCTATATTCTAGCGGACATGCCTCATCCATTGGGAACGAGATCGATGCCGATGGGAACGGACTAAAGGTGTGGATTGCTTGAGAGGTCATTGTGTTATAATGGCTGATTATGTCCTGTGCTCTGTCACAGCTGAGGATTCGGGTGGCATGGGTAAGTCCCGATGTATCCCGATTCTACGTCGGGATACATCGGGACTTACCCGTGTAGTTCCGGAGGCCGACACAGGCAAAAAAAGCATTACCCACGCCGCTGCTGGATTCCCGCCTACGCGGGAATGACCAATGACAGCGTGAGAATGACTAACGACAGCGCGGATATGTCGAATGCTATAGCGATATGACCATACTCATTCAAAATATCGGTGAACTGGTCGTCGTGCCGCGCGGGCCGATTGGCGGTCGGTCGATGCATACCGTAAACACAATAACTAAAGCGGCGATTGTCGTGCAAGATGGACGCATCACTTGGTTCGGCCAAGCGTGTGATCTGCAATATCCTGATGAATGCCATATCATTGACGCTCGTGGCGGTTGCGTGATACCGGGTCTGATTGATTGCCACACGCACAGCGTTTTCGCGGGTACGCGCGAGGGCGAATTTGTGAAGCGCCTCGAAGGTAAATCCTATGCGCAAATCGCAGAAGAAGGCGGAGGTATTCGTGTCTCCGTCGAGGCCATGCGCAGCGCGAGCTGTGAAACGCTGATCGAACTAACCCTACCTCGATTGCGGCGCATGTTGCAGGGTGGTGTCACGACCGTTGAGATCAAAAGCGGATATGGGCTTACGGTGGATGATGAACTGAAAATGTTGCAGGCGGTGTCGCAGCTTAAAGCGCTTAAGCCAATCGAACTGGTAGGAACATACCTGGCCGCTCATACGACACCGCGAGAATTCGTAGATCAGCCGGAAGCTTATCTCGATCTTATTCTTGACGATGCAGTCTTGTCGCGTGTGCGTGAGGAGAAGTTGGCTGAATTTTGCGATGTGTTTTGTGAGCGTACGGCCTTTTCGATTGAGCAGTCACGTCGCGTGCTGGAAACGGCTAAGCGATATGGCTTAAGGCCGAAATTGCACGCCGATCAAATTACGCAAATCGGTGCGTCGGTGCTAGCCGGTGAAGTGGGGGCCATTTCTGCCGACCATTTAGAAACGATTCATGACGAGGGTATCGCTGCAATGGCACGGGCGGGGTCGGTGGCAGTGTTACTTCCGGCGTGCTCATTTTTCCTGGGGGTTGATCAGGCGCCGGCTCGGCGGATGTTAGAGGCTGATCTGCCGGTGGCTATAGCCACCGATTTTAACCCGGGTTCGTCCATGATCGAATCGTTGCCGTTAACCCTGGGAATCGCCTGTACACAGATGAAAATGACGCCTACGGAGGTTCTTGTAGCTGCAACGGCCAATGCCGCGGCAGCGATTGACCGACAAGATAGCGTCGGGGCTATCGAAGTGGGCATGCAGGCTGACCTTCTCATATTGGATGTGCCTAATCATCATCGATGGATGTATGAACTCGGTCGCCCCAGTGTCCGATTAGTATTGAAGAAGGGTAAGATCGTCGTCGGCGAGGCGTAGTTTATTGTGAAGGCGTAGCTTTTTATGTCTGATTTGAAGGATCAGCGTGTTGTCGTCACCGGCGGCGCAGGCTTTTTAGGTCGGCAGGTCTGTCGGCGACTGGAAACGATGCCTGTCAAAGAAGTGTGCGTGCCACGATCGAGCGAGTTTGATTTGACGCATGCGGATGATGTGTCTCGGTTGTTCGATCGTGCCAAACCCGATGTGGTGATCCACCTGGCGGCTGATGTAGGCGGTATCGGCGCTAATCGCGTGCATCCCGGTAGATTCTTCTACGCCAACATGGCTATGGGTTTGCACCTGATCGAAGCGTCACGTCGCAACAACATAAAAAAATTCGTACAAATAGGTACGGTGTGTAGCTATCCCAAATTTTGCCCCACGCCATTTCAGGAGAGCACGCTTTGGGATGGTTATCCCGAGGAGACGAATGCACCTTATGGGGTTGCTAAGCGCGCACTCGGTGTGATGTTGGAGGCATATCATCGTGAATATGGCCTCAATGGTCTGCTACTTATTCCGGTGAATCTGTACGGTCCAGGCGATCATTTTGATCTGCAAACCTCCCATGTTATTCCGGCACTTATTCGCAAATTCTGTGAGGCCTGCGAACAAGGGTTAAATGAGGTGACCTGCTGGGGTAGTGGTCAGGTGAGTCGTGAGTTTCTCTATGTGGAAGATGCTGCGGAGGCAATCGTTCGAGCCAGCGATAGCTTGAACACCTCAGAGCCGGTTAATTTGGGTACGGGGCGAGAGATTCGGATCGTCGACTTGGCTGTGATGATTGCGCATTTATGCGGGTTCAGCGGACGCATAGGTTGGGATACAACCCAGCCTGATGGTCAGCCTCGACGTCAGCTTGACACTTCACGAGCTGAGAAGCTATTCGCCTGGCGGGCGGAAACCACACTGGAAGAGGGGCTGCGTCAGACCATATCCTGGTGGCGTCAACAAAGCACCACTTATTCCTCAGCGATCACAACTGGGTGATAATCACGGTGGTTGTGTTGTTTTGTCTGGAAATCAACACATACTCACTTGCGCGTATGACAAACTACTGCACACTTTCAACTTGCCCCGTTTGCCTTCGACAAATAGAATCCTTGTGACGATAGAACGGTTGAGCTTGAGCGTATCTATATGACAAGATGTATTCACTTATGAAACTTCGTAGTACGGGTCTTGGTTGTTGTTACGCGATAGTGCCTGTGATGACGGTGCTGCTCTGCACGCATAGTGCGTGGGGCGGGGCTGATGATCTGATTGACATTTCACAGAAAAAACCTGGTTACGCCGTTGTTATCTCCTTGCAGGGTGAGATTACGGATGTCATGGTGGAAAGTCTACGACGCCGAATCAATCAAGCGCAACAAGAAGGCGCCTCGACGATCGTGTTTGATATGGACACGCCCGGTGGGTTGGTGACCAGTTCGATTGCCATTGCGGATATGATTCGCAATTTATCAGATGTCAAGACTGTGGCGTGGGTGAATCCTAATGCGCACTCTGGTGGTTCCATCGTGGCCGTTGCTTGCGACGAGATCGTCATGGCCCGGTCTTCTCGCATAGGTGATTCGCAAGTGATTACGATGGAAGGCGCCGTACCGGAAGATATGCAGGCCAAAGCGTATACGCCGGTACTGGCCGATTTTCGTGCATCCGCCCGGCTCAATGGATATAGCCAGGTGTTGTCGGAAGCGTTTGTGTTACCCGATCGAGAAGTGTGGTGGATTGAACATAAACTAACCGGCGATCGCAAATTCGTCTTTGCCGAGGATAAAATTAAACTCGTTGGCGGAGAGGCTTCGCCGCGATCGTCCAAAGCTAATGATGCGTCTGATGAGGATGTAAAAGACGAGGAGAAAACAAAGCCGGTGTCGCCGCCCGAGCCGACGCGTGCGCCGGAATCCTACGGCTGGCAGTTGGTGGAAACTTACTATGATGCGGTGATGGAAAAGGATGTCGACACCATCCAGCCTGTCGTACGCAACGATCAGTTATTGGAAATGTCCGCCGGTGAAGCGCAGGCTTATGGTTTTAGTAAAGATGTCGTTGCTAACGAAAAAGAACTTCGCACGCGCTATGATATTGTCGATCTAACCAGGCTTGTCCCGACCTGGTCCGAATCGCTGGCGTATTGGCTGACGTCCATTTATGTGCGCGGCTTTTTGATGATGATTATCATGCTCGGCGCTTATGTCGAGTTTCACACCCCGGGTGTTGGCGTACCTGGTTTAGTGGCCCTTGTTTGCTTGAGTGTTTTTGTCGGTGCTCCATACCTGACAGGCTTGGCTAATGTGTGGGAAATCGTTTTCATCGGCGCGGGGATCATCCTGATGGCGGTGGAGATTTTTGTTATTCCCGGCTTTGGGGTGGCTGGTATCATGGGTATATTCCTACTGCTCGTGGGCTTGCTAGCTACTTTTGTGCCGGATGAGCCTGGCCGGTTGATTCCGCTTTATATCCCCGAACTACCTTCCACGATGAAGTGGGTTAGCCGCGGTATTATCACGATGGTAGCATCTACGTTAGCTTCGCTTATCGGTGTCGTGATTTTACAGAAATATTTACCACGTGTACCGGTGTTTAATCGGCTGATTCCAGATAACCCGATGCCCTCCGAAGTACAAGTTCAGGATGCGTATCGCGGTGCAGCTCGGGTGGGTGACATCGGTATGACGGAAAGTCCGTTACGCCCGGCTGGTAAAGCCAGGTTTGGCGGCATGGTGGTGGATGTGGTTGCACAGGGCGACTTTGTGGAGTCGGGCATCAAGGTGCGTGTGGTAGAGCGACGCGGTAATCATGTGGTCGTAAATCCCATAGATGAATCGCAGGTCTAGCCATAGCGTCGAGTGTGGTTATAGAGAGAACCATGTCAGAACTTATGATTATCATCCTGTTGTTTCTAGCCGGTGCTGCGGTGCTGACGTTGGAGATTTTTATTCCTTCTTACGGCGTGTTGTGCATCGTGGGCGTTGGTTTTTTGATCTCCGCGATTGTCAAAACGTTTACGTACGGTGGGGAGGGCTACGGTGTGGCCGCGATCATTGGAAGTTGTATATTTCTACCGACGTTTGCATATATATCCGTGAAATACTGGCGACAGACCCCGATCGGACGGCGCATCGTCCCGCCGAATCCGGTGCTTACGGATGAGGATACGGCATCGATTGATAAGTTATATGCCCTCGTGGGACAGTCGGGGAAGACCATTTCCCCCCTCAGGCCGGTGGGTATATGCATGTTTGGCGGAAAGCGCATTTCCTGCATAGCGGAAATGGGTGTCGTGGATGCCGACGTTGATGTCGTCGCGCTGGGAATCAAAAGTGGTCATCTTACAGTCAGACAACGGGAAACATAAAAGTCATCGCGACTTCGCTGATTGGCGAGATCGAGGCTTTTTGCCCGTATACCTATAAGAAAGGCAGAACGAATGAGTACGGTATTTACAACGCTATTAGCACAGACTACGTGGGTCACCGCTGTGGCTATTGTCGTCGGCATCGTCCTCTTGGTGCTGTTATTTGTTATTGGTCAGTTTTTCAGGTTATGGCTACAAGCGTATATGAGTAATGCGGGCGTGAGCTTATTCGATCTGATCGGCATGCGCTTGCGTAAAGTCGATCCTATGTCGATCGTGCTATGTCGCATTCAGATGGTCAAAGCCGGTATTCATGACATCGACGTGAACGATATGGAAAGCCACTACCTAGCCGGGGGCCGATTGTTGAATGTATCCCGTGCGATGATTTCCGCCAATCGCGCCCAGTTGGGTCTGGACTGGCGAAGTGCTTGCGCTATCGATTTAGCCGGTAGAGATATTATCGACGCGGTGAATACCAGTGTGAATCCCAAGGTGATCGATGTCCCCAATCCTGAGATTGGTAAACAGTCGATTGATGCGGTAGCTATGGATGGTATTCAACTCAGGGCGAAGGCACGCGTGACGGTTAAGACCAACATCTCCCAACTCATCGGAGGTGCTACGGAAGAGACTATCGTCGCTCGGGTGGGTGAGGGTATCGTCAGTGCCATCGGTTCGGCTGAAACGCACAAAGTGGTTCTCGAAAATCCCGATCGTATTAGTAAGGCTGTGCTCATCAAAGGCCTGGATTCCGGAACGGCTTTTGAGATTCTCTCGATTGATATCGCTGACATCGATGTAGGGCAAAACATCGGGGCTAAGCTTCAAGCAGACCAGGCGGAGGCGGACAAGATCCGTTTCCAGGCGGAGGCTGAAAAACGACGCGCGATGGCCATTGCGCTGGCTGCGGAAAACAGGGCGAAAGTTGAGGAAAACAAGGCGCTGGTCGTGTTAGCAGAGTCGGAAGTGCCAAAGGCGATGGCTGAGGCGTTCCGTAGTGGAAACATGGGTATCATGGATTATTATCGCATGAAAAATATCCAAGCCGATACCTCTATGCGAAATACAATTGGCCAGGATGATACCGACGATCAAAAGAAGTCGTAATACATGGACTGGGTGCTGATGACATGTGAGCGCACGAAGATGGTTGTTGTAGCATCGGTGGATAATCGCTGGGTTTCGTTTGGGAAGGGTGAATAGTAATGTATTCGAGTTTTACTAATCCAATCCTAGCTGCGCGGGGTTTCGATGATTGGATTCAAATTCTCATTGTCATTGCGGTATTTGGTGGGCCACTTTTGGGAAATGTCTTGAAAAAGCTCATCGTACATTTCTCGCCGCAAGAAGATGACAAAGAGCCGGCAGAACCTCAGTCGCCCACACCATCCATGCGTCGGCGTAAGCCCAGTGTACCCGTGGCTAAGCCTATGACTTCCTCCCGGCGTGAAACGAGTTCTGATCGCCGAGCACCTGTTCGTCCTATGCCTAATGTCCCACCGCCTCCACGCCCTACAGTAGAATCTCCTAAGACGATTCTAGGTGAGCTGGAGTCGATGCTGACGGGGCCAACGCAAGATGCGCCGGTACGCCCCGCTCGCCCTACGCCCCGATCTACCAAGCCGCCTATACCTAGGCCCAAACCGCCGGCAAAGGCGTTGACCACCAGGCAAGATAGGCGTCGCCAGCCGGCGAGAAAAAAAGCCACGCAAGTTCCGCGAAAGAAGGTCGCTGCATCGAAGAAGGCCCCTGTGGCGCACACGCATGGCTTGTTGGTTGATTTACATGCCGGTGGTGAGGGCTTGGTCAAAGATTTGGCGGTACCCGTCGAAGAAATCAGCCCACGTGTAGGTCTATTGGGTTCGCCTGCCGGTCTTCGTCATGCGATATTGCTTAGTGAAATTCTTGCTCCGCCATTGGCTTTGCGAGAATCATCGAATACGTCTCCATGATGGCGAGAAGGCTCGTATTACTTCAACCCGTATTCGCGTAATTTTCGGTAGAGCGTGCGCGCACCGATACCCAAGGCGGCTGCGGTTTTTTCTCGATTACCCCCTAGCATGCGCAGTGTGTTCATAATATGCAGTCGTTCCACGTCCGTCATCTTCATACCGGCCAAGTTGGGCGGACCGGCGGGGATCATATCCGTACACGGTTGAAGTGCGTGGGGCAGATCCTCAGTGCCGAGTAGATGGCCTTCAGCTTCCAGGCACATGAGGTGGACGACGTTTTTGAGTTCGCGCACATTACCGGGCCAAGCGTAGTTCATCATTTTGCGCATGGCTTCAGGGGTCAGGCCTTCAATGTTTAAGTCGAGTTCCTTGTTGGATTGCAGAATGAACCGTTGGGTAAGGATGGGAATGTCCTCGCGCCTTTCACGTAACGGCGGGAGACGGATTGCGCCTTGGGCGTGGATGCGATAGAAAAGATCCTCGCGGAACTTTTCATCCTGGACGAGTTGGCTAAGGTCTTTGTTTGTCGCGGCGATGAACCGCACATCGAAGTATCGTGTTTCGTTGCTGCCAACTTGTATGACTTCCCCTGTTTCCAAGGTGCGCAGCAGCTTGGCCTCCATGGTCTGCGGCATATCTCCAATTTCATCGAGAAAGAGTGTGCCGAGGTCTGCGGATTCGACCAAACCTTTTCGATCGGCAATGGCGCCGGTGAAGGCGCCTTTGACATGGCCGAAGAGTTCGCTCTCTAAAAGTGTTTCACTGACCGCCGCGCAGTTAAGTACGCGGAAGGGTTTGCCTGCGCGAGAACTATTTTGGTGAATCGCCTGGGCAAATAATTCTTTACCCGTTCCGGTCTCGCCAACGATTAAGATCGTGCTTTTGCTGCGTGCGAGTTTACGCGTACGCTTGATTTGCCGCATGATGGCGTCGGATGCGCCGATGATGCCGCCGAAATCGAAGGATTTATCCAGTTGGTGTTTGAGTAGCCGCGATGCCCGAGCGGAGGCCGCCTGTTTGGCTGCGCGTATCACTTTGTCGCGTAGAATGTCGATATCGATCGGTTTAATCAGGTAATCGTAGGCGCGGTGATCGCTGTCCTGGCTCAACGCTTCTCGTGCGAGTGATTCGCTACCGTGGGCGGTAATCATAATCACCTCGGTTTCTTTGCTATGTTTTTTGGCGGTTTTGAGTACATCCATACCTGTGATTTTTCCGCCCAGTTTGAAATCGGTAACGATCACGTCAGGCTGACGCTGTTTGATACTATCCACGGCTTCTTGTCCGGATGTGACGAGATTACATACGCATTTGGCGCGCTGTAAGGCTTCGAGGATGGCTTCGCCGTGGGCGACTTCGTCCTCTACGATAAGAACAAACGAGGTGTCAGCAGGGGTTTCAGTCATAGCTACCCTATTCTACAGCATCCTTAGTTTTTTGCGTATCGCTTTTTTGAGGCAATCTTCCAAGGAATAATGAGTTTTGACCACTTCACAAAAATAGAGCTTGCTCTAGTGTGATGGATGGGGCGGTATCCGGGGGAGTGTGATGGTAAAGGTGGTACCCCGGCCTAGTAGGCTGGTGACATCGAGCGATCCATCGTGATCGCGTACGATTCGCTGCGTCATGGATAAACCCAGCCCCGTGCCGCTTTTTTTAGTTGAGAAAAACGGTTTGAAGATACGCTCACGATCTTCATCAGCTATGCCCACACCGTTGTCACGCACGGATATGATCGTGTCGTTATCCGTCTGTATGAGCGATATATCTATGGTGCCCCCTTGGGGTAGGGCTTGTTGGGCGTTGATGACGATGTTGAGTAGTGCCTGACTCAACAGTTTTTCGTCGGCGGAGGCGAAGACGGGATCGTCTGTGCCGCTGACATGAACGGCGATGCTGAGATTCAAAGCCAGGGGCTCAAAAAATTCCAAAAGCCTGCGGATGAGCTGACTCAGGTCCGTATCACGGAGCGCCACATCGGATGGGCCCATCAGACGGAGAAAATCGTCGAAAAGACTTTGTAGGCGATCCGCTTCACGACGTAATGTTTCCACTTTGATGAGCGATCGTCGGCGTAGGTTCTCCGTGTCAATGGCATTGTCTTGAAGGTCTTCGGCTAATAATTTCAGGTTAACCATCATGGTAGAGAGTGGGTTACGAAGCTCGTGGGCAAGACCGCCCGCGAGTTCCGACATCTCATGGATGGTTTTTTGGAACTGCTGGTGAGAAAAATATTGCGCAGTCATCGATGTACGCTACTACGAAATAAAGCGTTTTCGCTGATCATGTATCGCTCTTTCGAGACAATCTCCCAAAAAAACAGATTCCGTCTCTACTATATCATTGAGCTTGTTCTTACGTTGCGGACGGATTGCGACATATCCTAATCGAGTGGAAATTGTAGATTCATCATGCTAGCGGATACTGAGCCGGCGCTTCGTTACTCGTGAGCCAATGTGTGTCCATCGCCCCATATACGAGGGTTTTTTCCTCAGGTCGCCGCGATGCCACCCGCCAGATGACCATTGTCAAAGCACTAGGCTATGATGTCTCTTCTTTTTCTTCTTCGGGAGTTGCAGGTTCCAATGATCGAACATTTTTGGCCTGTGGGCCTTTATCTGATTCGACCAGCTCATATTCGACCCGATCTCCGTCGCGCAGCTTGCGAAAGCCATCGCCTTCGATGCCCGAATAATGGACGAAAATGTCGGTAGCGTCGCCCTCGCCTTGGATAAAACCGAACCCTTTCTTGGTGTCAAACCACTTCACTACACCCTGCGACATGTTCACTCTCCTTCGCTTCGATCAACTAAAACAACGAAGTGCATGGTACATATATTAAAGACCTTACCTCACCACAGCCGGCAAAATGCCAGCCAGCTACAACGCATAAACTGTTGGAGTGGTGCACGCGATAATTCGGCCCAAATCGATCGGGATACCGCGATAACCCAACGGCAGTCACCCCAAACGCACTTACCTCACGGCGTGATCCTCGCCTCGCTCGATGAACAAGTCAAGAGCCTGGCAAAAAATACAATGCTATGGGGTCTAAAAACGCGATATTTATGATCCTACAGCCTCTTCCTGCGTTTCTCGTTCTTCCACAAGCACGGCCTTTCGTGATAGCTTGATACGACCCTGCGGGTCAATAGCAATCACCTTCACCCGCACGCTTTCTCCGACTTTGATGACATCTTCAGCGGATTTGACGTAATCGTTGTCCAATTCGCTGATATGACACAACCCATCTTGTCCTGGTGAAATTTCGATAAAGGCGCCAAAGTCTTTCACGCTGCTCACCGTACCCGTGTAAGTCTTGCCTACTTTAACCTCGGCAGTTACCGCTTCGACCATTTCCAGCGCACGCTCGCCACCGGCTTTGTCGATGCAGAAGATGGCGATACTACCGTCCTCGTCGATTTCGATCGTGGCGTGCGTTTCAGCTTCGATGGACTTGATGTACTTACCACCTGGGCCGATGACCTTGCCGATTTTCTCAGGATTTATCTGGGTGGTGATGACAAATGGTGCATATTGGCTGGTCTCTTTTCTTGGTGCAGACAGCGTAGAAAGCATGCTTTTGAGAATGCTGAGTCTGGTTTCTTTCGCTAACGCCAGAGTTTCGACGATACGCTCTTGCGAAATGCCGTGACCCTTGAGGTCCAGTTGTATGGCTGTGATACCACGCTGAGTGCCTGCGACCTTAAAGTCCATTTCACCGAAGTGATCTTCTTCACCGAGAATGTCCACAATAAGTTTGTATTGTCCGTCATGCTCAAATGCGCCGATTGAAATACCGGCGACCGGTTGTTTGATGGGCACGCCGGCGTCCATAAGGGCCATGCAGCCGCCACAGACCGAAGCCATCGAGCTTGATCCGTTGGATTCCATGATTTCCGAGACGATGCGAATGGTATAGGGGAACTTTTCCGGGGTGGGAAGTACATATTGCAGTGATTTTTCAGCCAGGTTTCCGTGGCCAATTTCCCTACGTGACGTGGCGCCGACGCGCTTGACCTCGCCGGTACACAGCGGCGGAAAGTTGTAATGGAGCATGAATTTTTTGCTGTATTCGTCTGCAAGTCCGTCGACAAACTGCTCATCCCGACGGGTGCCCAGGGTAATGATGCATAGTGCTTGCGTTTCACCGCGTTGGAACAAAGCAGAGCCGTGAACTCGTGGTAGCACACCAACTTCTGTTTCGATGGCCCTTAGATCGGTCGCGGATCGACCGTCCGAACGCTTACCTTCGACTACGCACAACTCGGCGACGATCTCGCCTTCGATGATGTCGAGTAGGTCACGAATGGTGTTCCAATCATGCTCGGATGTTTCTCCTTCTGGGCAATACGCCTCTTTGGCGCTGTTATAGACAGCTTTGACGGCTGCGTATCGATCTTGTTTACCGGGTGTATTGCGTGCTTCCCGTAGTGCCGTGCCGAATTTATTGTTTAATTCCGCTTTAAGATCGTCAGTTGAAGGAGGCGGGGTCCATTCTACAGGTTTGCCGGCCTTTTCTTGCAACTCGGTAATCATCTCGCATATCGTGACAATCGATTTATGGCCAAACTCGATGGCACCGGCGATGACATCCTCGGAAAGCTCCGTAGCGCCGATCTCGACCATGTTGACCGAGTCTTTATGGCCGGCGAGGACGCATTCCATTTCGCTGTATTCCAACTGTTCAATGGTAGGATTGATGATGTACTTGCCCTCGATATAACCCACGCGAACGGAGGCGGATGGTCCATTAAACGGAAGCGGTGAAATGGATACCGCCGCTGATGCGCCGATCATCGCCAGGATGTCGGGATCGTTTTCTTGGTCGGTGGACAGAGCCATCGCCTGGATAAGCACCTCGTCTTTGAAGGCTTTAGGAAATAACGGGCGCATGGGGCGATCGATCATGCGCATAGTCAGAATTTCCTTTTGGGAAGGTCTGGCTTCGCGCTTGAAAAATCCGCCCGGGAATTTCCCTGCGGCGTACGTTTTTTCCCGGTAGTCCACTGTGAGGGGAAAAAAATCGATGCCCGGTCGTGGTGAGCCGGTGACGACAGCGACGAATGCCACTGATTCGCCATAAGTAACAAAGACTGCTCCGGCAGCTTGTTTGGCAATTTTACCGGTTTCAATGCGTAATGTACGCCCGCCTATTTCTCGCTCAACAATGTGATGTGCCATGGTGTTATGTTCCAAATATTCCTAACTTCTAAAAGTGATAACATTAAGACCTACGTTATGACTCGGTATATCAGTCAATAACGACAATTTTATTCCATAAGTGATCAAACAAGAGGGTATTGCGTATGTGGTATGAGCATCAAGTAGCCCATGGGGTAACTATGGACAGCGATTTACATTCGCCAAGTGCCAACCTCGTCGCGCCTTCATGCCACCAAGCCATACTGAAGTAACACGACTAAAGACCATGGCAGGTGCCAATTCATCATAGCCTGCGTTACTTACGCAAGCCTAGATTGGCGACGATAGATTTGTATCGACTTCGATCGGTTTTGGTTAAATACTTGAGCAAGCTAGCCCGACGTCCTACCATCTTGAGTAGGCCAAGCCGGGCTGAATGGTCTTTTTTCCTGGATTTCAGATGTTCAGTGATTTCCTGAATTCTTGTGGTCAGGATAGCAATCTGAACCTCGGGAGAGCCGGTATCCTTATCGTGCTTACGATGTTTACCGATGATCTCTGTTTTACTTGCAACCGATAGCGACATATCTAACCTATCATCCTACGTTTTAGTCTTGAGCGAATTCCTCATCGAACTGAAAACTTGCGAGTGCCCACTATTTCTTATCATTGCGGGCCAACCTTCAACACATTTACCATTGTCTCTTTTCACCTAAGTTCTGCCAGTCTATGTACAATCAGACTAATTGGCAAGTCTACCGACCAGATAGTTTGAGGGGGACGAACCCATCGTTCCCGTGTAATCCGTCGTTCCCGGGTAGGCGGGAACCCAGTTTCATGCTGTATGCACGGTGGATCGCTGCTGGATTCCCGCCTACACGGGAATGACGAATGTTATTTCGAGTAGGTGGAATGCGAAGATGGACGTCCATAATCAATCTCATTATTGCGGTTCCACTCAACGCATGTCGTTTTTCACGCCAAACTAGGGAAACAAAATCGGGCATCGGTTGCTACGAGATGATAGAACTTGTTCTAGCGGAATCTTCTGCTGTCGAAGGAATCGATGAATTCTTTGTTGCTACCGGTTTTGGACATGACTTCAAGTAGGCGTTCCATGCCTCGTTCCGGGTCTTTATCCAGCAGGGTTCGGCGAATTTCATAGCTGGCTGCGAGGTTTTTTTCGTCGAGAAGTTGCTCTTCTTTACGTGTTCCCGAACGTGCGAGGTCGATAGCGGGGAAAATACGACGGTCGGCAAGGTGGCGAGAAAGGAGCATTTCCATGTTCCCAGTGCCTTTGAATTCGCTGAAAATGACCTCGTCCATGCGGCTACCGGTTTCGATGAGTGCGGTGGCGACAACGGTGAGCGATCCACCGTTTTCGACATTTCGAGCTGCGCCGAAAAAAGCTTTTGGCTCCGCTAATGCCCTGGTATCGAGTCCACCGGACATAATTCTTCCTCCACCGCGTATGTGGTTGTTGTGAGCACGACCCAATCTCGTGAGCGAATCAAGGAAGAGTACGACATCCCTACCGGCTTCGACTAGTCTTTTAGCCCGTTCCATAACGAGTTTTGAGATACGAATATGGCTGGCAATGTCGTGGTCGCTGGAGCTGGCATATACCTCACCGTTGATGGATCGTCGCATATCGGTGACCTCTTCGGGCCGCTCGTCGACGAGAAGAACGATCAAGTGGGCCTCCGGGTGATTGATAGCTACCGCGTTTGATAATTGCTGTAATAGCACGGTTTTTCCAGTGCGCGGAGGGGCTGCGATGAGAGAGCGTTGACCGAAGCCGATGGGTGTAAGAAGATCAACGATACGCATAGACATGGATCCGTCCTGTGTTTCAAACCGAATTTGCCGCTGCGGATTGATCGCAGTAAGTGAATCGAAATGCTTTAAGTCCAGATAGTCGTCAACCGGCATATCCAAAACATGCGTGATTTCATTAAGTTTTGGTCGCGAACTGCGTTTGTTGTTTGATGGTGTGACGGCGCCGGTCACCCATTCTCCCCCTCGCAATCCAGCTTTTGCCAAAAGCGTTTGCGGAACAGATACGTCGCTGCTTGTAATTTGAAGGTTTCGTTGAATGGAGCGTAAGATTCCCCCATTTTTCCCTTGAGGCTCAAAAATTCCCTGGACGGTGTTAATTGGCTCGTTTGACGTCATAAATGGCTCATTACCTAATAGGATGGTTGAGTCAATTCATGGCCAATGCTCCGAATTGAATCCTTGGCCAATTGCTCGTAACCTTATTGTTTTTAATGGCTTATGGGGTCGAACCTATGGGTTGGAAAAGATTGGTTCTTGCATCCCCTAAAGACGATTCACACGCATCTTTCTAGCCTATTATGTAACGGAATTATGGCCCAGGTCAACAGCTCACGTAGCGTTTTTTTTGAAGTTCCTAGAAAAAAGTCTTGACAGACTGCGGTGAGTGTGGCATTTTTACCGCCCAGTTTGACTGAGACGGTTGGCGTTTGGCAGCTTAATGGTTTTGGTTGAGCTTGCAGCTTGTGTTGCTGTTGCGTTGTTGTTAGAAAAGCGTTAACGATCAAAGCATCGCTTTTCCGATAATGGCGAACATGCTATAGTTGCTGTGCCCTGGTTGTTTATAGGGATTGGCGCGGTTTTGGTTAGGATGTCTAAAGAAGACGTTGAGTGGTTCTGGCATATGAGCGCGGTCAGTTAGAATAAACGCAACGTTATTCGGATACGTTTCTATATGAGTCCCTGGCGGAGGATTCCGCCGCAAATTGTGTAAACGGATTTGGCGACCCGATATGGAATTGAGGTCGTCTGTAGCAGGACAAATGTGCTGGGTAAGTGCCCCAGCTAAGTTCAAGGAGATTTTCGGAATGAAGATCACTAAGTTCAAGACGTTGGCGATTTCGGTATTGGCTGGCGGTATGGTTTTAGGTGGTGGCTGCCTGAATTTGGGTGGTTGGTTTAATCCACAGCGCTTGTTGCAGAACGCAGTAGGTTATGCCGTCAACGAATTCGTACTCGACAATGATGCTGTCTTCGACCTGTTCGAAGATGGTAACGTACCCACTACGACACCGTAGGGTATAGGACAGAATGACAGAATGACTTTCCCAGTCCTCAGGGCGTATGAACGTCTGTAGGTGATGTTTGGGCGGTTATTACTGGAAATAAAAAAGGGCGGGGTTTGTGCATAGTTGCAAACCCCGCTTTTTTTATGCCGTGATTTCAAGTTCCTAAACTTCGTCTGAAGATGTCGTCTCGGGCGTTAGTCAAAGGGTCAGAGCTGTATCTGGTTGGATACGACAGGTCGAGCCGCCGTCCCATCGATGGCTACCCCGCCGTGTGTGGGATCGTGGGGAAACGTCAATATCCAACCCTCTCTGACACCATGTCCGTTTATCCATTCTTTTTCAGCTATCGTAGTGGTCGGGCGTAGATCGTAAGCCATCACCCATGTCAGTCGAAGATGGGCTATTGTGGGGATAATGTCACCACAAAAAATCAGCCGTTTACTATCGTTTCCGAAGATCGGGTGAAGCTGGAATGGTGTGTGCCCGTGTGATACCCACCAACTAAGCCCGTCAATCGAAGACTCGGGTTGATTGCCCTCCAGGAATCGCAGATTATCTGCCCTGGCCAGGGCTGCGAAATCAGCTTTGATAAAAGAAGCCTTGTCCTTGGTGTGTGGATGGCTGGCGTGGTCGAAGTGCTTGCGGTGAAGCCAATGGATGGCCTTGGGGTAACGCAGTGTCGTTGCTTCTCCCGGTTCGTCGTACCATTGGGTCAGCCCGCCGTTATGATCGAAGTGTAGATGTGTGATGATGATATCCGTGACGTCATCGGTCGATAGGTCCAGGTTCGCCAGGGCATTCGGTATCGCGTTTTCGTCATAACGGATAGCAAAACGATCCGCTGCGATCGGATCCCATTTCGTCCCACAGCCGGTGTCGACGAGGATGAGTCGGGAGGCTTTGCGGTCGATGGCTATGAGCGTTCTAGTTGCCAGCAAGATCCGATTGTGTTCGTCAACGTCGCATACCTTATCCCACAAAACTTTAGGGACAACGCCGAACATCGCACCGCCGTCAAGCCTAACGTGCCCGGTGATGATCGAATGGATTTCATAGGGTGGGATTTCTATCATAGGTGCAATTTTATAGCATTCTCGCAGATTGTGTAGCATGGAAGCTCGAAAACCTTCATGGAAAACCTGCTACGGAGTGCTACAGTTACGTAGCGCTTGCTCTAGTGCTTTATTGGCTTCGGTAGTGCGATGATGATTTTGACCTAAGGCATTAGATAAGATATCGCGGGCCTCCAGTAGGGGGTCTACAGCTTGATCAAATTGCTCCAAACCTATCAGAGACTGGCCATATTTTGTGAGAAAGACTCCGATATACCAATGCTCCTTTCGGTATACGCTTCGACTGGTTTCCACGAGGTCGCGTAATACTAATTCGGCGTCAGCGTATCGATGTATTGTGTTATAGAAATCGCCGAGGTTGTTCATGGAAGCTAAGACGAGTTCATGCTTTCGGCCTAACATTCGTTTTTGAATGTCAATCGTTTCAAGATACATCTTCTCCACTTCTTCCGTACGCCCCTGTTTTTCATACAATATGGTCAGTGTATTAATAGCGTTCAACGTATCGGGATGCTCGTCGCCGAACATGTCTCGACTTAAGGCCACTGTTTTTAAGCATAATGGTTCAGCTTTGGTTAGTTGGTTTTGAAGAATTCGCAGCCCCGCCAAATTATGCAGGGTAGTCAAAGTGTCGTTGTGCTTTTCCCCCAGAATGCGTCGTTGAATGTCCAGCGCCTTGATGTATAAAGCTTCGGCTTCGTCGTATCGGTCCTGTTCGGTGTAAACGAGCGCTAGGTTCCCCAGCGTAGTTAACGTATTCTTGTGCCCGTCGCCGTACCTTTGTCGCTTTAATTCAAGCGACCTGAGAAACAAAGTTTCGGCCTCATCAATTTTACCGTTGGATAAGCTAATGAGGCCTAACTGATTGAGCGCTTGTGCAGTGCTGGAATTTTCCGAGCCTATGAGTTGTTGCTTCATGTGGAGTAATTGACGTCCATATGTTTCCGCTTTAGCTAACTGGCCCGTGTTCAGGAAAAGATTTGCAAGGTATGCCATAGACATGAGCGTTTTTGGATGATCCTCTCCAAGTACACGTTTGCGTATGGCCAACACATGATGAGTGATCGATATAGCATCTTCGAATTTGCGTTGTTTTTGCAGGACATCTGCAATAGATTGCCACGTTGACAATGTATCCGGGTGGTTTTCTCCTACTATTTCAACGTGCCTTTCGAGCACATGGCGCAACGCGGATTCTGCTTCTTCATATCTTTGGGTATTTGAATACAGAATCGCGAGATTGTGCTCGGTATCCAACGTAGCGGTATGATCGTTGCCAAGTGTCTCACGTTGCAGGGTGAGATTATTTTTGTAAAGTGACTCGGCTTTGTCGAATTGCCTTTGACGGTAATAGAGCATCGCCATGGAATTCATGGCATCTAAAGTGCTTTTATGCTTTTTTCCTAGCAAGCTACTCAGGGTCGAGTACGCATATTGAGCAAGCGGTAAGGCTTCCTTATTTCTATCACATTCGATATACAACAAGGCCAGTTGGGCAGCACTCGCAGCCGTGTCCGAATGATGCCGGCCAAGTTCTCGACGACGAAGGGTCAACGCTTTTTCAAGCTGTTTCTCCGCATTAGCATACTGTCCAAGGCTAAAGTAGCTGGTGCCAATCGTCTGATGCAATTTGGCCTTTACTAATGGATTTGTCGTTAAGTCTTCATTGATTCCTTGGCAAGCCTCGTCGAGCAAATCCAAGACTAATACATCACGACCGAGATCCCTTGGGTTGACTGACTCGATGATCCGAGAAAGTAGAGAGGTGACAATTTCAGATTCGTCTTGGGCTTGCTGTGCTTCCTGTAATCGTCCCTCCGCGATCGTACGTTGTTCAACGGCGCGAATGAATCCATAGGTTGTTCCCATGACGCCTAAGATGAGTGCCATCAGGACTGCGATAGCACCTGTAAACCCGGCTTTATGGCGTTTGGCATATTTACTCATCTGATAGTAGATGCTGGGGGGGCGTGCCAAAATCGGATGGTCATGTTGGTAGCGTCGCAAATCAGTTGCAAAATCGGAAGCGGACTGGTAGCGAAGCGATTTATCTCTTTGCATGGCAGTTGAAATAATGAGTTCCAGATCGCCGCGTAAGTGATTATGTATAGTGCCGATTTTTTTTGGCGTGTTGTTTGTGATTATATCTACAGCTTTTGCGAGAGGTAATTGGTCTATATCGAAGGGCAGTTGTCCCGCGATGAGTTCATATCCGATGACGCCGAGTGCATATACGTCTGTTTGTGTATCAATCATGCCCTGTTGCCCGGAAGCTTGTTCCGGACTCATGTAGGACAGCGTACCCACCAATTCGCCAATCTCTGTAGCATGAGAGGTGGCTTCGACATTATGATCTACAGAACGGGCGACGCCAAAATCTACGACGCGCGGTTGACCATCCTGGTCGATCAAAATATTACTTGGCTTCAAATCGCGATGAATGATGCCTCTTTGGTGTGCGTGATGAATGGCGCCGCAGATTTTAATGAGCAGAGAAATGCGTTGCCGTGTGGTTAGTGGGGCGTTTTCTGCATACGCATTGAGCGACACACCTTGCACATATTCCATGGCAATATATGGTTGCGATCCGTCCACGGTCTTGGTTGTTCCTACGTCGAAAACTTTGGCGATATATGCGTGACTTAATTGCGCCAATGCTTGCGCTTCAAATTCAAAGCGTCGGAGCATACGGTTCGTAGAGACGCTGGCACGTAATAATTTTATAGCTACGATACGTTGCAACGCATCTTGATGTGCTTGGTAAACGGTTCCCATACTACCGGTGCCAATTTTCTTTATCACACGATAAGGACCGATGTGTGTGGGTGTCGCAGCACCCATGGCGTGTAAGGCTTGCCCGCGCATAGAAGCTGTGATGATGGGGCGACTGGGGGCGATATCTTCTTCTTCAGCACAGGCGAGTAAAGCCATCGCCTGTTCAACAAGTTCCGTGTCACCTTCGCTAGCTTGGAGTAAATATATTTTTCGATCCGCCGCCGGAAGTTCCATGGCGGTGTCAAAAAGTAAACGAATGTGCTCGCCCCGATTCCCGATCATGTCTGCGTTGGTCCCATTTTGTGCTTAAGCCATGCCCGGGCGAAACGCCAATCGAGCTTTACCGTTCCAATGGAGATGTTCAGATAAGTTGCAATTTCGGGATTGGTTAAGCCGCCAAAATATTTCAGCTCGACGATATGAGCAGACCTTGCATGCGTATCTGCTAATCCTCTTAGTGCTTCATCCAAAGATAGAATGTCAATGGGATCCGGTGATGGCCGTTGGCCTATACCGGTAAGCGTCAAGCGTTGCCAATGGCCGCCTCTTTTAGCGGCTTTCTTGCGACGGGCATGGTCGACTAGGATGTCGCGAAGAACTTTAGCGGCCATAGCGAAAAAATGTGTTTTATCTTGCAGGTCGTTATAGCCACTCTCTGCCAACCTTATGTAGGCATCGTGTAATAGTGCCGTGGGTTGAAGTGTGTGCCCAGGTGCTTCAGAATCAAAACGTCTAGCGGCTAAGTCCCTAAGGCATTCATAGGCGGATGGAAACCACGTGATGGCTGAAGATCCAGCCTCGGTTGTCAAACGTTGATAACTTGAAGCATTTGATCGCATGCCGATATTGTGACCCTAGAGGATACATCCTGATGATAAACGCAAGGATCATTCTACCAAGAATTGAATTCAAAATAAACAAAAATATGTTTTCCTTGACATGATAAAGGTTTGAAAAACTCCCGTACCCGTGGTTTTTCGTCATGATGCAGCGTTATTTCGAAGATACCTGCGAAAGTCATGGATTCTAATTGCCCTGTTATACCCTGTTTTGCGCTTAACTCTTTGTAGATGCCGGTGCAAGGTGCCCGACACGAAGAAAGAGAGTTGCAAGGCCATTACAAGCATCTGGAACATATTGTCGTAAGAATCGGATGTGATGATTCACGCGGACCATGTCCAGTTATTGTAATCCGCTTGCGGTATAAGGGAGGATGTTTCATGTTTACTAGGAATGTTAAGTCGGTGGGAACGCGTCGCGTTCGAGTTTACGGGTGTTGTTTGACTTTCATGTTTGCTGTTGTAGGTGGGGCGGTTTGTGAGACGTTGGCAGGCGTTGGTCCGGGTGGGCCGGTGCCCATAGCTTACTGTAGCAGTAACGGTAGCTGTTGTAATTCGACAAATTTGTTAGGCTCCTGCTGTCCGCCTGACTCTGCTGACAGCGTGTCTAAAACGAATTCAGCATCCAGCGGTTGTACCGCCCAGGGGAACTATACAACTTGTCTTGGATCACAGTCCTGCTGTTTCGACGATGGAAGTTGTTCCAATATGGATGGCAGATGTTGCCTGGGGCTTGGCGGATCACCTGGAGGCGCTGGTTCTTCGTGCTCCGGTCAGATCGGTGTTTGCTGTTATGCCTATCCTGACAATCCTCAGGACAGTAATGACATGGATTTAACTTGCTGCGCTGGGAATTGGCTGGGCGCCGGTACGGTATGCGATTTTACGGGTGTGTTTGATGATGGTGATATGATTTGTGATGAATGCGACAACTGCCCATACGAAGCCAATATACAACAATCTGATAGCGATGGTGATGATGTTGGAGATTCCTGTGATAACTGCCAGGATGAGCCGAACCCCATGCAGGACGATGCCGATTTTGACGGTGTTGGGGATTCATGTGACAACTGTCCAATGACGCCAAACGATACCCAATCGAACGCAGACGGCGATGCCTGGGGGGACGCATGTGATAATTGCTCCCAGTTCTATGACGTGACCCCGCAACCTGACTCAGATGCTGATGGGCTTGGTGATGGGTGTGACAATTGCCCCAATATCGCGAATGCTGACCAACTCGATTCTGACGGTGATGGTATCGGTGATCTATGTGATCCATGCCCTGATACCATACTGGGCGATACTGACGGTGACACGATTTGTGACGATATCGATAATTGTGTGGATATTGCAAACACGGATCAAGCAGACTGTGATGATGATGGCGTTGGAGACGCATGTGGACCATCGGATATGGACGGAGACTGTATACCTGACACGGTAGATGTATGTGACTATACACCGGTAGAAATTCGCCCATATGTCTATCCTCTGGGGCATGCGCTTCAAGGTACGGTAGCGTGGGATGTGGATGGCGACTGTGATGTTGATGCCAATGATGCGAATATTGTGTACCAATGGTCACAGATTTCAACCGGCCCTGGTGATGATGCCGGCAATTTTCTAGAGATTTGTGCCTGTCCGTAATTTGTTTGATTGAGGCCGTTGGGATGGAACCTAAATCCAGGAATGTATATGTGTACCATATGCAGTTCCTGGATAGGTTCATCCCCCATCATGTCATTACCGACCAGAAGTAGTCTGGTTCGATCGTACCCTGTAGCCTACCCCCATTTTTGAACCGCGGTCACCATCGTCGATTACCGCTTCTGCCCCAACAGGCGTCATGCTCGCCTTGTCACGTTCGTGGGGCTGTGCAATCATCATGGCTAATGTTGTATTATAGCGTATTGTCGTTTTCCGTTCATATTGATGCGGTTGCTCAAGTTCAGGCTGTTCGATAGAGTCGCGATAGAGGTTGTGGTGTTGGGTGGCTGTTCGATATGCTAATTCATGGGGCAACGAAAGATCGCTTATCGACGCCGGAGAAATCCGACGCTGCGAGTTCGGGTGCGTTTTCGACGTGGGATAAGTTTTCGTTTGGTGTAGCGCATGTTTTTGCTTCTTCGCTGGCTAAGCTGTTTGGGTTACGGGGTTTGTATGCTTTTGGCCGGGCGTTTGGGACGCTGGAATGGCTGATCAATTATAAGCGTCGTCGCCGATTTTCCCGGGCTTATGATCGCGTGGCTGAGGCGAAACCTTCGCGGTCGGATCTGCGAAGAACGTCGCGCGAGTTTTTTTGTCGATCGCGTTGCGACAAGCTGTTCTATTTGATACTCGACACCATACCCAAGGATAAACTCCGCGCACATTTCGTAGTGGACAATAAGCCGTTACTGGATGAATCATTAGCCAAGGGGAACGGCGTATACCTGGCCGTGTCGCACCACGGGGCGCACCACGTGACTGCGATGTTATTATCGATTTATGGATATCGCGTAGCCCTGGTTCGTGATGGTCAGGAAAGTGGGTTGCGGAAGTTTGTGCAGGCGCGTTTCGAGCGGTTGCATCCGGAACTGCCACGCATGCAAGTGATTTTTGCCGATGCGTACCCTCGTGATATTTATCGTTGTTTTAAGGATGGCTACATTGTGGGTAGCGCGATGGATGTTAGTCGCGTCAGGCATGAGCATCAACAATCTGAAGAAGTGACGATTTTTGGGGAGCGTCGCAAGTTTCTTTCCGGTCCTTTAAGAATTGCCCTTCGTTGCGGTAGCGTGCCGCTACAAATTTTTATGACCTGTGAACGGAATTTCCGCTATCGACTTGATGTGTTTCAAAAACTGTCGGATGCTACCGAGGATATGGGGGAGGATGAAAAAATATCGCATGCTATGCAACGATATGCGTCCAACATTGAAAAGCATATCCGTCGCCATCCGGAGGAACTGACGCGCATTTGACAGTAGGTTAGTCTTCTTAAAACAAAGTCATCATCCGCGTATTGACATACGGATATAGTCCTAAAACCTTGTGCTGACGACTTCCCCGTAGCCGGAGAAAACAGTTATCCATAGTGTGAAATATACGGAACATCGGAAGGCAAGCTACTGTTGCGCAAAGGCGGCGTCGCTGGCCATGAGTAATGGCAAGCCATGTTCACGAACGTATCGATTGCGCAAAGGCAAGGGGGATTCAGAAAATGTTTGATCGTCGTATAACCAAATACCCCATTCAGTGGCGAATGGGATGGGTTGTTGTTGGGCATTCGTCACGATGTTCTTTAATAGCACGCCTTGACCTCGATCGACGTTGCTCACAGGCAGGTTGGTTATATCTCCAAGTCCATCAGCATTGACATCATGATCGCGCACGATGAGCGGCGAATAGGGTGTACGCCGACCATGACGAAAGACAATAGCAAAGACATTTCGATGCCAGCCATACCGATAGTGATTGTTGCCTAATTCTATTGCCGGTCGATCCAACCCGGCGCTGGGAACAACGCGCCAAGGTCGGGGAAGTGTTTCAGGGGGAGGTGCAGCGGTGTCCACGTCGAAACGATTGGCGATATCGGGCCAGGTGATTGGCCCTTGGGGTTCGGGTATACCGGACCATCGAATGTAAGTCAGCGATTGCTGATTAAATTGATCTAAAAAGAATAGAACACCGTAGGCTGAGTGGCGTAGTGAAAGGGATTCGATCCGCGCCACTTTGAGTATATGTCGAAGGCGATCCTGGGATGACTGCAACTGCATCAGTCGCCATAGGGCTGAGGCGCTGGGTAGAATGAGGCTAAGCAGCGCGACAATGACGGCGCTGGCGATGGTAAGCTCTATCAATGTGAATGCATGACGTTTCATTGGCCATTCTACCTGTCCCTATGCAAATCAGTGCACGATCTCATCGCAACTAAGGTCGTCATGATTATGACACCGATCATAGAGCAAACACTATTGTTATGTGGCGACCCCAGCCCCGAATTGCCCCGATGTTGCTGGTGTATGCGACGCTACACAAAAAGCGAGCAAACCATAGCGTGAACGAACGGCACCTTTTTAATCATAGCTAAAAACGAGTGTCCGACGACCTTATTCGTCACGCAAACAAACATCGCAATCCAAAAGAAGGATGATGTGTGATAGTAAAAGACAGGTTAGCCTTCCGGATGAGGGCGGAAGAACAACCTACTCTACCTGCCTGTGCTAGCAGCGTGGGAATTTATCCTGACTTTTTTTTCGGTCTGGAAGCTGACGATGCTTCGTGCCAAAAATCGGTGGCGCGTGCCACGGCGATGCCTAGCAGGGAGTCGGGGGGATATAGCTTTTGACTATCGCGCCGGCCTACTTCCATGTCGGATAGTATTTCTAGGGCTTGGGAAACGGTGCTCACGGCGTATACCCTAAATTTGTCAGCGTTACATGCTTCAATCACATCGTGACGTAACATCAGGTCGCCGACATTGGACTTTGGAATAATGACCCCTTGTGTTCCGGTTAGTCCCGCATCGTGACAAATATCGAAGAAACCTTCTATTTTTTCGTTGATCGCACCGACGGATAAAATGTTGCCGCGCTGATCGATCGCGCCGGTCATGGCCATGTCTTGCCGCAACGGCACTTCCGTCAGTGCGCTAAGCAAACAGCAGATTTCCGCCCCGGAAGCGGAATCGCCATCGATCGCGCCGTAAGATTGTTCGAATGCAACGGAAGCGTCAAAAGCCAGCGGATGACCTGTATGTAACAGTCCGCGTAGTAAACCACCGAGAATATAAAATCCTTTTGTGTGTATCGCGCCGCTTAGCGCCGCTTCTCGATCGATGTTGATAACGCCTGCGGACCCCGGTCCGATGGTCGCGGTAATGCGGGTGGGAAATCCATAGACCATAGGCCCGGCCTGTAGGACGGCTAAACCGTTAAGTTGTCCAATCACCGTGCCTCTGGTCTCAACACAAATCGTGCCGTCTTTTACGAATTCTCGAAAGCGTCGTGCAGGTAAGTCGGCTCGATTTTTGGCGTGATAAAATGAATCCATGACGTCATGGCCGGTGACCTTATCCGCTTTTCTTTGAGACGCTCGAAGCGCACTTTCTCGTGCGATGTCGGCAATTCGACCGAACCGTGCAGAAAGTTTATCCTTCATAGACGCGATTCGTGCGCCATGCTCGACCAGGGCCGCGATGGCCGACCAATCAAAAGGTAAAAGATTTTCGTCACGTACAAAGCGGGAAATGACGGCTGCGTAATGCTGAATGCCTGCTTTATCTCTCGGAATCAGGTCATCAAAATCAGCCAAAACCTTAAATAAATGTGGAAATTCCGGATCAAAGGAATCAAGGGCAAAGTAGGTCTCCGGACTACCGATCATGACAATTTTGATAACGACATCTATCGGCTCCGGTTTGATCATAGGGGCCGCGCCAGGAAAGACGACATCCGGTGGAATCACTTCAAGTTTTCCGGATCGTACCGTACGTTTGAGCACTTTCCACGCCTGAGGTTCTTCGAGAATTTCTCGTGCTTCGATAATAAAAAACCCACCATCCGCGCGCAGGAGTGAGCCGGCACGAATGCCCATGTGCGTCGGTCGAGATTCTTCCGTCGAGTCATGGTCGAAGTCTACGGAACCGATCAAATTGCGCAGCGTGGGGACATTTTCCGAAATAATGGGACAGGTCGATTCCCCGGATTGATCCGACACCACATTAACTCGATACAAACGGGTAAATTCGTTGTCTTCGCCCAGACTGCTCAAGCGGTCTTGAATGACGTCATCTACAATTTCGTTAAGAAATGCAGCTACTTCGGGCTGCGGAAAACTTTCTTTGATCCCGCTCACTCGGTCTTTCAATATAGCCCGAGCGGAATCCGCCATAATGCGCTCGATGGCTTCATCGTGTTCTGCACGCAACTTGTTCACTTTGCTGCCGAGCTTGGTCAATAGCGGCTCGAATTGTACGTTTTGGTCACGCTTTTTTTTGTATTCGGCGTCAGTGACTTCGCCTCGGGTGTGCATTTGTTCAAATTATTCCGGTGCTACCGCCCTGTCATCGACCACGGGAAAAATTGCCGTTTGCGAAACAGGCCCGGCCCCGACGTTCACCATCGTAAAACCGGCTTCCTGCAGCTCGGCTTCTAAAGGCGAGATTAGCTCACGTAGTTTTTCCTGCGCCGTTTCCTCAATGTTACGGCGTCGAGCATTAATACCTTCGGATGAGAGCGCCGTAGGTAGATCGTTGCGTATAAAATCAATCAGGCGGTCTATTCGGCGGCGAAATTCCTGCCCGCGCCTGGCCGGTAGTGTGATAAGTTTGGGACGTTCCGGCTGGGTGAAATTGTGGACATAACAGCGATCCTTGATTTGTGGGCACTTGAGCGTCATATTCTCGAGCACACGGCGCACTAAAGTTAGTCTACCCGTACCGGTTAAGCCGCGCACAAAGATGTTTTGACCGGGTCCGCAAATGTCCAGCCCGAAGCGCAGGGCGTCTACAGCAGTATCCTGCCCGACGACACTGGTAGCCGGTTCGATCTGCAGCGTTGAGTCAACCTCAATATCCGCGTGCTCGCAGCGCCATCGAAGATCCGCCTTGGATACTCCGTATTGACTTACATCCCTCCGGCATGGTTGTTGATCAGTCGAAGAGCTAGACATGGAGATATTCTCTTATGTCAGGGCTATGTTGCTATGGCCTCATATAGGCGATGGGTACCATTGTGATGCAGTATAATAACACGTGCAAGCCACCGTTCGCCTTTACCAACGCTAACCAATGTTAGCGAAGAGCACTACCTGACAAAATGCTCTCCCAAGAGTCGCGCCAACAAACCTTGTAAGTATATCCTAGTCGCCGAATCCAGTTTCCGCAAAGTAGATGCTCGTCAACCTATTTTAGTGTAAGGGATAACTGTAGACTGTGCGATCAAATAGGTGTGAATCAGGTTGAAACACAGAGAGAGACAATACGGAACATCTAATCATAAAGACTTTAGATTAAAAGAAAAGAGGAGCAAATAACTACAATGCTCGTTTGCGTGTATTTGCGAAAACTACCAATATTGGATGGGGCAACACTATTCGTGTAAAATAGTAAAAATGAGCACACTCGTGACCTAAGATTTACCCACATGGGATCTTCGATGTCCTACTTCACGATTGGATGTAAGGTATGAATCGCCGTAAAGTTATCTGGTTACTGACCATTTTATTTGCAGCCATTGCTTGCTGGATTATGGTTGTCAGCCATACGCGCTGTAGCTTTGAAACAAAAATAGTTTACGTACTTATATCAATGGTAATATTAGCTCCGATAGGCATGGTACTAATGGCTATGCTATCAGAGTATTGGCGCGACGCTCTCGATGACGAACCGGATCGAATTAAGCACCGACGAGGCCTAGGGCTCTGCCTTCATTGTGGATACGATTTGACCGGCAATCAATCAGGTAGATGTCCCGAATGCGGGTGCAAAGCTGAGAGAGGCTAAGAAGAGGCTACATACAGCTACTACTCTTCAATGCATATTCTTAAATTGATTTAATGTGCATTCATTTCATCCAGGCGATATTGAATGATTGACGCTCTACAATCTTGTCTCTATCTTGTCGGGCGAGCCTGTATATATTGCATTATGTTGTGGCTTGTGCCGCGACACGGCTCATTCGATGAGTGGCGCGGGGAGGCATGGATCCCGATGTACATTGGGACTTGCCCATGCCACTCATCAGTTCATGCGTGTTTGAGCACAAGGAATGAATGCGCCCCGGTAGTGGCGTCGACATGATGGAAAGTTGACATGATCACAACAATCGATAACGAACTGATCGCTCAGGCGGAAACGGGTATTCAAGGGTTTCTGGATGAGCAGCGAGATCGTGGGCTTATTGCGGGCAATTATTATGACGATGCCGTCGCCAGGACGTTGCCGAATCTGCGTAAATGGCTATTCGCTGATGAACTCGATGCGATTTCACCCGGCCTACGCGACGGGCTGCGAGAAGCTATCCGTAAACAGCAATGGGAAGCGTTAGCTAATGCCTATGCGCGTGACGTCAGCTTTGGTACGGGCGGTATCCGAGAAAAAATGGGCGCTACCCGCGATGTCGTGCTACGTCTCAAAGAAGAGGGCATCCACGCGTCGATCATCAAAGGCCCTAACACCATCAACGATGTGATCTATCTACTCACAGCTGCCGGTACGGCTAAATTCGGCATTGAACGAACGCCCAAACTTTCCAAAATTGTCATTGGATTTGATAGCCGCGTTCGTGGTGCGGAATTCGCTCGTGCCATCGCGAGCCTCTTTTTAGCTTACGACTACACGGTGTTCCTGTTTGACGAAGCGTGCATGTACCCCAGCGTGACGTATGCCGTCCCTCGTCTTAAGGCGGACATCGGTGTATTTATCTCCGCATCGCACAACGACTTTCGCTATAACGGTTACAAACTTTCGTGTCAAAATGGATCGCAGTTCGACCCGGTTGAGCGTGACAAACTTTACCAACAATACATTACCCAGGTAAAATTCACTGACATTAAATTGACACCGCTGGACCAGGCGCCAGCTGATAAGCTCTGGTTCCTTGGCGGACAAAAATCCAGCAGCGCACGCACGATAGAGGATGGTGAGCTAGCCGGGTTACCGCTGGCTGATCCATTGCCGGACGCGAAGGGTGTGTATGTGGGCCGGGAAGGCCGCGTCATCGATATGCACACACTTCATTTCGATCATATTAAAACGTTCATTTTGCGAAACGATATGATCCGGTCAGCCGGAAAACCAATTACCATCGGCTATTGTGCGTTTAACGGTTCAGGTCGCAAAGCGGTGCCTCAATTACTCGGCGAGGTGGGTTTTCAACAGGTGACGCGGATCATGGCGCTGGACGCACTCGACGGCATGTTTCCGGCGTTTTGCAGCGATCCCGGCAAAGAGCAGCAGCCCGATCCCGGTGACTGGCGAGCAGCTGACATTGCCGTGGCAGCGTTCAAGGAGGAAAACCCCGGCAAGTTCGATGACGTCGATCTCATCATCGGTACTGATCCGGACGCCGACCGATGCGGTGTGATTGTGAAAGTGCCGGACCATCAGAAAGCCGCCTACCCCCATCCCGGTACCGGCCAACCGCGCGATTACACCCTACTCTCGGCTGACGACGCCTGGTCACTCATCCTCTGGTATCGCTTCCAGTACGAAGTGGAAAAATACGGCTGCGTGCAGGATGTGGAGAAGAAATTCATTGCACTTTCGCATACGACGACCGATCTACTCACCCGTACAGCACAAAATTTCGGCGTTGGTGTGCTCAAGACCTGGGTCGGTTTTGCTCAACTCGCCGCTGGGACGCGGGCTATCTGGGATTTGCATCAGGGCAAAGATACGCCGGGTTTAACCGAAGATCATAAGCTGCCCATGTACGACGAAGGTCGTCGTGAAGCCAGTGGAACCGGTGAAGTCGTGTGCAATCGTTCGATCCATTCATGGATTGATATGGACGATACCAGGCGCTGCATGAATGTCGGCGCACTGGAACAGAGTAACGGCTTCTCGATACTCGGCGCTCCACCTAAAGATGCTCGCTCACTTGGTGAGGATGGCCATGTGCGCGATAAGGACGGTACATTCGCGGCTGTGCTAGTGGCGGAACTGGCGCAATACGCCAAATTAGAAGGTGAAAACCTGCTTGATCTACTCGACGAAAAAATCTTTCTTGACCCTCAGATCGGTTTGTACGTGACGCATTACGAGCCGGACCCGATCGACGGTGAGTATGAAGGTTTGTCCGGGTACACTAAAAAACGCGGTATTCTCGACAAGGCGGAGGATTTGTTTGTCCACTACGCCGAGCGTTCGCTCATGTTGGCTGACATGAAGGTGACAGGAGCGACGTCATACCGCACGGGTAAGTACGACGCCATCAATTGGCCGGGCTTTCCGGATGAGGGGTATCGATTCTATTTTGACGAGCAGCGACAATCGCACCTGACGATACGTCCTTCCGGAACGTCCAACGCCCTGCGCTTTCACGTGCAGCTTTTCGGCGGCTATCCGACAAGTGACGAGTTAGTGGCACGAAAATCTGAGCTACGCCGCGCGTCTATCAAGATCGTAAAAGACATCAGAGAACTCATTGGTGCGGGTATATAATCGTCTGTCGTATAGTTCTAGTGTTCGGTCGCACATGAACTGATGGGTTTCATGGACAAGGCTTTTTTGCCCATGTCGGCCTCCGGAACTACACGGGTAAGTCCCGATGTATCCCGACTTTACGTCGGGATACATCGGGACTTACCCATGCCACCCGATTTTTGGCTGTGACAAAGCACTAGGCGCAGGACGCCACCAGCGCACAGGCCGCAACTGCGGCGGTTTCGGTACGTAGTATGGTCGGCGCTAGCGTAGCTGGGCGAAGTCCAACGCTTTGGGCTTGCGTACGCTCGTCATCCGACCAACCGCCTTCCGGACCAATGATAGCCAGTACGGACGCGGGCTTTTCGGCTTTTAAGTACTGATCGAATGGCGTCGCATCGTCGGATTTATCCATCCATAGCGCCAGGTCAAACTCGTTTGAGCTGGCGATGACGGAAGCGAATGGTTGGGCGGTTTTGATTTCCGGTAGCCAACATCGTCCGCACTGCTTAGCCGCCTCGATTGTACGTCGCGTCCACTTCTCCACAGCCGTAGCCCCAGGTTCAGCGACACCACGATCCGTCAGCATCGCCCAAATCCCATCTACGCCGAGTTCGGTGCATTTTTCGATCAGATACCCCTGTCGATGCGTGCGGGGCATAGCTACGGCTACAGTAAGCCGGTACGGCATATCAAAGGCCACGGTATCAACGTGCTGCACAGATATCACAACCTTATTTTTAGATGCATCTTGGAGTAAGCCATTCGCTACCCCCCCTGCACCGTCGAATAGTGTTACCTCATCCCCAACTTGCAAGCGAACTGAGCTTGTCGCGTGGTGAGATTCCTCGGCGGATAAGCAATTAAGGCCAACGCAGAGATTACGACAAAATAGTCGTTTGACGGACATAGGAGTGATTATCGTCGATTGATTGATACCGACAAGCTCAGGTCCAGAGCGGCATGGACCGATAAGTATAGCCGGGGCGTGGTATCGGTTCGCGCCCTGCTCATGGCATGCTGGTGCTGTGACAAAGCACTAACCATGCTACGTTGGACAGTATGTCAACTTGGCTTGTGTACTAAGCGGGCTATGCGTAACGGATGTAAACCGAAGCGGACCTAGTCAATCGTGACCTTCGACGCAGAAAACAACGAACAGCCCGGCCCGGATCAGTTGGATGCGCTGTTAGCGGAAGCCAGCGCGCTAGCTGAGGATCTTTCCCTGGAAATCGCGGGCGAGGATCCTTTCACTGGGATTGAAGAAGTCGATCACACCGCTGTTGATTCAGCGGATCAAGATACCCCCATTCCCGACGTTGACACTCAACTCGAATCAGTCGACGAACTGATCGCGGAGACGCAGACCGCGTTGGGGGTGGAAGCGCCGGCTATCACCGATGGCGATGCTTCAGCGTCGGTGGATGATATTCCGGATTTCATGCAGGAATTTACGACGCCGCCACAGACAGAAGATGAAAGCGCCACATCGGACGAACCATCGACGGATGCTAGCGTTGACGCGATCCCCGATTTTATGCAGGAATTTACCCGGCCTGAGGTGAATGAGACTACCGACGAGCCATCAACATCTATTGACGACATTCCCGTGTTCGATGCTGATAGTTCAACATCAGAAAGTGCGCAGGCCGTGCCACAAGATTCTCCTTCGTCTGTTGTGACGGATACCGAAGCGAAACCGGGTAGGGTAGGTACTTCATATGATAGTGCCGCGGCTGAGCACCGGAATGAACCCCAACCTGTGGCTAGCGCGCAGTCTATCGCGACGCGCCTGCCCAAGTGGTTACCCGTGCACCTGCTTCAACGTCTTCCTGTAGCGCAGGTTCGTGACCGTGTCATGGCACTCACTATGGTGATAGCTGAGAAGGGTGTGGATTTACTTGAAGTGGTGGATCGCCCGACACGACGATTGGGTTTCAAACCCCGTCAACTCATCGGACTTGTAGCCATATCGACCCTCGGTACCGCCTTGGTTGTTTTATTGATTTCGATGTTCTAGTGCTGTGTCACCACTTATTTTTCGGGTTCAGCGAGGGTGGCATGGCAAGGCTTTTTTTGCCCGTGGCGGCTTCCGGAACAACACGGGCAAGTGCCTGGCGTTTCGAAAGACACGGGTAAGCTTTCGCTTACCCATGCCACCCAGCCGACTGTGAATTTCGATAGCAACAAAGCCGATTGGGTGACACGAATGATGGCTCTGTGTTTCAGTATTGGACAATATTTTCAAATGTCTATTGACAACTCGTCGAAAATAATGTATCCCGAAAATGGTTATAAGACCTTCGGGCATTGGGTGTGCCTGAATCTTGTCAATTCTGTTTGGTCGTTGAATGGAAAGGAAAAAGAAATGACTGGAAAAGAAAGGGTTTGTAGTAGCTGGGTGTCATGTGTTATACTATGTATAGCCTTGGTTACTTTCGGTCCTTACGCTGGAACTGTTCAAGCTGAAAGGGGGGGGCAATCTAGGCAGATTGCAATTGTGGGGGGAGGTGACGAAGATTTGCCGCAGAATTTGCAGCAACCACCACTAGTAGTTAAGAAGCTTTTTCTTCCTCAGAATAAGCTTTTAGCGGCTATGCCGGTTAGTGCGACAATGAGGGCTAGCGAGGCGGTTGGGTTTAATGCCGACGATACTCAATTCGGTGATATCTTGATTGCAACTGGAGAACTTGAAGTTGCTCCAACGATCATAAATCAATTTTCAAATTACACTATTGGAGACGGAACAGGTACTTCATTAGTATGACAGCGCTAGTTTTGCTCAAGATGGTTTGGTGTTGATGACGATGACACTTCTGGTTGAACAATCAGGAGTATGGATCATGAATGCCGATCAGATTCGATCGTTGCAGCCAGCGTTGGCTGCGCTGTTGGAACGT
>JAJRWX010000077.1 GCA_024276605.1 Planctomycetota bacterium | reverse complement strand
GCTGAACCTGCAACTCCCCGAGGCTCTTCCCCACACAGACGTTCCTGTAGTCACAAGAAAGAAGCTCCCAGAGCGACGTAAGAAGCAGTGACGCAAGAGCTTACATGCATCACGGGACCATGACGAAAGGGGGAACATCCGTTGCAACGTAAACTATTTTAGCTATACTACCGTCCAAGAAGATTAACTCATTCCCCAAAAGACAGGAGGTCAAGATGATGCGAAGGATCGCAACGGCGTGTTGCCTAACAACAATTTTCTTAATTGGTAATAGTGGTTGTAGTATGTTCGGAAAAAAAGAGGCCAAAACTCAGTCGGTCTCCGCATACCAAGACCCCTATGCCGCTTCGGCGATGAATATGTCTTACGATGAGCGCCCGATGAATACGGCACTTACCAGCCCGGTCAATATACAAGACAGTACAAACCAAATCGATTACGGCCATTCGGATTACCTTACAGCCGAAACTCCGCCGGCTGATATCACCGCTGCCTATGGATCGCGTTTTCATACCATTGTCAAAGGTGAGACGTTGTATTCATTAGCCCGCCGGTATTACAACGACCAAGCTCGATGGAAGGAAATCTATGGGGCTAATCGGGATAACATCTCCGATCCGAACATGATCCGCGTAGGCCAACAGCTCGTGATTCCATAAACAAGGCATTGTTTATACGTGGCGGTCTCGATCCCACTTTTCAACAAGCTGCATACGTAACGGTCACCCGCGGTGTAGTCGATGGGGGCAGGTGTTGTTTATGCGCCTAGCCAATCACGGTATAGCTCCGGTCGTCGATCCCGCCAGAACAAACGCCGGGCCGTCGACGTGGCACAGGCATTGAGATCGCAATCCGCAAACAACAGATGAGGCTCTCCCTGCGGCGCATGGGCGATGACGTTCCCTTCCGGATCGACCACAAATGACTCACCCGCAAACGTGACGCTGGATTAGGCGCCCACACGATTGCATAAGGCTGCGAAATAGCCATTTTGGAATGCCGCGGTACGCACTTCCGCCTCATATAATCCTTCCGGCCACTCCCCCACCACGCCGGCTTGCGGAATCAATACCAATTCCGCTCCGGCCACACCGAGCGCTCGCATGTATTCCGGATAATGGCGATCATAGCAAATAGCCACCCCGATTCGGCCAACACTTGTTTCATAAACTGGGGCACCCCGATCACCGGGATGATAATAATCCACCTCATGGAAGCAGGGAAAATCTGTGATGTGAACCATGCGCGTCACCCCCAACAGCGTACCATCCGCATCGATCACCGGGGAACTGTCGAAGTATCGTCCCTGACTATCCACTTCATAGAGATTGCACACAACCACCAAACCAAGCGCTTTCGCTTGATCCACCAGCAATTGCGTCGTCGGGCCGGGGATTGTCTCTGCCAGGTTTTTGGCACACGTATCGCCTTTTTTTTGAGGAAAAAATAGTGACATAGCCAATTCCGGAAAGGCCATCAAATCCGCCCCACCATCCTTAGCTTGCGCCATCAGTGTAATAGCTGTGTCGCGATTATCTTCTACACACGAACTTGGTTGCATTTGTGCGAGTGCGATACGCATAACCGGCTCCCCACAATCATGGGCCTACGTTCAACATGGTTCATTAAGCCACGCATTGGCCAGGCTCAGTGCACTGAGCATACTCTGGGCTTTGTTGAGCGTCTCTTGATATTCCTGTGACGGTTCGGAATCGGCCACAATACCCGCACCGACCTGGGCGTCCACGCGATGCATGCCATCGTCACCCGGCGTAATCACCAGCGTGCGCAACGTGATACACGTATCCATGTTGCCCGCGAAATCTATATACCCCACCGCACCGGCGTAAGGCCCACGTTTCACTGTTTCCAACTCATCAATAATTTGCATCGCACGAATTTTCGGTGCACCACTAACCGTACCCACCGGAAGCACCGCGCGCAAGGCATCGATACCGGACTTATCCTCTGATAAAATGCCGGATACATGGCTACAGATATGCATCACATGACTGTATCGCTCTATGGACATCAAATCATCGATACTGACGCTGCCTTGTTTGCACACGCGGCCAAGATCATTACGCCCCAGGTCTACGAGCATGACATGTTCCGCCCGTTCTTTAGGGTCGGCTAATAATTCCTTTTCCAATCCTAAATCTTCCGCCTCTGACCTACCGCGCGGGCGCGTTCCGGCCAGGGGTCTCGTCGAGACGGTATCACCCTCAATGCGACATAAAATTTCCGGAGACGCTCCCACCAGCGAAACTTTGGGCGATTTGAGATAAAACATAAATGGTGACGGATTTATGACACGAAGCGCCCGATATATATCAAACGGGCGTGCCTTGGTCGTAGCCGACAATCGCTGAGAAATCACGACCTGGAATACATCACCGGCGCGGATATAACTTTTGCACGTATCAACCGCCCGTTCGAAGGTCTCGCGGGACATGTTGCTCTCGTAAGAGATGGTATCGTCCACTTGTTGCACCAATGGACGTACCGGCTCCGGGGCAACGGTTGTGAGCTTGTTCACGATAGCTTGAAGTTGGCTGCACGCCTTCTCGAACGCTGCATCAAGGCTCTTCGCCTCATCACAATGCGCGTGTGCAACGATAATCATCAGCTTGCGCACATGGTCGAAAATCACCATCCGGTCATAAATACCAAAAAGCATATCCGGCAAATGTCGATCGTCCTGCGGCGTGTTGTCCAATTTGTTGGATGCATATGCACGTGCCAAATCATAGGTAGCAAAACCAACGCCACCCCCGAGAAAACGAGGTAGCGCCGTCGGCTGAGCTACGCGATAGTCGGCTAATACGCGCTGTAATGTTGCCAGCGGGTCTGTGCTCTCAATGGTATTCTCTTTCCCATCTCGGCTGATGGTGGTTGTACCGTCGGTCGATTCGATCACGGCGATAGGATCGAGACCAAGAAAAGAATATCGTGCAATGTTCTCACCACCCACCACACTTTCCAACAAAAAGGCATATTCCGCGTCGCCGGAGAGTCGCTCATACGCAGAAACCGGCGTAAGTTGATCGCTGAGCAATTGGCAATACACCGGCACGGTATTCGCCCGTTCGGCGAGCCGATCGAATATATGGCGTTGTGGTAAAAATTCCAACATATGAAACAACCTTTGCGAAAACAACTTGTAGGGGGTGGGATCGCTCCGCTTGACAAGGTACAATAGTATCGATGTTATCGAAATGCAAATGTACAACGAAACACGCTCAGGCAAGCTCTATGGTTTTGTGTCGGTCGAAACTCAGAGAACCCCAACGCTTACCGTGGATACGATGTCACATATAAAACAAGGGTGCCCATAGCGGGGGTCATCCATAGTCAACACGGCGGTCTACGAACATGTTTCAAATCTGGGTACATGGCAGCTTTCTTGCATCGCACCACGTCAAGCTACCTGACGGCACGCTGGAAAAGTCTCATGTCCATGATTGGTCGGTGTGCGTTCACTTATACCGACAAACACTAGACGACCTGGGTATGGTGGCGGATTTCCATGTGGCCCAAACCGCACTATCCGACATACTGAGCCAACTACACAACACTGATCTCAATGGGCACAAAGCCTTACAATGCCCCTATCCAACCGCTGAAATCGTGGCTAGATTTATCGCTGACGCCATGAGCGCTAAGGATATCGCCCCCATACGGCGCGTAGAAGTCACTGAGGCGCTCGGTTGCATCGCCATATACGAACCACCTCAACAAGCATAACTGTAGCGTGCCGCCTCCATTTGACGATGGATAAGCAGGTTCCTAAAATTCTTTCGGGGAGATCGAACACCATAAAGGTAACGATTCCATGGACGTAGCATGCGAACATTGCAAGAAGGCTAAAGCCACCGTACACATCACGGATGTGCCCGAAAAACGAGAGCGCCATCTTTGCGAAGCGTGTGCACAATCCGAGGGCGTCATTATCAAACAAACTCATCAGACGACTACGGAAATTCTCCAGGAATTTATCAAGCAAAAAACCGGACTCGGCGCCGTGGATGAACAAGCGTGCCCCCATTGCGGTGTCACCTTCCGCGAGTTTCGAGCCAAAGGCCAGCTTGGATGCCCACGTGACTACGAAGTGTTCCGTGAAGCGCTCATCCCCATGATCCAGCGTGCCCATGGCAGCGCAACGCACCATATTGGCAAAGTACCGTCTACCGCAGATGAAACGGTACGACGTCAGACCGGCGCCTTCAAGCTGCGCCGTGAACTGGATCAAGCCATCCAAGACGAAAACTATGAACTGGCAGCGCGCGTACGAGATCAACTTAAAGCGTTGGACGGCCCTGCATCAGCATGATACTCGACGACTTAACATCAAACATGGGCGCCTGGCTGGGTGGCAACGGCCCTCATGCCGACGTGGTCATTTCCTCGCGCATTCGACTCGCTCGAAATGTGGCACAGCGTCCCTTTCTTTCTACCGCTAGCCCTAGTCAACGTCGAGATATTTACGAAACGCTCAGCGCCGAAGTCGCTCGATTATATCCCCTCAACACCACACTTTTTATCGACGTCGATAAAGCCACACCGCTCGATCGCCAACTGCTCGTCGAACGTCACTTGATTAGTCACCACCACGCGGTCTGTGAAGGTAGCCGAGGGGTCAGCATATCCCGCGACGAATCTGCTGCACTCATGATTAACGAGGAAGACCATCTGCGTATGCAAGTGTTAAGCGACGGCTTACAACTCGAGCAACTCTGGACGAAAGTCAACACCATCGATGACAAACTCAGCGATCGCATCCCCTTCGCATTCGACAAACAACTAGGCTACCTCACCGCCTGCCCCACAAACGTCGGCACGGGCATCCGCGTGTCGGTCATGATGCACCTACCCGCTCTCAAATGGACCAAAGAGATCGAGCGCGTTGAGCGCGCCGCCCGCGACATGCGGCTGGCTGTTCGAGGCCAATATGGCGAAGGGACGGACGTCGTAGGCGATCTGTATCAGATTTCCAATCAATCCACCCTTGGCGTCTCAGAAGAGGAAATTGTCGAGGTCTTCAGTCATAAAATTATTCCACGCATCGTCGATTACGAATACGCAGCCCGCGAGACGCTCATCAAACACAATCAAGCACAGTTCGAGGATAAGGTTTGGCGTGCCTACGGCCTACTGGCCAACGCTCGTTGTATCAGCACCCAGGAAACACAGACGCTGCTATCCCCCATACGTATGGCCATCCACATGAAACAATTTAATGTCATCGATATCCAAACGCTGAATGAAATCTTCTTACACACGCAATCAGCCCACCTACAAAAACGAGCCGGGACAACCATGAACGGTAGCGAGCGGGCCACAGCCAGAGCAAACTACATCCGCAAAAAAATGGCGGGCTAGTGCTTCGTCACAGCTAAGAATTCGGGTGGCATGGGTAAGTCCCGATGTATCCCGACTATACATCGGGATACATCGGGACTTACCCGTGTAGCTCCGGTGGCCACCACGGGCAAAAGAAGCCTTGCACATGGCCGCGCGACACAATAAGTGAAACTGTGCTAACCCCAATCCCAGGCGAACTTGTTTTTGAAATGTCGGTAATAAAGGCCGATGATCCGCATCAACACAATATCTAAATACAGATTGATGCCTACTTTGATGGCATTATTGATGATAGCATCCGCGGAGAATAGGGATCCGCCCGCGGGAGTGAGATATAGTTCAAACGCTATGGCGATTCCAGCGGCGATACCCAGCAAGATGAGTGTCACAATATACCCACCAAAGGACTTGACCATCGTGACGAGCATGAGGTCAAAACGTAGCAAGGTTCCCAATCCACCGATCGTCACGCACAAGATAGATATAGGCCACATGACCATGCCTACGACAACGAGAATCGGAATCCACGGGTCACTTCCGAATTGCAAGAGAGTGCTTACACCCCCCAATGCAAGCGGAACAATTATTTGTACGCTGATTGAACCATTGGCAATGTTTGTGATCAGATACACCAATAACGGCATCATCACAAATAGCCAACTGATGAACCACTTGAGGGCGGGAAGAACAAGTTCATTCCAAAAATCGCCCGAAAAGCTTATATCCGGAATATCATCATCTCCGGCTGCACCAGATAGAATAACTTCAAAACGGAATGCAGCGTACCACCAACCTAAGAATATGGTAATGAGAAAAAAAGGAGAAAGCGTTGCGATGGAAAACAGAAACCACAACGCAAGAAAAGTGATGAGGTTACTAGGTTGCGAGAGAAAAAGAAAAGTCCATAGCACGCTTTGCGCGTAACCTTTTTCGGCGCGCTCCTCAATGAGGGTAGGTGTAGGGCCTTCATTGGGGTGGTCCGGTGATGATTCAAACTGCGGCGCGTAAGTACCTGTTTCCTCTTCCGGAACGACCGCGAAGGGAATGATCTCCTGCTAGGTCTTCGGCACGGTGAACAGATGGTCACATTTCTTACATCGCACGCGTCGACCGGCTGCGGAGTCCGGAATGTTATACTTCGCACCACACTTGCATCGATAAATGGGCATATACGCGACCTCGCCCCGAGTACACAGCCCCTCAACCATTTGGCATGAGGATAGACGTCAACCAATGAAATCAATGGTGTCAACAGACGGCACTATCCCGGCTTCGCTTCCCCTTCTCAATATCTCGCGCACGGCCTGCCTACCTTCATCTCCATAGTCGATCGTACGATCGTTGACGTACATGCCGACGAAAGTATCTGCCAGATTGGTATCGAGGTCACGCGCGAATTGCAAGGCATGTTTGACGGCTAGATCACGGTTAGCCAGGCTGAATCGGATGCTTTCTTTAAGAATGCCAGCGACCTCGGCCATAGCCTGAGAACCAAAATCGCGACGAATGCAATTACCACCGAGTGGGAGTGGTAAATTGGTCATTTCTTTCCACCAAACGCCCAGATCAACCACAAGCTTCAAATCGTGTCGGTCGTAAGTGAGCTGTCCTTCGTGGATGATAAGACCAGCATCCGCCCCCCCGGCTTCGACATGCTGCAATATTTTATCGAACATGACGACTTCGTGTGTGAACGAACCCTTCCCCAGCAACAGGTTCAGAGCTAGAAAGGCCGTAGTCATTTCACCGGGTATAGCTATTTTCTTACCGCGCAGGTCATCTATGGACATGGCCTGTCGCGTCACCACCATCGGACCGTAACCTTCACCGATGCTGGCGCCGCAGTTGGTGATCGCATATTTATCGGCCACGTAGGGATAAGCATGGATACTGATGGCTGTAATGTCCAGCTCTCCCCGTGTAGCACGATCATTGAGCGTCTGAATATCCTGTAAAACATGCTCAAAAGACCAACCCTTGGTGTCGAGCTGATGCGTGGCTAGCCCATAGAACATGAAAGCATCATCGGGATCGGGACTATGTCCGAGCGTAAGCTGTCGAGGCGTCATGCGTGTTCACTTTCCTTACATAGTTATGGCACGTACGGCATTGGGCACGAAGCGCAACATTAGAGCACTTGGTCGCCTGTCTGACAACAGGGCTTACGCACTCTCTTCTCAGTTATAACACCCAGCAAAGCATACCTTCGGCACGCGTGGACGGATCAACACTGCGCTGGAATTGAGCAAGCCCCTGTTAAGAGGCCCGGTAATAGTCACGCCGGCATCGATGGCATGAATGGATTGCACATACGGACTTGCAACCCACATTGCCCGTAAGATCAGTGTATTGAATAGTTGCATTAGTCGCTTTCTCATCGGGCAGCATGTGGTTCATCCACGCCCCGATCATGATTCAACTGTAGCCATGCTATAAACTTCAAGAGGAATATGTAGCCATGACGATATTGGATGGACAAACACCTGTGACGCCCGTGCCCAAGCCTCGATCACTCGGTCTCCACGCTGTGACGCAACCACGATCCCAAGCTGTCGCAGAGGCGCCACCCGCGGAAATGCTGATGAGTGAAACGCCTAACTCACCAGTAGAAGAAACGCCACAAGTGGCTGCCAATCGCACCGTATTCTTACCGAAGGAATGTGAAACCTATGCGGAAGCAGGCTTACCTGAAACATATATCGAGGCATTGGTCTTCAAACATTTATTGTCCGTGGGTGTCTGTTCAGGACGCAGCATTGCCATGGATTTGTGTTTACCAGGAAAACCGACCATTGATCTAATCACGGGGTTGAAGAATCGTCAGTATGTGGTGTACAAAGGGCAAGCCTCGATGGGCGACTTCGAGTATATGTTGACCGAATCGGGTCGTGAGCTTGCTAATCGGTATTTAGAAGAATGCGCCTACTGCGGTCCGGCTCCGGTGCCATTCGATCAGTATGTAAGCTCAGTATTGGCGCAGACAATCCAGGAGGAAAATCCCCATCGCGAGCAACTACAAAAAGCTTTTTCAGATATTTTGATAAGTGATTTTATGTTGGATCGCCTTGGCCCGGCGATTAACTCCGGGCGTGGGTTGTTTCTTTACGGCGAACCCGGTAATGGAAAAACAAGCATTGCCGAGCGCATTACGCGATGTTTTGGTACTGAAATTTGGATTCCTTATGCCATTCACGCCGACGGAGAAACGATTCAACTTTATGATCCACAATGCCACGAAATGACCAATACCATTCCGCCGTCAATCGTTAAGGGGAATGGGCTTGATACAAGGTGGATCAGAATCAAACGACCCACGATTATCGTCGGAGGTGAATTGACCATGCAAAGCCTGGAACTTCAGTATGATCCCGAAACAAAAACCACTGAAGCACCTTTTCAACTCAAAAGTAACTGCGGTACGTTGGTCATCGATGACTTTGGCCGACAACGGATGAATCCCGTTGAGTTGCTTAATCGTTGGATTGTCCCACTGGAAAAAAGGTATGACTACTTGACGCTGTTTAACGGCAAGAAACTTCAAGTACCATTCGATCAGCTCATTGTTTTTTCGACGAACTTGGAACCGAGGGATCTGGTTGACGATGCTTTTCTTCGCCGGATTCCCTATAAAATTAACGTACCCGATCCGACGGAAAGTGAATATCGTACCCTGTTCAAAATGATGAGTGAGCAATTCGAAGTTCCATTCGATGAAGCAGTATTGGATCATCTGATTAACAAGCATTACCAGGAAGCCGGGCGCCCCTTTCGCTGCTGTCATCCGCGTGACCTCATCACGCAGATTATCAATCGAGCGAAATATGATGGCACTGAAGCAACACCAACAAATGAACATTTTGATTTCGCATGTGAAAGCTATTTTGCACTGCTATAATCATTGTCAGTAGATCATCTGCTCAGTAAACTCACGCCAATCATGTATACTTATCACGCAAGTGTCTGCATCGGCTGACATCCTCGTACAAATCCGTCATGGGCTGTAAGAACTTGTTACAGCCCGTGAATTATACATACTCTCATCCGAAACAACGGGTAGACTGTATTTAGCGATTGAGTATGATCGCAACCTGTTTGAGCGTCTCCCGTTTGGGTGTCCTCTCCTGAGGTGAATGATGCGTTTTATGCAAAAAGGATATATCAGATGAACAACAAAGCGAGCAATGTGCGTAGGGTGGTTTTTTCTCTTTGTGTATTCGGTTACCTGATGCCGAATATCACTTTAGGGTCAACACCCCCAGGGCTTACCAAGTATGTGCCTTCCGATGTCTTCTTATGCATATACGGAAAAACGAACCCCGAGCGGCAATTTATTGAAGACTACTGGCAGGAAGTGTGTGATGCTTTCGAAGCCACCGGCATTACCAACGATTTGATGGCGCTGGTTAGCGGATTTCTGAGCGACGGTCAAAGTGCCGAGGTTGAGCGATTAAAGGAAAAAATTACACAGCTAATCGATGACGTTGATTGGCACGCGATGGCAGGCAAGGAAGTACTTTTTGCCGAGCGACTGCCGAAACCAAATATCAGTGGTAGCTCAATCAATATGGGGCCTCCCGATTTGGTCTGGATGTTTAGAGGAGATGCCAGTAGTGCTAAGAAAAATTTTCAAGGCCTGTCTGCCATATTCCGGACTGCCGCCGATGAAATCAATAGCGCCGTTGGTAATACAGTCGTAGCCGTCATCGAACCCGAAGGATTTGGTGATCACATCGTAACACTGGCACCGGCATCGATGCCGCTTGATCAGGCACCGGCAAGCCTGTCTCTGGCGCTTCGTAACGACATGATCATTATGACCCTGGGTACTGACATCCTCAAAGAGACACTGGATTTTATGCAAGGACGGAATGCGGCTAAGTCTCTGGCGAACTGCCCACGATACAAGATGGCATTACAGGGTCTGCCTGAAGCGGAAGATAGTGTCACTTTTTTTGATATGCAAACGATGCTCAAACCCATTCAACAACTCGTTACGGCAGGCATGGCGTCAATGGGCGGTTCCAGCGCTAGCCAAGGATCAACCAACCAAGCAGCGGCAGCGTTAAATCGCCAAGCCTTAAAAGCGTATGGCGAGAAGGATTACAAAAAGGCACTATCACTGATTAAAAAAGCCAATGAGGCGGATCCCGACAGCGGTCTGGTCATGTATAACTTGGCTTGTTTCTCTGCCATCACTGGCAACAATGAAGATGCGCTAACATGGTTAACGAAAGCAGTGGACGGTGGTTTCCATGATCCCCAACAGATTGCTCGTGATGATGATCTTAAAGCGTTACGCGGCGATGCAAGGTTCAAAACGGCGTTAGCCAAAGCAAAGAAAGCAGCAGAGGGCCATGGCACATCGGATAAATCAGCACAAATCGCCATTGTCAATCGCATTTTTGAGACTATTGGTATTATGGATTACTCCGCAACTGTGGAGTACACGGAAGGTCGTACCACACATTCATCCTGCAAGCTCGCCTTGGTTAAAGATGCAGCTAGTAATCCATTTTATCCGGTCATCGCTAGTCACAAACCGTTAAAGCAATACAGTCGCTATCTACCGAAAGAAACAGAATCCTTCTCCGTAAGTAGTAGCATGAGCTTTGTGGCGTTATATCATTTTGTGTTGGATACCATCAAGATGGTCGGTCCTGAGGGTATCGGCATCCTCCAACAATGGGATCAGGTTCAACAGCAACATGGATTCAATGTAGAACGAGATCTGCTAGCACTCTTCGAGGGTGAGTTCATCAGCGTGACTATGGCAAGCGATCTCGGTTTGGCGTCAGTGACAATGGTCAAAGTGACCGACGAGGAAGTGGCCCGTGAAAAGCTAACCATGGGATTGAAACACCTGAGTGAAGCTATGCAACAAATGGCCGCCCAACAACCGATGATGGCCATGTTTGCCTTGCGTACGGCTGAGTCTACCGACGAACGCCTGCCCGACTTCCTAGCTATATCCATAGGTAGCACAACCATGCAATTAGGCGTTGTTGATGGATACCTCATGCTAGGCACCTCCGCCGATGCCATCGCGCTATGTCGGGACACCGCTATGGGTAAGCATCCTAATATCACCAAGAACCAACGGATCATGAATACTGCTTCCATCCCTCAGGGAAGTTTTACGAGTATCTCGTTTACGGATAAACGCGGTCTTGGTAATGAGCTAGCCGGTCTGATGAGTGGTATCTCCATGGGAGGGAGCATGGCTATGATGATGATACCGGATCCACAGCAGCAGAAGATACTTGTGAAGGTGCTCGGCATGATTGCCAAAATGGCCCCCGTAGTAAAGAAAATAGATTTTTACGAATCCTCATCATCATCAACGACATTTAATGGTTTAGTATGGATGACAAAAGAGGTGACGAATTACCGCGAAAAAGAACATCGAGCTTCAGCCAATTAACCCTTACCTGTTGCCGACACCCCCTCCAGTGGTCGGTTAACATGGATCTAAACGGCGATCAAGCACACCTCCAGCTTGGTCGCCGTTTTCTTTTTTTGAAGCTTCGTTTGTCAGATTGGCCTGCTCCGGTTATCGAGTCTTTTCATGTCAACAAAGAAAACCATCAAACGCATCGGCATACTCACCGGCGGCGGGGATTGTCCCGGCCTTAATGCCGTCATCCGTGCAGTCACTAAAACAGCTATTACGCGATATAACCTGGAAGTATTCGGCATCGCGGACGGGTTTCTCGGGCTTATCGAAAACCGCATGAGACCGCTGAAATTTTCGGATGTCTCCAACATTCTCGATCAAGGCGGAACGATTTTAGGGACGTCCAACAAGGCAGACCCAGCCCGCTTTTGCGTTGATTATGCCCCGGATGGAAATCCGATCTTCGAAGATGTAACTGATAGGGTGGTGGATAATATTGCGCGTGCCCAACTCGATGTGCTTGTATGTATTGGCGGCGATGGAACGATGTCCGCAGCGTCGCGCGTGGCTGAACATGGCGTGCCAATCATCGGCGTACCGAAAACCATTGATAACGATCTCATGCACACCGATGTAACGTTTGGTTTTAATACCGCAGTTACCATCGCCACAGAGGCCATGGATCGGATCCGCACCACGGCTTCAAGCCATTCTCGCGTGATGTTGGTTGAGATGATGGGAAGAAATGCGGGTTGGATCACATTACATGCCGGCGCAGCTAGCGGCGCTGACCTCATCTTAATACCAGAGATTGAATTTGATATCGATATGGTCTGTAGGCGGTGTATCGAACGCAGCCAACATGGCAAGGCGTATACGCTTGTGGCGGTATCCGAAGGCGCAAAACCAAAAGGCGGCCAAGTCGTTGTCGATCGCGTGGTGCAGGAATCACCCGATCCCATACGGCTGGGCGGGGTAAGTGAAGTGTTAAGTTATGAGATCGCCAAGCGGACCCGGCTTGAATGTCGTGCGACGATCTTGGGCCATGTGCAACGCGGCGGAACCCCAACGACCTACGATCGCACCCTGGCTACGCTATTCGGTTACCATGCCGTAGGATTGATGATACATGATCAAATAAATCATATGGTCGTGTGGCAAAATGGTGCACTCGGCTCCGTTCCGATCGATCAGGTCGCTGATAAACAAAAACTCATTCCACCAGACGATGCGCTGGTCGCCGCCTGCCGCGCGACGGGCGTTTGTTTCGGTGATGAAGGATAGCCAACTACTTCTTCGTATAAATCAACAACACCCGCTCCAAGATGTCGTTCTTGTAAGCCAGCGTATAGTTAAATGATTCTACAGCCCTAAGTTGGTGTTGTTTAGCCATGCTTGCTGCTTCTTGAATTTCCGCCGGTTCGATCGTCGAGCTTTTGAACAAGACCAATGACCCGCCACGATCAACATGCCTGGCAGCTTTAACAATACCATTCGCAGCTGAGCTGACGGCACGCATGGTGACGATGTCATACAGCGTGTCGCACGTCCAGTGCTCACTACGTGCGTGTTCAGTACACAAGTTGTTGAGTTGCAGCGCATTCGTTGCCTTGGCGACAAAGTCGATCTTTTTTCTTGTAGAGTCAATCGCGGTCACATGCCAATTTGGTACAGCGATAGCTAAGGGAATAGCTGGAAAACCAGCGCCGGTGCCAACATCGAGACACCTTAATTTTCTTGAAACTCGATCATCTGCCCACCGCCATAGCGCAAGTGAATCAACATAATGTTTGATGGCCGCCTCGACCGGCCCGGTGATGCGGGTTAAATTGAACGCACGGTTAGTCTCAAGGACAGCCTCGTAGTGGCGGTGCATGAGTTCAAGCTGCTCATCGGTAAGTGGCACCGACCACGTAGCCGCAGCTTGAGCCAGCGTCTGTTTGAATATGTCTGCATCGGATGTCGTCATGGTGATAACGATAGCGTCAAGCGCCTCATCATCATAGATGCTCTATGATCTGATACCCAGGGCCGTCCCCGTCGCATCGCTCATATTTTCCCGCGTGTAAAGATCGGAATGACAGACCGCAAACCCTCGCCACGTGTCATGGAGTGTTGGATAAGTAGGATGAACAATATCGTCAAACACTAACAGACCACCGGGGGCTAGCACAGTGTAGACATTGTCAAGGTCACGGCGTGCACCTTCGTCGCGATGGTCGCCATCAACGGTTACCATCGAAAACAGGTCCGGACGATCCGTCTGCTTAAAAAATGCGGGCACAGTCTCTTGGGAATACCCGGAATAAAACTCCCGTTTGCCACAATGTCCGACACGATCGAGCTGTTTATGGACAAAGTCCGGGCCGGGATTAGCTACGCCCGCATAATCGGGGTGCCACAGGTCAAATAGATATAGATCGATACGGGGGTTCAAAGCGGCAACGACCGAGGTGGACCGTCCGCGACGCACGCCGATCTCCAAGTACGCCTTCGGGTTGCGTAGTGTGGCAAAAGCAGCGAGTACGCAACAAATATCCCAATACGGTTTGTTATCGCTGACACACGTCTGCAAGGTTTGAATATCCTGTTCGAGATACGTATCACCTTCGATTTGGCGATACACCTCCAACAATCGTCGATGCGTTTGTGATGAGCCTGCCAACGCCACGACAGCATCAGCTATTGTTTCCGCTTGCTGTTCATCGTTGATGACCTCGCCATTTTTTGTATCCGTTGTCATACGTTGAATCCATCCATGATCGATGTGGTAGTATCACAAGCAATGGCTGAATGTCTACTGTTGGTTAATCGCTGCGGCTGCGCGACGAGCCGGTATACATCGCGATATTGTCGTGCGGTATTTAGCCAACTATACTTCGCCAACCGTGTGCGACCCCGCATAACAAGCTCCTCCCGCAGTAAACCATCATGCGCGAGTCGATACATCGCCTTAGCCATGTCTTTCACATCACGAGGATCAAACAAGAGCGCCGCGTCTCCCACTTGTTCAGGTAAAGCCGTCACATGAGAACATGCCACCGGTAATTGTTCGGCAAACGCTTCAAATACAGGGAAACTGATCGCCTCAAACAGTGTAGGTACAATCATGAATTCCGCGAGACGATAGAGTGATACCAAATCTTCTTCAGGTATGCGTCCAAGGAAATGCACGCGCGACGTCAAACCGAGTTTTTCAATATGATTTCTAATAACCGCGTAATCATCCGTTTTCGCACCTGTGCATACCAGCGAAATATCCTTGTGGTACTGACTACGAACTTCAGCCAACGCATCAAGTAACATCAGGTGATTTTTGTGGGGCCAGGTTTGCGCGGGGTAAATGGCAAAGATGGATGGTAGATCATATTTCCGTTGCACGGTTTCAATATCAATTTTCTTCGCAGATGGATAGGCCTCGGTGGGCGGCGCCCAAGAAATCACATGAACAGTTCGCCGATCAATGTTGTATGCTCTCACCACGTCATCACGCACATAACGACTAGCCACGGTGATAGCGGCAGCATGAGTGCAGGCCTGTCGATACAACATGTCACGTCGACGACATTCATCGGTTGAAAAAAATTCGGGTAAGTGTACATGCTGCAAATCATGCGGATTAAATACTGTCGGGAACCTCGTCCGCGTATAACTTTGATAGGGAAAATGAAGTACATCAGGCTGATAGGATTCCCAAAAGCCGTCGGTTTCACGTGCCCCAGTTGCAGGTGCGTTGGTTTTATTTCGGTTGATCTCAATCGCCGAATTCTTGGCTATAAATGGCTCAAGCCACGCGCCTGATTCCGGCGAACATACGAAAACGTATTGCTCAGGCCCGTCTAATTGCCCCAAGGCATGAGCTAACCCGACAAGCACTTGGGCAATACCGCCGCTCGTTTGCGGATCCAGTTGAGCATTAATCACAACACGCATGTCGAAGATCCCCGACGACGGCGAGATTGGCGTCGTCGTACGATATTGTATTCTTTCATGGAACGTATGGGATACGCAACACCATCTAACATGAATTGAGCCGGCGGAAAAGGTGGAAAAACCATCGCGCGAATAAAACGATCCACGCGTTTTCTGGGCCAATCCGGGTTGATGACACCACCATACGGCAGCTCGCGCTTGTGATAACTACCCTCACCCGTTTGTGGGTTACCGCAGAAATCACCTTGAGATGCTTGCGCCACAACTAGCGCAAACAGGTAAACCGTCGCGTCAATGAGCTTATAAAACAGTCGAATGCCTGTATCATCCTTGTCGATGTTTACCGCCATTACCGCAACGATGTCACCCTGATCAACTTGCTCGATCATCCGATGGCAGGTGACGCCGGTGATTAAGTCACCCTCAATAATCGCCCACGGCGCAGAGAAACAACCGCGATGCTTGGGTAGTAATGACGGATGAAAATTGAAGGCACCGCGCGGCGCAAGTGCTAGCGTTTCCTCGGGCAGTATCGATCGGTAGTAGACGGAAAATATAATATCCGGTTGAAAATCAACAGCCAGCGCATGCACCTCAGACAACGAACCACACACGCATGGCAGACTATGCACCGCAGCGAAATGCACAAGCGAAGGTAAATCCTTGGGGGCTTCATGCGTGGCAACAGCTACCTCATATCCGTTTGCCACCAGATGGCGTAACGCTCGATATCCCGCTTCATGATAGCCGCATAGAAGTATTTTCATGAGATGGGTATAGCTGTATCAAAACAACAGCGCACCTCCGATACGATCCGTTCTACATCCGATCGAGACAACTGGGTATGCGTGGGCAACATAATACCGTACTGGCTGATTGACCAACTTTTCAGACAATGCAGATCCGTTCGGGCATTTTGATAGATAGGAAGCCGACTAAGCGAATGGAAAAAAGGTCTCGTTTCAATCCCTCGATCCGCCAGGTGCGTGCGCATCTCGTCGCGCGTGACGCCTTGTTCATGATCGAGAACAATCCCGTACATCCAGGTCACAGGATGTGCCTCTTGCGGAATCACCTGACATTTGATGTTCAAACCAACCTCGTCAAACAACGCATCGTACCACCGGCGAACTTGCTCACGTTTTTGATATAGCTCATCGAAACGCTCAAGTTGCGCCACGCCAATCGCCGCAGCGAGATTTGTCATACGATAATTGTAGCCAACCTCGTCAAAGAAATAGTGACACTTCGGATCAACACCCTGACCCTTGAGTTTGCGCATACGCGCGGCTAACGACGCATCTTGTGTACAAACCATGCCTCCCTCGCCTGTAGCTAAAATCTTATTCCCAAAAAAGCTGAAGGTGGACATATCACCGAACTATCCGATCGGCTTATCACACCACTTCGCGCCATGCGCTTCGGAGGCGTCCTCGATGAACGCGCAGTGATGAGCATCTACCAGGTCGCGCAGCGCGGTGACGTCAGCCGGCACACCAAGCAAGTGAACGCCTATGATCGCCCGCGTCTTATCCGTCATCATGCTAGCAGCACTAGCCGCATCTATATTCCAGGTGTGGGAATCACAATCAGCGAAGATGGGAGTCGCACCGACATAGCGTACGGCATTAGCGGTAGCCACATACGTGAGGTCCGGGACGATGACTTCATCTCCCGTCCCAATGTCCAACGCTAACAAGGCCAGATGCAACGCCGCCGTTCCATTCACACAACTCACCGCGTGTGAAACACCAGCAAATTGTGCAAATTGATGCTCGAACCGATCGACATAATCGCCGGCACCGGAAATCCATGTGGAATCGAACGCATCAAGCAGATACCGACGCTCTAATGCGGACAGGTCCGGCTGGGAAACCGGTATATATGAGTCAACAGCCAACGGCCATACCTTTCGTTCAATCACGAACATAAGCACCCTGGGTTCAAGAACGCGCGAACCACTACCCTTCTCCCATTATCGGCACGTCCGTTAATCCATCTGCACGGCCCGTGCATTCTCTTCAGCCCTCGCAGGGCTGTGAATTGTTCATCGAGCACCTCGACTGACGAAGCCCCAGGTCCATATCACAGGCTTTGTGACCGATAATAGAAGCTACTTAGTGCGTTCGTTATCGGAATCGGATTGGATCAAATCTGACGACCATTCAACTAGAGTGGGATGATAGCATAGATGGTGTCGTCGGTGTTCTTCTAGGTGTTTGACCTAGGTAGTGGGTAAGTCGCTCAGTAAGCTCCAGCATACGTTGGGTGTAACTATGGTCGCCCAGCGTCCGGGTTTGGCCGGCTTTGGCTATGCTCGATCGCTCGGTGGGGTGTTCGAGGTAATAGCGGACTTTTTCCAAACACTCCTGCGGCGTAACATAGGTAACTACTTCAACATCAGGCTCGAACATGGTCGACAGATTGCTGCGCATTTCAGTGAGCAGGCAGGTTCCCACCCCGGTGGCTTCGAAGAGTCGCATGTTGTTGGCAAAGTCGTGCGAAACGCAACCACCGACGTCGTTGTGGGCATGCCGATTCAACGTAATGCGCGATCGTTGCAACACCTTATACATATCCCAGCCCCAAACTTCACCATGATGATGCGATCGGATAGCCGAACTCTCAGCGGTAGCGTCGACACCATAACCAAAAATGTCAACGTCAATGTCTTGCAACATAGTTTCAAGCCAGGTCATCCGATCCGGGTGAGACGGCGCGAAGCCGCCCACGAAGGTCACATCGTATGCCGGCGCTAACTTGGTAATGCCCTGTAGGATACGTTCATCGAAGGCCAGCATCAGATACGCTGACTGTTTTCCTTGCTGTTGGAAAAAATCGACGATTGGCGGCCAGGAGGAAAACATCACGTCATGAGATTGGAACGTACGATCGGTGGGGATGGGCGAGGCAATTTGCCCCGCAATAAGACGCACTTCCCGCTTCATATCAGCCAGGAATGCGTCACCCAGGGGACACCATTCAAATACATACAATACATCCGGTCGATCGTAGCGAATCTGAGCGGCGACAATCTGTCGTCTCATGTCGTGGATGTTGTCGGCAAGATTCAGGTCATGTTCTCGTGCCCACTGTCGTTGCATGGCATCGGCGTTACATATAATTTCCATAACGCGACAGCCTGCAGATATTAATCCCCTGGCATAAGCATCACCGGCACCGAAGGCTTGCTGGGAAATAAACTGCCGCTGCTTATCATACGACTCCTCGGCCAAGCCGGGACACTTGGCATATAGCGTTTCGAGGAACTGTGGGTAGTACGTGTTAATGAGCAGAACGTGAGGCTGCATCGTGTGAAGTTGCCCTATGAAACACACATGTCATGCGCACAATGGTGTACATGCAAGTCCAATTCGCCCCGTTCGAGTAAGCTGCGAAGACGCATGACCCGGCGGTAACGATCGGAACGCCACTCAGCACTGGTGACACCTGCCCCTTGCAAGGCGGCAGCTAACTGCCTGATGCCGTCCTCTAATTTCCAATGAAAACGAAACCCCGGCAGTAGGTGAGCGAGTAATTCACCGCACACGCTATAAGACGCCGTGTCAACCACATCGAAGGCACCGGTCCAACGGCATTCAGGCATCGCATCCGTCACGGCATCCGCTATCTGAGTGATTCGATAATTCTCACGACGTTGCACGATGTTGATCGCACGATTGTGGATGCGATGTGATGATAGAGACAACAACCCCGTGATTGTTCTAGCTACATCCTCAACGTGGATCAGCGGTCGCCAGGCCAGACCAGCCGTCCTCATAGTAATGCGTTGGGTAGTCGTAGCTGCCCCAACAAAATCGTTGACCACGGTATCGAGCCGCAGCTTCGGCGACACCCCGTAAACCGTGCCTAGCCGTAAATAGACCGGAGAAAAATATTCATCCGCCAACGCACTCAATGTTTGTTCACATGAAAGCTTAGATCGCGCGTAGGTTGTCAGTGGATGAACCAGGCTCTTTTCGGTCAACGGTTCCAGAGCGCCTTTTCCATAAACGCTACAACTGGAAGCTAAGAAAAACCGCTCGACACCAGCTACTTTAGCAACCTCAGCCATGCGCATGGTACCCGCGAAATTAATATCTTCAGTGAGCTGGGGATCAAGATCACCCGATGCATCATCAGCTATACCTGCAAGATGGATCACAGCATCCACACCATCGAAGTGATGCAACTCGATGGCACGAATATCTATACAGAGGGAAGAACCAAACTCAGGTACCCGGCCAAATGCACATCCTCGGTAATAATCCACATCCAGACCAACAACTTCAATACCACGATTCATCAATACTTGACATAGGACGGAACCAATGTACCCACGATGCCCTGTGACTAAAACTTTCACCTGTGACTATCTCTCAAGTTAAGCCCTTGAATCATCCACGCCGCGACACCCGCAACGACGTCGTACCCGATATGGATATCGGATGCCCGTTCGGTTTGCCTTGACGTGAAAAGACCACGCAAAAAAATGAGTATCTGTATGACATGTCCATGTATGTTTTCTACATGGCGGAGTGTCGCCAAACATCAACGCTTTCAGTAGTATAAATACGCTTTGACGATAACTCACAATCAACCCGTGAACAATCAACAACTGCCCGAGCGTGATTTTCGTTTTGATCGAAGAGAGTTCGCCGGATCGCTAGGTGATCTTGGCACTTTTATTCCGTTGCTTGTAGGTATGGTGAAAACGTGTGGTCTGCAACTATGTCCCACACTGTTACTATCCGGCATAGCCAATATCATCACGGGGTGGCTTTTTCGTATCCCCATGCCCATTCAACCCATGAAAGCCATTGCCGCAGTGGCCATAGCGGAAGGATTGACTGAATCACAGATACTCACTGCCGGCATACTCACCGGGGGGGTGGTTTTTATTTTTGGCATCAGTGGCTTGATCGATTGGATCAACAAGGCTATCCCCAAGAGTGTCATTCGCGGTTTGCAATTAGCGCTGGGCATAAAGCTTTTTATCGCCGGTACCAATATGATCATATCCACTCATGCATGGGTCGGATGGGACAGTGCCGTATTGGCTCTGGTTTGTGGCGTGGTTATTTTATCAGAGAAACTCACTTCACAATTACCTCGTGCCCTGATCGTCTTCACCATCGGCGTGATCGCATTACTACTATCTAACCCGGATCTACTGACGGCACCGCGTTTGGGTTTATCCTGGCATTGGCCGGACTTGGGCCAACGAAGCGACTGGCTAAAAGGATTTTGGGCCGGCGCTCTGCCACAAATTCCACTGACCACACTGAACTCCGTCGTCTCCGTATGCGCCCTATCTGCCGATCTATTCCCTCGTAAATATGCCCAGCCAAAGCGTGTGGCCATGTCCGTTGGCTTGTTTAATTTAGCCATTTGCCCCTTAGGCGGCATGCCCGTTTGCCACGGTGCAGGCGGTTTGGCTGCGCAGTATCGATTCGGCGCTCGCACCGGAGGGAGTGTCGTCATGCTCGGTTTGTGTAAAATCGGGTTAGTGCTATGGCTTGGCGGATCATTACTGGCCTGGCTGACGCATTTCCCACAATCCGTGCTCGGTGTGATGTTAATGTTCTCAGGGTTTGAACTAGCTAAGGTCTGTCGCGACCAGCGCTTACGCACTGACATAACCGTGATGCTCACAACTGCCGCCGTTTGTATCCTACTCAGCACATCCGTCGGTTTCGCCGTAGGCTTATTGTTTTCGGTGCTTCTGATGAAAGTTTGGACACAAACCCGCGGACGTTCTTCCGACAACAATCATCAGGCCGGTTGATTCGGGTAGTAGACAGCCAATCGCATCAAATCGTAATGGTACATAATCACGGTAAACCAAACGCACCAGCGAGAAATAACAATACACCCAGCAACATCGCAGCCCAGGCGCTGGCTGTAAAAGAACGCGTAGCTATGCGTTCGCGCGCCCATGTGGGTAATAGGAATGATCGAAAGTATCCACAACCAAGAAAAAAAGAGGTAAACCCGGTCCCAACCGAAACGCACCGACCAACGCACATACCGGTTTGACTGGTCAACATGAGCAGGATACTCACACATAAACCTATCAGACCGATACGCCAACCCAGACCAACCATCTCCAAAGAGTTCTCTATTTCGGCAAGCTTCTCTTGCGTCTGCGAAACTTCACGTTCCCATGCCAGTCGATCGAATGCTTGTCCGCATTCAGGGCAAACTTGCGTTACGCTACCTCGAAGGTCATAACCACACGTCATACAAACAGGCTCGGGCTGCGCTTTGCCCTTCACCCCAGCCATGCGTTCTAGATGACGAAGGTCCATAAGTGCCTAACTATACAGAATCGATCGTCCAAGTCTCAACGGATAACAGATAGGTACAATGCCGTTCGATACTGAAACATTAACTTCGGATCGCCGCGCAAGCTATAGTGAATCTAAGCGCTCAGAAGCACCTGCGGGGCCGACAAAAATTAAACAATCTCCCGATTCGAGTTTAGCGTCCGCATCGGGATTGTACGTCGTTTTTCCATGGCTGCGTATAATGGCTACTATGGTAGCACCAACTTCCTTACGCAGCGGTACATCACGTAACGACTTACCGACCAGCATCGATGCGGCACTCACCTGATACTCGCTCATTTCCAGGTCTACGCCACGATGGGCCATGTCGATAAAATCCGCCACGTTGGGTCGCAGCAATACGCTGGCAATGCGATTAGCCCCTATCTGTTGAGGGCACACCACCCGTGTCGCTCCGGCTTTGAGTAATTTTCCTTCCGTTGAAGGCTGTTCAGCCCGCGTGATAATTGAAAGATCCGGCTGCAGCGCACGGGCGGTTAACGTGATGAACACATTGTCTGCATCATGTGGTAACATGGCGACAAGCACGGATGCATGGGCTAAACCTGCTTCTAATAAACAAGTATCTTCCGTTGCATCGCCGATCACAAAATGGAAACCCTCGGCTCTGAGTTCACCTGCGATCTCAGGTCTCATTTCAATAATGACAACCTGTTTACCGGCAGCTCTGAGTTCGTCTGCTACCATCTCCCCCATCCGGCCAAATCCGCAAAGAATCGTATGCTGGCGAAGTTTGCCGATAGACTCGTGCATTTTCTTTTTCTCCCGCGCAACGCGCAAGTCTCCACCAATGAACAATGCGATGAGTGACGTCACCGCCACAGACACCGTGGCGATGCCGAATGTAATCACACCGATCGTCCAGATTTTCCCTGTAGGACTCTGAGGCCACACCTCGCCATAGCCCACGGTAGAAAGCGTGATCACCGTCATGTAGGCCGCATCAAGAAAACTTGGGTGGTGCTCGACCTCGATTATCATATACCCGGCTGAACCAATAAAGAAAACCGCCAGCACGGACAGAATCGCCAGCGTTAAACGCAGCCCGGGTGTTATATTAAAAAATCCTGATGAGCTGGATGATACGCCCATATATATCTCAACCTTTTCGTATTCACCACAGCGGATCGAATGCCAACCATCTGCCAGCCATAAGATGGAAGTCCTGTTTCACATTATCATCGTCGGCATGATCGGACCCTAGGCTGAAAAACAATGCCGTGAGAGGCCAAACAGGCGTCTAACCTAGCCATCCACAGATCACAATGCCCTTCTCAACATCCCCCCGCGTCGCGACAAAGAGCAAAGCACGTGAAGAAACACAGTTTCCTCCATACGACGACATGCTATACTAAATCCAATGTGAAGGAATCGAAGCGTAATCGATAAGAACTACTCTTTTTTGATGGGACTCAAATAAAATGCCTAGAGGCGACGATCCACAAAATGCTCGTTTTCATGCGAAGGAAGATCGCGAGAAAGAATACAAGAAGCAACTACCAGGCGATGATGATGAACCATTGCCGCCGCCGGTAGAACCCATCCACGTAGACGAAACACCGGAACGCAACGACCCGTGCCCGTGCGGAAGCGGCAAGAAGTATAAAAAGTGTTGCGGCAAGCCTAATGCCTGACCAAGTTGGCGGTCGCTAGACTATATTTATAAGCTGACAGGCGCGCAGTCTGCGCAATCCACCGATACCAGTCATGTGGCAGCCTGAAAATGAGTATGCGCGATTAATGCCCGTTGGTGTTAACCGAAGGTTTGGGTTTGCTCACATACGGCGGTTTGCCGTCGAGAATATTTTGTAACACCTGCTCGGTTATGCGCCCGGGATAGAAAGAACCGACGAATTTGCCCTCTTTATCGATAATGGCACTATGCGGGATTGCCCTTGCCCCGTATGAGTCAGCGGTCTTAGCTGTCTCATCAAGCACCACCCATCCCTTCATGGGTTTACGTCGTAACAAGCCTTTTACCCTGGAAAAACTATCGCGCTTGGCGATCGAAATAAACTGAACCGGCTTGTCCTTAAAATGGTCCGCCAATTCATTGAGATGAGGAATGGCGTCGATACACGGCGCGCACCATGTCGCCCAAAATTCCAGTACAACAACTTTGCCCTTAAGCGCTTCCCAATTAATTTTATCCAACTCAGGCCCTTCTACGACCTGCGCCAATTGAAGCATAGGCGCCACATCTCCGGTTTTTAGACGCCCCCACGCCTGATTGGGGCTGGCTTGCCCCAACAAGAACCCGGAAAAGATTACCACTAATAATGTTGATCGAATCATCGTGAGATATGCTCCAAACTAACCCAGTATTCACAGCAGACTAATTTCGTGATTCCACTCTATGAAATCCCCTCCGGCCTGCCTGTATTCATGCACAACACCGACCCTTCCCCATTATATCAACCGGAGGTTCCACTGTCTGCATGATGAAGAAGAATCAGCTATCTACGACGTCGCCCAGTGGCTTTATGTCCGCTTTTCAAGGCTCCATCGCCATCCTTATGGCCATTTTCGGACGAAGCCCCCATCTCAGGCATTTCACGAAGCTCAGCTATCTGATCTCGCAACTGAGCGGCCTTCTCGAATTCGAGCGTCTGGGCGGCTTCGAGCATTTCCTTTTCCATCGCTGCGATCAACTCGGTACGGTCCAACTCACCCACGGAAGCCTCGATCGCCTCAGCGGCGACTTTGTGCGCCCGCGTCGCCGATTCCAAACTTGCTCGAATTTCCTTTTGTATGGTCTGCGGCGTAATACCGTGCTTTTCGTTATAGGCTAACTGCAACACGCGGCGGCGATTCGTCTCGTCCATCGCACGCTGCATACTTCCCGTGATCTTATCCGCATAGAGCACAACCTGCGCATTCACATTCCTAGCCGTGCGCCCGATCATTTGAATAAGCGATGTTTCGCTCCGCAAAAAGCCCTCCTTGTCAGCATCCAAAATCGCCACCAACGACACTTCCGGAAGATCAAGCCCTTCGCGCAACAGGTTTACACCAACAAGCACATGAAATTTACCCTCACGTAACTCTTTTAATATAGCCACGCGCTCCAACGTAACGATATCCGCGTGCATATAGCGACAACGCACGCCCTCTTGCTCAATATAGCCCGACAAATCCTCAGCCAACCGCTTGGTCAAGGTCGTCACCAGCACGCGCTCACCCACCGCAACGCGTAAGTGAATCCGCTTCAATAAATCAGGCACCTGGCCGCGTGCGGAACTCACTTCAATAGGTGGATCAATTAAACCCGTAGGCCGAATGACCTGCTCGACAAACTCGCCGCCGGTATCTTTCAGTTCATACGGGCCTGGTGTCGCGGAGACGTATAACACATCATCCCACATACCCACAAACTCTTCAAAACGCATCGGCCTGTTATCAAGACAACTTGGTAAGCGAAACCCATGCTCAACCAACGTCGTCTTTCGTGCACGATCGCCATTGAACATTGCGCCGATCTGTGGAATGGTGGCATGAGATTCATCTACCAAAAGCAGAAAATCTTTGGGAAAATAATCAACCAAAGTGAACGGCTTGTCGCCGGGCGCCGCCCCGGTTAAATGCCGCGAATAATTCTCAATACCAGAGCAATACCCCACCTCACGCAGCATTTCCACATCATATTTCGTCCGCGCGGTTAACCGTTGTGCTTCCAACAATTTACCCAAACGGCGGAACTGTTGGACACGCAGATCAAGCTCTTCGAGAATACTCTCGGTCGCAGCGGCCATGCGCTCTTCCGGCATCACATAGTGCACAGCCGGGAACACATATATCTTTTCTATCGCGCCCATAGCTTGGCCGGTTAGCGGGTTGATCATTTCAAACTTATCAATCTCATCGCCGAACATTTCAATGCGATAGGCGAATTGTTCCTGGGCGGGATGCAATTCCACGATGTCCCCACGCACGCGAAATGTACCTCGTTTTAATTCGACGTCATTGCGCGTGTATTGTAGGTCCACAAAACGTTTGAGTAATTCATCACGATCGATCTGTTGACCGATGTCCAGCACAATGACACTATCACGATAATCTTCCGGCGAACCCAAACTGAAAATGCACGACACACTAGAAACTATGATAGCATCCGATCGAGCCACCAGCGTGCTCGTAGCGCTTAATCGCAACCGATCAAGATCATCATTGCGTGAAGCATCCTTCTCAATGTAAATATCCCGCTGTGGAATATAGGCTTCCGGCTGATAGTAGTCGTAATAACTAACGAAATACTCGACGGCATTTTGAGGGAATAAATCTCGAAATTCCTCGTACAATTGGGCGGCTAGCGTCTTATTGTGGGAGATGACCAGCGTAGGTCGATTCAGTTTCTCAATCACGTGAGCCATCGTGAAGGTCTTACCAGACCCCGTCACGCCCAGTAGACATTGCCGCTTAGCCCCATTGGCAAAGCCATTCGTGATCTTCTCAATCGCAGCAGGTTGATCGCCTTTAGGCGTAAACTTCGAGACTAATTCAAACCGATCCACTTCACACTCCCACGCGATTAATTCATATCGTATCGTAGCAGGATCACCACACTTCGGCGACGCCATCTTAAAGGCGCTACCAGACAATTCCGGAAAAATGAGTACGCCCCATCAGAGCCACCGGCGCAGGCCTGCGGACATGCGATCAAAACCACTGTGCGAGCCGGAGTAAGAGCCGCATGGCGCGAGCCTGCGGACCAGATGAGTCAACTTGGCCACCTGCGCCCACAGACCAGTATGTCACCAGGCTTGCGCCAGGTGCTCTGACATGGCTCGCCGCTGATTCGGTCTTACACCCAACGAAATTCGTTACTAGCCAGTTGACTTGACGACCCCGCTTCTCGGCCCGTATGCTATTTCCACCATAGATGCCCCCATCGTCTAGTGGCCTAGGATATCAGGTTCTCATCCTGGAGACAGGGGTTCGAGTCCCCTTGGGGGTGGTTGTTGACAGATGGTGCCAGTGGTGCCTTAGTCCTGTCAGCAGCGACACTTACGTGCATTACGCTAGTGTCTTTGGTACCTACCCTACACGGGTTGGTTTTGTCAGTAGATGTCAGCGATATGCTTCGTTGGCCAGTAGCTGGGGCAAGCAGTGGGGCAAGCGTTCGCCGCTCGTCTACTGTCCCAGTTGCCTGTTGTTCTGTCACTTCGCGTTCACCGTCTAGGGGTAGAGACGGTAAAGCATTGACGGCTCCGGTTACGTCCAAAAGCTTTGGGTCAGTGTAAACATTCATCGTAAGATCGATGTCCGAGTGTCTCATCGCTGCTTGTGCGGTACGTGGCGCTACGCCATTTAGACTAAGCCAGGTACCAAAAGTCATTCGTAGTGCATGGATGTCTACAGTACGACCACGCAGGTCCGTCTTGTCAATGCCTGCCCATTTCAAATCGGCATCGAGAACGCGCGTGAGTGCTTTCGGAATGCGAAAGAGTTGAGTGCCATGTGAGAGACGCATTGGAATTGCTCGTAGCTCGCGTTTTGCGGCGTCCTGTGCGACTTTCAATTTACGGCTAACCCATTCACGTAAGTCGCATGACAAGTCTTCGTTAAGGGGCACTTCTGAGCCTTTTCTGTTTTTCTCGTCGGCTGCGTGCAGTGATATGTACGATGTTGGACTTTCGAGGTCGAGCTGACCAATCGTAATGGATGAAAGCTCCGATTTTCGTAGTCCGGTGAGTGCGAGCGTTTTATATATCAACGCCCGCTCCATACCTAGCATCTCAAGTCGCTGGCAAACTTCCGGCTTCACGGATGCTGTTTGCTTGCCTTTATTCGACCCCTTTCGGATAGTTTTCGCTTCGAGCAACGGTCTAATCCTTGCAGCGCGAAGCAATCGCTTAAACTCATCTACCGTTAGTGCCCGTCGAGTTCGGGTCTTTCCAGCGTGCTGGTCGGCTTTGGCAACACCCTTGAATGGATTACTAGCGATTCGCTTGGTCCTAATGCACCAGTTGGCAAAGGAAATTGCGTTCGAGAGATATGTATTTCTCGTTCTCGCTGAAACTTGTAAGCCAGTAAGCCATTGTTCAATCGTTGAGCCGTCTAAGTCCAATAGTCGGCGGAACCCGCATTCTTCCACGATACGTTCAAGCTGCTGTTTGACGTTTCGGTGGTGATGCTCAGATACACCCTTAGCTAACAGGTGCGTCAGATAGGCAGCCACATGCACTCCGATTGGCGTCCGCTGGTGGTCAGCAATAGCATCCTCAGTCGGAGTTAGAATCCCGGATTTCACTTTTTCCGACCGAGACACCAATTTATTCATCACAGTTATCGCCGCATCCCGATCCCGACACCCGGTAGAAACCTCACGGATGATACCAGCGCCATCACGAAATCGAGCCACGTAAGTCGCCGATTCAATCGATAGTCGTTTTGAACCGTCTTTGATTGTGGTTACTATTGCCGTTTTCGTTCTACCGTTGCGACCTTTCCATCGGGCGTATTCCTTCCCTCTGCGTGTGAAGAATTCCGCATCAGGTGGAATAGACTTTGTGAATGTTTTCTTACGAACGCTTGCCATTATTTCACCTTAACTTATCGCTTCATTAAAGCATTAGCCAATGTGCTCAGTATCTTTGTGAAATTATTCACTAACTCGCTCCGTACTCAATCACCTTCTCGGTCCCGTTTCCGTCAGTAAATCCTCAATCGCCCCGCTTTGTGGTCTCCAGCGTAATTGCACTGGCTCGTTCGGCATGGGCGCGTATCTCACTTTCAGTATTTTGATATATATTAAGCCGGTATCAATATCACCAAATTTACGCCAGATATGAAGGACGGATGATGCGTCGTAGACCAACCGACCGGCGCCCATGACATCATCGAGCATCAATTCTTCCGGTTTCATTTTCCTAACGGCTTGCGACTTCCGCAGCGCAGCTACAACAACGAGGGCAACATTATTTTCTCGTGCGATTGCACGTAACGCCGTTGAGTTCAAAACATCGGCGCGGTAATCAGTCGAGTCGCTTTCCATCATCGCCATCAAACCCAAGTAATCCAGAACGACCACACGCCATCCAAAACGCTTCACCCCATCGGCAACAAGTCGAGCGAATGAATCGCGCGTCAAACCATTACGCCAGCGATTGTCATCCAAAATATCCAACGGAAGGTTGGCGTGTTGTTCTCGCACATTACCGAGACTGTTTGCGTATTCACCATGTACCGTGCCACGCGATAGCACGCTGCGAGGTATGTCACTCAACTGTGCCATTGCAAGTTGGGCGATTTCGTCTGCACCTAACTCAAGGGAGAATATCACCGATGCAGTTCCAGCACGTGCGGCTTTGAGTGCCATAGTAACGGCACATTGAGATTTAGCGTGTCCGGGTTTACCGACCAACATGGTAACCGCCCGAACTCGAAGTCCGCCGCCAATCGCTTGATCCAACACATCCCAGCCGGTGCTGAATGTCTCAACGGGTTGCCACGTTGACGGATTACTCCAAAGGTCGGCGATGCGTGTTCCGTGCCACGGGTCTGACCGCCGGTATAGGTTGTCCAGTGTCGCAGCTATTGCGGTTGGCTCTTTGACATCTTCCACGAGCCGTTGCGTGATGAAGTCGCCAATATCTTTTACCCCGGCTCTTTTGTTCGCCCCATAGTCAACGACGCGCGCTTCGATACCAACATCGCTAAGCTGTTGCCGGATATGCAGCCCCCAAGCCTTGCCGGTGTCATCATCATCACAGGGAATCGCTACATCTTCGCCGGATTGTTTTATTACTTCGATGACTTCTTGAGAAAGACTAGTCGGCGTTTTTTCGTTACCTTCCCCGGAGGTGATGCCGATGGCTTTCCGTCCAATGCTAGCGACTGCCAAGGCTTTCAATTCACCGGGGCACAACCAAATCGAGCCGGGAGCATCCAGGGCGATAGGGTAAATCTGATTACTACCTACACCATCAGGGAGATTCCACTGACATTTAGGCTTCTGCCCGTCAACCGCGTGGGACTTGAGTGCAATCACCTGCCCATCGCGTTCGATGGGGAATGTCCAGTATCGCCGCCCAGGTTCTCCGGTGATGCCCAGCCGGAATTGTTTCGCCGTTTCAGCGTCGACACCGCGCGACTGAAATAGATGCTCCAGCGCTGCCTTATCGCTCATGAGTCGTTGGTGAGCATCGGCAGCGAACTTGCCCAAATCAGTAGCCGAAGCTGATTTTGAGTTTTTTCCATTCCCACTTGCATGAGCCTGTCCGTGCCGCTTAGCATCCGCAACCCCAAGCCGGGAACATGCCTCATCAAACGAACACCCACTGGTTTTCCTCACAACATCGAAAACATCTCCCGTCGATTTCCCTTCCGTCGTCCACTCACACCCATGACAGCGATACAGCCACGCGGTTGAGTTATCTCGCTTAAATATTCCGGCGGATGGGTGTCTGTCGTCGTGGAACGGGCATCGACAACTGTTCCCGGAGAATTCCGTACCGGCATCAACCAACGACCCGACCAGCAAATTCCTGTCACTACGAATAAAATCCAAATTACGCATCGACGGCCTCCCCACGCACGAGGTCCGCGATGGAAATCTCACCCGGCTCCGCAGTATTGATTTTTCCGTTGGTATTTGTGGGCACTGGTGTCTGGGCCGGTGGTCCGCCTGAGCCGGTAGGCGAGTGAGGCGGACGGTTTACCGGCCCCCTACTCTCTCTAGAGAGTAAGGTCACTTTTTCCGGCTTTAGGGGCGCACCCCCCTTGAGACGGTTTTGAGTGACTCTGCTTTCTCCCCTTGAGTCACTTTTAACGGCTTTAGGGGTGCGTTTTCGTGCTTCCCTAGAGACGGTTTTGACGGCCCAAGGGGAGGCCAAAAGAGTGACCCGATACCACTTTCGACCGGGCACACAACCATACGCTCGCCGGATGAATCCACAGTCATGCAAAGCGTGCATAGCCGTGGTGATTGTGCTCTTGTGAAGTCCTGAAATGTCACAGAGCGTAATACGTGTCACGTTGACTTGGCGCTTGCCGTTCGAGAGCGCCCATAAAATTACAAGTATATTTCCTGCGTGCTTGGAGGCAGCCGCGAGTTCTCGACATGCCTGTATCGCAGGATTGCTCATATTCATAAATAACCCTCCGCGCATAATCGCATGAGGGCACGCTCACGAGCAGTAAATGGTATCCGTCCATTGTAGATTTCGAATTCGTAGTTAGAATTTCCGGATGTGGAGGAATAACTTGCTCCCCGAGTCGTGCGACCGATTTCGGGGGGCCTTTTTTCATATCGATGTCGCAATTTTTCCGCTTGCGACCTAAAAAACTCCGACTTCCTTATATCACCCCCCAATCGCTGACGGGTTGCAGCCTCCCAGAGCAAGTCGCAGAATGCCTTCGCTTCATGTTTTAATTTCATCGCGATGTTCCCCTCCCGATAGAAGGGCAACCGCCCAACACCCAGTCGGAAATATCCTCTCGTCGCCATCGAGTTAGGCGACCGACCTTCAAAGGCCTTGGAAGCCGGCCGGAATCCGCAAGCCGCACAACATGGCGCGGCGAGCAATCCAATAAAATCGCGACCGATTTCGCGTCCAAGAGTTCACGTACAATCGTTTCGGGTTCTGCAATCATTAATTTATTCTCCGTTTCTAAGCGGCGTGCCAGTAGCAACCTGCTACGGTCAAAGAACGCCGTGCACAGTCCACGGACCGGATGCGTAGAGGGACGTAAAAACATCCGCTTTTAGGGACGAATCTGTGATAGATACTCGGAAATGGGGATTCGGTTTCAAAAAATAATATGAAACATCCGGTTTTTCATCCTGTTTGGAAGGACATCCTGTTTGAAGTGATGCGATAACCTAAACTTGTTCTAGTCTTACGACAGAACCGGAGTTTTCGTCTCGGCCAAGGGGGGGAGTATTTTTATGCGTACGTGTTATTTTTCTGTATTCGCTTAAGTACCGTTTCCAGTTATCTCGCCGGCCAAGCGACTCTAGCACTTCTGGAACCTGTCTGCCTAGCTTTTCCACCTCCGATACGGCGTTTTCAAGATATGTATATATCTCATCATCGGTGGGAGCCTTCATGGAATTATCTTTTTCGCTCAATACATCTACGCACCAATTGTACTGTTCCCCCGCTCGCTCTATGCGAGGTGGCAAATTCTTTGTACGTTTTGCAGCATCGCTATTTGGCTCTCTATCAGCTTGTCCCACCTTGTCCCATGCCGCATCGGCTAATACTGGCGGGTCAATAACTGGTTTATCGAAGCCCAACTTTTGCATCTCGTCAGGATGCTCCCTAAATAATCTAACTAGCAGCCTCACGTTGTAACCATCGCTGTCCAGCCTTTGTAATATCGGCAGCAAATAGCTGAGGTTTGGCAACTTTGTTCCGTCTCGCTTGATACGTGCATCCAGCCCAAAATCGGAATTGACTCGTAATGCGGCTTCCCACAAGTCGTCCCATTTTTCTCCGGTCCACCCTTTTATAATCTCAATTGCCGTTACAAGCGGATGGTTGGATTCTTCGTTGTCCTCATCCTCGGAAACTTCACCGCCACGCTTAGGAACAGGAATCGATATTTGGACGGACAAAGTTTTCCCGTCCCCAGGCACAACGAAGGGTTTTCTGGTGTGCAGGTTTGAGGCATCCTGCGTCACATCTATTTCCTTCCAGTTAATGCTTAGACGGACCAGGATGTCCTTGATTTCAAGAACTTCTATGACAGCGTGATTAACTGATTTGTTTGGCATATTTATCCTCTGGCTGGGCCGGTCAAGGCAGGCGTCGGCGAGGATAAAAGCCGAGCCAAACCGCGACCGCGTTGCCGCCTTACGATGCGCATCGCTCGACGAACCCATCGGGGGGTACTATATCATAATCAGAAGAATACGAATAGCATGCGGCTAAAGATAAGAAGGGAGCTTTCGATTATGCGGAGACCAATTCTCACCGTATTCGTAATCTTAGTCACATTGCTCACAGGATGTGCAACTGTGCCGTTGGCTACGTCTTCACTCAACGATGTTGCAAAAACCTTCGTACCCCCACATCAAAGAGGTCGGGTATATTGCTACCGCCCTTATAATTATGTGGGATGCGCGCTTACGTTGCCTTTAGAGGTCGATGGTCAGCACGTGGCTGACTTAGCCCCCGATACTTTTGCATATTTTGATTTGCCCGCAGGTGTACACGAATTTTCCACATTCGGATCGTATATTTCAACAGCCCCAGTTAAAATCAACGTACAACCAGAAAATCTTTACTTTCTGCGCTGGAGTGTAATTACTGGACGCTATACACATACGAATGAAGTTTTAGCTAAGAAACAGATACAACGCTGTAGTCTGGTGAAATTATTCTTTGAACCCATTGAAACTCAGTTGACAGAACCAATTCAAAACGCACCAAAGCTAGCAAGTGGTACCGGATTTACAATATCCAGTGGTGGGCATATTCTTACAGCATACCACGTTGTCAAAGATAGCGATCACATACGTGTTCGGTTTGGCAATGACGAATGGCAAGATGCAACGCTAGTTAAACACTCTCGTGCGTTCGACGCCGCGCTTCTCAAAGTGGATACAAAGCAAACATCGCACCTGTCACTCTGCGATTCCAATTCGATTAAACAAGGACAAAAAGTGTTTACAATTGGGTTACCAGCGCCAAGCATTCTCGGAACTGAAAGCAAATACACCGAGGGGGTAATAAGTGCTACAACAGGTGTATCCGATGAAGCGTCACGACTTCAAGTAACAGTGCCGGTACAGCCAGGTAACTCAGGCGGAGCGTTAGTTGCTTCCGAAGGTTGTGTAGTTGGCCTTATCACGTCCACTGCCGCAGTAAGTACTTTTGTAGAAATCACCGGCTCGCTTCCACAGAATGTGAATTGGGCTGTTAACGCAGACTATCTAAGAGTGTTATTAAACGGAGTCGAAGGCATAGAGCAATATGACGTTGTATCTAAGCCTTCAGGAACAGTGGACGAGATAATCGCGTTTGTTAGCAAGGCCACCTGCGCGGTTGAGTCGAGGGATAAGAACGTCGAATAGTCTGTGTCAGAAGTAATCCTAAGACAGACCCATTGCTGGTATTATGACGCTCATTGCAAAAATCGTCTAACACTAAAACGTTTAAGTTGTGAGAATCATACGCATCTGGTAAACTGGAATCCGTCAGGGAAACGACTTTTCAAATCACGCCACGGTTGGCCAAGTTCAATGAGATCAAGGAGCAATAATATGGTTGCGAAGTGTGATCTATTATGCATCGTGGTGTTGTCCGCTATATCAGTTGCTGATGGTCGCATCATTTACGTTGACGCCGACGCTCCCGGCCCAATCCACGACGGTACATCATGGTCTACCGCGTACGCTGACCTACAGGATGGAATCGCTGATGGTCGGTTCGGAGGTGTAATACAGGTAGCAAAAGGTCGCTATACGCCGGATGGTGGCTCTGGAGATAGGTTTGCAACTTTTGAGCTTAATCAAGGCTCAGAGCTATGGGGTGGTTTTGCAGGTTTTGGCGAACCCAATCCCGATGCACATGACAGGTTCATTTACGAAACGATCCTAAGCGGAGACCTATTTGGTAATGACGACCACGACGGAGACGGATTCGGTAATGTGTGTGACGATGATGCCGATAGTGATGGTGTTCCAGATGTATACGATGTTTGCGTATTAACTCCGTTGGTGGCGGATGTAGATGTAAATGGTACGTTGATTTCAGACTTAGACGGCGACTGCGATGTTGACCTACGAGACTACTCAATAATGCAGATTGAGTTGACAGGGCCATGAAACACTTCATACGACTGACGTTTTGTTTGCTTCTACTTGCGGGCTGCGGCGTGACTAATACACCAACCGAAGAGCCACAAGCAACGTTAGCACTACCCGACGTAATAGACGCCACGCCGCCACCATCCATCCCAGCGGATGAATCTTCCCCACCCCTATTCCTTGAGACACCCGAGCAACAGGTGACTCGTTTATGCTGTAATATAGGCATTTGCGACACGGCACCATTGTTTGGATCAGCTCGGGAAAACCTGGACAGTGGAACTACACGGCAACAAGCATTGGATACATTCGTAGCATCATGCGTTACCAATGCTTGCGAGACATGTCGTGTTCAGATTGTCAACCTCGTATACTTTTTTCAACCTGAACCTATAGTAGAACAACCATTTACAGACCTGTGCCCATTTGACCCGTTGAAAATGGCACCGGGATTTTGTGGCTGTGGCATACTTGATTTGGATGCGGACCAGGATGGCTTTCCAGACCTTTGCTTCGATAATTGCCCTACAGTATTCAACCCGGACCAACTTGACACAAACTTCAATGGGTTTGGCGATGCGTGTGATTTACCATCATTTAATTCTGGTGACACCTTTTCTTTCCTAACACCACTTGAAACTGAATTGTTCTTTGCCAAGATCGATTTATTGAATAGTGAAATTGATCGTCAGGTTAATATTGAGCGTTCTGCCGCCATCCAAGATTTGAGGTCGCGGGGTTTCAATATTTTCTGCTCCGCAGATTGTCAAGCCGAACGATCACGAATCTTGCAACAACGTGATGGCACTGTGCAGAGTGTGATTGAGGTTGCTGCCGCTAGCGGCGTGAACCTAATTCTGGGGCCAGAGGAGTGGGATGAAATCGATACTTTCAACTGCTTGAGTTATCCCAACACGTCGTTCGCTTGCGATGCCATTAATTTTTCATCGGCCATTTGTACAATCGCAGGACCTCCATGTGATTGAGTTGCGATTTGAATTGACACATCCTCAAAATATGGACATCGAACAATGCGAAACTTTGATGAACGATCTTTCACGTAGCCCCCAGCCTTGAGCGGATGTTCACCCTTTCGCCATGGTCCCGTGATGCATGTAAGCTCTTGCGTCACTGCTTCTTACGTCGCTCTGGGAGCTTCTTTCTTGTGACTACAGGAACGTCTGTGTGGGGAAGAGCCTCGGGGAGTTGCAGGTTCAGCGCCGTCAAGAGAGCTTGGG